>JBHEME010000030.1:3639-22154 GCA_046262755.1 Gemmatimonadaceae bacterium | reverse complement strand
GGCCCTACTCGGAACAAGCCCCGCGATCAGAATAGCGATGATGCTGCAGCGAAGAGACGTAGACATTATGTGTGGGATATGTCGAATTGGAGCCAGGCCGTTCGTCGTAGTGGTAGACAAGGAGAGTGACCCATGCGGAAGATTATTGTTGGCGCCCAGGTTTCCCTGGATGGTGTCATGCAGGCGCCCGGGGCGCCGACCGAGGATCCAACCAACGGCTTCAGGTTCGGCGGCTGGTCGATGCCCTATTTCGATCAAGCGGCCGGCGAAGAGATCGACCGCCTCTTCAAAGAGGAATTCGACCTCCTGCTCGGCCGCAAGACCTACGAGATTTTCGCCGCGTACTGGCCTTACTACGATGAAAGTGCGCCAGCAGGCGATATCGCCAAGGTGTTCAACAGGATCAAAAAGTACGTGGTTTCACGCTCCGGCGAAGTCGATACGGGCTGGGCGGGCTCAGTCCTACTGCGCGACATCGCCGAGGTAAAGCGGCTGAAGCAGGCAGACGGCCCGAACCTCGTCACCCAGGGCAGTACCGAGCTCGTCCACGCGCTGCTCGCGAATGACCTGGTCGATGCCATCAGCACCTTTACGGTGCCGGTTGTGCTTGGCGGCGGCAAAAAGTTGTTCGCCGACGGCTCGGCGCCGCATTCGTTCAAGCTGACCAGGTCGCGGGTGACTCCAGACGGCGTGATCATCGGCCATTACGAGCGAGAGGGTGGTGTCAGGATTGGCAGCGCTCCGCTTCCTTCACCAAGTGAACGGGAGAGTACCCGGCGGGAGCGGATGAAGCGCGAGGGGTGAAGGTTGCCGGGATGTGGTGATGGATCGATCTTCGACAAGACCAGATAAGGGGAATTCATGGCTCGAAAGATTGCCTACTGGATCTGCACAGCGGTCGCCTGCCTGGCGCTGTTCGGATCCCTGTCTTACCTGACCGGAAGTGTGGAGGTCGTCGAGGGATTTGCGAAAGCCGGCTACCCACAGCACCTCCGCATTGTTCTCGGAATTGCCAAGCCGATCGCGGCGGTCGTGTTGCTGTTGCCGGGATTTGCGTTGCTGAAAGAATGGGCGTACGCCGGCGTGACGTTCGCTTTGGTAATGGCGACCATCTCCAGCTACTTGTCCGGAGAAGGCGTGAAAGCGAGTCTGCCGTTCCTGCTTCTGGTGCTGGTGGCTGTCTCCTACTTCACCAGGCCGCCGAGCCGCCGACTCATCGGCAACATCGCTCGCCCGGCTAGCACCTAGAGGTCACTAGCGCTCCTTCGACGCTTCTTCGCCCGACGGCGTAAATACCTCCACCGCCAGCTTGAACGTCCGCTGCTCCTGCGGGTTCAGCGCGCCTACGCTCATGATCTGCCGCGTGATCTCCTGCCCTTCAGCGCCGAGTATGGAGAGCACGATCGAATACTCCCAGGCCTCGCCCGCCGCTGGATGCTTGATCGTCCCCTCCACACGGAGCGGCGAGAAGCTCGGTGCCGCTCTCCGCTTCCGTTGTGAATCGAATCTCAGGCTGTGATCGCAACCGGGACAGATTGTCGCGCTCGCCAGAATTGTCGCCTTGCAGTGCGGACACAGTCGCGATTTCCCAGGCGAGCTCACGCTCGACGTACTCACGAAGCGACGTCGCTGTCCATTCTGAGTCTCGGCGGCGGCGATACGGCTTCATCCCAGCCGAACGCAACGTTGCCCCGCATGCGGGATCCGCTGGCAACGGTGAGAGAACCGGCCTTGAGATCTCCATTCAGAACGCCGCTGGCGAGCAGCTCGACGCGCGACGCGCCTTCGATATTTCCTTCGAGATCACCGGCAATGGTGACCGTGCTCGCCCGCACAGATCCGGTGATCTTGGCGCCGGGCTCGATGGTGAGATCGCCATCGACATTCACATCACCCTTGAAGCGGCCAGCCATGCGAACGTGGCCGGCGCCCTCGATCTTGCCATCGATCGTGAGACCGGCAGCGATTACCGTCTCTTTTCCGTCCTTCGACCTCGGCCGCGCCGCCGGCTCATAACTCGGCGAGGGCGTCGAAAACGAATCGGTATCCTTTCGCGGCGAAGATTCTGAAGGCATCAGAGAGGGATCTTTACGGGGAACGGTTTGCTCTTTGAAGATTGCCATTGCTCAGGGCTCCTGTTCTGCGCGGGGCGAAAATGCACCCGCCAAGGAAATTGGTAATCGGAGGAGTTAATCGACGGCGAGTTGGCTGAGCATTGCCGCCACGAATAAGGTAAAGCCGTAGCCCGAATCACCTGAAGTGCAATGTCTGCCGAGCTGAGCGGCTATGTGAGCCGGCCGCGAGAGGATGTCGGACCGATGCTCAGATCGGAGGGAAGGTCGACATCATCCCCAGGTACTCCTGGGGAGGAACAAAATATGGATTGGGCCGCGCGCGGCCCTTGATTATCGCGAACGGATGCGTCGCGAGGATGTCGGACATCAGGCCTGGCGGCGTGTGTGCCAGGTCGTACACGCATAGAAGCGTGCAATCGAACGTGGGAACGAACTCATTCACGCGTGCTTCGTATTCCATCACGCGCTCGCCCGCCATCCGGCTGCGCTCGATCCAGTTCATTTCGCCGCAGGTCCGAACCCGGCGTCCTTCGCGTCGCGAGGTCTCGAGCGTCTCACGCATCAGGTCAAGCATGCCCTCCAGATCCTCCGCTCCATCTTTCAGGTAGGTCTCCTCTGACGTCAGGACCTCGAGCTGGCCCGAGCCCATCGCGGTAGCCAGCGGGACATTGTTCTCAGCCAGCTGGCGGAGATGCTGGGTGCGAGAATCCGCGTCGACCACATTTAGCAATCGGTCACCAGCGGCCAATCCCTCGGTGAAGTATGGCGCCAGGGTCTGATACTTCTCGTTGGGCGAATCAAAAAACGCGCAGATGTGCCCCGGGCGGACGACGCGTTCTCCACACAAGGTGATGGGTGAAGTCGGAACACGCTGATTCACAATACCACAATAACCGCCGCTCCGGATCGTGCAAGGGTGTGTGTAACGGCTCAGTCGTCAAGGTGTTTCATCGTGCCCTCGCCCGCCCGTATTCCGGGTGGTTGCGGGCGCACGCGCCCCCGCCCTGGGATTTGATAATCGGGAGGAGACATCGACGGCGAGTTGGCGAAGAGTTGCCGCCACGAATAAGGTAAAGGCGTCCCCCAATTCACCTGAAGTGCAACGTTCATCAAGCTGAGCCGCACTCTGAACGCACGCATGACACTCGGCCTCGAGAGCGGCATAGTCCGATTGGTGCCCTACGATCCTGCCTGGCCCGCTCTGTTTGCGGCTGAAAAAGATCGACTCCAGAAACTCTTCGCCGTTGCCGGACTCGCCGTAATCCTGGAGCATACCGGAAGCACCGCCATTCCCGGTTTGGCGGCAAAGCCCGTTCTGGACATTCTCGGTGGTTATCCCGAAGGCACACCTGTCGCCCAGTACATCGATGTGCTCACCAGCGCGGGGTACGTGCATCGCGGGGAGCAGGGTATTCCGGGACGCGAGTTCTTCCGCCGCGGAAATCCAAGATCCTATCACCTCCATCTTACCGCGATCGATGGCCCATTCTGGCGGGATCATCTCACCTTTCGTAATCGTCTCCGCGCCGACGAATCTCTGCGTGACGCCTACGCCGCGTTGAAGCTTGATTTGGCGGCGCGTTTTCCGCGGGATCGTGAGGCGTACAACGAATCCAAGGGACCGTTTGTGAACGAGATTCTACGGGCCACCTGAACGACGGTCTCATCGGTTGCGATCGGGCCGGTCATGGCGTCCGATTCCTGATGAGAGCTCGCGACACAATCCCTGTCCAGTGGACCCTGGCCGTGCGATCGCTCAGCCGGCCGTACCCCGTGAGCGCCAGCATGGTCGCGCTTCTTTCGTTGGTGCCGGTCTACCTCCTCATCGCCAACGGTGTGTCGCACCGCACGCTCCATTCTCCCGCCCTGGCACTCGATCGAGTCCTGCCGCTGCGGCCCACTTGGGCCCTAGTCTATGGCGCGTTCTACCTGTTTCTGATCGCGCTACCAGTGTTCGTGGTGCGTCGGGATGAACACATTCGCCGTACGTTCCTTGCCTATCTCGCGGTCTGGATTACGGCGTACGTCTGCTTCCTGACCTACCCAACGATTGCTCCGCGCCCGGACAAAGTGATTGGAAGCGGATTCGCCACCTGGGGACTTCGATTCCTTTACGAAGCCGACCCACCTTATAACTGCTTTCCATCGCTCCACGTCGCGCACTCGTTCGTATCGGCGCTGACCTGCTATCCGGTGCACCGCAAAGTCGGAGTATCCGCAACGATTGCCGCCTTCCTTGTCGCGCTTTCAACTCTGTACACGAAGCAGCACTATGTAATCGACGTCGGGGCCGGTGTGCTGCTGGCATGCATTGCCTATTCGGTGTTTCTGCGCGGTTATCGGCGCGAGCAAACCCCTGCCCGCGATCAGCATCTCGCGCCAGTGTTTGCGGTGGGCACTCTTGCAATCAGCGCGATCGCCGTCGCCAGTTTCTGGATTGCCTACGTCGTGAGCGCACGCTGACTCGGAGCGCGAGGTCCACCGCGCCGGTTACTCCAGTTCGCAATTGAATAAGCTGACACTCCCGAAACCGGGACATGAGCGTTGTCGTACGGGTAGCCGATATGAGTTCTGACCCGCACAGCGAACCGATGGGACGGTATGCCATGAAATCCAACCTGATGCTCACGGTGATCTCCCTGCTGTCGATCCTGCTGTTGTCGCTCCACATTTCGGAGGATATCGTGCTCGGTTTCGCCGGAGGCGGGCTCGATAACCTTGTGGGCATCGCCATCCTGGTCGTCTATCTCTGCGGAACGCTGCTGTGGAGCGACAGGCGATCGGGTCTGATCATTGTTCTCATCGGCTCGGTCCTCGCCGCGGGCATGCCTGTCATTCATATGACAGGAGCGGGAGTCGGCGTCAAAAGGTCCGCCGGAGCATTCTTTTTCATCTGGACGCTTTATGCGCTCGGTGTAACCGGTACGTTTGGCGTCATCCTCTCAGCGCGCGCACTGCGCAGGACACGAGCGGTTAAGCCACCGCTGACGCGATAACGCCCTAGCGCGACCCGTTTTCTGCCGGAGGAGGCTGGCAAAGACTCGACCAGGTCCTCATCATCGTAGCGTGAATATCGGGCGTTCGGTCCTGCTGGCGGCGGCGCGCAACAAAACGCTCAACGATTTCGCCCTGCGAAGCCCCTTGGTGAAACGCGCGACGCGGACCTTCATGCCAGGGGAGCATGTCGAAGACGCTCTTGCCGCGGGCACCACCATCGCCGCGACCGGCCGCGGACTGATCTTTACCCAGCTCGGCGAAGCGATCATCAATGGTAACGCGGCGGTTGCCGTGCGTGACCACTACTCGGCTTTGTTCGATCGCATTCTTGCGATGGGGCTGCCCGCGCATGTCAGCGTCAAGCCGACGCAGCTTGGTCTCGATCTCTCCATCACCGAGTGCGAGCGTCACCTTCACGTGCTTGCCGCGAAAGCCGAAGCTACGGGATCCGCGCTCTGGCTCGATATGGAAGACTCGAGCTATGTCGATCGCACGCTCGAGCTCTACGTCTCGCTAAAAAAAACCAACCCATCCACGGGCATCGCGCTTCAGGCATATCTCCATCGCACGCCCGCCGATCTTGCTCGACTAATGCCGCTGACGCCGGTAATTCGCCTCGTGAAAGGAGCCTATGACGAACCCCAGGCAGTCGCGTTCGAGAAAAAAAGTGACACGGATCGCGCGTACTTCGAGCTCGCGTCACGGATGCTGGAGGGAGCACGAGCCGGCAGCTGCACTCCCATCTTCGGCACACACGATCTGCGACTGATCGGTCGGATCGCCGAACGAGCGTCGACGTTGGGTGTTGGTAAAGACCAATATCAGGTCCATATGCTCTACGGGATTCGAGACGCCGCGCAGCGTCGGCTGGTCGCCGAGGGGCACATTGTGAAGACGCTGGTGAGTTACGGCGCCGCGTGGTATCGATGGTATATGCGACGTCTGGCTGAGCGTCCGGCGAACGTCCTTTTTATCGCGAAGTCGTTCTTCCGTTAGTCACGGCACCAATGCCTCTCAGGATGGACTAGCGACGACGTCGCCCCATCGTGATTATCGAAAGCACATCGGTCTCAAGCCTTTCATCACTTACTGTGAGCGCGTCATGCGTGCGAGTTCTCTCATATTGTCGGCCGCGGCAGCGGCCATCCCGAGCCTAGCTGCGGCACAAACGCCTGGGCGCCCAGCCACCCTTCCAGTAACCAGCACTCTACTCGTACCCGACCGCGTGTGGGACGGTGTGGAGGACGCGGCGCATTCCGGCTGGGCGGTGCTCGTCACTGGCAACCGCATCATCGCTGCTGGCCCGCGCAGTCAGATCAGCATGCCCAGCGGCGCGACGACGATCAATCTACCGGGCACGACACTCATGCCCGGACTGATCGATGCGCATTCGCACGTGCTGCTGCATCCGTACAACGAGACGTCATGGAACGACCAAGTGCTCCACGAATCCCTGGCGCTCCGCACGGCGCGCGCAGTCAATCACTTGAGGGCGACGCTGATGGCGGGCTTCACCACGTTGCGCGACCTCGGGACGGAGGGGGCCGGCTACGCCGACGTGGGACTCAAGCAGGCGGTGAATCAGGGTATCATCCCGGGTCCGCGAATGTTCGTCTCCACACGGGCTATCGTTGCTACCGGCGCGTATGGGCCGGCTGGCTTTACTCCGGAGTACACCAGCGACATTCCGCAGGGAGGCGAAGAGGCGAGCGGACTCCAACAGGTCGCGCAGGTAGTGCGCGATCAGATCAAGCACGGCGCGGATTGGGTGAAGATCTACGCCGATTACCGCTGGGGACCGAACGGTGAGAACGAGCCGACGTTCACGTTGGACGAGCTCAAGGAAGCCGTCGACATCGCCAGTAGCTCGGGACGCCCGGTGACAGTGCACGCGACGACTGCCGAAGGGATGCGCCGGGCGATTCTCGCCGGGGTCACGACCATCGAGCACGGGGACGGTGGCACGCCGGAGGTCTTCAAGATGGCGGCCGAGCGCGGCATCTGTTTCATCCCGACGCTTGCGGCCGGCGATGCGATCATGCAGTACAACGGCTGGCGGAAGGGCGTCGATCCTGATCCGCCGTCCATCGTCGCGAAGAAAAAAAGCTTCGCGGCCGCGCTCCTCGCGGGCGTGACGATCTGCAACGGCAGCGATGTCGGTGTATTCACTCATGGTGACAACGCGAGAGAGCTCGAGATGCTAGTCGCTTATGGGATGACGCCTGTGGCCGTGCTCCGCTCGGCGACGTCCCTCGACGCGAAGATGCTGCGCATGGGCGAGCAGCTCGGGCAGGTGAAGGAAGGTTATCTGGCCGATCTGATTGCCGTGAAGGGCGACCCGACCAAAGACATCTCGGCGGTTCGTGCAGTGCAGCTGGTGATGAAGAACGGGACGATCTACAAGCAGTGATCAGTCTGGAGCATGTCGATTTCTGCATCAGACCCGCGAGGTCGTCAAGACTATCGACGAGTCTCGTTGAACGCGCGTATGTGAACCAGTTCCTTCTAAAGGACATCCCGATGTCTTTGTTTCGCTCTTCTCCTCGCCATTTAGACCTCGGCCTGGCGGTGCTCCGCCTTGCGGTTGCCACGATCTTCATCAGACACGGCGCTCAGAAGTTATTCGGCTTTGGCTTCGCCGGCGTTGCTGGAGCATTCGCGCAGATGGGCGTCCCGTTCCCCGGCTTAATGGGACCGTTGATCGCACTACTCGAATTCTTCGGCGGCATCGCTCTGGTGATCGGAGTACTGACTCGTCTGGTCGCGCTTGGCTTCGTGTGCGACATGCTCGGCGCCATTCTGCTTGTCCAGCTCAAGAATGGATTCTCGCGCTACGAGCTCGAATTCATGCTTCTTGGCTCGAGCTTCGGTCTCGCTCTGATGGGGGCAGGCAGATTCTCCGTCGACGCTTTCATCGCGGATCATGGGGCAATTTTACGACGCCGGCATCAATCAGTGAATTGACCGATTCTATCACCGCCTGTAGCGACGTGTATCTCGGCGCATAGCCCAGTCGCCGACACACTTTCGCGATGCTCGCGTGCGGGGAATGGGCGATATGGTCCCACGTCGCTGCTGCCTCTTCCGGCGAGACGGTGTGACGCCACTCGTCCCATGGCAGAAGTCCAAGGTTCGGTACCTGCTCGAAGTAAGCGAACATCGATTCGGCGTACGCGCGCAGAGTCATCGGGCTCGGTGACACCACATGGAAACTTTCACCGACTGCGGCATCACGGTGAGTGAGCGCGAGCTCGAATGCCTGTGCGACATCGTCGGCGTGCACGTGGTGGACTGTCTCCATCCCTTCGTTCGGTAGTTGCAACAGCTCGCCGTGAGCAATTCGCGAGAACACGGCCGGATTGAAGTGCCCGGCAGGGTTCAGGGGGGTCCAACCCGGACCCACCATGTGCCCAGGATGGAGGATTACCGCGCGCGCAACACCTCGCCGACTGGCGTCGAGGAGAAGCCTTTCGATCACGGCCTTCTTGATTCCGTAATCGCCGAAGGGATGTCGAGGCGCGTCCTCGGTCGTAGGCACAGTCGTCGCGCGTCCGTGCACCCAAATTGTGCCGCAGTGGAGGAGCAGCGTTTGTCGCGCCTGTAAGGCGTCCACCATTTGCTGCGCGCTGGCGGGAGTGAAGCAGAGGAGATCGACCACCGCATCCGCTTCGAGTGATGCGATGCGCGCACCGAACGTCCCTGCGGCGTCCTCCGCCGTTCGATCGATTTCGATGCGCCGCACTGCCTTCCATGCGAGATGCGCGACGTACGGCTCACGCCTTCCACGGCTGGCGACGATGACGTCGTGCCCTGCTTTGACCAGCCGCGGGATGAGGAAAGTGCCGATGTGGCCAGTCCCGCCGATGACGACAAGTCGCATTATCGGGAACGTATATCTTTGCGTTTGTGACAGCCACCGATCAACCCGGCCACCTCTGGCCCCGTTGGCTCTTCCTCCGGGCCCTCGGGCTCATCTTTTTCTCCGCGTTCTACTCCCTCGCCTTCCAGATCCACGGCCTGATCGGAGAGCGGGGAATTCTTCCCGCCGACTACTACCTCCACCAGATCTCCAGCGCGCTCGGTCCGGTGACACGCGTGTGGTACGCACCGACCCTGTTCTGGCTGAGCGCGGGCGACAACGCGCTAACGGCGATCGTGGCGGCCGGACTCATCGCGTCAGCACTCCTCGTGGTCAACGTCTGGCCAAAGCTGACAGTCGGACTGTGCACGATTCTTTTCCTGTCCTGCATTGCGGGCCTTCAGGATTTCTCGTCGTACCAGTCGGACGGGATGCTGCTCGAGGCGGGATTCCTCTCCGTATTTGTTGCGCCGAGTGGGATGCGGCCCGGATTGGGCGCGACCAAGCCACCGTCGCGATTCAGCATGTTCATGCTGCAGTGGGAATGGTTCCGCATCTACTTCGAGTCCGGACTCGGCAAACTCTTGAGCGGCGACCAGCACTGGCGAAACCTCACCGCGATGGACGACTACTACCAGAACGGACCGCTACCCTCGTGGATGGGATGGTACGTCCAGCAGCTCCCGCACTGGTACCACGCCGGCACCGTCATCCTCACGCTGTTCGTGGAGCTCTTTCTGGTGTGGGCGCTCTTTCTGCCGCGACGCTTCCGCATCGCCTGCTTTGTTGTCGTGACCGCGCTGCAAGTCGGAATCATCGCCACGGCCAACTACGCCTTTCTCAACTACCTGGTCCTCATACTCGGCGTTCTCCTGCTCGACGATGGGATATTGAGCAGATTCAGATTTCCGCTCGTTCAATCAGTGCCGCGCGAGAAAACCCGAAGAACGGAGATCTATCGCCGAGCCGAAGCGGGAATACTCGGCGTCGCGTTCTACTCGACTATCGTCGCGTTCCTGTTCGGAGGATCCGATTCACTGATCGCGCTGCCTGAGCGTGCACTGGAGCCATTTCGCATCGCCAACGCCTACGGATTGTTCGCGATAATGACAGAAGCGCGTTACGAGATCGAATTCCAGGGATCGCGAGACGGCAAGGCGTGGCTCGCATATCCGTTCAAGTACAAACCACAGGATCTGAACGAGCGCCCCGGATTCTACGCGCCGTACCAGCCGCGCTTCGACTGGAATCTCTGGTTCGCATCGCTCGGCCCCTGGCGCCAGTCGCCCTGGGTGATGCTGGCGCAGGAGCGATTGCTCGAAGGAAGCCCGAGCGTGCTGAAATTATTCCGCGGTGATCCGTTCGGCGGGAAACCGCCGTCGATGGTGCGAACGGTGGTGTGGCAGTACTGGTTCACCGACCTCGACACCAAGAAAAAAACCGGAGCCTGGTGGCGGCGACAGGAGCTCGGTCCCTTCAGCGGGACGGTCGTCCGCGGGGCCGACGGCAGTCCTGTGTTCGATCTCAGTCCGTAGTGCGATAACCGCGAGCTCGGGTACGCACTGCTAACTTCCGTGAGCAATTTTCGAATCACCATCCGGAGACTTTCTTGACGATGCCAAAACAGACGCGACTCTATATGAGCACCGGCCTAATGGTTCTCGCGAGTACTCTCGTCGCCGGGTGCAACACAGGGCCGAGAGTCGCACCGCGCGTTTCACCGACCGGGCTCGGCTACATAGCTCCGCAGTCGCCACGCAACGTTCCCGACGATGGCTGGACCGATCCCGCTCCCCATCGCGCGCTCGGAGTAAACGTCGCGCCAAACGTGCGCATTCACGTGCTCGACTTTGGCGGTACCGGCCTTCCGCTCGTATTTCTCACCGGGATCGGCAACAACGCGCACGTGTTCGACGACTTTGCCCAGCGGTTCACCCCCTCGCACAGAGTCGTCGCTATCACACGCCGTGGTTTTGGTGAGTCTTCTCATCCCGCCGATGGCTACGATCAGGCTACGCTCGCCAGCGACATACACACTGTGCTGGACAGTCTTGGCATCGACCGCGCGGTGCTGGCAGGTCACTCCATCGGCGGCTACGAGCTAACGCACTTCGCAGCGCGGTATCCGGATCGTGTCGTTGGCCTCATTTATCTCGACGCCGGCAGTGATCCGGTCGCGTCGGATTCGATACGGCGCAGCTTCGCCAATTTGCTTGCGACACTGAGCGGCCTGCCTCATCCGCCCCCGCCGAGGCAGGTGATGCCCGAGCCGGCGGATTCGGCGACGCCTAAGGCCGCTTGGGCCTATCGGCGGCGCGTCGGCCTGGTTGATAACACCGAGTCAGCGGTGCGCGCAGCGTATTTCTACGAAGGCTTCAACCCTTATCTCGCCAACAACAATCCGGTCCCGGCGAAAATTCAGGCCGCGATCGCAGCTGGGGAGCGCACGCCTTTCGCCAAGGTCACCGCTCCGGCGATTTTCATTTTCGCCGCGCGCGATTCGGTAAGTAATCAACCCGCCGAGGTCCAACAATGGATCGACGGCGACCCGGTTCGACGTGCCGCAGTTGAGCGCCAGCTAGCAGCGCAGGGAGCGCTGATACGCGCGGAGCACGCCTACGTCGTGCGTGAGCTGCGCGGAGCGCGGATGGTGACGATTCAGGGCGCCAGGCATCTGATTTTTCTGACTCATCCTGACCAGGTCGAGCATTACATGAAAGAGTTCATGGCAAGCCTGGATGCTGGCGCCACCCCGCCGCACGGCGCTTCACCGCGCGAGTGAATTCTGTTTGCCGTCGCTGTGGTCACCCCTATCCGCCGCGCCGGGGTCTTTCAGGCTTTTCTTGAGCGCCGCGTACTCCTCCGCTGGTGCTACTGCCAAGAACTGCACCGAGTCCAATCAGAAGTGTGCTCATGATTGGACCGATGGGACTGGACAAGGTGTTCACCACAACCGCGCACGCGGCCAGGAATCCCACCGCGGTGCCAATCACTGTCGGCCAGTACTGGGATGGGATGATCCAACCTCGCCAGACGGCAATTCGGGCGACCACCATCGACGCCAGGAGTCCACCGAGAATTCCGCCTGCCCAGAGGCCAGCTTTGCCAAACGCATGTCCCGCAATTGATCCAACCGCGCCGCCGGCACCACCGAGCACGCAAGCAAGAAAGAAGAGAGCAATGCGCTTCACTTGCGGTTTGCGCCCGGTTTCATGCTTGGGCCATTTGTTGGCCGAATGTTATCCAAAAGCGATTCAGGTCGCGGATGATGAACTCTCTCATGCCATAAAAAGTTTCGTGCGGGTCCTCGATGACCTCCACGCGATCCTTGAGTCCCTGGTAGATCTCGTCGACGTTGTCCACGTCGAGATACAGATCTACCTCGCGACGCTTCTGCGGACTGCTTCGCCCTCCGGAGTTGAACATGACTTGGGTGCTACCGAAGGATAGAATCGCGAAGCTAAGGCCGCTGCCGCCGTCGTCGTAGGTATCCCTCACCGCGAAGCCGATTTGAGAGTACCACTCCACGGTCGCGCGGACATCGGGCACGTGAATCATTGGTGTTACGCTCTTCATCATTCTTGCCGTGACTGTCGGTAGGTACTTACCAAGTCCTCGGCACTTTTCATTATCGTGGACGCGAGGGCTGCTCCAACAGACGCGACCAATTTGTCTTCGCAGCCGCTGGCCCTCGCATACTCCTTTCCGATTGTCGTTGCGATCTCTGAACCCGGCACCAACGCAAGCAGGTATTCATCGCTTCTTCGAGCGAGCGCCCCACGAAAACCGTCTTTCTTGGCGCAATACGTCGTCACGAGAGCGTCAAATTCCGACAAGACATCAGCTTCAAGAAACTCGTCATCGTACGTCTCGCGCGAAAGCGCCAATCGGGAGCTGAACAATGTCAGGTATAGCGACTCCATCTGCATGGCGTTCAAGTCTTTGCGGCAAGACTTGGCGACCTCTCTCAGTTTTTGCTCTGCGCCCTGAACCGAGATCATTGCAGTGGAAAACACTGCGTTCGCGATATCGGCTGTAGTGTTAATCGGTTGCCCCAGCCATGTCGCTGACTTCGAAGCCGATTGCGGAGCGTTTCGGTCGATGTCCGGATCACGAGAGTAGATCGCCAACCCCTTGTAGCCTCGTGACTGATAGGAGTAACCAGCGGCGGTGAGCAGTGACTCGATTTTGGAAGCGAGGTTTGGGACAATGGCGACCCGATCCATGCTGTACCCGGCCTGCCACGGCTTAGGACCAACGGCAGTGGTGGCCAGGCGCGAGAGTTCGGCTAGAGGTAGACCGGTACTCTTGTCAGGAAGCGTAATCCTGAGAGTCCGCTGGTCTTCGTGAGTCTGTAAGTCAGAGGCAGGGCGGCCGAGAACGGCTGCGAGTTGACGCATCAGTACATGCGGCTCTGAGGGCGATCCGTTCTTCTCGTATCGACTCCGGCGGCGTTTGGGCGACCACAACACGAATGCGGCAATCACTGTAGATGCCAGAGCTGTTACCGTGACCCAGTCAAAAATCCACAGATCCTTCTCCTGGCGCCATCCCTCATTGAGCCGAAGCAACAGGGCAAGAACAGAGACGATTAGCCAGACCCAAATCGGGATTCTACCGTCGCGCATTGCCATCAGTCGATGGTCGGACCCCCGTTCACCTAATTCTCCCACTCAGCAAGACGTCTCAAAGCTTTCAACTTGTCCGTGTGCCCGATGCGCGCTTTGTTCACCGCCTCGCGCAACCAATCCACGGATTGGTCGTAGACGACACGATTCACCGGATAGGGATGACCATCCTTTCCGCCATGGGCGAAACTGAATCGCGCCGGATCGCGCATGCTGGCTGGCGACCCATAGACGACATCTGCGACGAGCGCTAACGCGCGAACCGCTTTCGGTCCCACTCCCGGCACTGCGAGCAGTTCCTCGTAATTGCGCGGAGCCGTTTCATACGTGGTCAACAGCACCTTGCGCAGGTGGCCGGGATTGATGTCACGCTCTATGTCCACCCAATGCCGGGTCGGTAACGCCAGCGTTATCACCCGCGCAATCTCCTTACCGACCACACCCGGCTCCTGCCGCGCGAATTCCGTCGACACTGACCGGGCCTGCGACGATTCACCAGCCACCATGTTCAGCACGAGCTGTGCGGGGGCAGCACTGGCGATTGCCGCGTGCGGCTCGTTCACGAAATCCTTGACCTGGGAGCCGAGCCAGTGATAGCGACGCGCGGTGCCGTCGTGATCGCGCATGCCCTGCTGTACCACTGCCCATTCCCCATCGCTCGTCAGGAAAAAACTGTGGTGATAAAGACCGAATCCGTCCTGAACGGCGGCCGAATCGACCTTCGCGGCCATGCGACTGTTGTAGGCGAGCCGAGGTCCATCGAGTCCCAGTTGTTCGCCGTAGCTGGTGAGCTCCATCGGAGTACGGCGCGATGCTTTTCCCTTGCCGCCAGCTACGAACAGTCCCAGCTCACGGGAGCGTGGAGCGAGACCCTCCTTGAGCGCGCCACACACCGTCGTCGTGACACCACTCGAATGCCAATCGAATCCCAGCACGCAGCCAAAGGCCTGGAACCAGTTGGGATCGGAAATCCGCTTGAGGAATTCCGAGCGGCCATGCTCGAGCACGATAACTTCCGCAATAGCCGGCGCGAGCTGCGTCATCCGATCGAAGAGCCACCGCGGCGCTTTCCCGCTGTGTAGCGGTAGGTTGGCGGTTCCAGTTCGGTGTGGCATCACTCAAAGTTATCGACCCGCGGACGAATCAGCTGCGCGCTGGCCGCTCGAGGGTCACGGCGATCGAGCGCCACTTGCCCTGCCTGAACCTCAGCACGCTCAGGGCGCACCGCGTAGCGTGACCGGCGAGAATCGCCAGCCAGATGTCGATCGGGTCGAGCCTGCTGGTCTGTTGAATCGTGAAGCAAATTCCCAGCGGCACGATCACCTGCGAGACGACCGAGATGTACAGCGGACTCTTGGTATCACCAGTTCCCTGCAGTCCGCCAGTGTAGGCGAGCGCCACTGCGATGAACAATCCTGACAGGCTGAGAACTCGAAGCAGCTGCGTACCGATGGTCAGTACAACGGCATCGTGCATCCCGAAAATCGCCAGCAACTGGTGCGGGAAAAATAGGAAAAAGAATCCGACGATCGCCGCGCTCGAGGCTCCGATGCGTGCAGCAACATGCACGGCCCCCATAGCGCGATCTGGTTTGGCCGCGCCGAGGTTTTGACCGGCGGTTGCGCCGGAGGCTCCCATAAGGCCGACCGATGTCCAGGTTATCAGCGAGAAGAGCTGCGTGTAGCAGATCGCGAAAGCGGCCTGTGCAGCCGCGCTCTGCGGCAACGAGCCGATGAACGCGAGCATCAGCACTCCGCCAATATTCGCAGCGATCCCCTGGAACCCTGATGGCAAACCGAATCGGAACAGCGATCCGATGATCTGCCAGTCCGGTCCGTAACCTTTGCCGTGCGGAAACGATACCACCCACCCACCGTTCCACAGCTTGTAGAGCGAGTACACCGCCAGTAGACCCGACGCGAGACAGGTTCCCATCGCCGCACCCTTGGTCCCGTATGCCGGAATGGGACCGAGTCCGCGGATGAAAATCACGTTGAAGATTATGTTGAGAACCGTCAGGAAAATGCCGAGGATCATCGGCGTCCGCGCATCGCCGGCCGATCTGAGCGCGCCGCCGAGCATGAAGAAAACGAGCATGCCGCTGCTGAAGAGAAAATTGAAGCGGAGGAACGGCAGCGCCTGCGCTTTCACATCGGGCGCGGCGTTCACGAAGTCGAGCAGCGCCGGCGACGCGAAGTATCCAATCGGCGCCATGACGAAGATCGCGAGTCCGATCGCGGTGATGAACGCCTGATAGACAACGCGGTCGACTTTTTCGTGATCGCCGGCACCCGCGAATCTCGCGACGAGCACGCTCATGCCCGTGAAAAGCGACGCGATGAAGATGATGACGATGATGAAGATCTGGGAGCTGACGCCGATCGCGGCGTTGGCCTTGTAACCAATCATGTGTCCGACGAGGGCCTGATCGACCATTCCCTGCAATCCGCCGATGATGTTGGTGAGCATCGTCGGCCAGGCGAGCTTCCAGACGGCCCGGCCCAGCGGCCCTTCTATTATCGAGCGGTCGTACTTTCGCCGGCCCGATACGGCCGGAACGGCGGGAGCGTCAGGCTGTGTCGTCGCTGGGAGTGCTACGGCGTCGGATGACATGAGAGCCTAATGATGTGACGGAACCGTGAGAAGAACGAGATATCTTCCACCTTACACCTCGTCCTTCTCGATCTTGCGATCGACCTTCGTGGCGCGATCAACCAACAGCTTCCGCTCCTGCTCATTCCGCGTGAGCTTCGAGGCGCGCAGATATTCTGCGCGTGCCTCGTCAAACCTTCCCAGCTTCTCGAGCAAATCTCCTCGTACGCTAGGCAGTAGGTGGTAGTTCTTCATCGACGGCTCCGACATCAAGGCGTCCGCTAGCTCCAATCCGAGCGCGGGTCCGTACGCCATCGATACCGCCACCGCGCGATTGAGCTCCACCACCGGCGATGGCATCAGCTCCATCAGCTCGTCGTAAAGAGAGGCGATTCGCTGCCAGTCGGTTTCGTCGCCAGTACGCGCCCTCGCGTGACACGCCGCAATCGCCGCTTGCAACAAGTACGGCCCGCGAAAGGTAGACACCTCCTCGGCGCGTGCTAGCGCAGATAGACCACGACCTACGAGCAGGTGATCCCAACGTGAGCGATCCTGGTCGAGCAGCAACACCGGCTCTCCGTTTGCGCCGACGCGCGCCCGCGAACGCGATGCCTGGATCTCCATCAGTGCTACCAACCCATGAACTTCGGCCTCCCTCGGCGCGAGGCCGGCGAGAATTCGTCCCAAACGCAACGCGTCCTCACATAGGGCCGGTCTTAGCCAGTCATCGCCGGCAGTCGCCGAATAGCCTTCGTTGAACACGAGGTAGATCGCCTGGAGGACTGAGGAGAGACGCTCCTCGAATTCTTCGCCGCGCGGCACCTCGAATGGGACGTGCGCATCGGCGAGCGTTCGCTTGGCGCGCACGATGCGCTGCGCGATCGTCGATTCGGGAACGAGAAAAGCCCGTGCGATCTCGTCGGTGGTCAGCCCGCCCAACAGTCGAAGCGTGAGCGCGATGCGCGCCTCCGTCGACAGAATGGGATGACACGAGATGAACATCAGGCGCAGCAGATCATCTCCGACGTGATCGTCCAGGGCTGTATCGAGATCCGCCACCACGGTCTCCTGCGAGCTCTCGAGCTCGTGGCCAAGCTGCTCGTGCTTGCGGTCGAGCAGCTTGCTGCGGCGCATTTGATCTATAGCGCGATGTTTCGCCGTTGCCATCAGCCATGCTCCCGGATTGTCGGGCACGCCGGACTCGGGCCACTGCTCGAATGCGGCGACAAGCGCGTCCTGGGCGAGATCCTCCGCCACACCGACGTCGCGCACCATGCGCGTGAGGCCCGCAATCAGTTTAGCGGACTCGATTCGCCAAACTGCCTCGATGGCGCGATGGGTGTCGGATGTCGTCACGACACCCAATCACACCATCTTGCGTCACCGTTGCAAGCCCCGCGGTGACAAGGTCAATCATCGGTTTAGCTGCGAGTGGAACCCCGTGCTTACCGCGGCGGCGGGGCGTCGTCCATGATCGGATACACTTCGGTCAGTCCGTCACCCGCGATCTTCATGAAGCGCTTCGCTCCTTCAATAGCTGCTTCACGCGTGTCGTATTGAAGGATCGCAAACCCGCCAACTACTTCCTTCGCCTCGGGAAACGGTCCATCCACTACAGTGACATTGCCGCGGGAAGCCTTGAGGCGCACTCCGCCCTTGGAGATCGGCATCAGTCCACCGGTCGCAATCAGCTCGCCTGATTTCGTCGCTTCGTCCATCAGCTTTCCCATCGCTTCCATGTGCTCTGGCGTGGGAGGGATGTCAGCAACGGGCGTGAAGATCGAAAGAAACTTCATTGTCAGAATCTCCTTGTGGTTTTCCTGGTGGATTAGGCGCGGGCGTTGTTTTCCGCCTGTGCTCTGATACGGTCTTCCTGCTGTCTAAGCTCAGGGGTGAATGCTTCACCGAAGTCTTCGGCTTCGAAGATCTGTCTGATCTCGATCTCGGAGTCAGATCCCGGCATAGGATTCGGGCACCGCTTCACCCATTCGATTGCCTCGGCCCTCGATTTTGCCTGGAGGATCCAGAAACCCGCGACCAATTCTTTCGTCTCGGCGAAGGGACCATCAATTACCGTGCGCTTGTTGCCCGAAAAACGAACACGTGCACCCTTAGAGCTTGGGTGCAGACCTTCGCCTGCCAGCATCACACCTGCCTTCACTAATTCCTCATTGTACTTCCCCATGTCGGCCAGAAGCTTCTGGTCGGGGAGCGCGCCCGCCTCCGAGTTCTTGTCAGCCTTGACCATCACCATAAAACGCATCGTCGTATTCCTCAGGTTTGGGATCTGGAGCGACCCGGCCGATCGACCGGAAATCCTGCCTCTCTACATATACGTCGAACGAGGACCGGCGAAATCGACAC
>JBHEME010000030.1:337-3543 GCA_046262755.1 Gemmatimonadaceae bacterium | reverse complement strand
ACTGTCGTCCGTTCGATACCCAGAAACTCATGTCCGAATATCGATTTCGGTTTCCAGATGCCGAAAGCATCGGCGAGACGATGATCTTCGTCCACCAGCAGCTTGTAAGGCAGGTTGTTTTTCTTTTTGAATTTGCGGTGTGATTCAAGGCTGTCGGGATTCACCCCCATCACCACCGCATCGGTCTCCCCGAACCGGGGAAAAGCGTCGCGAAAATCCGACGCCTCTTTCGTTCAGCCAGAGGTGTTGTCTTTCGGATAAAAGAAGAGCACCACCTTTTTTCCCGCGAGGGAATCGCGGGTGACCACGCTCCCATCATCGGCCTGAAGCGAGAAGTCCGGCGCTTTGTCCCCCTCATTGACCACTTAAGCCTCCTCACGGCCCGTGCCCCGAACAAAATGCTCTAGCCTACCGGCGCACTCAAGCGTAGTAGTATTGGAGTCGACGCAATCGTTGGATTCAGCGCCGAGGGAAATGATGGGAGAAGATCTGAGTTCGCTGTTCATGACAAGCGAAGTAATGGCGGCTGTCCGGCAGACGCCCGACGATCCGCGCATCCGCGGATTGGAGGCGACTCTCCGGCGTCGTGACGCCATTCTGGGCGCGGTGTCGCACGCGGCCACGCGTTTTCTCACCACCACCGACTGGGACACCGACATCCGCGAAGTGATCGGCAGGCTTGGCAGTGCCGCCGAGCTCAGTCGGGTTTATCTGTTCGAGGGCTCGAAGGATTCAGAGGGCCGTATCTGCGTCAGAATGCGTCACGAATGGGTAGCTCCCGGTCTCATGGCGCTTGGGGAGCACCTTGGGTCCAGGGACGTTCCTCTTTCCTCGATCGGCCTCGCCCGCTGGGAGGGCCTCGCGAGTGGCGAAGTGATCCACGGGACGCTCAGTGAGCTGCCCGAAAGCGAACGAGACTATTTCCGGCCGATGGGAATCAGGTCACTGGCGGCGATGCCGGTATTCGCCGGCGAAACGTGGTGGGGTTACGTCGCCTTCACTGATGATTTGTCCGAGCGCGAATGGTCTCAGAGTGTTCTCGAGGCACTGCACACCGCTGCCGCCACCCTCGGCGCCGCGATTTACCGCAAGCGCGCGGAAGAGACTCTGCGCGAGAGCGAAGCCCGGTTTCGCCAGCTCAATGAGGCCGCATTCGAAGGAGTACTCATCCACGACAATGGAGTGCTCATCGAAGCCAATCCTGCGATCGGTCGCATCTTCGGATACGGACGGGAGGAGCTCAAGGGCAAGAATTTTCTCGATCTCGTTCCGATCGATGAGTCGCGGAAGATAATCCTCGAGCATTTGCGTAGAGGATCCGAAGAGACGTACGAGGTCACCGGCCGTCGCAAGGATGGAACTCTGATTACCGCGGAGATAACGGGACGCAACACCACTTATCAGGGTAGACCGGTACGCGTCGCGACGGTGCTCGACATCACCGAGCGCAAGAAAGCGGAAGAAGAGCTGCGCAGAAGGGAGGCGCAGCTCGCCGAGGCTCAGGCGATTGCGCACCTAGGGAGCTGGGAGTGGGAGCTCCAGAGCAATACGCTCAAAGGCTCGGACGAGCTGTACCGCATCTATGGGTTTGAGCCGGACATCACTCTCTCGCCGGAATTGATTCTGCAGCGCGTGCATCCCGACGACGCCGAGCGTGTGCGCGACGCGATTGACGCAGCGGTGCAGAAAGCAGCCTCGTTCAGTCTCGAGCATCGCATAGTTCGCGCGCCTGGTGACGTCCGGATTTTCCAAGTCGAGGGCCGCGTTGTTCTAGATAACGAGGGCAAACCAGCGAGAATCATCGGTGCCGGTCAGGACATCACCGAGCGTGTCGAGGCAGAGGGAATCGCTCGGCGGCTGATCGAGGAGCAGACTGCACGCGCGGCGGCTGAAACAGCGCGGACTCGGGCCGCATTTCTCGCGGAAGCGAGTCGCGTGCTGGGAATCTCGTTCGATTACCAGACGACACTCGCCACGCTGACGCGTCTGGTCGTGCCGGCGCTGGCCGACTATTGCACGCTCGATTTGATCGGAGCCGATGGCAAGATCGTGCGCGTCGCGGTGGCACACGTCGATCCCGCCAAGGAGCAGTTATTGTGGGATGTCACGCGTTGGGTGCGCGCGGGGGTGCCGATGGTTCCGCACCTTCGTCGTGCACTTCAGGAAGGTGAGTCGACGTTGTTGTCCGAGATCGACGAAGCGCTCTTGAAGGCCACTTCTATAGATGAAGAATACGAGCGGATCATCAGACAGATCGCACCGAAATCTCTCGTCTCGGTGCCGCTGCTCGTTGCGGGCAAGATTACTGGCGTACTGTGTTTCTATAGCTCGGAGTCCGACCGGCACTACGGGCCGGACGATCTAGCGCTGGCGCAGGAGCTGGCGCGCAGGGCTGCACTCTCCGTCGAGAATGCGCGTCTGTTTCACGAGGCAGACAAGGCTACGCGCGCGCGTGATCAGATGCTCGGCGTCGTCGCGCATGATCTGCGCAACCCACTGGGGACGATCCTGATGGCGTCAGAGCTGTTGGGTGAAACTCTTCCCGCCGATGCGCCCGGTCAGCGTCAGGTGGCGATCGTGCATCGCGCCGGAGAGAGAATGAACCGCCTCATTCAGGATTTGCTGGATCTGCGGCGTATCGATAGCGGCGCGCTTCTCGTCGAGTGCAAGTTCGTTCCGGCGCATGCGCTGTTGACCGAAGCGGCGGAGATGCTTCGTCCGCTTGCTGCCGGTAGCAAGCTGGAGCTCAGGCTCGAGGCGGCGGAGGACCTCCCGCCTGTACCAGCAGATCCGAATCGGGTGCAACAGGTTCTGTCCAACCTCATTGGCAACGCCATCAAGTTCACACCGCAC
Organism: Gemmatimonadaceae bacterium; assembly: GCA_046262755.1. Taxonomy (GTDB): domain Bacteria; phylum Gemmatimonadota; class Gemmatimonadetes; order Gemmatimonadales; family Gemmatimonadaceae; genus UBA4720. The sequence continues at coordinate 690 of JBHEME010000030.1, read as the reverse complement.
GGTGGCAGCATCACAGTTCGTGGTGAGCGCACGGATGGCGAAGTACTCGTGTCGATTTCCGATACGGGGCCAGGGATTCCGCCGGAGCAACTTCCTCACATCTTCGGTCAGTTCTGGCAGGGCGCGCGCGCAGACGCGCGTGGAATCGGCCTCGGACTCGCGATTGCGAAGGGAATTGTCGAGGCCCACAAAGGACGCATCTGGGTCGAGAGCGTGGTGGGAGAGGGAAGCAGCTTTTTCTTCACTCTCCCCACTTCACTGCGGCCTCACCGGCAGGAACGGACGGACGAGGCTAGAGCTTCGTAGAAACACCGCTGCTAGCGGTTCTCTCGTGGAGCTACTTCAATTGAACT
>JBHEME010000030.1:0-327 GCA_046262755.1 Gemmatimonadaceae bacterium | reverse complement strand
ACTCCAGCGAACGCGCCGAGCATTTTCTCCTCGCTTGGCGGCTGCAACACATTGTTCGCCGCGAAGTCCTCGCCTCCGGGATATTCCGTGCTACGGATCAGCGCCGCGGCTTTGGCTCGATCATAGGAAGTGTGGCGAAGCTGCACATGGGCTCCCAGTAACAGCCAATCCGCTCCGGGCTCGCCGAAGGGCATTCCGACGCTGCCGGCATTCACGACTCGTATGTGACCCACCATTCGGTCGAACTGCATGTGCGTATGACCGCATACGACGACGTCAGCATCGAGCCCTGCAAAGACCTGTGACAGACGCTCGGCTGGCGTGCGA
>JBHEME010000029.1:0-24213 GCA_046262755.1 Gemmatimonadaceae bacterium | reverse complement strand
GTCTGCAGCCATCGACGCAATACTTCTTCACCGTTGCCGCGGTGACGCATCCGCACGATTACCAGCGAAACCTCGTCATCAGCGATGTCAGCGCGGCCGTTTCGGCATCGGCGCTCATCGCGCGGCTGAACGGAACTCTCACCAGCATTCCGACAACCAGAAAAGCAAGTCCGGTGACGACGGCCAGCACCTGCGCCTGATTGAACATCAGCTGCGCATCCTCGTGGTTCTTTCTTCCGACCGCGTGCGAGACAACGGTCGTCGTGCCGACGCCGAGCATCTGGGTCAGGGCGAGCACGATAAAGGTGGCGTTGCCGGCTATTGCAACCGCGGCGACCGCGTGGGTGCCGAGCCTGCCGACCCAGTAGAGGTCGATCAGGAAATACAGCGTCTGGAAGATCATTGTCACGAGCATGAAGCTCGTGGTCTTCAACAGATGCCTGGTGAGCGGTCCGGTGGTGAGATCTTCCATCGTAGGCTAATGTAGTCGGGGTGCGACGACTGGGTCAGCGGTAATAACTCCGCTGGATAGCGATTCCAACTACGCATTAACGCCGGCGTGGTACTCGTCTCTCTAACGGGTACGCGCGATCGCCGTTTGAAACAGGAGGGCAAGATGAGGGTGACCCGCTTCATTGCCGGAATCGCTACAATCGTGGCGATTACGGCGTGCACCGGCGCAAATCCCGCCTCAGGTCCGGCCACCTCCACCGCCGACACCGCCAAGTTTCCGCTCACCGACATGGCGACGGATGCGCGTTACCTCGGATTCACGGGAGGCCTCTACCCCGGAGGCAACGCGATCCCTTCAGCGCACGAGACGGCTGGAGCTGCCGCGGCCAGAGCGATCAAACCGCTCGACGTCAATGGCATTGAAAGCGCATCCGGCCGGTATGTTCTGCTCTCAATCGGCATGTCCAATACCACGCAGGAATTTTGCGCGGCCAATGCCGGCGCTCCTTGCGCCTCGTGGTCGTTCATGGGCCAGGCCGCAGCAGACGCGGCGGTGAATCGAACGACTCTCGCGATAGTGAACGGCGCGCGCGGCGGGCAGGCGGCACCGGCCTGGACCTCTCCCACGAGTCCCGAATACGACCGAATCCGCGACACGATGCTCTCTCCATCGGGGCTGTCGGAGCAGCAGGTGCAGATCGTCTGGGTGAAAGTGGCAAACGCCCAGCCCACTGTTTCCCTTCCGTCGGCTTCTTCGGATGCAAACACGCTCGTCTCTCAAATGGGGACGATTGCGCGCACGCTGAAGCAGCGCTATCCGAATCTGCGGCAAGTATTCTTCTCGAGCCGCACCTACGCGGGCTACGCGACCACCGCTCTGAATCCCGAGCCGTACGCCTACGAATCGGGTCTGGCGGTGAAGTGGGTGGTGCAGGCTCAGATGGATCAAATGCAGGGAAGTGTGAAGGACGCGCGCGCGGGCGACCTCAACTATCAGACTGTTGCGCCCTGGATCGGGTGGGGCCCTTACCTCTGGACTCGCGGTACGCTGGGTCGTGTGGACGGACTGGTGTGGACGACGGCTGACGTGGAGAGCGACGGCACGCATCCGTCGCAGTCTGGCGAGCAAAAAGTCGGTCGGTTGCTGCTCGATTTCTTCAAAAACTCTGCAGTCACGCAGTGCTGGTTTCTTGGCGGAGCAACGTGCTGATCACGCGTTCTTGTTTCGCCGACCAAGCGAGCTACGCGCTCAATCACGCACTGCGGTAACCAATCACCGTTCGCGCCATCGCATGGAAGGCGATATCAATGTCGGCGGCCGAGATCGACTCATGGTCGAACCACCAGTCGATTGATTCAATGAGCGCCGCCGCCAGCATGCGCGCTGCGAGCCGGGGCTGAACCGTCGTGGCCAGGTGCAAGTCTCTGATTCGGCATTCGATGATGTCCGCCGAGTAGCCGACGAACTGCGACCTCATGTCGTCGGCGAGTCCTGCCTTTCGGAATGCGACCATCACCGCCCTCGCTCCGGCCATGTGCTCGAGGAATTCGACCACGGGGAACAGCCGTGGCTTGAGGCTGGTGTCTTGCCGCAATTGCTCCTTGTGCGTGCCGAACACGCCCTCGTACGTCGAGTGCAGAACGTCTTCCTTGCTGCGGAAGTGTGAGTAAAAGGCCGTGCGACCGACCCTCGCGCGCTGGAGAATCTGGCGCACTGTGATGTCCTCGAAGCGGCCGCTTTCCTGAATCAGCTGGATCAACGCGTATGCGAGCGCGGTCCTCGTTCTGTGGGTGCGCGCGTCTACGTCAGCGGATTTGCGAACATTAGTGCGCTGTTTGTTCGGCATAGCCAGCGAAGGGATAAGAATGCGTTAATAATTGTCGTCGCCATGACAAACGACAACACTTTCGCGATCGAAGCGTCGTCGCCGCCATCGCCACGCGTGATTGGTGTGGTCTGGGTTCTCTACTTCCTGACAGGCGTCTTGGGAGCGCTTCTCACCAGGGGGATCGTAGTATCGGCTGACGCAGCATCGACCGCTAGCAACATCATCGCACACGCGAGCTTGTATCGGGCGGGATTTGCCGTCGATCTCGTCGCGAACCTGATTTACGTCGCTCTCACCGCACTGTTATTTGGATTATTCAGGCGGGTAAATCCGACCCTCGCGTTGCTGGCCGCGTTCTTCAGTCTTGTCGGCTGCACGGTGCAGATCATGGGCGAGCTGCTGCGCCTCGCTCCGTCGGTCGTCCTCGCGAATCCTCAATTGGCCAAGGCCTTCGGCACGCAGCAGCTGCAGGCAGCGGCGCTGCTCAGCATCACGCTGTACAGGAGCGTCTTTCAAATCTCCTTCGTCCTCTTTGCGTGCTTCGAGCTCGTTACCGGTTTTCTCATCCTGCGGTCGACGTTTCTGCCGAGGTGGCTTGGCTGGTGGTGGATTGCTGGGAGCATAACCTGGCTGACTTTCTTGTGGCCACCACTCGCGACGTCGATATGGCCCCTGCTTGTCGCGGGCGGCGCGGCGGAAATCGCCTTGCCGGTGTGGCTGCTGGTAAAAGGCGTGTATGTAATTCCTCCCGACGCCTGATCGCCTGTTCGGACCAATCATGGGAGCGCAGCGCGGGAACCGGCAGTGATCGCAGGATATTGGGCGCCGTAGCGCTCGATCAGGAAATACCTGCGGTTGTGAGGTGGATCGCCCCGCTAGTGTAGCCGCGGCGCAGGTGATGTCATTTGCGCGGTCCTCCGGCACGGTGCTGAAACCTTCAGTCGGCTGACGCCGTACTTAACTAAAAACTAAGTTGTTACGACCTGTCAGCTGCCGGGAGCTTCAATGCCGACTTCGCTATCGAGTACCTCCTCACCATTGTTCATCGCCAGAATGGCCGGCGCATTGTGGCTCGCCGTCTTCATCGTCAGCTCACTGGCCGTCGCGGGTCCCACAATTGTCGTAGCCGCCGATGCCGCTGCTACCGCGCGTAATATCCTCAACTCGGAGCTCGCTTTCCGACTCGGCGTTTTCGAGGAGTTCGTCGGGGGCGCCTTCTACGTCGGCGTCACCGTCCTGCTCTACCAGCTGTTGAAACCGGTGAGCAGGAACTTGTCGCTGTTTGCCGCCTGCTGCGGCGCAATCGGTGTTTCCGTCGGAGCCGGCCTCACCGTTCGCGACCTCGGCGTTGCGCTGCTATTGAAAAGCGCTCAGACGGCCAGCGCCGCCGATGCAAGCCAGATGCAGGCGGTCGCCCTTGCTTCAATCCGGACGTTTGGACTTGGCTTCAAAGTGTCGATGGTGTACTTCGGGCTGCAGTGCGCCACCGTCGGCTATCTGATCGCCCGCTCCGGGTTCATGCCGCGCCTGATCGGAGTACTGCTGGCAATCGGCGGATCGTTTTACGTCATCAGCTCATTCGCCGCGTTCCTGTCCCCCGAGCTCGGCGACTCGCTGGCTCCGATAGTCGTACCCGCCGCTTTTGTTGGCGAAGGGGCGGCCACGGTCTGGCTCCTGTTAAAGGGAGTGAACGTCGATAAATGGATGACGCGCGCCGGTGCTATGTCGCTGGACAGGGTAGCAGCATGACGCGCAGAGCGAACGCCCGCCTCGCCGGCTTCACGTTTCTTTTCTACATCGCGGTCGCGTTTCCGTCGATGATCCTGAGCAATCGTGCTACGGCAGGCGCCGGGATCCCGGCAAAGCTGGCGACCCTCCGGGAACACGTCATGGACATGCGCCTGACCGTAGTGCTCACTCTGCTGAGTGGGCTGTGCGCGCTCACGCTGGCAGTGACTCTTTACGCGATCACGCGCGATGAAGACCGGGACCTGGCACGGCTCGGGATGCTTTGCCGTGCCGGCGAAGGAATCATCGGATCGTTTGCGGTTTCGACTCTCGGCCTCATCTGGCTCGCCACGGCCGGCGACGTGAGCTCACCGGACGCGGCTGGTGCTGCGGCGCTTGCCAGTTTTTTTCTCAAGCGTGACGTCTGGAGCTACGGCACGGCTGCATTTCTGTTTTCGGTAGGCAGCACACTCTTCGCCTTTCTTATGCTGCGCGGCCGCATGATACCGTCCGCCATGGCGTGGCTCGGTGTGGTCGGTTCGCTGCTCGTCGTTATCGAGCTGCCGCTCGAGCTGGCGGGGTTTGTGCGCGGCCCGCTCACGCAGCTGGTGTGGATACCAGTGGCACTGTTCGAGCTCACGCTTGGTCCCTGGCTGATCATCAAGGGTGTGGCGCCGTCGCGCGGGGAGGTGGCGTGATCCGCGTCCTGCTGCCGGTCCACATCACTGCCGGACTGGTCTCACTCATTGCCGGATTCATTGCGCTTTACACGCTCAAAGGCGCGAGCATCCACAAAAAAAGCGGTACCGTCTTCGTCTACGCGATGCTGGCCATGGCTGCCGCGGGCGCGTGGATGGCGGTGCTGAAATCTCAACCGGCGAACATCGCCGGTGGAAGCATCACGCTGTACCTCGTCAGCACGGGCATGCTTGCGTTACGTGCACGGGACAAGTGGTCGCGCGCGATCGAGGGCGCGACGATGCTCGTCGCATTGGGTATTTCCGCGTTCTGCCTCAACGTCGCACTCGCTGGACTTCACAGTCCGACGGGAAGGATCAACGGGGTGCCGCCTCACCCGATGTTCGTTTTTGCAGGCGTAGCCTTGCTCGGCTCTCTTGGTGATTTGCGCACGATGATAGTCGACGGGCTGCGCGGCGCACATCGCATCAGCAGACATCTGTGGCGGATGTGTTTCGCCTTGTTCGTTGCCACCGGCTCGTTCTTTCTTGGTCAGGCGCAGGTGTTTCCCAAACCGATACGTATCATCCCGTTACTGGCTCTGCCGGTATTGCTTGTCCTCCTCACAATGCTGTACTGGACGGTCCGCGTTCCCTTCACGAAATGGTATCGACGTCGCGCAATTGACTCGCTGAAACCACTTGTGCTGCGCCAGCAAGCGTAGTCGATCAGCCTTCCTTCACCGCGGGCTGATCGTGTGGAATATGGCGTTTCTCACGACACGCCAATAAGTTTGGCGGCCCTCCTTGGAAACCATATGGATCGTCGTCAAACCCCTGAGATTCCAGCAGACCTCTACGACCGCCTGACCGAGCCGCAGAATACCGAGCATGCGATCGCGGCGATGGAGGTATTCCTGCGCGATGGCAACGAGGACACCTTCGAATATGCAGTTGCGCTCTATGTCGCATCAGCGCGTCACCGTCAGGAACCGATTCACAAGGTGGTTGGCGCGCTCTGCGCGCTGTGCGACACTGTTGAGGGACCGCGAAGTGAAACTGAAGTTCTTCTGGGGCCAACGCGGTTACACCAGTTGGTTTTCAGCGGAATTCTGCGCGCGTTCTACGGCGATGTAGCGGTCGACCGCGGCATCGGTGCCAGTGCGCAGCGCAAGGCGGACGCGCCGCAACACACGAAGAGCGGCACCTGGCCGAGGAAGCCCGTCGATTAAATAGGCACACCTTGGTGCTCCGGAGCTACCGTCCCATCCAATAGGTCGCCTTGACGAGTAGGATGTTCGTTGGCACTGTCCGGAAAATTCCTCCGACATCACGGACCGCGCTGAAGTCTCCGACGGGCTCGAAATCACTTCGCTGCTGCTGCCACACTACAAAAAGCGCGGAACCGGGCCGGTACTCCCATCTGAGGACGGCGTTCCCACGAAGGTTTCTGACGTTGAAAGTTGGGTCCTTGAATTCGAACGATGGCGATGACCCAGCATCATCAGGATCGACAGTGTAAGTGCCCGTCGGGCTCCGCGTAATCGTGCCTCTGTCCACGCCGTACTCGGCGAACTCAAATCCGCGCGGCTTCAGAAACTCCTTGAACCTGTAGTACTGTCCGGCAGAGACAAACGGCTGCGCATAGAGTTGAAAGCTCAGCGCCGGAGTGAATGTCCACTCGACACGGGTGTCCATCGCGAGTGTCGTTTGGTGGATGTTCGCGAACACGTACCTCTTTCCGTACGTAGCCGTGGCAGCAGGATCGGTAACAGTGCGGACGTATTGCGCCGGCGCGTCGTCCCGACTCAAAGACGGTGCTAAGATCACGTGAACGTTCGACGCTGGCCGATAATCCGCGGTGAAGCTGAGGTCCCACCCACCGCCGCCGCCCTGTCCACGACGAAACACATCCGCAGCTCCACGGAATGAGACGATCCTTCGAGTATCGGAGCCCGCATTCGTAGACACGCTCCATCTCGACGGCTGAACCGCGAGCGGCCCCCCGCGAGTGAAGCGATCGTTGAAGTATCGCCAGCTGTATCCGCCGCCAAATCCGACGCTCGCCAGATTGTTGAACACGCCGCTCACACTTCCCGAGACGGCTTGCCGAATCGAGTTGCCGCCAAAGTTCCAAGCGTGCTCGCTGGATCCATTCCCACCAAAGCTGCGCAGGCGCTTGCCCGCGGTGAAGTTCTGGTAACCCACGTGCGTCACCACGGCGCGGAAGTCCGCAGCACCCATAAATCCAAGGTCGTTGAGCTCGAGGCCCGGACTCATCTCCTTGTAGCCGATCGAGCTATAGAGTGCGCCAGCTTTCGCGAAAGCCAGCTCGCCGACATGTCCTGTAAGCCGCGTCCTGCTGGGATCGTAGCGTAGATAAGAGACATCCGGACGTTGGTAATAGTGAGTGCTATTGAGCTGGGTCGACGCGATTGCGTTCCGACTACCGGTGACGCTGCTACCCGCCAGAAAGCCGCTGAGGATGTATTTCCTGTTCTCCATCGCATGCTCGAAGTCGGCGCCGGCGAGTGTAGCGGTCGAGCGCAGAATATCCTTGAAGACAGGATCCGCGAGGTTGCGCATCGTCGACGTCAGCATTGTGCCGACTACGGTTCCGCCACCGCGAAAATCCCGCTTGATCCGGCTGGCCATGTAATTGGTGAGTGGCTCGACCGGCGTGGCGATCCGGGTGTCGGTCGAAGTGACGACGCGCGCCTTCTCTTCGGGCGTTACAGCATCCAGGAACCCCACCGACCACGGGCCGACCTTGCCAGTGATTTTCGCAGCGACAGCGATGGTTGTCTCATCGGGCCTGTCCACGAACTTGCCCGCCACTGATCTTTGCGGCTCACGGCCGATGCGACGCGAGTAGAAAAAGCGCTGCGAACCATAGTCATTGTACAAAGCGACGCGACCGAAGCTCAATGCGTCGGATCCTTCGAGAAAGAATGGCCTCTTCTCGGGGAAAGACGTTTCAAAAGCCGAGAGATTGATGACTGACGGATCGACCTCGACCTGGCCGAAATCCGGATTCACCGTCGCGGTCAACGTCAAACCGGGCGGCAACGCGTACTTCAGGTCCGCTCCCACCGACGGCCTTGTATCAGTCGAGTGGAAGAATGGATCAGCTCTGTCCCCGGGCGCGCGCGTCAATTTCGCGCTGGCGTACGGCACCACTTCGAGTCCCCTCGGTCGCGGAACGTCGGTCAGCCCGCCGAGGTCGCCGAATCGGGAAACAAAGCCGGGCGATTGCGGCGTCCACGGCGACCACGAGTCTCTCTCATTTCTGCGGGCGACATCGCGCATCACCTGGAAGCCCCAAATCCGATCCCGACCGCGAACCGAGCCGAAGCGAAGCTGAGAGAGCGGAATGCGAAATTCTGCCACCCAGCCAGCGGAGTCGACGCGTGTCGCGACATCCCAGATGGCGTCCCAATTGGCATCCTCGTCGCCGTCATTCGAGGTATAGACGTCTTTCTTCACTCCTTTCGGATTGACGGTGAAGCGGAAGGCAGTTCGACGGTCGTGGTACGAGTCCACGATCACGTGAATCCAATCGCTGTAAATGCCGGAGGCATCGCGGCGCGCCAGCTGCGCGGCGATAGAGTCGGGGTGCGCGTCGAACATCCGAACGCCGACGTACAAGGCCGCGTCATCGTAAAGGATCCTCGCCTCGGTAGAATCCGTCGGTCTCGCCCCGGGGCTCGGGTAGCTCTGTGTGAAGCTGGTGATGGCAGGAGCCTTCTGCCACGCGATTTCGTTTAGCGTGCCATCGAGGACAATGTCACCTTCCCGCCGGACGGCCTGGGCAACTCGCTGAGTAGTGGTATCGATCGGGGAACTCGGCGACACCGGTGAGCTAGCCGTAACCTGCGCGCAAAGTGCGGCTGGAGCGAGAAGCAGCGGAGGAAGATACGCACGTACCCGTCTCATGACTCGCCCCTTGGCAAAAAGCGTCGACGGTCTAGCGCACGGAGTTCTTTTCGCTCGTGGAAAGCGGGACGCGCGCGAGACGTAACACACGTTCGCGCGAACCGGCGAGCCACCAGTCCGCCGCGACGGCATGGCCGTTCACAATGAGCCGCGGCGCGTCACCGGCTCGCTCCCGCAGTTGAGCGGTGATGGTGTCTGTCCGCAGATGAAGCGTGAGCGAGTCGATTCGGACGAACCGGCTTCGGCTGCCACGGCTGCCGCGCCTCTCGACCGGCCCGAACGCCACGAGGGACGTTTGACACCAACGCAGCCGCACTTCGCCGCGGAAGTGGCCCGCGTCCTGATCGAAATTCGTGCTGCGATTCGATTTGATCTCCGCGGCACGCCAGCAGCGCTCGAGGATCGAAGGCAGGTCCTGAGGTGCCTGCGTGGGAGATTGCTGCGCTGGGACAGGCGCCGCGGCCAGGAGCAAGGTCGCGATGATGGTGCGAGCAAGCAAATTGCTCATTGTGAAAAGCCTCGATGATAGTTGGAGAGTTGCTACGTGTGTAGCATAGCGCGACGATTGTAGCACGTCAATACCTTGACATGCTACGACCGTAGCAGTAGCGTGTAGCTTAGGATCTACCAACAGGAGGGCGCCCTGGCTTCGCCGTCACACGAAAAGCTTCCGCGACGGGAGCGAGAGGTACTCGATGCGGTCTTCGCCATCGGCGACGGCGCCTCGGTCGAGGATGTCCGCGGTCGTCTCACCGATCCACCCAGCTACTCAGCGGTGCGGGCGATGCTCGCCCGGCTCGAGGCAAAGGGCCACGTGCGGCACCGGGAGGAGGGACTGCGGTACGTTTACGCTCCCACGAAGCCACGCGGCGTCACGCAGCGCACCGCCCTACAGAAGGTCGTGCGCGTCTTCTTCGGGGGGTCTCCGAGTGAGGCTGTGACCGCACTGCTCAAGCAGGAGGAGTGGTCTGACGAGGAGCTCGAGGCGCTAACCGCCGAGATCAAGAGGGCGCGCGTCGGCGGCAGGAGGTCGTGATGGCGTGGGTCGTTCAGACCGCGGTGGCACTCACCAGTAGTCTCGACATCGCGATGCTCGCGAAGGCAACGATCGTCCTGGCGCTGGGCCTCGCCGCGCTTCCGCTCGCGCGCCGGGCGCGCGCCGCCGTGCGACACCTATTGATGGCCGCCACGTTCGGAACCGTGCTCGTGCTTCCCCTGATCGTCGGAGTCGTACCAGCAATCACGATTCACGTCCCGACTGCCGCGGCGGAGCGCGTCGCCAGCATAGCGTCCAATGAAGCTTCGAGTCGCTCGCTGCCTTCGTTCGCGACTCTTCTTCGCTCCGTATGGGCAGCCGGAACAACTCTCCTCCTTGTTCTTCTGGCGATCGACCTCCGACGTTTGCGTCGGATCAGACGTAGCGGTCTGCCCTGGCCGGCGCAGAATGATCTCCTACGATCCCTGGCGGTCACAAGCGGTGTTCGCCGTTCCGTCGACGTCCTGTTGCATGAAGCAGTCAGCGCACCGTTGACCTGCGGCGTCTGGCGGCCGGCGATCCTCGTGCCCGTGGATGCGAGCGAGTGGCAGGAGGCCGATCTTCGGCGCGCGCTCGTTCACGAGCTGGAGCACGTACGACGTGGAGATTGGGCGACGCAATTGATCGCCCGATTGGTATGCGCGTGCTACTGGTTTCACCCGCTGGTCTGGATGGCATGGGGACGCCTCCGTCTCGAAGCCGAGCGCGCGTGCGACGACGCCGTGTTGCAGTGCGCGGAATGCACCGAGTACGCCGAACAGCTGGTAAGTCTCGCGAGGCGCCTGTCGACGTATGCACTGCCGAGCCTCGCCATGGCTGATCGCAGCGATCTCTCCGCCCGGGTCGGCGCGCTTCTCGATGGGACCCGACGGCGCGGACGTGTCGGTTATGCGACGACGGCGACCGTCGTTGGTCTCGCATCTTTGGTAGTCTTGTTGGTTACCTCGGTTCGCGCGATTGCGGCGCCGGCAGCATCGCTTACGGTAATAAATGCCGCGCAGCCGGCTCGCCGCGGTATCGTCGCATCGCGACTGCCCGACCGCGCGGTGCCTGCTCCAGCACTCACTCGGCCCCAGGTAACGCGTGTGGCTCCCGCACCCACGACGAGACAACGCGCCCGTCGTCCGATCAGCGATCGTTCGACGGTGTGGCGAGACTCCGCTGGATTCGCGCAGAGCATACGTTCGGTGATCGAGCGGCCAAGCGGGGGGAGTGCCACCGCGGAACGCACCATTATCCATTCGTCTACGGCCTCGGGCACGGCGACGAATTCCGGGAGCGCGTCTTCGAGTGCGCACAGCGATGCGAGACGCGACTCGAACCACTAAATCCCCATTGTAATCAGCTGCACGCCGTTTACCGCGAGGCCCACGGATGATAACTAGAAACTAAGTTATTGCGTATCTCGTATTGATCACTGAACGAGGTCAGTCCGGCCCGATCGGCCTTCGATCGGCCTTCAAACCCTCCTGGTCAAAACGAGGCTCCCATGCGAATCCCCGCTCCACTGCTCATGGTCCCGCTGCTCATTGCCTACCCCGAGCGCGCACGACTCAGCGCGCAGACCCCGACCGACACCATACAGGCGAGCGTCCGTTGGAACCGGCTCGTTCCCAGGCTCGTCGACGAGAACACCGCCAGTCGGAGAGCTGCCCGACGGGCTGCGGCGGCAGCCCACGACTCCGCCGCTTTACGCCGCATCGCCATGTCGCCGCCACCGATACTTTTCCGTGTGTACACCCTCATGAGCGTGGCCCAATACAGGGCGGTGAATTCCGCGCGAGACAATCGCGCCGTGTCCCCCGACGTGGCGGTCGCCGCTGCATCCGCCGCCGTCCTCTCGCAGCTGTTCACAGACTCGGCAGTGCGCGCATCTATCGCCGGAGAGCTCGCGCGAGATATTGCTAGGGCAGGAACCGGATCGCGCGGGGCAGAGCGCACTACGACCAGCAGGCGCCTGGGAGAAGACGTCGCCGCTGGCGTGATCGCTTCCTCACCGGCGCTCAACTTCGCCGCACCCTGGAACGGCAGCATCCCGACAGGACCCGGCATGTGGTACAGCGCGCCCGGCGTTCCACCGATAGGAATCGCTCTGCTGCAGTCGCGACTCTGGTTCCTCGACTCGACGTCGCAGTTCCGTCCCGCACCACCTCCGGCGTACGGTTCACCAACGTTCCGGGCAGCACTCGAGGAAGTGCGACGCGTTGGTCGTGAGCGGACGCGAGAACAAACGGAGATCGCGCAGCGTTGGAATGACTCGGACCCATGGGATCGGTGGAACGATCTCGCATCCGCCGCGATACTGCGCCAGCACTTATCGGAGGGCGACGCGGCCCGGGTGCTAGCTGTGCTCAACGCCGCGGCGACAGATGCCGTTATCGCCTGCTTCGAGGCCAAGTACCATTACTGGACGATCCGACCCTCGCAGGCCGACACCACCGTCGTGCTCGCTGACAGCGTCGACCTGCCAAACTTTCCGTCCTACCCGTCGGGTCACGCATGCAGCGCCGGAGCCTTCGAAGCGGTGCTCGGACACTTCTTCCCGCAGGAACGCGCGGAGTTCACGCGGATCGCCGAAGAGCAGGCCATGTCGCGGCTGTACGGAGGAATTCACTATCGCTTCGACAATGACGGAGGTCTGGCGCTCGGCCGCAGCGTAGCACGCTACGGCATTGAGCGTGACCGCCGGGGAGGGCTGAGCGCATGGCGTAATTAACGGTGGTACTGCGCGTCGCTGACTTTCTCCAGCCACTCAACAGCTTTCCCGTCGAGGGACTCCTGAATGGCGATATGCTGCATCGCCGTAGTCGGCGACGCGCCGTGCCAGTGTTTTTCACGCGGCTCGAACCAAACCACATCGCCGGGACGAATCTCCTCGACGGGTCCGCCATCGCGTTGCACCCAGCCCAGGCCGAACGTGACGATCAGAGTTTGACCGAGAGGATGCGTATGCCACGCAGTGCGCGCGCCGGGCTCGAACGTGACCGTGTTGCCGGCCGCGCGCGCTGGCGGTGTGACCGCGAAGAGAGAATCAATCCGCACCGTTCCGGTAAACCAATCGCCCGGCCCTTTTGCCGAGGGTTGCGAACCGCTTCGTTGGATCTTCATCGCATCTCCTTGGGCGTTACTTAGGAATCATGCCGATCGCGCCCAGCCACGTCTCGACCAGCTGAGGCCACATCGTAGCCGGAAACGTCGTGCGTCGAAGCCCGAATGCATGCCCGCCTTGTCCGTACAAATGCATTTCGACGGGAACACCCGCCCGCTTCAAACCAACGTAATAACTAAGCGCGTCCTCTACGCGGTCGACGCGATCATCCTCATTCTGCAGCAGAAAAGTAGGCGGCGTCTGACGGCTGATATGGCTGCGGATATCTGGGTTCAAGGCGATGCTATTTGGCGCCAGCGATAAATGTCCCGGATAAATCGCCACCGCAAAATCGGGACGGCAGTTCACTTTGTCGGCTGCATCGACCACCGGGTACAATCTGCGCTCGAAGTGTGTGCTGGTGGCCGCCACCATGTGCCCGCCCGCCGAAAAGCCGAGTACTCCGATCTTGTGAGGATCGATATGCCACTCGGCCGCGTGAAACCGCACGAGGCCGATCGTCCTCTGCGCATCTTCGAGGGGTCGGGACGATTTTGTGTTGCGGTCACAACCGCACAACTGATCCCAGCTTGGACCGGAATTGGGCACACGGTACTTGAGCAGAATGCACGTGATCCCCTTCGATGTCAGCCAGTCACAGGCCTCCGTGCCCTCGAGATCGATCGCGAGAATCTGATAACCTCCGCCGGGAAACACGATCACCGCCGCGCCCGTGTTCTTTCCCTTTGGCGAGTAGACCGTCATCGTTGGCCGTGAGACGTTTTCTATGTAAGTCCAAGGTCTGCCGGCAACCAGATGATCGTTCATTCTCGTCGTCGCGGTTTCCGACTTCGACAGCTCTCGCGCATCAGGTGCCGTTCCCGGCCAGATCGGCACTTGTGTATGCCCAGGTGGGGGCTGCCAGGCAGTTGCTTGCGCGCTCAGCTCGCCAAACGCAAACACGACACAGAAAGTAAACGGCAAAAGAATCATCATCTTCGAGCGAAGGTGCTTCATCGGCCAGCCTCAGAATTCAATCATGACCTTGATCGCTTTGCGATCATTCATTGCGCGGTAGCCGTCCGGCACGCCCTCGAGATCGATCACGCTATCGAACACCCGACCAGGCTCGATTCTGCCCTCGAGAACGTCCGGCATCAGCTCTTCGATGTACGCGCGCACGGGAGCTGGTCCGCCGCTGATCGTAACATTCTTGTAGAACGAGTCATCACCAGCAGGAATTGATTCTTCCTGCGGTACGCCCACTCGCCCTACTGCTCCGCCCGGCCGGGCAATACTCAGAGCGGTGAGGGTCGAATCTTCGAGGCCTACGCACTCGAGAACTGAATGCGCGCCGACACCTTTCGTGAGCTCGCGCACTTTTTCGATCGCCGCTTCACCACGCTCGCTCACGATGTCGGTGGCGCCGAACTCCTTCGCCAACGCGATTCGGTCCTGGTGGCGTCCCAACATTATGATGCGCTCGGCGCCCAACCGGCGCGCCGCGATCACCCCGCACAGGCCGACTGCGCCGTCGCCAACCACTGCAACCGTTTTACCGGGTCCGACCTTCGCGGAAAGCGCCGCATGATGGCCGGTTCCCATGACATCGGAGAGCGTGAGCAGCCCCGGCATCAGTTCGTCGTCCCGGCCTACCGGCAGTACGACGAGCGTGCCATCCGCGTGTGGGACGCGCACCGCTTCACCCTGACCGCCGTCGAGCTTGGTACCGCCCCAGAATCCGCCGTGGATACACGAAGTCTGCAATCCCTCCTGACAGAACTCGCAGGTACCGTCTGAAAAGGCGAACGGCGCGACAACGAGGTCACCGCGTTTTACTTTCCGAACATCTTTGCCCACCGCCTCAACGACGCCGATGAACTCATGCCCCATGCGCCGCCCGTCATTAGCTCGCTCCATCGTTTTGTAGGGCCACAAGTCGCTCCCGCAGATGCAGGCGCGCGTCACCGTGAGGACTGCGTCGGTCGGGTCTTTCAGGCGCGCGTCCGGCACGTTCTCGACCCGAACGTCCCCGGCGCCATACATGACAGTGGCTCGCAAGGTCTAGGTGTCCGGCGCGCTGCGCAATATCAATCGGAAACGCGAACCTTTCTTGAGCTCGCTGGTGACGAGTATGTCGCCACCCATCCCCCGCGCGAGATCCCGACTGATCGCCAGGCCGAGGCCGGTTCCCTCCTGCGATGTGGTAAGTGAGCGGCCGACCTGTACAAAGGGCTCGAAGATCCGCTCGAGCTGATCGGCCGGAATACCCACGCCCGTGTCGGCAACGGCGATGGAGACCTTGTGCGAATCATGCGCATCGCACTCCAGCGTGACGCGGCCCTGGTGCGTGAACTTCACCGCGTTGGAGAGGAGATTCAGCAATATCTGCTCGACCTTCGCCTTGTCCGCCCACGCGATCACGCTCGGCGGGCACCCGTGGATGTCGAGCGTGAGGCCTTTGCCCGCTGCCTGGGGCTCGATCATGTGTCCAACCGTTTCGATGACGGCGGACAGAGGTACCGCTGAGTAATCGTAGGTTGACTGGCCGGCTTCGATCCGCGAGAAATTCAGAATGTCGTTGATGATGCCGAGCAAATGCTGCTGACTGCGCTTGATTCGCTGCAAGTCATCTCGCTGCTCCTGCGTCACCGCACCGCGGAGGCCCATCGCCAACAGGTCGGTGTAGCCGCCAATTGCATTTAGGGGAGTCCGCAGCTCGTGCGACATGGCGGCGAGGAACGCACTCTTGGTGCGGTTTGCTTCTTCCGATACTGCAGCCTTTCGCGCTGCTTCGATCGCCCGCTCCTGGGCCGCGCGGCGCTCGGTGAGATCCCGCGTGACCTTGCCGAAGCCGGCGAGCGAGCCGTCCGGTCTGCGGATGGCCGTAATCACCACATTCGCCCAGAACTGTGTTCCATCCTTGCGCAGGCGCCAGCCTTCCTCCTCGTACACGCCGGTCCTCGTTGCGATCTCCAGCTCCCTCGCCGGCTTGCCGTCGGCGAGATCTTGGGGCGTATAAAAGATCGAGAAGTGTTTTCCGATGATCTCGTAATCCTTGTAGCCCTTGATGCGCTCTGCCCCGGCGTTCCACGTCGAGATGTGTCCGGTGGTGTCGAGCATGAAGATCGCGTAGTCCCTGACATTCTGGACAAGGAGTCGGAAGCGCTCCTCACTCTCGCGCAGCGCTTCTTCGGCACGGCGGCGCTCGCTGAGGTCGCGCGTGACTTTGGCGTAGCCAACGAGGTGGCCCGCCGGGTCTCGCAGCGCCGTGATGACGACATTTGCCCAGAAACGTGAGCCATCCTTGCGGATGCGCCATCCTTCATCCTCGAACCGTCCAACACGGGCAGCTTCCTTGAGCTCAAACTGGGGGAAACCCTCCTCGATTTTCTCCCGAGGATAGAAGACCGAGAAGTGTTTCCCGATTATCTCGTCAGCTGTGTAGCCCTTGAACCGCTCGGCACCGGGGTTCCAGCTCAGGATGTAGCCGTCCGGGTCGAGCGCGAAAATGGCGTATTCGTCGACGCTCTCGACGAGGAGGCGGTGGAGCTCGCCCGTCTCATGGGCGATGCCGCCAGGTGACTGCTGCTCGGTGGCAGCGGAGGCGTTGAATGCGTCTTCCCGGCCGCCGTGTCGGGGCTTTTCGGACGGAGTGGATCGCCAGGAACTCAGAGCTATCTCCAGCCGGGCGGCAGAGTTAGTGCCGCTACCGGATACTAGATTCGGTTTCCAAAACCCACCCATTTAGGGGGGCAGGCTGGTATTTGCAAATCCCGGTCCCCATAGCCAACGGCGGGTTTTTCGAAGGATGATCGAGATAACTCGATCGTGACCGACCAGGGGTTATCGGTTGAGGACCTGAAGCACCACTTCGAGATCAAACGGCTTGGCGATGAACGGCTGACCGGTGCCGGACAGGAATCGTTGCAGGTCCTCGCCGACAATATCGCCCGTCAAAAACACGACGCGACGAGCGAGCTCGGGCCGTTTATTCTGCCACTGCTCGAAGACGTTCTGGCCCGAGATGTCGGGCATCCGTATGTCGAGAAAAATCGTGTCGAATTCCTGATCACGCACCGCCGCGAGCGCGCCGCTGCCGCTCTCGACGGCGACGACGACGTGACCGGATTTTTCAAGGAAGCGGGAAAGCGCCGCCCGAATCGATGCTTCATCGTCCGCGACGAGTATCCGGAGGCCCTGCGTAGGGACCAACACCGGCACTGATACGCTGGAGTCGCTCCCTGCTGGCGGCGCGACGCGTGGCAGATCGACGCAAAACTTCGCGCCGCCGCCGGCCACGTTCTCAGCCCAAATGCGCCCTCCGTGCTCGCTGATAATCCCCAACGATATCGAGAGTCCAAGTCCCGTGCCGTGCCCGACTGCCTTCGTCGTGTAAAACGGATTGAAGATCCGCTCCAGGCTATCGTGCGGGATACCGGCACCCGTGTCTTCCACCTCAATGCGAATCGAATCCCCATCCCGTCGCGTTCGGACTGTCATGCGATGGTGAGCGCGTTCGACGCCGGCCATCGCCTGCTCGGCGTTCGTAACGAGGTTGAGAATCACCTGCTGTAGCTGGTAGGCGTCCGCCATTGTACTCGGCGGCGGATCGGCGTACGAGCGCTCGATCTGAATCCCACGCACACTTAGATCATAGCCTCGCAACTCCAGCGTATTCTCGATTACCTGGTTGATGTCGGCATAGGTCTTCTCGGCTTTGTGCTGCCGCGCAAACGTGAGCAGGTTGTGAACGATGCGCGCGGCGCGGCGGGACTCGCTGGCGATCACCTCGGTTGCATGATGGTCCTCCGCGTTGAGTTTGCCGTCGGAAAGCATCAGCTGTGCGAACGCCGTTATGCTCGCCAAAGGGTTGTTCAACTCGTGCGCGACGCCGCTGACCAGTTGTCCGATCGCTCCCATCTTCTCGGACTGAACGAGCTGCTGCTGGAGAGTTTTCTCCTCCGTCGCGTCGCGAATGAGACACAAGACCTCGCGACTGCGCTGCGGACAGGAGTAGGTGATCGTGATATGGCGCCGCTCGCCATCCTTGCGAACGACGATCGACTCGAATTGACCGGGTTGACCGGAAAGCGCCTTTCGAAACTCCAGCACAGCGCGGGGTAATTCGCTCAAGGGAAGCAGCGGTCCAAAGAATCGACCTATCAATTCGTCACGTGAATAGCCGGAGATTTCTTCGCCTGCGTCATTGACGCTCGTAAATCGACCGAGCGAGTCGAACGTCATGATGGCGTCGCTGGCGTCTTCGAAAAGGTGACGGTAGCGTGACTCCGACTTGGCGAGCTCGTCGTGGGCGCGACGCATGTCCGTCACATCGCGCAGCGTGAGCACGGTCCCAACCGAGCCGTTTGCTCCGTTGAACGCTGAGGCGCCCACGGATAGGCTGCATTCGTCGCGGCCCGCGACTTCGGCCTCATAGAACTGCGGTAGCCCGTCGCGCGCGGCGCTTTGTCCGAATCGCACGGCATCGCCACTATCACGCGCGAAGAGGTTGAGCAATTGCTCCCCAATGAGCGCGGGACGATCTCTTCCAAACAATTTGGCGGCCGCGCGATTGGCGTAAGTGACGCGATCGTGCGCGTCGGTGGTCAGGACGCCGTCGCCGAGGGAATCGAGAAGAGCCCCTTCCTCGCCGCTGTCGGGTAAGGGCGACGCGTCGCCATTTCCTGGGTCAGCCGCGGTGCCTGTCGTCTTGAAGAGTCGCAGCATAACGGCTCAGCGCCGGCGCTGGGCGCGGATGTTCGTCACCGCGTACCAGTGCGTAGCGCGTGCGAATCGAGGTAACGATCGAGTGGAAAGCGCTCGCTCTCGATGATCTGGCAAGCCATCGCGGCTGCGAACAGGCGTAGCGCCTCCTCGGCACGAGCGACGACCGCATCCTTCAGCGAATTCGCCGTTTCACTGCGGTTGAGCGCCAGGCGCGACATATCGAGGTGTTTCTCCTCGTCAGTTCGCATTGCAGTCTGGCCTTCAGCCTTCGCGTGTTCCATCCACCAGTGCAGTGTGGCCGGTCCGCCATCCAGGTCGGGATGACCCTGTACGCCGGGAAGCACCGTTGCCGAAACCACGGAGTAGATCGTCATTTCGATCGCGCTCTGACTCGCAAAGTGTTCCCAATAGTCGATGTTCTCGTAGGTCGACGTCATGAAAAACTGGTGGTAGAGCGCGAGGACGGGCTCGGGAAACGGCGCATCCGGAAACACACCGGGCGCGTAGTTGTTGGGATCCTTGGTCAACGCGGCGAGTACCTCACGGGTCATTCGCTCGAGCTCGCCAGGGGAGAACCGGCTCATGTAATCGGTCAGGTCCCAATACAACGCCTGATGATCGACGCCAAAGACATCGAGCTTGGTGCGCCACATCTGGTTGTGTGTTTGCTCCTCGTGGAGCTGCTGCGCGAGGTTCTTGATGAAGGTGCTGTGCAGGACGTGGTCGACCTTCGCAATGCTTCGAATCAACGCCCGATTGAAGCCGATCACGCACGGGTAAAGACTGGCGATGAAGGCGACATATCGGCGGCGATCGAGTCGCCGAGATCTGAGCAGGCCGGCGAATTCACAGCCATTCATTTGCGTTGCATAGCGCTCGGCGACATTGACGACCAAATCACCGACGCGCTGGTGCGAGTCAAAGGGCACGCGGGGATGGAGCTGTCTAACGTTTGTCATAGACGGCGATGGGAAGGAGCTCACCAGGAAATAGCCTGTCAGAAATGACTCACCGGGAAGAGCCCCCGTAACAGCTGAGCTAGGTTCGTGGTCTCCGTGCTCGGGCTTTTAGTTGTCATGTCAACTAATAGAGACAAAAAGGCGTGGTAAATCGTCCTAAAGCGAGAGCAAGTCACCCTTCTCCACTCTCGCAAGCGCTATTCGCCGCATGCCGGTCCCGTTACGCGCGCCTGAGCGCATCGAGCCTCATCTCGAAACTCCCCGCGTCGCGCTCGTTCGCGCTGACGTCTCGCGCGAAGCGCGGATCCTGATTATTGACGATCACGAAGCAAACATCGAGGCTCTAAAGCGCATCTTGCGCAGCGCCGGATTTCTGGCGGTGAACAGCACGACCGATCCGAAGATGGGCGTAACGCTCGTTGAGACGTGGAATCCGGATCTGGTTCTGCTTGACCTGCACATGCCAGATCTCGACGGATTCGGTGTGCTGGACGCAATTCGGCCGCGCCTTGGCGGGGGAAGCTATCTCCCCGTTTTGATGCTGACGGCCGACTCGAGCGACGAGACAAAACGCCGTGCCCTTGCTGGAGGGGTCAAGGATTTTCTCACTAAGCCATTCGACGCAACGGAAGCGGTATTGCGGATCGGCAACCTGCTCGAGACGCGTTCGCTTTATACTACGATTCACACGCAGAATGAGCTGCTCGAGCAACGCGTCGCAGAGCGGACCCGTGAGCTCGAAGAAGCCCAGTTCGAAATTTTACAGCGGCTCGCGGCTGCGGCCGAATTCCGAGATGACGACACTGGTGAGCACACACAGCGGGTGGGAGAGCTGGCAGCGCTGCTTGCCGCCGCGGTCGGACTATCAGACGCGCAGGTCGATGTGATCCGTCGCGCCGCGCCGCTTCACGACGTCGGAAAGATCGGAATTCCTGATTCGATCCTGCTCAAGCCGGGCCGCCTCACGCGCGAAGAGAGACTCATCATGCGGACGCATGCCGCGATCGGGGCGGAAATGCTGGCTGGCGGACACTCCGCCATTGTCCAGTCGGCCGAGCGCATTGCCCGGAGCCACCACGAACGGTGGGATGGCAAAGGATATCCCGATGGATACGCGGGGGAAGCGATTTCCATTGAGGCGCGCATCGTTGCCGTGGCCGATTTTCTCGACGCGCTAACGCACAAGCGCCCGTACCGGGGGGCGTGGTCGGTCGAAAAAACAATGAAGAAAATCGTCGCCGAACGAGGATGCCATTTCGATCCCGTGGTGGTCGACGCACTTCTCGCCATCCGGGGTTTCGCACGGCGCAAGTAGTCGATAAACGGATCAGTATTCGTCCAGCTGCGCCGGGAGACCTTGCGGTCATTGGACAGCTGGGCGAGCTCCTCGTCCGCACGCACCACGAGTTCGACCCGAAACGCTTCATCGCGGCAACGTCGCGGACCGCGGACGGATATGGTTCGTTTCTCGGGACGCAGCTCGATGAGCCGAACGTCATTGTCCTTGTTGCGGAAGCGAACGATGAGGTTATAGGCTATGCCTACGCGGGCGTCGAGGGCAACGATTACATGTCGCTGCGCGGCCCGGCGGGCGTGCTATACGATATAGTGGTGGATCCCGCGCATCGCCGGCAGGGAGTCGGTCGGATGCTGCTCGACGCTGCTCTCAACGCGCTTAAGGAGCGAGGTGCGCCGCGGGTGGTGCTATCGACGGCAGATCAGAATAGCTCCGCGCAGCGACTGTTCGATGGAGCGGGGTTCCGGCGCACCATGATCGAGATGACCCGGGAGCTGAGCGACTAAAATCGCAGATGCAACGCCTTCCCACTCTTTCTGCTTGCGCGTTGGTAGCCGGGTGCGTCGCGAATCAGAGCGCTCAGAGCCGCGGCACGATCAACGAGCCGTTCACCGTCAACGGGGTGCGCGTCGAACCTGACTCGCTCAACACCTACCTCGCTGCGCACAAGGGCTTCACGAGTCGAGGCGGCGAGATGCGGTGCGTCTACAGACCGCTCGGCCAGAGCGGGACGAAAGTGTTCGTCTGGGCTGTTTGCGGTGAGCTGCTGGCGGTGGATGGCGACCTCGTCGAAGGCTCAGGAATGAGTGTGCCCGCAGCTTTCGACATCCGGGTGGACAACTCCAAGGCGCGTGTTACTCGAGTCGAAGTACCAGAGGACGGCAGTGGCTACGGCTCGAGCATCCAACGAATTTTTCCAGCGAGTATCTGGCCTGCAATCTTCCCCAGCGGAAGTCAGGATCAGCCGGCGGCGGGTCTCGGAAATGAACTTCGATTAGAGGCGGCCGCGCGGTTCCGACTGTCTCCGAGCGCTGCCAGCGCACCCCGACGTCATTTTGAGGATCTCACTAACCCGCGCAATCCAGCCGTGGCCAACAGACTCGATTCCGCAGCGCGGCGGATTGTCGGGTTTCTCCGCGGTGAACAGACCTTTGACCAGATAGCCCTGAGCGACAGTGTCACTTTGTACGTAAGCCCTGAGGGAGGTGGGGGACAGAGAACATTGTCGAGAGAACAGCTTCGCCGCGCATCAGCGTGGAGAGTCAGCTCGGGACGACGAGAAATCGCCTTCGCTCCGCCAGCAGGCATGACAAAGCTGACGACAAAAGTCGGCCGACACTTTAATTGCACGGAACAGATGCTCGGACCCAAGTTCCCGCGCCTCGGGCGCTATCCGCATGTCGGGACCATGCTCGAGCCGCAGAACACGCAGAGTTGCCTGCGAAAATGGAACGTCACCTTCGTATTCGACAGAAGCACTCCACCGCGTCTCGTAGCCGCCGTTTACGACCAATGGGAATGGTGAATGTGATTTCGAGGTGCTCGCCTCTTTTAGCCCGGATTTGACCATGCTCGCCGAACGCTTAGTCCCGATTCTCAACGTCTCGAATATTCAGGCGAGCTTCGTATGGTTCGAGAAGCTCGGGTGGAAGAAAGCCTGGGATTGGGGGGAGCCTCCTGATTTTGGAGGAGTTTGCTCCGGCGAATACGAGATCTTCTTGTGCGAGAATTGTCAGGGCGGCCGCGGTAAGGGTTCGAGCGCGTCGACTTTTGGGCCGAGGGGCGATGTAAACGCCGACAAAGGTTCGTGGCTCGCTATTATGGTTGAAGACGTCGACGCGGTCCATAAGCATTGTCTCGAGGAAGGCCTCGAAGTGACGTGGCCGCCGACGGACATGCCGTGGAATCTGAGAGAGATGCACGTGCGACATCCCGATGGTCATGTGTTTCGTATCGGCACTCATCTCGAAGAATGAGCATATTGATTCCCCGTCGATAAGATTTCCTAAAAGATTACGAGGAACCTGAATGCCTTCACGTACCCGCTCGAAATCTTCGCGCAAAACTATATCGTCGCGTAAACGCGGAACATCGGTCAAAAAGGGATCCACTTCAAAACGCGCTACGACCAAAGGCGTGCTCGTTCTCGTCGGAACGATGAAGGGCGCCTTCCTGCTTCGATCTGACGCATCACGACAAAAGTGGAGCATCGACGGTCCACTTTTTCGCGGCGAAGCGATCTACGCGTTGACCCACGACCGGCGCGGAAATCGAAACCGGTTGTATGCAGCTGCGAACAGCTTCTTCGGACCCGCGCTTCGGACCAGCGACGACTACGGCAAAAGCTGGAGCGAGCCGGAGCGGCAGAGCATTCGTTTTCCTGCTGACTCGGGACGCGCGCTCGCCCAGATCTGGCAAATCATTCCCGGTCGGACGACCGAGTCGAACGTTCTCTACTGTGGCGTCGAGCCGGCGGCGCTGTTCGAGTCCCGCGACGGTGGTCACAGCTGGCAGCCCAACGAAGGATTGCTGCGCCACGAGCACCAGCCGCGCTGGCAGCCCGGCGCGGGTGGACTTTGCCTGCACACGATCATCTTCGATCCGAACAATCCGAAGCGGATGCTGATCGCCATCTCGGCCGCGGGCGTCTATCGCACCGACGATGGCGGCAAAACCTGGCGGGCGCGCAACGTCGGCGTGCGCGCGCAGTTTCTGCCCGACAAGTATCCTGAGTTCGGACAGTGCGTGCACAAAGTCGTGCACCATCCGTCACGACCGGAGAGACTCTTTTTACAGAATCACTGGGGACTTTATCGGAGCGATGACTGGGGCGAAACCTGGCAGGACATCGCCAACGGCGTCCCGTCGGATTTCGGTTTCGCGATGCAAATGCATCCGCACAATCCCGACACCGTCTACATCGTTCCGATCGAGGCCGACATGTTCCGCTGCACGCCAGAGGCGAAGCTGCGCGTCTATCGCACTACGAACGCCGGCAAGAGCTGGCACCCACTCACAAAGGGACTGCCACAGGAAGGAGCCTACGAGAACATCCTGCGCGATGCGCTGTCGGCGGATTCCTTCGACCCCGCCGGGATCTATTTCGGAACGCGCAGCGGAAAGCTTTACGGCTCGAACGATTCAGGCGATTCGTGGACAGAGCTCGCTGGCGGTCTTCCACCCATAGTCTGCGTCAAGACGGCGATGACGGGCGCGTCATGATAACCGTCGAGCTCCCGCGCGTTCTTTGCTCGCAGGCCGACAACCAGACGACCGTCACTCTCGACGCGTCGTTCGCTACGGTCGGAG
The DNA here is from genome assembly GCA_046262755.1 of Gemmatimonadaceae bacterium. Lineage (GTDB taxonomy): Bacteria > Gemmatimonadota > Gemmatimonadetes > Gemmatimonadales > Gemmatimonadaceae > UBA4720. Next base: position 171 of record JBHEME010000029.1, on the reverse strand, counting down.
ACGCGCTCGCCGCGCTGGGCAAGCGATCCCCGGGCGTGATGGATCGCGTAATGGACGAACGCGGCAACGTCCGCCAACACATCAACGTCTTCGTCAACGAAGAGAGCATCCGCTTCGTCGACGGGCTGAACACACCCACACCCGACGGCAGCACGATCTTTATCCTCACTG
>JBHEME010000028.1:0-24838 GCA_046262755.1 Gemmatimonadaceae bacterium | reverse complement strand
CCGCTGGTGTGATCACCTGCACCTGATCAGGCTGAATCCAGCCTGAGAGAAACGGAGCGTCGCAAGACGCTCCGTTTCTCTTTGGTGGCCGCGGGTTTTCGGTTTCAGGCGTCAAGTGCCAATCACGCAACAGAGAGATTTCCGCATAAGCTGTGGAGTGCCGACGAGAGTGGGTCGAGAGGGCTATACGCTGGTGGAGACCGTGGTCGCGCTCTTCATTTTCAGTATCGGCACGTTGTCGCTCGCCGGCGGAGGCGCGCTTCTGACCCGCCAAATGGAACACAACGCGATCGTGGAACGGGCCAGGCGAACTGCATCGAGCAGGCTCGAGGTGCTGGAGTCGCAGTGCGCCCAAGCAGATGGGCACGAGGCGATCGGAGCGGTCGAGTCAGCATGGACCGTCACACCGCTCAGTTTCAACGTGGCGCAAGCGTCCGTGTCGGTGAGCTATCCATCACGCGAAGGTCGGCGGACCGAAACGTACCGGGCAGCTTTCGCGTGTTCCCTCTGAAACGAACGCCCAGTCAGCGGCCCGCGTTCTCACTCGCAGAAGTGGCCGTCGTCATTGCAATCCTGGGACTCGCCGGCGCCATCATCGGCGCAACCCTCTTGCGTCAGCAGCGGTTCTATCGTGGCGCAACGGAGCTGCTGCACGCGCGGGCGGACGTTCGGGACGCACTGGATCTCCTTGCTACGGATATTCGCGGTCTTTCCCCAACCGACACTGTGAGCCTGATGGCGGACTCGGCGATCGAATTCTTTGCGGCGATCGGTAGCTCCGTCATCGCTGCCAAAGAAACTCCAGATATGGTGCATCTTCCCGCGGGAACGTCTCCACACGGAAATACGCTCACGGCCTTCCTCACGCAGCCGGACACCGGAGACCTAGCTATCCTGTACCGCAAGTCGGAGATCGAGCGCTCGCCTTGGGAGCGCTACCGGATAGTAGCCTTTTCTGCTGCCGCTGGATCCGGCGGCTACGCGTTAACGCTGGCTCGTCCGCTTGCCTCCGATATCGACGTCGGAGCGCCGATCAGGTTCGTTCGACGCGGCCGCTACAGTCTATACCGATCCTCCGACGGTGCCTGGTACCTCGGCTACCGCCGGTGCAACGCCCTCTCGATTTCGAGTTGTGGTGCCATCCAGCCAATAAGCGGCCCTTACCGCGCGTATAGCGCGGTTCCAGCCGCGAGCGGGATTCTGTTGGAGTACTACGACACGGCGGGCGTCCGCCTTGGCCAGACCTCCTCCCCACTGACTTTGGCAAGAGTCGACGTCACTGCGAGGTCGGAGAGTCGGCAAAGAATTCTCTTCGACGGCCGTTCGAAGGGATTCGCCGATTCGGCCAGGGTTTCTATCGCAGTGCGGAACAGGCTCGAATGAGTCGCCCGTTGGGGGTGTGCCGAACGCGCGTTGACTCGCGCGTTCGTCCGGGCTTCGTACTGGCGGCGTCGCTGCTCGCCCTCCTTCTCATCGCTGCATTGGTTGCCGCGGTGTTCTTTGCTACCACGGAAGAAACGCGAACCGGAGCGGCGTTGGAGCTTCGCCAGCGTGCTTTCCTCGAGTCTGAGTCGTCCCTTGCCGGAGCGATGGTCTCCCTGGCGCGAACCACCATCGACTCACTCCCGATCGGAGGGACGACGAATATCGGTGGCGGGGGAAGCAGCTCGGTACGGGTATACCTAACCCGGCTCGACTCCACTCTTTGCTGGCTCGTCGCAGATGCCGAAGCGAAGTCGAATTCGGCGGCAGCCAGTCGCATTGGACTCCTTGTGCGGGTCTCGTCCGACTCGAACCATTCGATAATTATCGACCGGATTCCGGAGCGGGGGTGGTCGGAGCTTTTCTAAAACCGTGCCAGCCATCGTTACTTTCGCGCCAATTGAATCGTGTCTTAGTTCGAACGATTGGTGACGGACCTTAGGCAGCAGTGCCACGCGGTTGGTCTCCACTCTCTTGCATTCATTTACCAAGGGCCGCGATGGCGTTATTTGGCCGGAAGAAGACTAGCGTAGGGCTCGACATCGGTTCCGGCCTCGTAAAGGTCGCCGTCGTTGATCACTCGAAGTCGACACCAGAACTGGTCAAGGTTGCGATCACTCCGCTTCCCGATGATGCCATCGTGGACGGCGAAGTGATGGATCCGCATCTCGTCTCTGATGTGATCCGCACAACTATTGAGTCGGTAGACGCGAACTCCAAGGCGGTCGTAGCCGCAGTTGGCGGTCGCGACGTCATCATCAAGCGCATCAAGACTGAGCGCGTGAAGGAACAACAGGCGCGCGAGCTAATGCGCTGGGAAGCGGAGCAGCACGTCCCGGATGTCGACTCGGTCGAGCTCGACTTCCAGATCCTCGACAGCAACGGCGATGGACGGGACGAGATGAGCGTCCTTCTTGTGGCAGCCAAGCGCGATCTCGTTGAAGCAAAGCTTCGCATCCTTGCCGAGGCCGGGATTACGCCCAGGGCGATGGACGTGGACGCTTTTGCCCTGCACAACGCGTTCGAGATCAACTATCCCGCCGCCATGAGTGGCGCGGTCGGACTCGTGAACATCGGACACGAAGTGACCAACATCAACATTCTGGACGATGGCGTCCCGATTCTTACCCGCGACCTACCCATTGGCACGCGCCGGCTTCGCGAAGATCTACAACGCGAGCACGGCCTTTCGGCGACGGACGCCGAGGCGCTGATCAGAGGTTACGATCGCTCGCCTCAGCTCGATTCGGTGATAACCGCACGCACCGAAGAGATCGCAACGGGTCTCGAGCGGGCAATTGCCTTCCTTTCGACCTCGCTCAAAGGTGACGGTCAAATGAAGGCTGTCTACACCTGTGGTGGCGGCTCACGCACCCCTGGTCTGACCGACTCGCTTGGGCAGCGGCTGAAGAAGCCGGTAGAGATGGCGAATCCGCTGGCCACGATGCAGGTGCGCGAAGGCGCGCTGGAGTCGTTGGTAACGGACGAAGTCGCCCCTCTGCTGATGCTCTCGATCGGCCTGGCCCTGCGCGCGAACTGACCCCGGAGTAATGACACAATGATCGAGATCAATCTCCTTCCCGGGGACGGCAAGAAGAAGCGGCGCAGCGCCACCACCAACAGCGCCAAGTTCGACTTCAAGGGCCTGTTCGCCGGAATAACCGACAAGATCACCGACAAGTACCTGCTGGGCGCCATTGCGGCCGCGGGTGTGTCGGGACTTCTGATCGCCTTCATGTTCATCCACCAGGCCGCGCAGGCAAGCGAGCTGGACGAGAGAGAGACGAAAGCGGTAAAGGACTCTGCGCAGTTCAGCGCTGTTCTGACTGCCAAGTCGAGAGCGGAATCAACCCGCGACTCACTCTATCAGCAGATCGCAATCATCAAATCGATCGACGATTCGCGCTACCTGTGGTCGCATCTGATGTACGAAATCTCGAACGCGCTGCCGCAGTACACGTGGCTGACCGAGATCACTCAGACGAGCACGCCCAAGAGCGTTGCTGTTGCAGATACGTCGAAGAAATCGGTTCCCGTTGACAGCACCAAGACGCCACGTGAAAGGAGTGCGGAAAGGGATCGCGCGCGCAAAGCGAGAGCCGATTCGCTGCTCGCCTCGGCGAAGGACATTCAGTTCAGGATCGTCGGACACACGGTCGACATCCAGGCATTGACTCGCTTCATGAAGGCGTTGGAAGCTTCGCCGTTCATCCAGAACGTGCAGCTGACGCGGTCGGATCTGGTGCAGGCGGAAGGCAAGGAAGTCACGGAGTTCTCGCTGGCGGCCGAAACGCAGACGCCGCCGACCTTCGTGATCAAGACAGTCCCACTCGTAGTCTCGGCGGTACACTAAGATGGCAATCGGCGCAAACATGACGAAGCGCGAGCAGGCGATGGGCGGGATAGGACTCGGCGCCGTGCTGCTTGCAGCTCTTTATTGGTATTTCCTGTACAAGCCCAAGGCGGAAGAGCTGAGGGTCACGCAGGTTCACGTGGATTCCCTCGATAAGAAGAACCAGCAGGCCCGCGCCGACATTGCGCAGGGCAGTCTGCAGAAGCTGCGCGCCCAGTCGGCCGAGTACGAGCAGAGCCTGCGGGTGATGCGGCAGCTGGTGCCGAGGAGCAACGAAGTTCCTGCGCTTCTCGAGGACATCTCGACAGCCGCGCGGCGCGTCGGACTCGATCTGGCGACGGTTGAACCGATGCCGGTTCTGCCGGGCGAACAGTTCGATACCTATCGCTACAAGCTCGCCGTGATCGGGGGCTATCACCCGGTCGGACAATTCCTCAGCAACGTGGGCTCACTCAACCGCATCATCGCGCCCGTGACGATGGCGATCAAGCTGCACCCCGTCGCCGACAAAACGAAGGCGCGTGTGAGAAAGGGCGAGTCACTAGTCGATACCGAATTTCAGGTTCAGACGTACGTCGCGCGGACAACTGCCTACACTCCGCCTAACGCGGTGAGATAATGAAGCGCTCAATCTCGTTTGCCTTGACAATGGTGGCGCTCGTCGCGAATGCAGCGTCGGCGCAAGCCCGCGCACAGGCCGCCAAGACCTCGACGCCCAAGCCGGTGAGCTCGGTGGCCGGGAGCGCGCCAGTAAAGACAACTGCGCCCAAGACTCCGGCTGCACCTGCGCCCGCTGCGGCCGTTGACAGCGGACCAAAGGTGCTCATCAACCGCGAAATCTTTCAGTACGACGGCGATGGACGCCGCGATCCTTTCGTTTCCTTGTTGACGACGTCGGACCTGCGTCCCCTTCTCAACGACCTGAAGCTGGTGGCCGTTGCGTACGATCCGCGCGGTCAAAATTCTGTTGCGGTTTTGCGCGATCCGACGTCTAAGACACAGTACAGAGTGAAGGTTGGCCAGACGATAGGCAGAATGCGCGTCGCGGCCATCCAGGAAAAGGCTGTGATTTTCACGATCGAAGAGTTTGGCTACAGTCGCCAGGAACTACTGCCGATACAGCCTCCCGATTCGAGCAAAATGAGGCTCCGTCAATGAGTTTTCTGAAGGCGCTGCCCACTGCAGCGCTCCTGTTCCTGCCCTCGGCTGCGACCGTCCACTCAGTCAGCGTCGTCCCGTCATCCGGGAAGACCGAAGTGGTGATCGGCGTAAACGCGGCCGTCGACGTGCAGGATTTCACGCTCGACTCGCCGGCGCGAGTCGTCGTGGACCTCAAGGGAGCCACCCTCGACATGTCCCACCGGAGCTACGATAGAGTAGCACGCGGCGGGATCACGAACGTTCGATATTCGCAGTACCGCACGGGTGTCGTGCGCGTCGTCATCGAAATGGATGGAAAGCACCCGTACGAGATGAAGCGCACCGACAAGGAAGTTCGCATCAGCGTGTCCGGTGGCAAGACGACGGAGTACAGCTCCTGGTCGTCCGGACGTACCTCGGCGCACGCGTCAGCATCAACGCCGAAGACGACGACTGTAGCGGACGTAACCGCGACCTCGACGCCGAAGTACACCGCTCCGGCACCGGCCCACGTGTCGGCGCCGAAGGTTGAAGCTCGCATCGAGCCCGTCGCCCAGGTCGAAGTACAGGATGACGCTCCAATCGCTGCGGAACCAGCTCCGGCGCCCGCCAGAACAATTAACGACGACAGAAACACCGCGCTGTTCTCGCAGGCGCAGCAATCTCAGCAGCCTCCGATCACCGTGACGTTCCAGGACACCGACATCCGCGATGTCATCGCGTCATTCGCGAGCTTCTCCGGACGTACGATCGTCGTTGGTAAGGACGTGACCGGCACGGTCACGGCCGAGATTCGCAATCAGCCGTGGGACGTAGCGCTCCGCGCAATTCTGCAGGGCCAGGGTCTCGCTGCTTCGGAAGACGCGCTCTCCGGCATCATTACCGTCGACAGCTACTCGAACATTATCAATCGCCAGGCGTCGGAGCCGCTCCAGACGCAGCTGGTCTCCATCAACTATGCGCGCGCAACCGCGCTCGTACCGACCATTCAGCAGCTGCTGCAGAAGGATTGTCTCGCCAACGCGCAGATTCCTTCGAGCGGCAACGTGCAGAACAACTCGCGTCCGAACTGCGTCGCGCGTGGACTGGTCGCCGCTGACAGCACCACCAACACGCTCATCATCACGGAGACGGCTTCGCGCCTCGCCGATGTCCTGCAGTACGTGCGCAACCTCGACGTTCGCACTCCGCAAGTCGGCATCAAGGCCAAGATCATCTTCGTCAATAGAACGAATATCGAAGACATCGGGCTCTCGTACGATCTCGGTACGGGCACCGATCAGTTCTTCAGCCAGCTAGTCAAGCGTCCGGACCCAGCGACGCTCAAGCCGATCGACACCAACGGCGACGGAGTTCCCGACGCACTCGGCGGCGGCACGCCGTTCCAGGGAGACAGAGTTCTCCTCGGCGGCAACGCGCTATCGGCGATCGCAAATGCAAACGCACGCGTCATCAACCCAGCACTGCAAGTGGTCTTCTCGACCGCGCTCGGCAAATTCCAGCTTACCAGCTTCCTCGACGCTCTGCAGGAAGTTCGTCTCGCCGATCTCCAGGCGGAGCCGAGTATCGTGACGCTGGACAACAGACAGGCATCGATCCAGGTCGGTCAGGAAATCCCGATCAGAGTTCTGGACGCCAACACGGCGAATATAGGCGGACAGGCCAATCCGAGCGCGGTACCGCGCGCGACGGTGCAACTGAAGCAGGTCGGTATCATTCTGACCGTAACGCCGCACATCACCAACAACCGTCAGATCCTGCTGCTCCTCCATGCTGAAAACTCCGATGCGCAGCTCGCGTCGTCGGACGTCGGCTTCATCTTCGGCAAGCAGGCAGGCGACACCCAGCTCCTAGTTGGCGACGGGGAGACCGCAGTCATCGGCGGGCTGACCGTTACGCAGACCACGCAGTCGAAGTCGGGAATCCCGCTCCTCGTCGATCTGCCGATCATCGGCAGACTCTTCGGCGAGACGCGCACCGACGACGAAAAGCGTGACCTCCTGATCCTAGTCACGCCTCACATCATCGATGACGGAGCCCCGATTCCGGGCGCATCGTCCAATCCGATCCCACCAGCCACCCGTTAAAGGTGACTCGTATGCATAAAGCTCCTTCGGCCCTCCTGCGCCGCGGTATCGTTGTAGCCGTGGCGGCAGTGTCGGTCTCACTGTTCGTCGCAGCGTGCAACGACTCTACGTCGATCGATCCGCTGCGTGACCGAGTTCCGCCATCGCTCACACTGACACCGGTGGCCGGAGGTGCGGACACCGTCATTTCATTCAGAACGGACGCCTCCGACAACCTGGGACTGAAGACCATTCACGTTCAGGCCATCGGCGCGGTTGGATTCGTGTACGACACGACATTCACCAGCGCGGTTACGAGCATTGGCCTTCCATTCACTCTCTTTGCGTCGCGCGCCGTTCCCCCCGGAACTCCGGTCATTGTAACCGCTGAAGCTACCGACGGTGCCGGCAACAGCTCCGGCGTTGATACTCTGAGACTCGCCACCGGCAACGTTCCGCCGCCTGAGGTTCGCGTAATCAGCCCGACCTCGGGCAGCTCGGCGGTGCTCGGCAAGTCGATCCTCGTGACGGTGATGGGCAAGACCGCCATCAAGGTCCGCGCGCTCGGATTGTTCACCACGGGACCGGTTGTAAGGGCGGACTCGGTGATTTACTCGAGCCCTCTGCGCGATTCGATCAACATGCAGGACACAATAGCGATCCCGGCCAATGCCGCCGCGGGTACGCTGACAATCACCCCGTTCCTGAGAGACTCGCTCGGACAGCGTGCGGTCGGGCCTAGCATCACCATCACAGTGCAGACGGCGGCGCAGGTAAACTCGGTGCCAGTCGTCAACCAGTACTGCGTTGGCAATCAGACATACGACAACGCGTGCGGTCATGGCAAGCGCGTCGAGGTTACGGATACCGTTCACGTCGAAGCAGACGATCCGAGCGGAATCGCTCAGCTCGGTTACGAGGTGAGGCGGACTGTCGGCGGTGCTATCGACGACTCGGCGACCTTCCTCTCCAACGGCCAGCTGACGTTCGACCTGCATACGTTCGCGATGAAGCTGCCGTATACGACCTTCCCGACCACGGCGTACATACAGGTTTTCGCTCGCAACGCCAACGGCGTACGAGCCTACGCGAAGCTCTCGAGCGGCGCTGACCGGATTGACACCGTTACAGTGGTCGCGGGTGTAACTCGCCCACTGCCGAATGGTGGACAGGTGGCCGATGCTTTCTACCACAATGGCAAGGATCGTCTCTACCTGACGAACATCACGCGCAACCAGGTCGAGGTGTTCAATCTGTCGGATTCGTCCTTCAAGACGCCGGTGATCGTGGGCTCACGCCCATGGGGTCTCACGGTGTGGCCGCGTGATCGCAACGGGGCAGAAGGCGACACCCTGCTCATTGCCAATTCCGGTGGAACCGACATCAGCTACATCGATCTCAACGTCGGTGCCAACGGCGCCGAAGTGTTCCGCTATGCGTTGCCAAACATCATTGTCTACAGTGTGACCACCGTCACGGCGGGTCCAAGCGGTCTGCCGTTCCAGCAGCGTACGCGCTACGATTTCAGCGACCGTCCGCAGTTCCCTGCTGCCACGTGTATCGCCGGCGCGGGAGTGTGCAGCGAAGTCGTACTGACCTATACGACCACGCCAACACCTGGTCAGAGCGCGCCTTTCAACGACCTGGCGGGAACAATCCGTTGGGAGAACCTGACTCGCGGTGTCACGGTCGCTGGGAAAACGGATTTCCGCACGTCGCACTTTTTCTTTGAGCCGGCGATGGGACAATCGGCGAATCGGTCAGATACCCTGGAAATTGTCCGATTCGATGCGAACGGCGTCGATACCACCGTGCTCGTGCCCTACATTCAAACCGTGGGGACCGCTCCCAACGAGAAGAAGTACTCAAGGGTGGTGCGCTTGCGCGAACTGGGCTTCAGAGACACTACTTTTGCGCGAAATTCCGGAAACTTCCGCCGCGCAATCTTCGGTGAGGGTGGCAGCGTCTTCGGGAGTCGAGCTGTTTCGTACGATGTTGATCGCGGTTTTCAGACCACGGCTCCCGATGCGCTGGGGGTGCAGCAACCACTGCCCATTCCGGATGTCGACAATGGTGTCTCGCCCTCGACTGCGGTGTCGGACTTCATCGCCAACACTTTCGCAGAGGTAAAGGGCGTCGCGATCAACTTCGACGGTTCGCTCTCAGCTATCCGCGCAGACTCTACCTACGTATTGAACCCGCTGCTGCGGCTGCAGGGCGTCTTGAACACGACGGTCAGCAACGCCGGCCTCGACTTCCATCCGCTCAACACCGGTCCGAATTCGTTCCCGCTGAACACGCGTCTGGTGTTCGCGGCGTCTTCGGAGCCGCTGATCGAGATCTTCGACACGCACTGCTACCAGAGAGTGTCGTCGATTCCGATCCGCGACCCGATCATCGGGCCGATCAAGGCAGCATACCGCATCTCCAGCGGCGAGCTGGTGCTCGTCGGCGCCACGGCGCGAGGGGTTGTCATCGCGACGCTTCCGAATACGTTTACGACGACCTGCCCGTAGAGCGAACGGAAGCGGACACGCTTCACCACGAGCCCGGTCGAAAGCCGGGCTCGTTTTTTTTCTCCGGAGACGCATGCTGCGCTTCACCACCGCCGGTGAATCACACGGAGCCGCGATCGTCGCCATTCTCGAGGGAATGGTGGCGGGCCTGCCGCTCGTGGCCGCAGACGTCGACGCGGAGCTCGCGCGTCGCCAGCAGGGCTACGGCCGCGGCAGACGCATGACCATCGAGTCGGACCACGCCGAGATACTCTCGGGCGTGAGAGCAGGGGAGACGCTCGGCTCTCCCATCGCCATGGTGATCCAGAACCGCGACTGGAAGAACTGGCAGGAGATAATGGACCCGGCGCCGCGGGAGGGCGATCCAGCCCGCAAAAGGGCGGTTACAAGGCCACGGCCGGGCCACGCTGACCTGTCAGGCATGCTCAAGTACGATCGCGACGACGCGCGGGACATCCTGGAGCGAGCGTCGGCGCGCGAGACGAGCGCTCGCGTAGCCGCTGGAGCGATCTGCAAGCGATTCCTGCGTGAGTTCGGGGTGAGCGTCGCCAGTCACGTCATTCACCTTGGCGGTGTGGATGCGAAACCTCCCTCGACAATGCCCGCTGATCTCAACTCCGCCGCGGACCAATCACCGCTGCGTACTCTGGACAAGAACGCGGAAGCCGAAATGATTGCGCGCATCGATGCCGCCAAAAAAGAAGGCAACACCCTCGGCGGAATAGCCGAAGTGATTTGCGACGGCGTACCGGTAGGCCTCGGATCTCACGTCTCGTGGGACCGGAAACTCGACGGCCGCGTGGCCGCGGCATTGATGTCGATCCCGGCTGTGAAGGCGGTCGAAATCGGACTCGGAGTCGAATGCGCGAAGCGAAAGGGGTCGGACGTGCACGACGAGATCGATGCAGACGATAAAAACGTGAGAGCGGGTCGCGTGCGTCGACGGACGAACCGGGCGGGTGGAATGGAGGGCGGGATTACCACCGGTGAGCAACTGGTGCTGCGCGCGGCCATGAAGCCGATCAGCACTCTAATGCGTCCTCTCGATACAGTCGAAATGCGGACGCGCGAGCCGGCCCAGGCAGTTGCGGAAAGAAGTGATGTCACCGCCGTTCCGGCGATGGGGGTTATCGCCGAGGGTATGACAGCTTTCGTTGTTGCGCATGCGTTCCTGGAGAAGTTCGGCGGAGACTCACTCCAGGAGACGCGACGCAACTACGACGGCTACATCTCGTCGCTAAGTGCCAGAAAGGGACGATAAGCGCGGGTCTGCTGCGCCGCACCTGATCCTCGTCGGTCTGCCGGGAGTCGGGAAGACAACGATCGGAAAGGCGTCCGCGCGCGCCTTGGGCCGTCCCTTCATGGATTTCGATCGGGAGATCGAGCGGCGAGCGGGGATGGAAGTGCGGGAAATCTTTCGTATCAAAGGCGAGGAGCACTTTCGAGACCTGGAGCGCACACTCACGGAGGAGCTGAGCCGGAGCGGCGGAATGATTTTGTCGCCGGGCGGGGGATGGATCACCCAAAGAGCTTCCGTCGAACTTTTGCGTTCGGCTGGACGTATCATATACCTTAGAGCGTCACCCGAAGCAGTTGCGCGCAGACTTCGTCGGGTGGAGACACGGCCGTTGCTCGCGGGACGCGATCCGGTGCTGGCGTTACGCGAGCTCTACGAAAAAAGACGGAGTCTCTACGAGAATGCAGACTACGTTCTGGACACGGAAACCCTTGCGCGACAACAACTTATAACAAGGGTGGTCGAGCTCGCCTCGGCCGCCACGTACACTTAAAAAGCCGAACATGGACGAACGCCTGCCAACTCAGACGACATTTCGAGTGATGGGACCTCACGAACGGGGTCGCTTCGCGCCGGAGGCCTGGGGTCATTTGCTCTCGCTCTCGGGGTCCGGAGTGATCACCGGCCTCGAGCTCGAGCACATTATCGAGCGGGCGATGATGCAGTTCGATGGGCGCATCGCGCTCGACGATCTGCGCGGGCTCCTCGAGGGAACAGGTCTAGAGGATTCGTCGGGCAACGGCGACAACACTACGGTGCACTAAATGGCGAGAGCCAAGACATCTAAAAAGACAGCCAGCCGATCGAAAAAAGCGGGTGGCGCATCCAAAGCGCGCAAAGCCGCGGCTACCAGCCTCGACGAAATACCAGTCGCGGCCGGTTCGACCTCACTGGTGATCGTCGAGTCGCCCGCCAAGGCGAAAACCATCGGTAAGTATCTGGGCCGGTCGTATCGTGTTCGCGCAACGGTCGGACACGTCCGCGACCTGCCGGAAAAGAAGATGGGCATCGACATCGACAACGGGTTCGAGCCCGAGTACGTGACGATTCCCGGCAAGGAAAAAACCGTCGCCGAGCTTAAGAGCGCGGCTAGAGATTCGCGCGAGATCTTTCTGGCGACCGACCCCGACCGCGAGGGCGAGGCGATCGCCTGGCACGTCGCCCAGCAGATCAAGTCGAAGAACGGCGCGCCGGTGCGACGAGTTCTTTTTCACGAGATCACGCGCGACGCGGTTCAATCAGCGATAGCCAACGCCGGAAAGATCGACGAGCGCAAGGTTGACGCGCAGCAGGCGCGTCGCGTCCTCGATCGTCTCGTCGGGTACAAGGCGAGTCCTGTGCTGTGGAAGACGGTGAAGAAAGGCATCTCCGCCGGACGTGTTCAGACGGTGGCGCTGCGGCTACTCGTCGAAAGAGAGCGTGAGATCCGTGCGTTCAAGCCGGTGGAATACTGGACGGTCGAAGCCCTGCTCGAGAAGGACAGGCAGCAGTTCACAGCCAAGCTGCATTTGCTCGACGGGAAAAAGCCGGTCATCAGCACCGAGCGCGAAGCGAACGAGATTCTTGCCGCTCTCAAGCCGCGAAAGACGTTCGAAGTCACCGAGGTCAAGCGTCGCGAGCGTCGCAAGAATCCATCGGCGCCGTTTACGACCAGCACCCTCCAGCAGGACGCGGCTAAAAAACTGAGCTTCGGCTCGAAGCGCACCATGCGTCTGGCGCAGGACCTCTACGAAGGCATTGAGATCGGTCAGGAAGGCGCGGTGGGTCTCATTACATACATGCGCACTGACTCGACGCGTGTGGCGCCGTCAGCCGCCGAGCAGGCGCGCGATTACCTGAAGATGATGTATGGGAAGGAGTATCTGCCCGACGGCCCGCGTCTATATCTGGACAGCAAATCGAAGAACACCCAGGACGCGCACGAATGCGTGCGGCCCACGGATCCGACGCGGCGGCCGGAGCACATTAGAAAGTATCTCAAGGACGATCAGTACCGTCTTTACGAGTTGATCTGGCAGCGTTTCATGGCGTCGCAGATGGCGCCCGCCGTGTTCGACACGACCACGGTGGATTTCGACATGGGCAAGTTCCTGTTCAGAGCCACCGGCAGCGTTGTGAAATTCGAGGGCTATCAGAGGCTGTACAAGGAATCTCGCGAAGCGGAAGAGGGCAAAGCACTCGAGGAAGAGCAGGGTCTCCCCGTCGTCGAGAAAGGCGAGAACATCCCGGTCAAGGCGATAACTCCGTCGCAGCATTTCACCGAGCCACCGCCGCGCTACTCGGAAGCGAGTCTGGTAAAAGAGCTGGAGCGCCTGGGCATTGGTCGTCCGTCGACCTATGCGTCGATCGTCTCCACGCTCGTAGACCGGCGGTACGCTCAGCTGGAGCAGCGCCGCTTCTTCCCAACTCAGCTCGGCGAGCAGGTCGAGAAGGTAATGGTCAAGAGCTTCCCCGACGTGTTCAACGTGAAGTTCACTTCCCACATGGAGACCGATCTCGACAAGATCGAGGACGGCGACGTCAACTGGCGTAAGATGCTCAAGGATTTCTACGGACCCTTCGCCGAGTCCGTGAAGGGCGCCGACATCGAAGCCTTGATCGGTGAAGCGCACGACCTCACCGCGTTCGCCACCGAAAAGTGTCCGGACTGTGGTGGTAAACTCGTCCCGCGCGGTGGCTTCTTCGGGCCGTTTCTCGCCTGCGAGAATCATCCGAAGGCCTGCAAGTACACGCGGCCGTTGCGCGGCGACCGCAAGCCGGCACAGCCGACCGACGAGATCTGTCACGAGTGCGGCTCACCGATGGTCATTCGCCATGGGCGCTCCGGGGAATTCCTCGGCTGCAGCAAGTTCCCGAAGTGCAGGGGAACCCGGTCCATGCCGACTGGAGTGAAGTGTCCGAAGGATGGCGGAGACATCGCTGTGCGCCGTTCCAAGAAAAGAGGAAAGGCTTTCTACGGCTGCTCGAATTATCCGAACTGCGATTTCGTGGTCTGGGACAAGCCGGTTGTGGAAACGTGTCCGGAGTGCGGCTACGTCGGGGCCGAAGCAAAGTTCACAAAGACGCGCGGCGAGTACCGGCGGTGCATCCGCTGCGCGAACGAGTGGGACGTCGTTCCTTCGCCAACTGAAGCCGTGGCGGTGTGAGTCAGCGGATAACGATCGTCGGCGGCGGACTCGCCGGGTCCGAGGCTGCCTGGCAGCTCGCTCGGCGCGGCCACGAAGTCACTCTTTATGAGATGCGTCCGGTCCGCACGACACCAGCGCACAAGACGGACAGGCTCGCCGAGCTTGTTTGCTCCAACACTTTCAAGAGCACCGAGCACACGAACGCGCACGGCCTTTTGAAGGCCGAGATGAGAATACTGGGGTCGCTGATCCTAAGGGCCGCAGACGGCGCCAGAGTATCAGCCGGCAGTGCGCTGGCAGTCGATCGAGACATCTTTTCTGCCGACGTAACGCGACGAATCGAGTCTGAACCGCTGATCAGCGTCGTGCGCGATGAAATGAGCGACCTCCATCCGCCGTGCATCGTGGCGACGGGCCCGCTTACGTCGGAGAAGCTGGCTGAAGCGATTCGCAGTCGCCTCGGCGCGGGAGCACTCGCGTTTTACGATGCGATCGCACCAATAGTCTCGAGTGAATCGATAGACGATTCAGTAGCCTTCCGTGCATCGCGGTACGGCAAGGAAACCATGGACGGCGCCGATAACGCTGGCGCTTACCTGAACTGCCCGATGACGCGCGAGCAGTACGACGCATTCATCGAAGCTCTCGTCGGCGCCGATCAATACCATGGCCACGAGTTCGACGAGGTGCCGTACTTCGAGGCCTGCATGCCCGTAGAAGTCATGGCGAAGCGCGGAGCGGAGACGCTCCGATTTGGTCCGCTCAAGCCGGTTGGATTGCGCGATCCACGCACCGGACGTGAAGCATACGCGGTGGTGCAGCTTCGCCAGGAGGATCGCGCCGGTCGGATGTGGAACGTCGTCGGATTCCAGACGCGGCTGCGTATCCCGGAGCAGCAGCGAGTTTTGCGGATGATTCCCGGCCTGGAGAACGCGGAGTTTCTGCGCTACGGTTCGATCCACCGCAACTCATATCTCAATTCGCCGGCGACGTTGAGTGTGCACCTCGCGGCGCGTGATGAGCCGACGATACTGTTCGCGGGGCAGATAACCGGCGTCGAGGGATACACGGAGAGCACCGCGACAGGACTTCTGGCCGGAATCAACCTCGCAAGGCTGATAATGGGTGACGGGCCCGTGATCCCGCCGCCGACGACGATGATGGGCGCGCTCTATCGATATATGCACGAGGCGGATCCGAAGCACTTCCAGCCTATGAACGCGAACTTCGGACTCGTGGACGATCTTCCGAATCGGGTGCGCGACAAGAAACGGAAAAAGGAGATGATGGCCGAGCGCGCGCTCGCTGATCTGCGGGCTTGGGCAGAAGCCAACGATTTGATTGGCGCGCCGTTGGCGCGGGCATGAGCGAGCCACAAGCGGTCCAGGAGTTTCTGGTTCATTTGGAGAAAGAGCGCGACGTCTCTCCGAATACAGTCACTGCCTACCGCCGCGACCTCGAGGAATTCGTGTCCTTCCTCGGCAGCTACTATGGTGTCAAGGAATGGTCGTGGCAGGGGCTCGATCGTCTGGCAATCCGCGGATTTCTCGCGCACCTGACACGGAAGAAGCTGAATAAGCGGTCGATCGCGCGGAGCCTCTCGGCTGTGCGCAGCTTTTACAAATATCTGCACCGCAATGAGCAAGTCGAGGCCAACCCGGCGCGAAGCGTCAGCACTCCCAAGCAGGACAAGTATCTGCCCGGTTATCTCGATCGTTCGCAGATCGAGCTGTTGTTCCAGTCAGCGGAGCTTAAGGCGCAGGAAGGACGATTCGAGGACGTAAGGAATTGCGCCATCCTCGAGATGTTTTACTCAACTGGAATGCGGCTCTCCGAGCTGCGCGGAATAAACCGTATGGACCTGGACCTGTTGTCACAGCAGGTGAAGGTGCGCGGGAAGGGAAGAAAAGAGCGGATCATCCCCATTGGCGACCACGCGCAGCTCGCCCTAAGAAATTACGAATCAAAGCGCGACGAGCTGTTGCGCGCGATCGGACCGGCCGGCGACCGAACCGCTTTCTTTCTCAGCAATCGCGGCAAGCGAATCTCGCTGCGCGCCATCCAGAATGCGGTCAAGGGATTCCTCGACAAGATCGACGAGAGCTCGGGGCTGTCGACGCACTCGCTGCGCCACACGTTCGCGACGCACCTGTTGGATGCGGGCGCGGACTTGCGGGCGGTGCAGGAGCTGCTTGGCCACGCGTCGATCTCGACGACGCAGATCTATACCCACACCAGCATCGAGCGGCTCAAGCAGGTTTATCAGAAGGCGCATCCTCGAGCGTGATTCGAGGAGAAGACGCTACTGGACCGTTAGGAGACTACACCGCCCTCGTGTAAATGCCGTTGCTACTCGACAGATCCGAGCGCCGTCCTGGTCGGACGCTTCCATCAGGGGGATGGAAGCGTCCAGAGAACCGCGTGCTTCCGGCCACCAAACAAGGCTTGGCCAACCAGCGCATTACCGCTGGAGTTGATTCCGCTCGCCTGACCATTGGTGCCGCCCTTTGGAGGCCTCAAGGTCAATAGTCCGCTCAGCCGCCAAATAAATGGAGTGTTTGTAGACTTGCCTTCGAGCGACCCTGAAACCGACCCGCCAAGGCCCACGTCGGAACTGCTCGATGTCTCTGAACGACTCTCAGCCTTCACGATTGCATTGGAGACCACATCAACTGTCCAGCGCATGGCATGAAAAGAACGGTCGTTTCGATAGCTTGTCCCGGCGACGTAGACGGTATTGCCCGAGACTTCGCTGACACGCCGGCCAAACGTCGAAACGTCGCCGCTGAGAGGAGGCAGCTCGATCCATTGTTTGTTGCCGGCTCGAAGATAAGTTCTGGTGTAAGACGCACCGGTAAAGTTGACCAACACATAGCCGGCATTATTGATATCCCGGCCGAGTCCGCTAGTGAACGTGTTTGGTACCGGTGGAGCAAGTACTTCCGCCGTTCCATTGGCGTCCCAGGTGACTGCGTCGGACCCTGACGACCCTACTGTCGCTCCGGCGTCATTGACGCCATCGGCATACCCGAAGCCACTGCTTAGGTAAGTTACGGTCGCAGTTCCAGTCGCCGGATTGACTGTCCAGCGCGCGGGATGGCTGTTTCCGTCATATGCGTAGTCCCCGACCACGTACACAGGGTTGCCGTTGCTGATTCCCAACCCTCTGCTGAAAATGGCAACGTCGGAGAGAGGTATTAGGGTCGTCCCAGTGCGCACGAACCCGCGAGAACCTGGATTGCTGGTGCTCTCGCTGCTGCCCGCAACGTAGCCCGCGTCGTTCACATCTACCGCGTAGCTGCCGACATCACCGGAAAGAGTGCCGAGGTCGGTCGCCTTCGCCGTGACCACGAACAGCTCCGTACCGATTCCGCCCTTCCCCGATGACGCCGTCACAATCACGTCGTAACTGGCGAGGGGTGCGTCCGGTGCTATAGTGATGTTCGCGACCAGTTCGGAGGAGCTGACGAACTGTGTCGAGTTGGTCACGACCTTACCGCTCGGAACGCCGTTCAATGCCCACTGGGCACGGGAGCCGACATCGAAACCAGAGCCAAAGACGTGCACGTCGAGAGTGGAGTCGATAGTCGCGGTGTCGGGAGCGGTAGACTTCACCGTTGGACCGGTGCCGCCGCCTCTTGCACTCGACCCAAGGCCGGGAGCCAAAAGCGCGGAGGTTGGCGTGCTATCGGTACACGCCGACAACGCGAAGAGGGCAACTATCGGGAGCAAACATTGCGAGAACGACCGCGAGAACGGGAAACGCGTCATGACACACCTCTTGGTGGTCCCGTACGGATGACCTTCATTCTATTGAACGGACGAGACTTGCCGGTTTTGCATCTCCCCGGTCGAAAGGCCCTCTCCGCTGATTAAATAAGAGGCCCAGTAGTACGGCGCGTTGAACCGGGGATCACGAATCATTTCACGCTGTGCCCGCGCCAGAGCATCTGCGGGGGATGACGAGCGGAGGTCTGCGTAAAACCTGCCGGCGAAAGTGGCAGCACTATTGTCCTCGATCTGCCAGAGGGTGGCAATCACGTCGCGCGTGCCCGCGTAAAGAAACGCCTGGGCGAGCGTGGCATAGTCGTCGCCTCTCGCCCAGTAAGTCGATCCGGCCATTCCGATGCCCGTCTCGCACCCGGATAAAAAGACGAGCGGACTCCTGACCCGCAGCCCCAGCACTTCGTGCACCTCCAGTCGGCCGTCGTTCGCTGAGCCGCCGGTCGCGCCGCGCGAGAGCTCGATTCGGGAGAACATCGGATTGCGGGCGTTCATGACGCCGTGCGTGGCAACGTGCACCAACCGGTCGCGCCCCAGAGCGTCACGCAGCGTCGGTTCATCGGCGCGCGCACCCACGTACACCTGTGCCCCTCGAATAGACCGGGCGGCAGCCTGCGCTTCTCGCAGTGTGCCGGGCAATTGCGTTGGGAATGGAGCGAGAAGGTCAGCGCTCCGAAATCCGACGCCAATCACGTCAGTGTCAGGCTTTCTTTTTCGCAGCGTGGGCAGCGCCGATGCGGATGGCAAACGTACCACGTCGAAGTCTTCGACGAGATAACGGCCTCTCGCGGAGTCGCGGAGAGCCGCGAAAGGCAAGTAGCTGAGAGTCGAGTGGGGCACCACGATCAATCGCCGGGTGCCCGCCGGGAGTGCCGAACGGAGGTCTCGTGAGAAAAGCAAACCGTGAAGGTCCTGCAGCACAGGGCGGGTGGCCGAAGCCGGCAAAGCAGGTGTGGCGAGGAGACCGATAGCGACACGCACTTTCGTTAAGAGGTCCTCGGCCCCCATCGGTGTTTCGACGACCCGGACCTCTGAAGGCGTGACCACGAACACGATCAGCCGGGATGGGGTCACGAGATACTCGAGGAGTGCTTCCCCAGGACGCAGCGCGCCGCGAACTTCCGCGGCAACGACCTTCGTTCCGCCGAGAAGCGACAGCGACGCGCTTCCGAGCTGCTCCGCGCGGATAACGAGAGTTTCGTACTGCTCGCGCGCCTCGATCAGTTTCCCCGATACACCTTTCGCTGTGATTGCCGCCTTCGAGTCGCCATCATCCGCCGCTGCGGCTTCAAGCTCGTCCACTCGTCGAACGAGTGCGTCGATGCGGCGAAGGATCGTCTCGCGCTCGGCTAGCGATTGTATCGGCGAAGCTGGGCTTTGCAAAGTATCACGCTCTAGTGCGCCCAGATGCTCGGCGAGTGCGCGACCCCGGACCTTGTCGCTCACTTCGAGCGCTTCCTCCGTTCGGCCGCTTCGCAACAAGACATCCACCAGGTCGAGATACGCGCTCTGCCGATCCGACACGTACGAATTCCGTAGGACGCCGGATCCGATGCTGCTTCGGACACGCTCGACAGCGGCCACCGCCTGCCGGCCGACGAGGATCGCGGAATCGAGAGCGCCGAGCCGAGCATGGGCCCGGGCGCGCAAGGTATAGACTTCCCATTCGAGACCGAGGCCTCCTTTGAGCAGATCCTGGTCGGTGGAGCGCAACGCGCGGAGCACTGCGCGAGGCTGGTGCGACTGATCGGCAATGCGCGCGCGGGCGAGCGCCACCTCGATCCGCGCTCCTCGCCACCCGAGCTGGTCAACGAGACGTTCCGCGGCGCCCAGATCATCTGCGACTGACCGGGGATGATTTTCCGCCTGGCTCAACTCCGCCAGGAAGAGGAGATCGCGAACTTCCTCGGTTCGAGCCTTCGCGGAGCGGTGTATCCGCAGGGCTTCGGTCGCCAACGCATCGGCGCCGTCCAGCTTGCCGAGGCTCGCATCGATCTCGGCGGTGTTGCGAAGATTGGCGGCTCCCTGAATGGACAACCCGAGCTCCTTCTCGATGGCTTGCGCATCACCGAAGAAGCGAAGCGCGCGGGGAATGTCGCCGGCGTCGCGGTACGATTCTGCAATGAGCTCGAGATTGCTCGCCTGCTCCTGTTTCAGACCTTGCGTCCGCGACAGGGCGAGCGCGCTATCAAGCGCGGCAAACGCCGCCCTGTGATCGCCAAGGGCAGCGTAAGCGGTGCCCAGCTGACCGAGCGCGTTCTGCTCACCGTTCCCGTAGTCAATGGAGTGATACAGCCGGCGTGCTTCCAGGAGAAACGGAATCGCGGACGCCGGCTCACCGAGCTTTATCTGCAACATTCCCAGATTGTCGAGCGCGTTGCCTTCGATCCGCGCGTCCTTCAGGGAATTTCCCACCTCGCGCATCACAGAGAAGCCCTGACGTGCCTTGGCGAACTCTCCCATCTCGCCCTGAACTAGCGCGAGATTACCGGACGCTTTTCCCATTCCTTCGCGATCGTTGCGGGCGCGCGCCGCAATCATTGCCTGGTCGAACGCCTTCACCGCGTCCGCGAGGCGTCCTTCATTCCACGCGAGAAGGCCGAGGGCGTTGTACGACTTGAAGAGATCGGCGTCCAGATGAAGGCGCAGCTTTAGCGAGAGGGCGGCTTCGCCAAGTTGGCGCGCGTCCCGGTAGTCCCCTTTGCGCCACGACGTCAGGCCGAGCCATGTAAGAATGCGAGCCTCCGATGTGTCATCGCCGGCCGCTCGCGCTCGGCGAAGCGTCGCGCGCCAGAGCGTTCGCGCGCTGTCGTAGTTGCTCGCCCAGTAAGCTGATTCTCCAGCGGAAACGAGATCTACGCCTGATGCGGGTTTCGACAGGCCGCTGTCTTCCACAGCCGCTCCCTGAGCTCGGGCGACTGATTTCTGGCGCGGGGTTGAACAGTTGGACAAGCACACCAGGCTCGTTGCCAGGATCAGGGCCGGCGTGCAGACCGGTCTCACCGAGCGACCTGGAACGATGTGATTCCTGACGTCGCGGCGGCGGCGTCGGTCTGTAGAACATCCACGTACCAGTGATAGCTTTGGCCCGGAAGCAGCACAGTACGCTTCGGAATCCCAAGCGTGGTGTCGTTTGTCGACCCGATCCACAGCTTCCCGCCACGGTCGTCGGTCAAGGTGAGACGATACGTCGCTCCGGGCGATGCGGCATGCCAGACGAAGACGATGCCCCCGCGCGTGGGCTGCTGGCCGACCGGGGCGATCGCTCGGACGGTAGTCGCCCCCTCTGATGCAGCTGGAGTGACGGCGCCGCGAACCGGTGTTCCTGCGGTCAATCCGGAATCGGATGATTGACGCGCGAGGACAATGACCACCACCGCCGCCGCCGCAGCCGCCATCGTCGAGAGCGCGACAAAGCGTCGCCTCGATCTGGGCGCTCCTTCGAGAAGCTTCGACACGGAGACGATCTCCTTTCGACACGCTTCGCAATCCGCCAGATGTACCTTCACGCGCGCGCACTCGGCTTCGGACAGCGTGTTGTCGAGATACGCGGCCACCTGTTCGCTGGCGAGATGTGGGCGATCGGTCATGTGTTCGAAGATCCTCCGACCGGTGGACGCGGTGCCTGCATCATTATGTAACGGACATCTCGCGCCGATCTTCTCGCTGATGTTCTCCTGGTGCCGTGCTGGTAACCCGGCGGCTCACGGTGCGGGGTCGCCGACGCCTTTGCGGAGCAGTGCCGTCCGAAGAGTGGCGAGGACGCGACGCAGGCGACGGTAAACATCAAACGGAGAGCTGCAGTCCATCAGTCGCGTGATCTCGGCGGCAGAGAGATCGTCTTCGAAGCGAAATCGCAAGAGAAGACGATCTTCTGGTTCGAGGGCGGCAACGGCAAGTTTGAGAGCCTCATCGAGCTGGACCGCGCGCAGGCGTTCCTCAGGACCGGCAGCCGATACATCCACGATCTCGGCAAGCGCCGCATCATCGGAGGTCAGGTCCACCAGGCGCGCGCGCAGGCGATGGCCGTCTGCTTCGTTTTCGTTGTCACCGCGCACTCTGCCGTACTTCTCGCGCCGATGATCCAGACAGAGCCGCCTTACGACTACCACGAGCCACGTCGTGAACTTGCCCCGCCCGTCATCGCCATACGCACGGAGACGATGAAAATTGTCCCGACGAAGCTGTCCCAGAACGAACGCGTAGCGGTCCATCACGTCGTCGTGGTCGCCGCCGAGTGAGCGGGCAACGTAAAGAATCAATTTGCTGTTGCTCTGTACGAACTGTGTCCAAGCCTCATCGCGGGCTGACAACTCGGGATGATCGAAACGCTGAGGCAGGTGGAACAGGACGGGTTCGGCCATGAGCGCCTCGATGGCGCAAGTGAGACCGGAACCAGCACTACAAGCGTTTCGGTCGGCGAACGAAAATAGTGAATGGCAATCATTTGAGCAACACTTCTCCGCGGCGCTTGTGTTCCGCCCACCCAAAACGTGTGGGCGCACGAATTCTCCGCCGCGTCCGTTCAATACACTAGACCGCCGGGAGTCGGTTGTGTCTCACCATGTCGCGGAGATTTTATGAAACGGTACGTACAATTGGCTATGCCGCTGCTGTTCGCGGTTGCGTGCACGAACGCAGATCAGCACAGCCCCACCGGCCCTGCGTCGGGGCCATCGTTGTCAAGACAGCCATCCGCGTCCATCATCCTTACCGATCTCGGGACGCTCGGAGGAACCACGAGCGACGCAGTCTCGCTCAATACTCCGAGTGCCGGCAATCGGCTTCTCATCGTAGGCAGTAGTAACGACAAAGCAGGAACCACGCACGCCGCTTATTGGTACGTCAACATCGCAACCGGCGCTCAGCAGGCCGGTGCGCTGCCAGCGCCGGCCGGCGATGCTAAAAGCGGTGCCGGAAGCGTCAACCAAGCCGAACAGATTGTAGGCGGTAGCTCCGCAACGGTCGGGGGGTCGGGAAGACCGGTGCAATGGCCGAGCACCGGATCGTCGCCATCGTTCCTCGACATCACTGGCTTTACGTATGGAGGAGCGTACAAGATCACGCCGACCGGCGAGAGTATGGGGTTGGTGGGAAATGCGGACGGAGAGCAGGCCGCGATGTGGAGCGGCGGCACCCTGACTCTGCTTCCAGGGCTGGCTGGCGGCAATGCCACGATGATCCAGGACGCGAACGCCGCGGGTGTGATCGTGGGAATGAGTAAATACACGACCACTGGCGGCGGGCAGCGGGCAGTAGTGTGGCGCAACGGCTCGATAACCCAACTTCCAGACGGCGGGTCGACCTCCTTCGCGCTCGGGATCAACGATGCGGGCGTCATCGTCGGGATGGATTGGACGTCCGCTGGCGGGACCCGCGCGGTGCGCTGGTTGCCTCCCGCGACGGCGGATGGCCTTTACGTAAAGGAAGATCTCGGAGTCGGCGGCGACGCGTATGACATCAACAATGCCGGCGAGATCGTCGGGCAGACTTGCGTGCCTGGGCAGGTTTGCAAGCCGTTCTATTGGCTCAACGGCGTGCTCAAGGAGCTACCGATGCTCCAGCCGGTGAGGGGAGGGGGCGCGCGAGCGATTAACGAGAATGGCGACGTGGTAGGATGGAGCCGATTGCCGAGCAGCTATCAGCACGCGGTGCTCTGGACTCACGTGCGGTAGGTCCGAGCCTCGCACCTCGAAAAAAATCTTCGCTCGTGTCCGTTCAACAAGAGAGTCACCCTTTCGTCGTCTAATCCTTCACCGAAACAGGGAGGTTTATGAAACGCAACACACGACTGGCCAGCTTAGTCCTTGCTGTGATTTTTGTCGCCTGCAGCGAAGCACCCGAGTCCGGACTCACCGCGCCGTCCAAGCTTCGCGCTGAACTGGTAACCCCTCCGCCCGGCCACGCCTTCATCGTAACGGGACAAGACGACGGTCCCCCTTTCGTAATCGCCAGCGGCGACGCGGTGGCGGTAGACCCAATCGATTTCTGCGGCTACCATGTTTCCTTCCAGCAATCCACCGGCTTTCGGGGTATTCCCGCCAACCAAGGCAATGTCGTCCTTCCGAATATACGTTCGTGGGTGTCAGCTCCGATCCCGAAGGGTACCCACGCGATAACCTTTTTATGGAATTGTAGCCCCTTTACCGTCTTTGACGTCGACCTTTCTCCCGGAGCGAGATAGGAAACCGCAATCTGCTGCGGAAGGCTCTCCAGCTGAGCACCTTGCCGGCACCATTTCCTATAGGGCAGCGTTGGGCAGGCTGGGGTGACGCAGCGGTGGACAGGCCGATTGCCATCGTTAGCTTAGCGTTGGCGGAAAATTTCCTTCCGCCAAGACGGAGCCGCGATGGCCGCAAAACGACACCACTGGCTCGTGCGCGTCACCCACTGGGTGAACGTCGTCGCCATCATCATCATGGTCGGGTCCGGGCTCCGCATCTTCAACGCGTACCCGGCGTTTGCGCGGAAGGGCGAGCTATTTTGCTGCTATCCCTTCGAACACAAGCCCATCCCCGCCTGGCTGACCTTCGGCCGCTGGCTCGGCGGAGCGCGGCACTGGCACTTCGCGATGATGTGGGTGCTGGTGGTGAATGGGCTCGTCTACCTCTCCTTCGTTTATCTGCACGGCGAATGGCGGGATCTCGTACCGCGAAAGGGTGACATCCGCGATAGCTGGCAGATGGTGAAGTTCTACGCCTTCAGGCGACACGATCATCCGCACCAGGGCAAGCACAACGCGCTGCAGAAGACTGCGTATTTCCTGATGCCCGTCGCCGGCGCGCTCGCCGTGGTGAGCGGGATCGCCATCTGGAAACCCGTGCAACTGTCGTTACTGACAAGCCTGCTCGGCGGTTACGTCTGGGCCCGCTACTGGCATTTCATCGCCATGCTGGTCATCGTGATCCTGAGCGTGATACACGTTTTCATGGTGTTCGCGGTGGATCCTTATTCCATACCCTCGATGATCACCGGCAACTACAACGACACGCTGTCGCCCGAGGCGCGTAATGCCCGCCCGTTTTATCACCTGCTGCCTCGGAACGTGAGCTTTGATTTCCGCAGTCGTCGAG
>JBHEME010000027.1:2199-25871 GCA_046262755.1 Gemmatimonadaceae bacterium | reverse complement strand
GACCTCTCCGCGTCTCCGCGTGGCCAGACCGACGCCGACGAGGTGCCCGAGAAGGAGGAACGCAATGACGCGGTGCGTGACCTGAATCACTAACGGCGTTCCTCGCTCAGCGATCGTTCGACACCAGGGAAAGCCCTGACAAGCGAGCGGAGCGCCCGGGGTATTCGCGGTGAGTGCGCCGAAGACAAGGGCCAACAACGTGAGTCCAACAGCTGCGCGTCCCGCGCGTAGACTTCTCTCCGCGCGACCCAGGGATGAGGATGCGCCGAAGCCACCCGCGCGCACCACCACGACAACGAGAACCGCCAATAACGACATCGCGATCGCGAGATGAGTGACTACCACAACAGGCTCGAGCTCCAACTTCACCGTCGCCGCGCCGAAGAGCGCTGCCACTACGACCAGGATCACCGCTGCCATCGCGGGTCGGAGCACGCCCGCTCGTCCGCGCACTCCTGGGTCGTCGCGCTTGAAAAAAGCCATCGCTGCCAGCGTAACTATGGCGAGCGAGAGCGCAACCGCGCCGTACCGGTGCGAAATCTCAACAAGAAGATTTGGCGTAGTGCCCGTGGGAGCGAGCGATCCGTAGCAATCCGGCCAGTGGTCACCGCATCCCAGTCCTGATCCGCTTATCCGCACAATCGCGCCGAACACCACCTGGGCGAAGCCGATGACGAGCGCCAGGTAGCCAAGTCTTTTGAGCGTCGACATCTAGTGATTCGAGCCTGGCATCGGCATCGAGGGATCCATCGTCGAGTGATCCATGTGCAAATGCGCGCTTCTCGCCTCGACGCGGCGCCAGGTAACGACCAGCAGCAGTGACAGAGCCATCGCGGGTATTAGCGCCCACGCGATCTCAGAGCTTCGCCGCGTGGCAGGTACCGCTTCCGATTTCCTTTCAGCGCCTGCGCCAAACGCGGCACGCACGATGGCGATCTCGCCGACCACGCAGGCGATCGCCGCGATCCAGAAAATTGCCTCAGCCAACGGCTGATTCATTTGCGAGGGATGAATGTGCGAGATGTACCGGAGCATTCACGGCGCTTAAAGCTACTCGCGCACCGAGAAGCTTTGCACTACCGTATGAACATGACGGACCCGAATCTCGCGCGAGCGTCAGCGCTCCCGCGTCGGCTGGGCTTATGGAGCGCCGTCGCGGTGCTCGTCGGCTCGACGATCGGCTCGGGAATCTTCCGATCACCCGCGGGCATCGCCGACAAGCTGCCCGGCCCGCTGCCCCTCCTCGCCATCTGGATCACCGGCGGAATCTTCGCCTTGTGCGGCGCCCTGACGCTGGCCGAGGTCGCCGGCGCGCTTCCGCAGACCGGCGGGGTCTACATTTTCATTCGCGAGTCGTGGGGAAGGCTGGCTGCCTTTCTTTTTGGCTGGTCGGAGCTCGTGCTGATTCGCGCCGCGGCGCTCGGCGCGATCTCGACCACTTTCTCCGAATATTTCATTCGCGTCCTGGGACATGATCCGCGGGTTGCGCCGTACAGCGGTTACGTCCACTACGTCGCCGCGACTGCCATCATCGTCATCGCGATATTCAATTACCTCGGGATGAAGTGGGGCTCGCTGGTGCAGAACATCGCGACCGTCGCCAAGACCGGCGCTCTGCTCCTCATCATCGTCCTGGCCCTGATCATCGGTCTGCCACAGACGGGTGGCTACTACACACCCACAGCTCCCCCCGGGAGCTTCGCCTTTGCGCGCTTCGGACTCGCGCTCGTCTCCGTCCTTTGGGTCTACGATGGCTGGGCTGATGTCACCTTCGTGGCCGGAGAGGTGAGAGACCCCGAGAGAAATCTTCCACGAGTCCTGATCTATGGCACGCTGATGATCATGGCGCTCTACCTGCTGGCAAACTTGGCCTACCTCGCGGTGTTGCCGGTCGAGGAGATCCGCCACTCCAAGCTGGTAGCCGCTGATGCAGCGGACAAATTGATCGGAGCAGCAGGCGTTGCCTTCGTTTCCGTCGCTGTGATGATCTCCGCGCTGGGGACGCTCAACGGTTCGGTCATGACAGGCTCGCGGATTCTATTCGTGATGGCGGCGGATGGATTGCTTTTCAGGCCGGTAGCGACTGTCAATCGCAGATTTCAGACGCCGAGTGTAGCGATCGGGCTGGGAGCGGCACTGGGAGTGGCCTTCGTGCTGCTGGGCACGTTCGAGCAGCTCGCCGACACATTCGTCACCGCGATCGTGCCTTTTTATGCGCTGGCAGTGGGCTCCGTGTTCGTTCTCAGGCGGCGCCCTGGCTATCAGCCCCCGTTCAGGGTGCCCGGGTATCCAATCGTCCCGGCGATTTTTATCATCGCTACGATTCTGTTGTTGGGGAATGCGATCGTCGATCCGAGCAGCCGAGTCCCCACTCTCGCTGTCATCGGGGTGATCCTGCTCGGCATCCCGGTTTTCTATGCTACGACCCGACGCCTCGCGCCTCCATCGGCGAAAAGCTGATTTCAGCGGGTGAGCGTTCTCGTTGTCTCGCCCGTGTCGCGGGGTCCGACAAAATTGCTTGCAGCCATAAGTGCCCACTGGTACTTTGGTGCGGTCGTCCGCTAACTCTTCCGCTCGTTCCTCCAGGAGTCCAGCCTCATGATTAAGAAGCGTCTATTAGTCGCCGTTGTCGCGCTATTCCTTCCCGCTCTCGTGCCCAATGCCGTAGCAGCCCAGGGTGTCACTACTTCGACGATCTCCGCGATCGTGAAAGACGCCAACGGCAATCCACGCTCGGGCGTCCGCGTGACCGCTGTCCACCAGGCCTCGGGCACTTCGTATCAGGCAAGAACTCGCGAGGATGGCAGAGCCACGATCCCGGGCATGCGTATCGGCGGTCCATACACCGTCACCGCTTCCGGAATCGGTCTGGAAAGCAGGTCTGAAAACAATGTCTACCTGACGCTTGGGCAGACCTCCGATCTTCAGTTCACGCTGAGCCAGACCGCAGTGCAGATCCAGGAAGTTACGGTCACGGCCGCTGTTGGCGCTGACAAGATTCTTAATTCAGCGCGGACAGGCGCCGCGACGACCGTCAGCCGAGAAGCGCTCGCTACGTTGCCGACGGTAAGCGGCAGGCTTGAGTCGATCGTCCGCCTCACTCCCCAGTTTGGCGGCTGCTCTCTTTCGACAGGCTGCACGCTGGCGGGTCAGGACGGCCGCATGAACAACATCAGCGTCGATGGGTCATCGTTCAACAATTCTTTCGGTTTGGCTGGCCAGCCCGGCGATAGAACCAACGTCGCTCCAATTTCTCTAGCCGCTATCGAGCAGATGCAGGTCGACGTCGCTCCTTATGACGTTCGTCAGGGCAACTTCGTCGGCGCGAACATCAACACTGTCACGCGCAGCGGAACAAACCGGCTTCAGGGCTCGATCGGGTACAACCGACGCAATCAGAGCCTGGTAGGTAAAGAAGCGGGACTCCTGAAATTCGACCCGGGTGTGTTCAACTACAAAAATCTCAACGGTTGGGTGAGCGGGCCAATAATTCCAAATCGCCTGTTCTTCTTTACGAGCATCGAGAACGAGCTACTGACGCAGCCCGGAACGACCTTCCTGGCGAATACCGGAGGTCAGCCCGTCGCTGGCAACACGACGCGCGTTCTGGCATCGGATCTCGATGCGCTCAGCGCGTACCTCAAGACAAACTTCAATTACGACACTGGGCCTTACCAGGGTTACAGTTTTGGTGTCCCCGCCCACCGCTTCCTCGGCAAACTCGATTTCAATCTAAATGACCAGAACAAGTTGGTCTTCCGGTATAACAGGCTGATCTCGAGCTCCGACATCCTCGTTTCAAACTCAAATTCGCTAGGCCGCCTGGGCAACCGCAGAACCAACACCGACGCATTGAACTTTGCCAATTCCAACTATGGCATGCTGGAGAACATCGAATCGACGGTAGGCGAGTGGAACTCGACGATCGGAAGCGGAATGGCCAACAGCATGATCTTCGGTTATACGAGGCAAAACGAGAGTCGCAAACCAAAGGGTCAGTTCTTTCCGATGGTAGACGTCGAACAGAGTGGTACTACCTATACGACGTTCGGCTTCGAGCCGTTCACCCCGGACAACCTTCTGTACTACAACACCCTCCAATTTCAGGACAACTTCACCAAGTACTTCGGCAGCCATGACCTGACTCTCGGTGTTAGCGTGGAGAAATACCACTCCGAGAATACGTTCTTCCCCGGTTCTCAGAGTGCCTACGTTTACGCGTCGCTAGCAGATTTTTATAACGACGCCAACGGTTACCTCGCCGATCCAAACAGAACGACGTCAACGGTCAATCTGACGCGCTTCCAGGTGCGGTACTCTAACATTCCGGGCCTCGAGAAGCCGGTCCAGCCGCTCGAGGTGCTGTACAGCGGTGTTTACGCGCAGGATGAGTGGCGCGCGACACCAAACCTCAAGTTGAATCTCGGCATTCGGTTTGATGTCCCCAGGTTCAAGAACACTGCGTTCGACAACCCCAACGCGGACAAGCTTTTCTGGCGCGACGAGAACGGCGCAGTCCTGCAATACGATACTGGGAAATTGCCTGACGCAAAGGTTACGATCTCGCCGCGACTCGGCCTGAACTGGGACGTAAACGGCGATCGGAGCCTGCAGGTTCGAGGTGGGACCGGAATATTCAGCGGACGACCTGCGTACGTCTGGATCTCCAACCAGATCGGAAACACCGGTATGCTCACCGGCTTCGACGAGTTTACCGGTACGGCAACCAACCCGCTTTTCACGCGCCCATTTAACCCCGATCCCAACCACTATAAGCCGAGCACGGTCACCGGGTTGCCAGCAGCAAGCTATGAGCTGGCTCTCACCGACCCGAACTTCAAATTTCCAAAATTGTGGAGATCGGACATCGGCATCGATAAGCAACTGCCGTTGGGTTTGATCGGGACGGTGGAGTACATGTTCAACCGCGATATCGACGGCATCTACTATATCAATGCCAATCTTCCCGCGGCACAGTCGGCGTTCGTGGGAGCCGATTCGCGTCCGCGCTGGGTCGGGGTTTCATGCACCAACCCGACACCCGGTCCCTGTCAGAATCGAATTAATAACGCGGCTGGCAACGTCGTGGCGCGAAACATCGTCATGAAGAACCAGAACGTCGGTCGCTCCTGGAACATCGACGGTTCTCTCGAGAAGCCGTTCAGCAATGGCCTCTTCGTCAAGGCGGCGTATAACTACGGAGTCGCTAGAAACACGATCGACCCAGGTAGCATTGCGTCCGGTTCGTGGAACGGCAATGCGCAATCGGGCGATCCTAACAACCCGGGCCTCTCTTACGGCTCAAACTCACCAGGTCACCGTTTCTTCCTCGCGACGTCGTACCGGAAGGAGTACTTCCGCTTCGGCGCCACAACGCTTTCGCTCTTCTTCGACGCGCACACCAACGGCAACACCAGCTACACCTACTCGGGGGACCTGAATGGTGACGGAGCAACGAATGACCTGATTTACATTCCGCGTGACGTTTCCGAGATGAATTTTAAGCCTTGCGTGCAGCAGGGCACGACGACGACCTGCGGGGGAAAGCTCTTTACTTCAGCAGAGCAGGCTGCAGCCTGGGAGGCTTTCATTCAGCAGGACGACTATCTCAGAAGTCACCGCGGTCAATACGCGCAACGCAATGCGGTGTTCTTCCCTCTGGTGAAGCGCGCCGATTTCAGCGTTCAGCAGGAGATATTCACCGACATGCTACGCAGACGGAACAGCCTGCAGGTGAGAGCGGACATCGTCAACGTCGGCAATTTCCTCAACAGGAACTGGGGCACCGGTACCCGCATCCTCGGTGGCAATGGGGCGATACTCACCAACCCCAGCGTCGATGCTCTTGGAAGAGCGACTTACAATTTAAAAGTCGTCAACGGTCAGATGATCGACAGAACTTTCGAGCAGACCGCTGGCCGGTCCGATGTCTTCGAGATTCAGCTCGGCTTCAGGTATACGTTCAACTAAAGCAACAACCGGCCAACGAAAAATCCCGCCTTCCGGCGGGATTTTTTTTGACCTTCGCCCTTTCTCTGCTGGCGGTTGCCTGGCTAGAACACCTTAACGTTGAAATACCTTTTCGGATTCTTCTTCACATCAGCGAGAAGTGAATCCATCCTCGCCAGCAGGGCCCGGGTGTCATTGTACACTCCCGGATCGTTGAGCAGCCGCGCCGCGCTGCCGTTCCCGCTGTCCACCTTGGCCAGAATCAGATCGAGCTTCGCTGACGTCTGCTTCAGATCGGCGCTCATCTCCGCCATGTTGGCGCTTGCAGTGCGGAAGTTCTTGATCGTTGAGTCCACCTTCCCCGGATCGATCGCCCCCGTCGCGCGACGCAGCGATGTCATCGTCGCGCTCAGCTGCCGCGATTGCTCGGTGGCGATCGCAGCGAATTCGTTTACCAGGCGATTGGTGGCGCCGATTGCGTTGCGCATGTCACGAAGTCCGCCCGACGCAACCATCTCGTGCTGCAGCGCGGACGTCACCGCATTCACCGATCGCGCAATAGAGTCGGCCTTACTGGTAAGCTCGGCGATCCCCGGCGTTGATGGCCCGATAGGAACGGTGTCGCCGGGCTTGAACGACCGCGCGTCGGGTTTCGACGGAGTGAGGGCGATCGCCATATCGCCGAAGATGCCGTTCGGAACCACCGTCGCCCTGCTGGTGATGGGAACCTGGTAGCCTTTCTGGATCCTCAGCGTCGTCACCAGCGTTCCGTCCTGGTGCAGATCGACCTCGTCGACGTATCCGGTACTCACTCCGACGAGCAGAACCGGCTGTCCCTGCTTCAAACCGGCGCCCCACGGAAACTTCGCGTACAGCGCATAGCCTTTGGACAGTCCGCCGCGCGCCAGCCAGAGCGAGCCCAGGATCGTCAGGACTACGGCAACTGTCACGACCAGACCAACGAGTATTTCGTCCCTTGTCTTCATGCCTGGAGGTATGGGGCCAGCAGCAGCGCCGTGAGCGCATCCAGTACCAGTATGGCAACCGACGTCACGACCACTGCCTGCGCGGTGCTGCGTCCGACGCCCTCGGCGCCGACGTTGGCGGTGTAGCCTTCGTAAGAGCAGAAGAAGGCGATCGCGCCCCCGAATATAGTCGCCTTGATGAGGCTATACACTATCTGAAAGGGCGTGAACGACAGCCTAAGTCCGGCTGTGAAGTCCGCGCTGGTGACGTCAGTTGCGAGCACCGCCGTGGCCATTGCTGTTCCCACCCCGATGGCGTTGGCGATCACCGTGAGGACCGGAAGCATCACCAGTGCCGCAAGGAGACGCGGCACCACCAGATAAGCGATTGGATCGTACGCCAGCGTTTCCAGAGCATCGATCTGTTCGGTAACTCGCATCGTGCCGATTTCGGCGGTGATGCGAGCTCCGACGCGACCCGTCAACACCAGTCCAGTGAGCAATGGTCCCAGCTCGAGGATGATCGACTGCCTCGAGATCAGACCCACCACCGAAAGCTGCACGCCCCCGAACAGCTGGTAGCGCGTCTGGAAAGCGGTCACTGCGCCGATGAACCCCGCGACGATCGCCGCCAAAGGCACCGAGTCCACGCCGATATTGCGCATCTGCCGGATCGTCTCCGAGCCGTACGTTTTGACGTCGCTCAGCGCGCGACCGATGTCGCGCAGGAAGTACGTCCACTGTCCGACCTTCCGGAATGGACCGAGCGGGTCCCGGATCAAGTTCTGACGCGCGCGAAGAGTATGGCTCCCACCAGACCGAATATGATGCTCGGCAGCCACGCTGCCAGATCAGCGGGGATCATTCCTTTGCCACCGATGCCCTTGGTAAGCTGAATCAGCATCAGAAAAATCACCGTCGTCGCCAGGCTCAGTCCCACTCCGTAGGCTGCACCGCCACGCTGCGTGCTGGTGGCCAGAGGCGCTCCAAACAGGAGTATGACGATGCACGTAACCGGAATCGCGATCTTGAGCATTCGCTCGACGCGCAGCTCGTTGACTTCAGCGCCAGATCGCTCCATCGACGTGATGAACCGCCCCAGCTCGCGAAATCCCATGTCCGCCGGGGCCTTCTGGGTGAGGGTCAGCTGCTTCGGCGCTTCCGTAAAGTGTCGGTCGATCAGCGAGTCGAAGCCGAAGGTCAGATTGTGAAGAGTGTCGGGCAGGATATGCATCGCACCCCGACGGAGCACCCAGCCCTTCTTCGAGTCGTATGTGGCGGTGTTCGAGGTGATCACGTAGGACGGATAATCGGGACCGTTTCCCTTGCGCTCGATCACCATCCCTTCGATCGACGGCTGGACCAAATGCAATGCCCCGATTTTGTAGACGCGCCCTCGATCGGCCGCATAGGCGAAGTTGTATCTGTCTGAGCTGAGGTTTACTCGATTCCCTTGGAGGATTTCAATTCTTTTCTTGTTGCTGATCGGAGCCAGCTCGCCAAGCACGAGCCCGACGACTGTAGCCACCACTGCCCCGGCGAAGATCGGCGCTATGAAGCGGTAAAAGCTGATGCCCGAGGCCTTCGCCGCCGTGATCTCCGAGTGCCGCGTCAGCGCGCCGATCGCGAATACCGTCGCGAACAGCACGGCGGCGGGAAGAACCATGAACATTGAATCGGGCAGCCAATACAAATAGCTGAGGGCAATCCGTCCCGGTGTGAGCTGCTGCGCCAGGTACTTGTCGAGATTGTCCGTTAGATCGATGATGTTCACCAGGATCGGAAATCCCAGCGCCGTCGTCACGAAGATCTTCCAGAATTCGACGAACACGTACCGGTCGAGCGCGCGTAGAGTCTTGCTCAACCGGCCATTCTCTCGCGCATCACTCTCCGGTTCTTCCAGCCGATCTTGGAGCGAATTGTTCCGCGAATCGCTCCGAAGAATTCTTTCATGTCGCCGCCACGTGCTGTGCTCCCTTCCTGGCCGATCTTCGCCAGCATCCATAGCGCGACGAGCCCGAAGACGACGTTTGCCATCCACATCGACACGACCGCCGGCATCAGACCACGCTTCGCGATTGATTCGCCCGCGATCAGACAGACGTAATACAGAGCAAACACGAACAAGCTCACGCCGATCGTCAGGCCGACGCCCCCGCGCGGGAAGCGCAGCGCGATAGGCGCGCCGAGCAGAACGAAGACGAAGCAGGCGACCGCCAGCGCGAACTTCTTGTGGATCTCTACTCCGTAGGAATTCATCAGTTGCGCGCTGTCCATCAGTCTGATTCGCAGCGACTCGAGAGAGGCGACCTCGATGCTCGTCCGCGCGGTCACGGGCACTGAGGTATCCAAACTCGACACAGTCGGCGAGATCTGGCGCCCCGGCGGCGTGGAAGACACAGACTGAGCATGGGCGGCTTTTGGCTTGATCCACGCCAGGGCTTTGCAGTAGAGCCTTCCCAAGCCAACGTCCCACGGCGCGTCGGTTTTCGCCCTCAGCACTTCCTTGCTCGGAAGGACCTTCTCCTTTTTCACGATCGCGAGCTTGGCGAGGAACTCACGGCGAACATTCTCGTGTTCGCCTCGAGCCTTGTCCTGGGCTTCCTGCATCTCACAGACCGTCATCTCACGATCGCTCTTATAGGCATCCGTGGTGGTTTTCTCGAACTGGTTGCCGACACCGCGCACCCGAATCAGATCGACGTTGAAGTACAGCCGCTGCAGCTCGTCGGGGTTGGCGGTAGGAACATCCTGCATGTTCCCATTGTAGAGGGTGAGCTCGAGGTCGGTCATCCCCTTGCTCATTCGCATGTTGCCGCTGTCGGCGTAAATGGTCCGCCGGCGTGTCGCATCGGCCATGTCGTAGATGGTGACTTCGCGCATAAGATTGGATGCTTCGTCGAGGTGGCCGGCGCGGAGATAGAACTTCCCGGGGCTCACTTCGTTGATCACTTGCTCGCGCAGCCCGAACGTCGGTTTCTTCTGCGCGATGTCACGCTGGAGAATGCTCAGACGATGATTGGACCTTGGGAGGACCTGATCGTTGAAGCCAATCATCACCAGCGTTACACCCAGCGCCGCCCACAACACCGGCTCGAGAACGCTCACGAGACTGACACCGCTCGCCTTCAGCGCGGTGATCTCGTTTTCCGCGGCCAGTCTGCTGAAGGCGTACAGGGTCGCGACGAGCACGGCCATCGGCAGAGTCAACGCTACGGTCAGCGGAATCGAGAGTCCGAAAAACTCCGCGATGACGAATGTTGGCAGTCCTTTGCCAACGAGCTCGCCAAAATGCTTCCCGATATACTGCAACAGCAGGATCGAAGTGAGCGCCGTGAGGGAGAACGTAAGCGGCCCCAAGTGTTCCTTTAGAACGTAGCGGTGCAGTATCTTCACAGAGTGAAATATACCGCGCGCTGGTGGGTAAGCGACACGCGGACAACGAGTTCCAGTCGTTTGTCCGCGTGCTCTCGGCGCGACTTGCGGCGACTTTTGCTCGCCCTGTTTGCCATTGTCACGAGCCCTCAATTGCTGAGTGCGCAGGACCCCCGTGACACTACACGCAAAGTGATTCCTTCGGCGCCGGTCACACCGCCAAGTGGAACTCCAGGGACACCCGGTATTCGCCTCCGACTTGGCAAAGACACTCTGCCGCTCACCTTGCCGTCGGTGTTTTCTCGCGGCGAAAGGGAATCGTTTCGGCAGGCACAAGCGCAGATCGAAGCCGCCCGCGCCACCGCTTTTCAGCAGAACATGCGTACGATTCTGGAATCGGTATGGGGACAGGTGGCGACGCAAAGCTTCGCCACCTCCGCGCCAGCCCCGTCCTACCCGGGCGATCTTCCACTCAAGCCAAAGCCTACTGTTACGCCGAAGCCAGTTCCGATCCTCGGTGAATACGCCGACTTGGGGCTTCAACTCGACGGGCGCCTCGAGTTCCGTGGCGAAAAAAACCAGAGTGCGCTGTGCACGTCCACGCTCTTGTTCGATCCCGTGGCGAACTGCCGCAGCGCGTTCGAGCCGCTCGTCGACTTCCAGTTCGCCGCCAAATCCGGGGGCATCGTCGCCGACCGCGTGCACGTAAATCTCGACTACGACACGCAGCGCGAGTTCGACGCGTCGAACAACATTTCCATCTACTACGAAGGGAAGGGAAGCGAGTTCGTTCAGCGGCTCGAGGTCGGCAATGTCACCTTTCAGCCCCCCGCGTCGCGTTACATCACCGCCGGAATTCCCAGCGGTAACTACGGCATACAGGCTCTTACGAAAATCGGCTCGATGCGGGTGAAGACGATTCTCGCGCAGCAGAAAGGAAACATCGTGCGGGACCGGGTCTTCACCGTCGGAGATCGAACCCTGCAGGCAGTCGACAGAAAAATCGAAGATTACCAGTTCGAGCCACGCCGTTTCTTTTTCACGGTCGACCCGAAGGTTTTCGGCAGCGCCTACCCCAACATCGACATTCTCGACACCAGGCGGATGGCAGCGCTCTCGGCGTCTCTGCCTGACACCCTGCGGCCGACGAAAATTTTTCTCTACAGGCTTCTCATCGGCGGGCAACCGCCCAATCCCAACGGACCCCAGTTCCGTCTCATCGGAAATCCCCGCTCGCGGCGCGGCCAGGTGTACGAGTATCTTCGCGAAGGAGTCGACTACTACGCTGATCCTTCGCTCCTCTGGATCGCACTGGTCAGGCCAGTTGCGCTGAATAATGAGCGCCTGGTGGTCGCGTACCGCGTTCGCATCAACGGCCGCGACACTGTTTACACGTCCACCGGCGGCACTCCGGATCTGGAATTCACCTCTGGCCGGGAACAGTTTGCGAATCTGATCTGGGATCCCGACGTGCAGCCCGGAGACGCCGCCTTCGATCGTGAGATACGAAGTGTCTACCGCCTCGGCGGATCCGATCTGCGCCGCCAGAGCGTCACCCTGAAGGTCGTGACGGGCAGCAGCGAGGATCAGGAAAAACCGGTTGCCGGAAACTCCGACACTTACTTGAAGTTGTTCGGGCTCGCGCAGTCGACGAATAGCTCGAGCTTCGATCTGGAGAATCGCATCTGGCCGCGCCCCAGCGATCCGAATTTCGAGCTAAGCCTCGGCTCACCTGGGTCGCGCACCATCCGCGATCAATTCCTCGTTTTCCCCTCGGCAAAACCGTTCGCGTCGACCGGCCTCGCGGTGGGCGGCAATCCGACCAACGACACAGTCTACACGACGCCACCCGAATACGTCCGATCATCGCAGCGCCCTGAAGCCGTTTACCACATTCGCGTCCGCTATCAGGCAGAAGGAAGCGGCGAAGGCGGCGCGCTGATGCTCGGCACCGTACAAGTGCGTCCGAACTCCGAGCGTCTGCTCGTGGACGGTGTTCCATTGACGAGAGGCACTGATTACTCGGTCGACTACGACCTCGGCAGGGTCTCCTTCAACCGGCCCGATACTCTCTTCCCCCGGCCACGGCAGGTGAGCGTGCAGTACGAGGAGAACCCGGTTTTCGAAGAGTCACCCACTTCGATCTTCGGCGCGACGGCGGAGCTTCCTCTCGCGAAGGGCCAAATCAACTTCACTGCCATCTCGCAGAGTCAGCGGACGAACTTCACCCGCCCACCCCTCGGTTTCGAGCCGGCCGCATCGCTCGTTGCCGGAGTTAGCGCTCTTTTCAGCTTCGACGCCGAGCCCCTTACCGCGCTGGTGTCTCACCTGCCTTTTGGTGCGACGACTATTCCGTCGCGCGTTGGATTCTCCGCCGAGATCGCCGGGAGTCGCCCGCAGACGAACGCAACGCAGCAGGCATATCTCGAATCCTTTGAAGGTGAGGGTGGGCTTACCGTCGCACTCGGCGACCCCGAGTGGTACTACAGCAGTCAACCTGCTCTTGGAACACGGCTGACGGCGCGATTCGGCGCCGGGGTCTTCGATCTTACTCGTGCGACCACGCTGGCATGGCAAAGCAACGGACTCGATGCTGAAGGAAGAGCGGTGCGTTATCGCATCGATGAGATCGATCCACTGACATCGTTGAGCGGAACGGGCATTGCCGGGCCTGAGCAGTTGCTGTGGCTGACACTTTATCCCCTGTCGGTCGGCGGCCAGTTGGACAACAGCTCAACGAGATTCCGCTGGACCGTGCCCAACAGCCCGCGCGGACGACGCTGGAGATCCGTCCGAACAATTCTTGGACCGAGCGGCACCGACATCTCACGCGCCGAGAGCATCGAGTTCTGGGCGCAAATCGACACCACTGCGACGCGAACACGGAATCCAACGCTCGTCTTCGACTTCGGTGACGTCTCGGAAAACTCTGTCGCGGTCGGTCCGGATACGATGTTCATCCGTTCGACTCTATCCGGAGGACGTGACACGACCTTTCGTGGACGGAAGGTGCAGGGACTCGATCGACTGGACAGCGAACGGGATCCGTTTTCGCGTGCCTTTAACGCGGCAACTAACGACAACGGCCTGCCCGGCGATGTCGTCGACACGCTGGTGGTGGTCCACGACACAGTTCCCGGCGGGGCACCAATTGTGTCCCAGCAGCTCGGCGTCCGCATTTGCAAAGGCGGATACGGGTTTCGCCAGATACTCGGCGACTCCCGGACCGACTGCACGATCAACAACAATCGGCTCGACGAGGAGGATATCGACGCTGACAACGTGTTGAACCTTACGAGCGCCGAGCGCGACCAGGAGCAGTGGCAGCGCTATGTAGTGAATCTCGCCGACAACGCGCGCTACACCAGAAAAGGGAAATGCGGTCCCGCGCCGCAGCTCGCGGGACAACCACGCCGGACTGGAGAAGTCTGTTGGGTGCTGTTCCGGGTGCCGTTTCGGCAACCCGACGATTCGCTGGGAAGGCCACTGCTGCGCCGGGCGCGCGCGCTACGCATTACGATGATTTCGGGCGATGCCTCCGCCGATGACGATTTCAGCACCGTCCCGCTCGCGCGCCTTCGACTGACAGGCGCTCCCTGGCTCAAGGTGAGTGATAAGACGCTACGCGGCATCGCTGGAGATCAAACGGGCAACGGTAACGTTCACACCGGAGTTGTAGGAACGCAGGACAAGAAAGTACGAAGCGACGTCGATTACGAGTCGCCACCCGGTGTCACGGATGCGCCCACCAGCAAGACCGTCGCATATCAACCCGGACGGGTTCAGATCAACGAGCGTTCGCTGAGGCTGACGGTTACCGATCTGGCTCCGCTCGAGCGCGCCGAGTCGTACTACCGGTTCCCGGAAGGCGAAAAGAATTTCATGAGCTACAAGCAGCTGCGACTGTGGGCGCGCGGGGTCAGCAGCGGTTGGGGAGAGGATGGCGAGCTCCAGTTCTACATCAAGGTCGGGCGCGACGCGAACAACTTCTACATGTATCGCACGCCGCTCAATCATGGGCCGGCAAAAACTGCCTGGCTTCCCGAGGTCCGAGTCGATTTCAACCGTCTTTTCGCGCTGCGCGCGCAGATCCAGAACGCATACCTGCAGGGAAAACAGCGCAACACCTGCTCGGGACTTGATTCCGTACTGATCGAGAGCACCCCCGTACCCGCGGGTACCAGCGCAACCGCCCGTTACGCAGCCTGCGACAGCGGCTATATCGCTTATACCATCGATCCGGGAGTAAGCCCACCCAATCTCGCCGCCGTGCAGGAGCTTGCTGTCGGAATTCTACGCATACCGGGACCGGGAGGAACGAATCCCGTCCAACCGGGCGACACCCTCGAAGCATGGATCGACGACATCCGACTTGCGGGCGTCGTCAACGAAGCAGGATTCGCGGGACAAGCCGGCCTCACTGTCATCGCCAGCGACTTTGCAGATATCCGCGTCAACGCCAGCAGGCGAGACCCGAATTTCCGGCAGCTTGCGGAACAGCCTTCCTTTCTGACCGATAACAGCGTCAACGTCAGCTCCGCATTCCACCTGGAGAAGCTGCTGCCGGCATCGCTCGGGATCTCGATGCCTTTCACCGTCAATTACACGTCTGCCTCGATCGAGCCGTTGTACGTCTCCCAATCCGACATACAGGGGGACGACATCGTAGGGCTGAGGACTCCGAGGTCCGCCGCCACTTCGATCACGTTCAGCCTGCGCCGTACACGACAAATGCAGGGGTCATTCTGGTCCCCAATCCTCAACAATCTCGCCTTCAATTCTGCTTACACCCACGGCGTGTCGCGAAGCGAGTACGAGGACGGCAAGGCGAAAAGCTTCGTGGCGGGTATCGATTTCAATCTTTCACGCGCGCTGCTCCCGGAAATCTCGCGGTGGTCTCCCACGGAGGTTCACTTGACGAGTGTGTTTACAACGGGCCGCGACGACCGGGTGTCGTTCCTCAAACCAGCGTTCGCCGTCGACGATACCGCGCGCGCGGTCAAAGGCCGAAATCGCACCTGGCGTAACGGCACGAGCCTCGTTTTTCAGCCCTTCAAGGCCGCGTCGCTGCGCTGGGATATAACCTCGGTGAGAGATCTCCGCGGATACGGCAGCAGTTCGCCCCTTGGCATCGTCGCCACCAGTGATCGTGACAGGGTCTTGGGGTACGACACGGGCCTGGAGCGTGAGCGCGCAATGCAAGCCGGCCTCAATATCTCGCCACCCATTACAGCGTGGTTCCGGCCCCGACTCGACTTCGGCACTTCGTACAACATGCTGCGCGACCCAAATACATTGAGCTTTGCGCGCGAGGGCGATAGCACGGGCAACCTCCGCATCCCACGCCGGCTCGGTAACTCGCAAACGACGACGGCCGGATTGACCCTCGATCTCCCGCGCGCGGTCAAACTCTACACCGACAGTACGAGCTTCCTGCGCGGGCTACTGAGCGGTCTGCAGCCAGTTGATGTCAATTTCAACCGCAGCATCCTGTCGGTCTACGACGGAAGCGCGGTACCGGCGCCACTAGGGTACCAGTTCGCGGTGGGCGGGATAAACAGCTTCCGCGAGCTGAGCGGCGAGCTGGCGACGAGCGTCGGGCTGGTCACGCAGCTCTCGGTCAATCAATCGATCAATCTGCCTTTGGGTGCGAGTATCGCCGGCAGGTACCAGCGCATCAACACCCGCAACTGGACACGCCGATTCGAGGAAGCACAGGAGATTGTCGACGGAACACAGGTGGTTTTCCCCGACGTTTCATTGCGCTGGAGCGGCAAGCCGCGCGCTCTTCAATCCATCATCCAGAGCGTCGGAGCAAACGCACGTGTGCTCGAGACGCGTCAGTTCAACAACACCGAGGCGCTTTTCGGCGAATCCGTCGATGATCGCGGCCAGCTCCGAATCCGGAGCTATCCCGTGAGTGGTTCCATTGTCTTCGCCGGCGCTCGACCAGTCTCGAGTACCGTCGGGTTTTCCCTGTCGAGGCGCGTCGATGCCAAACCTGGACTTAGCAGCAACGGCGACAACTCCGATTTCAGCATCGACGTCTCCAAGCCCTGGAAGCTTCCCGCCGACTGGCAGGCGCGGAGCGATCTGAGAACCCGTATCAGTTATCAGAAAAGCCAGGGTCAGAATTTCGTGTTCAACCCGCTGGCACTCACTGGTGAAAGCAGACTCTCCGATAATGGTCGCCGCGCCTTCAGCATGAGTGCTGATACCGACGTGGCGGAAAATCTTTCATCGAGCTTCGTCATCTCGCGGGTGGAGAGCTTCGACCGTAACCTTAATCGTCAATTCACCCAGACAGTGCTGAGCGCCGTCATGCATCTGCAGTTCTACGCGGGCGAGTTCAAGTGAAGCCCGCAATTTTGATCGTGCTCCTTTGCGTTGCAGTCGCGTGCGGAAGCGAGACAAACAGCGGGAGCGCCGCACAAAGGAGCGCGACCGCACCAGCTACCGGCTTTAGTGGCGCCGCAGCCTACA
This sequence comes from Gemmatimonadaceae bacterium, assembly GCA_046262755.1. Classification (GTDB taxonomy): domain Bacteria; phylum Gemmatimonadota; class Gemmatimonadetes; order Gemmatimonadales; family Gemmatimonadaceae; genus UBA4720. The sequence goes on along the minus strand of JBHEME010000027.1, from coordinate 9,099 downwards.
ATTACGCTAAGACGCAGGTAGCATTCGGTCCGAGAGTGCCGGGCACTGCCGCCGCGAAACTTGCCGGCGACTGGATCATTAGAGAAATGCGCGCCCGAGCGGACACTGTCATCGTCCAGGCGTGGACCTACACGACTGCAGACGGAAAAAAATTGCCGTTGCGAAATATCCTGGCGCGCTTTCGTCCGGAACTTTCCGAGCGCGTTCTGTACCTGACTCATTGGGACTCACGCCCGATTTCGGACGCAGCTACTACGGAGGCCGAAAGGAAAATGGCAGTGCCGGGGGCAAATGATGGCGCGTCTGGCGTCGGGATGTTTGTCGCGCTCGGGGATGTCCTCAAAAAGAAAAAACCGTCGGTTGGAGTCGATCTCTTGTTCGTCGATGGCGAAGACTACGGTCAGTTCGGTCCGCCAGAGGTCGATGTTCTCATCGGATCCAGGTATTTCGCCAGCCACCTTCCCTCCGCCGACTACAAGCCCCTATATGGCGTTCTGTGGGACATGATCGGCGACAAGGATCTGCGGATTCCTTACGAGATGAACTCGTTTCAGCAGGCGCCCGAAGTCGTCTCGCGGGTTTGGCAAACTGCCGCCGATCTTGGTCACGCCGATGTCTTCGTCCAGGAAAGCGGCGGTGAAGTGGTCGACGACCACATTCCGCTGCTGCAAGCGGGCCTGCGCGTCATCGATGTCATTGACCTGACCTACGGTCCGCACCACACGCCACAGGACACCATGGACAAGATTTCTGCGGAATCACTGACCAAGGTCGGGGACGTCGCGACAGCGCTTGTAACGGTTCGATGATGTAGGAGGAGGACGTGCAGCTAGCGTTTCGGCATGCCGACCCCTGCCGAACGCAAAGCACTTCTGTTCTTTTCGCTCGTCTTCATACTGGGTTCGTCGACCCGAGTCTATAAGGCTCTTCAAAGCCGCTCGCCGACCGATTCGCGGACTCGACAGGCCCTGGAGCGTCAGCTAAAGGCTGCCGATTCCGCCCGGCACGCCGGAATTCGGAAGCCAGGGCGTGACAAAAAACAAAAGGCGCCTTCCATCCCTAAGGGGCCCGTCGACCTGGATGTGGCGACCGAAAAAGAGATCGAAGCGCTGCGTCACGTAGGGCCATCGCTGGCGCGTCGCATCGTCGCCGATCGCGATTCGTTCGGGCCATTCGGCTCTATGGAAGGACTGAGGAGAGTGAAGGGAGTCGGTCCCTCTATGGTTGCAAAACTCGACTCAGCCGTAACCTTCTCCCTCCTTCCGCGTCCTACCAACACAGTCATATCCAGGCGATCCGAACTGCCAAAAGCAGGCAGGAAGCCTCACCGGAGGGACATGCTTCCTTGACAGCTCCTGCCGCCAAATCGCTGAGGATCGGCGAACTGCTCCTGAGAGAGGGGCTGGTCACGCAAGACCAGCTCAATAAGGCTCTCTACGAGCAGAAACACAGTGGCACGCGCGTTGGCTACAACCTGGTCAAGCTCGGTTACGTAAAAGAAACCGACCTCACCAGGATGCTCGCGCGGCAGCACAAGATGCCGGCCGTCGACCTGACCAAGTTCCAGGTCGATCCGCGCATCGCCAAGCTCATTCCCGCCGAGCTTGCGCTCAAGTACAGCGTTCTTCCGCTCAAGCGCGACGGCCGCACGCTCACCGTTGCCATGTCCGACCCGGCGACGATGTCGGTGCTCGATGATATCAAGTTCATCACGCGTCTCGACATTTTTCCGGTCATCGCCGGCGAGTTCACGCTCCGCAACGCCATCACCAAGTTCTACGAGTCCGGCGAAGCGCAGATGGAGAGCTTGCTCTCCCACATCGAGGACGATGACGACATCGAGATCCTCGAGAGCGAAGCCGAAGAAGCCGCGAACGCCGGACAGGCGCTTGTCGACGAAGCGCCGGTCGTAAAGCTTATCAACGCCATCATGACCGACGCCCTCAAAAAAGGCGCCTCGGATATCCACTTCGAGTGCTTCGAGAAGGAGCTGCGCGTTCGCTACCGGATCGACGGCGCGCTCCAGGAAATCATGAAGCCGCCGATCAAGATGAGACCAGCCCTCATTTCGCGCTTCAAGATCATGGCGAGCCTGAACATCGCTGAGCGTCGAGTACCTCAGGACGGCCGCATCAAGCTCAAGATCGGAACAAAGGTCATCGACTTCCGTGTCTCCACCCTGCCGACGCTGTTCGGCGAAAAGGTGGTGCTCCGTATTCTCGACAAGGGAAATCTTACTCTCGACCTCGGAACCTTCGGCATCGAGCCGCGGGCCGAGCGCGAGCTGATGGAAGCGATCTCCAATCCCTACGGCATGGTGCTCGTCACCGGTCCGACGGGTTCCGGTAAGACGACGACCCTGTACTCGGCGCTGTCCAAGATCAACAACATCGACGTCAACATCATGACCGCCGAGGACCCGGTCGAATACAACCTGTTCGGAATCAATCAGGTGCTGGTGAGAAACGAGATTGGAATGAGCTTCGCCGCCGCGCTGAAAGCATTCCTTCGTCAGGACCCCAATATCATCATGTTGGGAGAAATTCGAGACCTGGAAACGGGCAGCATCGCCATCAAGGCGGCGCTGACAGGGCACCTCGTCCTCTCGACCCTGCACACCAACTCCGCGCCGGAAACGGTGACCCGCTTGATGGACATGGGGATCGAGCCGTTCAACGTCGCATCCGCGTTGAATCTCATTCTGGCCCAGCGCCTCGTGAGGCGCGTCTGCAACAGATGCGCGGAAGCCTACAAGATGGACAAGGCCGAGATTGCCGGCGCCAAGGTCGGCGATGGCATAACGCTCCGCGACATGCATTTCACCGACATGGCCCTGAACGATGCCAAGCACCGGGCCACGGAAGCCGCCAAGCCCTACATGGATCAGATCACGCTCGACACCAAGATGCAGGACCTCCCCGTCTTCCGGGGAAAGGGCTGCGAGCAGTGCGACGGGTCCGGGCTCAAGGGACGTCAGGGACTCTACGAGGTCATGAACATGACTCCCCGGCTCAGAAAGCTGATCATGCAGAGCGCGGGAGCCGCGGAAATCCAGAAGGTCGCCATCGAGGAAGGGATGCTCACTTTGCGCATGGACGGCTGGCTCAAGGTGCTCAAGGGCATCTGCCCGCTGGACCAGATTGTACGCGAAACGGCCGCCTGATCGTCATTTCTAGAATCAACCACCGAATCCGATGACTTTACCGTTCATTGATACAGGCAGTCCCTCCGCGCCGCCGCGGCCTCAGGGCATCAACCTGCGCGCCCTTCTCGAAGAGATGGTGTCGCGCAACGCTTCCGACTTGCACATAGTCGCCGGCGAGCGACCGAAGCTGCGCGTCGATGGCGATATTACGAACGCGTCGCTGGACATGGAACTGTCTCCCAAGGACACGCTGACACTGGCTTACTCGGTGCTCACCGAGCAGCAGAAGAAGCGATTCGAGCTGGAAGACGAGCTCGACTTCTCGTTCGGGATTCAGAACCTGGCCCGCTTCCGCGGCAACTGCTTCAAGCAGCGCGGTTGCGTGTCGATGGTAGTCCGACAAATCCCTTTCGCGATCAAGACGTTCGAGCAGCTGGGACTCCCGGGCTCGATCGCCAAGATGGCGGAAAAGCCGCGTGGACTGGTGCTGGTCACCGGGCCGACGGGCTCAGGAAAGTCAACGACGCTCGCCGCGATGATCGACAAGATCAACCGCGAGCGCAAAGGGCACATCATCACGGTCGAAGATCCCATCGAGTTCATCCACAAGCATCAGGGCTGTATCATCAACCAGCGCGAGATCGGCAGTGACACCAAGTCGTTTGCCAACGCCCTGAAGTACGCGCTGCGTGAAGATCCTGACACGATCCTGGTCGGCGAAATGCGCGACCTGGAGACCATCCAGGCGGCGCTGACAATCGCCGAAACCGGTCACTTGGCCTTCGCGACGCTCCACACCAACTCGGCCGCCGAAGCAATCAATCGTATCATCGACGTTTTCCCCTCGCACCAGCAGTCGCAGGTGCGGGCGCAGCTCGCGTTCGTGCTCGAGGGAATCGTTACTCAGACGCTTCTACCGAAGGCCACCGGGAAAGGGCGCGTAATGGCCGCCGAGATCCTGGTCGTGACTCCGGCTATCCGCGCTCTCATCCGCGACGACAAGGTTCACCAGATCTACTCGTCGATGCAGGCGGGTAAGAAGTGGGGCATGCAGACTCTCAATGACGCCTTGTACCAGCTCTATATGAACCGCGAAGTGACGGCCGACGAATGCCTGCGCGTTAGCGGCGATCCGACGGAATTCCAGCGAATGATCGGTCAGCTGGATCCTTCCGAAGACAACAACGGCAGCAAGCCAGCTCCTGGAAAGCCGGGAGCGCCAGCGCGCGGACCGGCGCCCGGCACCGCCAACAGACGATAGCAGAGGATTAGTTAATGGCTACTTTCACATATACGGCGCGCGCCTTCAACGGCGACCTTCGCACAGCCACAATCGACGCTGCATCGAGGGACGATGTCATCGCGCAGCTGAGGAAGCAGCGGCTGAGTGTCGTCAAGATCGATCAGGATGCTACGAAGAAAGTCGGCAGAGGCGCGATCAAGACGCGCGACGTCGTAATCTTCACGCGTCAGTTCTCCACGATGATCAACTCGGGTCTGCCTCTGGTCCAGGCCCTCACGATTCTCGCCGAGCAGACCGACAACAAGGCGCTCGCGGAAGTCACCAAAAAAGTTGTATTCGACGTCGAATCGGGTAACACCGTCGCCGACGCGCTGTCCAAGCACCCGAGAGCGTTCACCAACCTGTACGTGAACATGGTGGCCGCCGGTGAAGCTGGTGGTATTCTCGACACGATTCTCATGCGTCTGGCGACCTTTCTCGAAAAGAACGATGCGCTGGTGAGAAAGGTGAAGGGCGCGATGATCTATCCGTCGGTCATCATGAGCGTCGCGGGCATCGCCGTCGTTACGCTGCTCATCTTCGTCATACCGGTCTTCGAAAACATGTTCGCGTCGGTTGGTCTGCCCTTGCCGCTGCCGACCCGAATCGTCATCGGTGCATCTCGCTTCCTCAAAGGCTATTGGTGGATGATTGGTGCGATCGGCGTGGCCGGCGTCTACTTCTTCCGGAAGTACTACGCTTCATCCAACGGCAAGCTGGCTATTGACCGCTTAATGCTGAAGTTCCCGGTCCTGGGCGACGTGCTCCGCAAGTCCGCGGTATCACGCTTTACCCGTACGCTGGGCACCCTCATCAGCTCCGGCGTCAGCATTCTCGAAGGCTTGGAGATCACGGCCAAGACCGCGGGCAACCGCGTCATCCAGGACGCGATCATGCAATCGCGCTCGTCGATCGCTGGCGGTGACACGATCGCTCAGCCGCTCCAGAAATCGAAGGTCTTCCCGCCCATGGTCATCTCGATGATTGCGGTCGGCGAACAGACCGGTGGTCTGGACGAAATGTTGTCCAAGATCGCTGACTTCTACGACGAAGAAGTCGACGCAGCCGTGAGTAACCTCTTGTCCCTGCTCGAGCCGGTAATGATCGTGTTCCTCGGCGTGATCGTCGGCGGCATGGTCGTGGCGATGTACCTGCCGATCTTCGACATGATCAACGCGGTGCAGTAAATCGCACTCCGCAGTCTCGAAAAAAAGGCCAGCCGACTTCGGCTGGCCTTTTTTTTTTACGTCAAGGATCTTAGAACATCACTCCAAACGTGACCGGAATGAAGCTCAGGCTTCCGCCCTGTACGGTGACGCGATTGTAGCGCGCTTCCACGAACGTCTCGAAGCTGCTGGTGAAGGGAATCTTCACGCCGCCGCCGATGTTGAAGCCGAAGTGGTTCTCGGCGTTGTTGTTGTTGGTGGTGCCGCTGAAGTCCACGCTCGGCCGATACAGTCCGGCCCCGCCGATGACATATGGCGAGAACGAGGTGTAAGGCAGACCGAAGATGAGATTGCCGGTGAATGCGGGAATGTTGACATTGCCGCCACCACCTTGGAAGCCGAACGAGTTGTACGCGGCCTCCGCCCTTACACCGATTGGTGTGAACTGCGGCTTGTAGCCGACGGCAACCGTCACGTTGTAACCGGTGTTCGTCGCGTTGCCGAGGTCACCCGTCGGGAAAGCGATACCACCCGCCGCGCCGATCTGGAACGGGTTGTAGCTCTGTCCCCGCGCCGCTGGCGCGAGTACAGCGAGGGTGGTGGCCGCGATCAAAGAAAAAAGAGTCAGTCTTTTCACAGTGTCTCCAATTGAAGTTCCGTAAGTACTGCCCGGTTGAATACCCGGCCCGATGCGAGCGGGTCCCGTTGAAAGCGCTCGCGCCTCAGCACTACCCTTAACGCCTACTGCCGCGGTGAAACCGATACCCCGGCCCCTTCCACGCACGCGGCCTGATCGGCCGCCGACCCACCCTGGCAGGCCCTTTGTCGTGAAGTGGCGTCTGGAAAGAATCCACCAACCTGCAGACCGATGCCGTCCCAGCAGCTGCTGCGCACCGCGCCCGCTGGAAGCCCATTGCAAAAAGCAACCCCGCGCGGGAGCTCGCTCGGCGCGTACGCGAGATGTCGAACCGCGCCCTGATAACAGAACGGCAGTCCGTAGGGCGACGACAGATCGCACCTCTTTTTTATGCCAGAGAACTGAAACGCAGCCGAACCCGAAGCGTTTCTCCCCAGACCGACGTAGCACATCCCCACGAGATCGGGATCTCCGGCACCGTCGCAGATTTTTGCGGCCTTGCGATAGTCCTGCCCCACGGCGGGTAGAATTAGATCCGCCTGAAGCTCGTAACACTCGCGTCGATAGCGAGTCGCAGTGGAATCACACGGGTAGTGCAGGTCGTTCGGCTTGTAGAGAACGACGTTCGCGGCCGGACTCGAGTGACGATGCATGCCGAACATGCCATCGC
>JBHEME010000027.1:0-2100 GCA_046262755.1 Gemmatimonadaceae bacterium | reverse complement strand
AGTGCAGGTCGTTCGGCTTGTAGAGAACGACGTTCGCGGCCGGACTCGAGTGACGATGCATGCCGAACATGCCATCGCCGAAAGTCTGCATCCTCGCGCCCATGTTGTGCTCCATGAACACGCCGCTATAGCAGCTGCGCTGATCCCAGTCAGCGGTCAACCGGTCACAGTCCTTTAGCGATGCATTGACGTCGTAGCGATGGTACATCATCAGTCCGTGACCGGTGCCGTGCAGGCAATCGAATAGCCGAAACTGCTCATGGGTACCGCGGAGCCCTTCACACGGCGCCAGCAGCACGTCGCGGGCGATGGGCAGCCCGATGCGCGCGTCGAAATAGCGCTGCAGGATTCCGTGGTAACAGCCCGATTGATAGCGATCATCACATTCGGTAAGCAATCGCGTCGCGGTGCGCGGAGTGGAGCGAACCGCATACCCCAGCGCGTGAGCCAGCGGGTGGCCGAGCAGCACCAGGGAGGGATCGCTGTGAACGACCCGATCGAGCGTCCCCATTGCCAGCGCAATGTTGCCAGCGGAGGACAGCGCAGCGATTCCATCGCCGATGCACGTGGAGTAAGCGTCGATCGAATGACTGATATGCGGCTTGCACAAGGTGAGCAGCGAGTCGGCGACGTGGGCGGAATCGTTGACTGATCGCGTTGGCTTTGTCGGCGCGCTCGTCACTGTATCGGTCGTGCCGATGCCTGGAGGTGCGTGAGAGGCATGCTGCGGAGCGGCAATTCCAGGTGTGACGACGAGCGCGGCACCCGCGATGCTGACCGAAAAGACGAGACGTAAAACTCGATGGGTTCTCACTGGAACCAAGTATATCCTCCCGCATATATCGCTATGCTGGTCCTGCTCATGGGTAACCGGCGCGAATGTGCAATGGCCATTGAACCAGGCGCGGCATTTGAGGTTCGCCCCAAACCGCGGCGAGATCATTTTGCAAATCCGCGACCGCGTCGGTGCGCATCGCTTCACTATAACGCCCCACCGCGGACCAACTTCGGATGTAACCGGCGAGCTCCTCCAAGGTCCAGCGCTTCTCGAGCACCAAGCGTGGCATCTCGACTTCCCTGAACGGGAACTCCACGGTCCGGTAGCCGTCGAGCAGGAGCTGCCGCTCGGGGAACCAGTACTTCTCCAGCAGCCCCCGGTTGAACTCGTGCAAAATCGCGTTAAGTGCATCGCTTTCGAGAACCGGATCGCCGTAGCCCCAGATTGCGATTGCGCCTCCGGACGACAGCACGCGCTTCGCCTCGAGAAAGAATTTGCGCGTATCGAACCAGTGCAGTCCCTGCGCAGAGACAACGAGATCGACCGAATGATCGGGAAGTGCGGTGTCTTCCGCTTTTGCCAATAGGTACTCGATGCGGCCGTGCGTCCGCGCACGTGATAGCTGTTCGCTGCTCGGATCGATGGCGATGACGCGCTCGTAGTGCTCGATGAGTCCGAGCGCTGCTTGGCCGCTTCCCGTACCGCAGTCAAGCGCGAGGCGGTGATACCGGGTGAGCCGCGCGACTCTCTCAAACAAAACCGGCGGGTAATCTGGGCGGTAGGCGGCATAGAGCGCCGCACGAGCGGAAAAATGGTCTTTGAATTTCAGACGCGTCCCCGGTCGATTGACCGCGCGACGGCGATTACTCCAGGCTCAGGCTTCGATTGAGCGCGGTGGCCACATAGACCATGTCGATGCTTTTGAAGAAGTCGTGCCAGGGTGGCGGGGCGCGAAAAGCCATTCTTCCCGAGGCGTCTTCCCAGACCGGTACGACTATGCCGGGCAGGTCGATAGCAGCGGCGCTGCGCTGAAATGCTTCCTGGATGCGAGCCTGCTCGCTCGGCGACCGCATCCCGAAAGAGCGATCGACAGGTACGATGATGACGTCCTGACCATCCCGTTGCAGGTGAGCGACCTGAAAGGTGGGCATGCCGTCCGCGCCCTTCGGAGCCGGTTCTCCCATGTATCATTTAGGTTTTCACCGTAACGCAACCTCGTCAATGTCGATTTTATATCGGTGCAGTGTCGGTTTCCTATCAGTAAGAAATCCGCGACTTCCCGGTTGTTCGAAGAACGCTAGCTTGTGGTCCATGAGCAATAT
>JBHEME010000026.1:0-28385 GCA_046262755.1 Gemmatimonadaceae bacterium | reverse complement strand
AGAACTCCAAGACCATCACCTCGGCACTCCGGGGCGCATTCAGGGACGACGCCAAGACCAGAGATGAATTCCTGCGGCTGGCGCACAACGGCTCCGATTAACTTCGTCCGACGCAGGGAATGAGAAGATCCCGATTCCATTTCGCATGATCTCTCTCTCCGGAAGGAGCGCAGTTGTGACCGGTGCATCGCGCGGAATCGGCGCACGGCTCGCCGAATCCCTCGCCAGACAGGGAGCCACCGTGTTCCTGATCGCCCGCAACGAGCAGCGTCTCAAGGAGCTCGCCGGGAAGATCAAAAGCTCAGTGCCGGTATCCGCGGATGTCACCGACTCCGCGAGCGTGGACAACGCCAGGGAACGCATAACCGCCGAGCTGGGCGGCGCGCCGGACATCCTGGTGAATAACGCCGGAATCTTCAACGTCGCCTCGGTGGCTGAAACCGATCCCAACACCTTCGTCGAGACGATCAGCACCAACCTGGTCGGACCGTTCCTGTTCGTGCGAGCTTTCCTCAGCGCGATGAAGGAGCGGAAGACTGGCCATATCGTGACCATCGGATCAGTTGCCGACCGGACGATCTTTGCCGGAAATGCAGCCTATTCCGCCGCGAAGTTTGGACTCCGTGCCATACACGAAGTGATGCGGGCTGAGTTGCGCGGCAGTGGCGTGCGTGCGACGCTGATTTCGCCAGCCGCGACGGACACCGGAATCTGGAGCTCGGTGACGGTTTCCGATGCGGGTACGAAACCCGGCGTAAAGAGACCGATGCTCAGTCCGGACGATGTTGTCAGCGCAGTGCTATTCGCGCTTACCCAGCCCGAGCGGGTAAATGTCGACGAGCTGCGATTGTCGCATAGCTGACCGTTACCGGCCGGCAATGAACGCTCTCGAGCGCTAGCGCATGTTCATCGAGATGCTCGATTTGCTTCGGTGCGTAAACCCGCACGAAGACACCTGGTTAGTTGCCTCTTTCAAGAGCATTTCGAATCGTCTCGTGGAGGAAGCAACGCTCGGCTGCCCAAGATGCTCGGCCAACTATTCAGTGAGCGCCGGCGTAGCCGATTTCAGTCTTGGTGAGGCAGTTCAGTCGTGTGAGCAGGAACGGTCAGCTGCGAGCCACCGCCGGGAAGAACTAGCGACGAGGGCTGGCGCATACCTGGATGTCACCGAGCCGGGCGCGACGATCGTGCTTGGCGGCATCTGGGCCTACGCGGCGCAGGAGCTCAGCGAGATGGCGCAAGTGCGCGTTCTGGCGTTGAATGCGCCCAGTGCGGTTAGAGAGTCGATGACGGTGGGCCTACTCCGGGTGTCGTCGAAGATACCCGTGGCGGCCGACTCGCTTCTCGGAGTAGCGCTCGATGCGTGGTTTCCGGCGAGGATCGTCGCGTCCGCAATCGAAGCCGTTCGCCCCGGCGGCCGACTCGTGGGCCCCGCAATCATGTCCCCACCGGAGGGGTTATCGGTGCTGGCCCACGACGACCACTACTGGGTCGCGCAAAAGGCGCCGGAAGTAATTCCTCTAAGGCGTGGGAGTTACTAAGCCCGTCAGTACAACGAGTTGCCTGTGCCTTAAGCGTGTTGGGAGCGTCCCGACGTAGTGAACTCGCAACTCTCATCTGCGCCACTGACAGCTCTCGCCCGTTCAGTTGCAGTTTCCGGCCTATTTCTCGTCGTAAAGCGAGTCGATCAAAGTCTTGTAATGCTTGTCGATCGCGCGGCGCTTCACTTTCTGCGTCGGCGTCAGCTCACCACGCTCGATCGAAAAGTCGTGCTCGAGCAATCCGATTTTCTTCGGCATCTCGAAATGCGCGGCACCGGCCAGCTCGTCGTTCACTTCCTTCTCGATCTTCGCCTGGATCGTCGGCATGCGCAGTAGCTGGGCCCTGTCCGTCCAGATGATGTTCCGCTTCATCGCCCACTTCTCGAGCTGATCGAAGTTCGGGACGATCAACATCGAAGGGAATTTGCGTTTGTCGCCGAGCATGACAGCCTGAGCGACGTATTTGTTGGTCTTTACTTTGTTCTCGAGCGGCTGCGGCGCGATGTTCTTGCCGCCGGCGGTAACGATGATGTCTTTCTTCCGATCGGTTATCGCGAGAAAGCCGTCGCGCAGCTCGCCAATATCCCCGGTATGGAACCATCCATCCGGGTCGATCGCTTCTCGAGTCGCGTCAGGCTTGTTGTAGTACCCCTTCATAACGTGCGGTCCGCGCGTGAGTATCTCACCGTCGCCCGCGATCTTCACTTCGACGCCATCGATTGGTTTGCCGACGGTGCCAATCCGGAAATTGTCGGGAGTGTTCACAGCAATTACCGGCGACGTTTCAGTGAGTCCGTAACCTTCAAGAATCTCGAGTCCGGCGGCGTAGAAAAACTTGTTGATCTCGGGCGACAAGGGGGCCCCACCGGAAACGAAGTAGCGGAGCCTGCCGCCAGTGCGAGCTTTCAGCTTCGAGAACACGAGCTTCTGCGCGAGAGAGTATTGCCGTGCCAGTGCGCCCTTTGGCTCTCTGCCTGCCAGCCTTTCGCTGGCCCACTTCTCCGCCACACCGCGTGCCCAGAAGAAGATTTTGCGCTTGAGGAACCCGCCGGTGAGGGCGGTCTCGAGAATTCGCGCGTACATTTTTTCGTACAATCGCGGAACTGAGAGCACCAGCGTCGGCTTCACTTCCTGAAGGTTTATCGGAATGGTGTCGAACGACTCGGCGTAAGCGATCGACGTGCCGGTGGCGAACATCATGTAGTGCCCGGCCATCCGCTCGAAGATGTGCGACAGTGGCAGGAAGCTGAGTCCTGTATCACGCCCCTCGAACGGAATCGCCTTTCGCGATGCGGTGACGTTCGAATAAATGTTGTCGTGCGTCAGCATGACGCCCTTCGGCTCCCCAGTGGTCCCGGAAGTGTAGATGATCGTCGCGAGGTCGTCGGGCTTCACCTGCAGCGCCTCGTCTCGGAAGCGGCGCGTAGTCTCTTCGGTTTCTCCCTCGCTACCGCGTTTCTCCAGCTCGGCCATGCTCATGTCCGTCAGTGTCGGGACCTCGTCGAATCCAATCACTGACCTGATCGCCGCGAGTTGCCCACGGATCTGGTGAATCTTCTCAGCCTGTGCCCGAGTCGAAACGAAAACAGCTACCGAGCCTGAGTCCTTCAGGATGTAAGCGATCTGGTCCGCCGGGAGGGTCGGGTATATCGGTACATCAGTCAGCCCGGCGGTCAGACACGCAAAGTCGGCAATCGCCCACTCCGGCCGGTTCTCGGAAAGAATTGCGACTCGATCCCCACGCTTGACGCCGAGCGCCGAGAGTCCACGGGCGGCGCGCCTGACCCGAAGCGAAACCTCGCCGTGAGATATTGGCCGGTAGACGCCCAGCGCTTTTACCTGCAGTGCGTCCGGCCGATTGTACTTCGAGACTGCGTCGAAGAACAGCTGATTCAGTGTCCCGGGAGCGGGTCTTGGTCCACCACGTGCTTCCATCAGTGCCTCCATTCGTAGTCTAGCCTCTCGGTTTGAACTTGACGACGAGCCTAACGGGACTCCCTCGCACTGTCACCCCACGATATTTCGCCGTCGCGCGGACGACGATTGAATCCACCGAGTTGGTGAGAAACAGAGGATGCAGTCTGAGCGCTCTCCCAGCTATGCCACTCGCGTCAGTAGTGTCGACCGCCGAAGGTCGCCCCGCGTCATTGACGAGTTGTCCGAGCTGTGGATTACTCTGCGCCACAATCTGAAAGCTCACGAGATAAGACTTCACCGCGCTATCATTCGGCGCGATGCCGTGAGTGAGTTTTACCGTCACCGCCGGCGAAACATTAACCGTGCTGTCGAGTAGCGAGAAGGAGATCGAGTCCACAGCATTCACGGAAAAGATGGAATCGGGCCGGAGCGTGACATCGATCCTCTGAACTGCCTGAAGACCGCCAACCGTCGCAATGATTCGTGCTGGCGTCGATCGCAGGCTGTCTCCTGTGACGATCCCCGTGATGCTGTCGACGCGTATCCCTGAGTCAGGCGACTGAAACCTGATTTGTGGCGACGTAATCTCGCGACCCTTGAAATTGAATGCGCGCACGACCGGTGTGATTACCGCGCCAGAACTGTCGCGCAGTGTGTCGCCCACGACTACCGAAGGCACGCTGAGGGTGTCGAACTGAATCGACAACACCGCGGTATCGCTGCCGCTGATGTCGGTGCAGCCGTATGCAATCGTGAATATCAGACAGCTAGCGCCAGCCGCGGCGATGACTCTCATGCGAGTCTATCCGCCAGGATCGTGGCCAGGTTCACGTACGCTTGGGAGGCTGCGTCCGCTGGTGTCCGGACGACGACCGGCTGGCCCGCCGCAAATGCGTCGGCAGTGGCGATCGTACGGGGAATCATCACATCGAACACAATGTTGGCGGGAAGATGTTTTCTCACATAATCGACTACCCTGTCGCTGGCCGGGTTGTTCGGCTCGTACATGGTGAGCAGAAGCCCGTCGAGCGTGAGCCGATCGTTAGTGCCGACAATGTCCTGAATGCCGCGAAGAATTTGAGGCGTCGTCTGAAGCGCGAGGGGCTCGCACTGCAGCGGCACGATCACGTGCTCGCTGCCTCCCAAGACTTTGCGTGTTATGGCTCCGAGGCCCGGCGGAGTGTCGACGACGACGACCTGGCACCGCTGCTCTGCCATGGTGAGTAGATCCTGTAACACATTCGTCTCCCGAACGAGCGACTGATACACCGCGTGGTCGGCTTCGTCGGCGACCGATCCCGCGAGGATAACGCGCAGCCATGGCAGTGCGGTTGGTAGAATGATGTCGCGGAGATCGCGCTCACCATTGAGGTAATCCGCGAAGCCAGCGGTGGGATGGCCCCGCTGCAAGCCGGCACCGTATCGAACCGAGCCCTGCGGATCGACGTCGATGAGAAGCGTTTTCATCCCCCGTCGCGCGAAAGCGGCGGCGAGATTGACTGCGGTAGTGGTTTTGCCGACTCCTCCCTTCTGGCTTACGACCGCGAGCACCGCTCCCATCTACTCCAGGACTCCCGGGTACTCATTGGTCTTGAGACGCGGATTTTCCGCCGCCGGTCCAGTGGGAGAAGAAGGCGGTGGCTCCGCGCTCTTCATTTCATCGAGCGTTTTCTGGGCGTGCTTCACCCAGCGCTCCGCCTCGGGACTGCGAGGGGGGTCCATGAGAAACGCCTCGAGATGGAACGCGGCGTCGCCAACATCGCCGCGACGTAAAAGCAAAAACGCGAGTCCGTAGTGCGCGCCGGAAAGCTTGGGCTCGATGGCGAGCGCGCGACGATAGCAACGCACGGCTTCGTCCAGCTGGCCAAGCTTAGAGTAGGCGATGGCCATGTTCTGGAGGACCTTGTGATTGTTCGGCTTCTGTCGAAGCGCCAATCGATAGGAAGTAAGGGCAGCGTCGTAGTCTCCCTGTCGCTCCAGCGCGAGGGCCTCACTGAGATAGTCGAGGTCTTCATTGGTTGGCTTCGGTTTGCCTCCGGTGAGGCGGTCCCAGATGGACATTTGGTCGAATCTACCCTCTATGATGTGGCAGGGCTAGCTTAACTCTAACTGCTTTTCCCCTAAGACTTTGGGAGTGAAATGTCGCCGCGCAAACGCACCGTTGATGCCACTAAAGGAGTGCTGGAAATCGAGTGGCCGTTCTTCGGTGAACTGTCGCGCGGACTCGCTCTCAAGGTGGCCCGAGCCTACAACCCGGATCTGGTGATTGGCGTCGCCACTGCCGGGGTGATTCCTGGCGCCGTGATCTCGGCGATCCTCGGACGCGAGTTTCACTCGCTGGTGGTGAGTCGAAAGTACCACGCCGAGAAAACGCGCGAGTCGCCCGAAATTTTTGGCAGCGCTCCGCCAGAAGTGCGCGGAAAGCGAGTACTCATCGTCGACGAGACATGCGATTCAGGCGACACGATCCGCCTGGCGATCTCGGCGGTGATGGAAGCGGGCGCGTCGCAGATCAAGACGGCGGTCGCGTTCCGCACCGGTGCTTACGCACCCGATTTCCACGCGATCGCGACGGAGAGTACCATCGTATTGCCGTGGGACCGGGAGATTCTTGTGGACGGTGAGTTGCGCATAAATCCGCTTTATGTAGAGGCGCTCGGGTCGCAAGACCGCTTCTAACGGCATCCGCTCAACTAAAGCGGGCGGCTTTGAGCGCTAAGCTCAGAGCTGTTCAGCTTTTTTGTTTTGTAGAAGTCTTGCAAGCAACTGCACTTCGATCAATGCTACGCGCGTAAGTTCTGATCGCGTGCGGTCGAGTAGTAGCTCAAAAGCTCACAGCTTAGCGCTCAGAGCCGCCCGCTTTAGTTGACTCGATGCAAGAAGGCGGGGAGGTCTCGAACCCTAGGTCTCCGCCCCGATCCCCGCCCAGTCCTCTCCGTTCGATAGCCGCTGGTACGCATGCTCGAGCATCTCCGCGTTGCCCGCGAGAAAGCGGCAGCGGGCATCCTCTGCGCCACCGCTCCCGCACTCGATCTCCATCACGCCGACCGGATAATCGGTGAGGCAGCCCAGGAAGCCGGAGAGTGTGCCGGTGGTGAGATGGCAGCCAGTCTCTCCGTCACCGTGCAATCGCGCTTCCCAGCAGCCCTCGATGTCGATTACCGCGAGCGCGTCGTTGAGTGATCGGAACGAGACCTTGCCCCAGCCCGCGCTTTGAAAGAACTCCGCGGTCAGGGCGGAGAACTTGTTGAGCGACAAGTCTTCGGCTCTCTGCAGGCCCCGATCGCCAAGCCACGTTTCGAACGCGTCGAAAAGCGATGGCGCGCCTGCGTATCCCGCCTCGCGTAGCGCGTTCGCGCCACCGCCACCAGCGGCCGCGACGCGCGCACGCAGGTCGCGCAGCGTGCGATGCGCGAGGCCAATCAGCTCGGGAGCCTGTGTTGTCATGCGGAGTATGACGATCTCACGTCGAAGATGTTGCGGATGTAGCCGTGCGCTCCAACAGAGTTGCCTCGTCGATTATCTCGACGCCGAGCGAGCGAGCCTTCTCCAGCTTGGTGCCCGCTTCCTCGCCGGCGACAAGGAAGTTCGTCGATTTCGAAACAGAGCCGGTGACACGTCCACCGGCCGCTTCGATGAGTGCAGTCGCTTTGGTCCTGCTCAAAGTTGGCAGCGTGCCCGTGATCACGACAGTCTTGCCGCTCAATAGGCCACCGGCGACGACGGCTCGAGGTTCGGTGAAGTTGAGCCCGTGGGATCGCAGCTTCTCGACGAGGGCGCGGCCGCCAGGATCGGAGAAGTAGTCGACAACGCCGTTCGCGATGATCGCGCCGATTCCGCGCACGTTCAGGATCTCGTCTGCCGCAGCCGCGAGCAACGCGTCCAGCGTTCCGAAGTGCTGGGCGAGAAGCTGCGCGGCGATCGAGCCCACGTGCCTGATACCCAGGGCGTGGAGGAGCCGCGAGAGTGGCTGCGCCTTCGACGCTTCGATCGCGGCGACCAGAGCATCGGCGCCTTTATCTGCGTAACCCTCGAGCTGCAGGAGCTGCTCACGAGTGAGAGCGTAGAGATCGCCGGGATCGCGAACCAATCCTTCCTCGACGAGTTGCTGAATACGCGCATAGGATAGTCCGCGGATGTCCATCGCGCCGCGCGACGTAAAGTGTACCAGGCCCTCGAGCTGTCGACCGGGACACGCGATGTTGGGGCAATAAACTGCTGCCTCGTCCTCTTCACGTGTGAGCCGCGTTCCGCAGGCTGGACATTTGACGGGCATTGTCCAAATGGGCTTTGGGTCCTGGGCATCGCTCGGAACCCGCGCGATGATCTGCGGGATCACTTCTCCCGCTCTTTTGACCTGGACCACATCACCGATGCGGAGGCCTTTCGCTCTGATCAGGTCCTCGTTGTGAAGCGTCGCGAGCTTGACGATTACGCCACCGATCTCGACCGGCCGCAGGACCGCGAAGGGATTCACCGCGCCCGTCCGACCGACGTTCACCTGGATGTCTTCCAGAACAGTCTCGGCGATGTCGGGCGCGAACTTGCGCGCAATGGCCCAGCGCGGCTCGCGTCCACCGACCACGCCGAGCTCTTCCTGCAGTCGAAGCGAATCGACCTTAACCACTCCGCCGTCGATGGCGAAATTGAGCTCTCCGCGGATGTTGTGCTCGAGCTCGTACGCCCACTTCTCGACCTCTGCCAGCGTTGGACACTTCCGCCGGTGCGGCGCAACTGGAACTCCCCAATCAACCAGCGCATCGAGCAGCTCCGATTGAGTCTCGAACGGAAGGTCTTCCCCGTCGGGAGCGGCTACGGAATATCCAAAGAATCGCAGCGGGCGGGACGCGGTGACAGCCGGATCCAGCATTCTGAGACTGCCGGCAGCCGCATTGCGCGGATTGGCGAACACCGGATCGCCAGCGCGAGCGCGAGCTTCGTTCATCTCCTCGAAGCGGTCGAACGGAAAATAGATTTCTCCCCTGACTTCAATTCGCCCGCGGGGAGCGCTCGCATTGAGGCGGAGCGGAACGTCCCGCACCGTGCGAAGATTGACGGTGACATCTTCGCCAACTATTCCATTGCCGCGCGTCGCACCCATCACGAAGATCTGGTCGTCGTAAGTGAGTGCGACTGCCGTTCCATCGATCTTGAGCTCGGTGGTGTACCCGGACCTGGTCACGTCCGCGCCGGCGATCCGCCGCAACCGCTCTTCCCACGCTCGCAGCTCGTCGTCGTCGAAGGCATTGCCGAGCGAGAGCATGGGGCGAAGATGCTCGTGCTTCGAGAGCTGGCTTTGGGGTTCCGCGCCAACGCGAAGCGTAGGTGAATCCGGGGTGAGGCACTCCGGAAAATTCCTCTCGATTTCCTGGAGCTCTCGAAAGAGCTTGTCGTACTGCGCGTCCGGGATGGTCGGACGGTCGAGGATGTAGTATTCGTGGGACGCGCGGGTGAGGAGCTCTCGGAGCTCCGCCGCCCGGTTATGCGGAGGCGCGCTCCCCTTCGGCCGGAGAGCGGGCGGAGGCGGTTGATCGAGGGGGCGAGCCCGGCGTGTTTCCGACGCTTGCGCCTGCTTCTTTGACCGACTTGTCGGCATCCGTCGAGATGTTTCCTTTGCCCTGCGTATGCGCGTTGAACTCAGTCCCGTCGAAGCGCACAACCCGGTTGCGCCCCGTCTCCTTCGCCACATAGAGCGCTTCGTCGGCTGCTCTGAGCAGTGCTTCCTGATCTTTCACCCGGGGGTGGGGTGACCCTGCCACTCCGCAGCTCATTGTCCGGCAAAGCGTGCCCCCGGAATATGAAAATGTATGACCCTCCACCTTCTCGCGCAGCCGCTCGGCGAACGTTACCGCCGCGTCGAGAACGGTTCCCGGCAGAATGAGGAGGAATTCCTCTCCACCGTAGCGCCCGACGCGGTCGATTTCGCGGGCTTCTCCCTTGAGGAGCGCGGCGAACTCCTTCAGCACCGAGTCGCCGGCCTGGTGCCCGTAATTGTCGTTGACACTCTTGAACCTGTCGATGTCGCACATCACCAGAGCGATTGGCTCGTGGAGGCGCAGCGAATGCTGCCACATCTCGTTCAGTCGCTCCTCCAGAGAGCGCCGGTTGTCCACCCTCGTCAGGCCGTCGGTGAGTGAGATCTCACGCAGCTTGTCATTCATCAGCGCGAGTTCTTTCTCTCTGGCGGCGAGGTCTGACTGCAGTGCCTTGATTCGCAGCAGGGAATTCACCCGTGCTTCGAGCTCGGCAAAGTTGATCGGCTTGGTGATGTAATCGTCGGCGCCGGCGTCGAGCCCCTCCACTTTGTTCTCCGTGGAGTCGAGAGCGGTCTGCATGATCACGGGAATGAAGGGCAATTCCTTGTTGGCCTTCAGCCGCTTTACCACCTCCATGCCGTCCATCTTCGGCATCATGACGTCGAGGAGGATGAGATCGGGACACACGCGGTGCACCGCTTCGAGAGCCGCGTGACCGTCGTTTGCACCTTCCACCTCGTAGCCGCGCGCCTCGAGTCGAGCCCGCAGGAGCTCGATGTTATCCTCGTGATCGTCCACCACAAGGATTCTGTATTTCTTCTTATGCTCCATTGTTCTTGCCGAGGAAGCGCTGTACCTCAGCAACCACGGCTCTTGGCTCACAAGGCTTCGCGAGATATCCGTCGCACCCTACCTCCATTGCCTTCTCCCGATCCGAGGCCAAAGCATGCGCGGTAAGCGCGATGATGGGAATACCCCGTGTCGAAGGATCGTGCTTCAGGACCTGCGTCGCTTCCCAGCCGTCGATGATTGGAATCGAGATATCCATGAGGATCAGGTCCGGTTTTTCGGACCGCGCCTTTGCGATTCCCTCTTCGCCATTCAACGCTTCGGTCACCTCGTAACCGAAGTGCTTTAGAATTGTGGAATAGACGATACGATTGTCTTCGTTGTCCTCTACCAACAATACCATTTTACCTGAACTGCTCATTCAGTAACCTCGCACGGCTATTGCTGGG
Source organism: Gemmatimonadaceae bacterium (assembly GCA_046262755.1). Lineage (GTDB taxonomy): Bacteria > Gemmatimonadota > Gemmatimonadetes > Gemmatimonadales > Gemmatimonadaceae > UBA4720. Next base: position 17,933 of record JBHEME010000026.1, on the reverse strand, counting down.
TAAGGCTTAAGGCAAATTTCTTACCATCCGCCTGAGCCGCCCTCAATGTTCAATTCGCCCTACGCCAGCCCGGCGTCTTCCTTTTCCAAGGCTCCAGCGCCCGGATCCATCCCCCAGCCCAAGCCGGATGGTCTTCCCTCCGAGACCGTGCCGGACTGGAATGCGATCGGATTGTTCACGGCTGGCATCGCCGTCGGCGCAATACTGGGAGCGACCGTCGCCCTGCTGACGGCGCCCGCGAGTGGGGACGAGACCCGCCACCGGATCTCGCGTCGCGTGCACAGGCTTCGCGGCGACGACGACGTCTGGGAAGAGTTGGCGGAGGAGCTTGAGCGCGCCGCCGAAGAGAGGGAGGAGTCTCCGACGAAGATTAGCGTCGAAACTTAGGTCGAGCGCATCCCCGCGTCGGCTTCGCCCTTATAGTACCGGTCGTTGTAGTCCCGGTTCGGGAGCTTCATCACCGCTTCGTATTCCGCATGCGCCTTGGCCTTCTCCCCGATGTCCTTGTAAACACCCGCGAGGTCGAGGTGATGCACGATCCGGTCAGGCTCGTTCGCCACCGACTCCTCCATGTATCGACGCGCATCGGCCCAGTTCGCCGATCCGAAAACCTTACCGCCCAGAAGATTCTTCGCCAGCATGCGGGTGAAGCCACTGAGTCGCATTACTTCGGCGTTCCACATCCCCATTACGTGCAGACAGCCCGCGTGCTTCGGGTTGATCTTCAGACACTCCAGCGCGTGATTGCGAACGTCGGTGGCGTACTTGATTCGCGCGCGCGGGCCCTGCGTCAAAGCGTTTTTCCCCAAGGAGCGCGCGAGATTGAAATGGCCCTCGGCGTCGGCCGGGTTTGCCTCGACCGCGCGTCGAGCGTAAAGCTCGGCGTTGCGAAAATAGAGGGCGCGCTTCTCATCGTTCTTCTCATATGACCCGAGGTCAACGGCTGATCGCGATGCCTTCCAGAGCGCTTCGTAGTTCTTCGGGTCGTCGGCGAGCGCGGCTTCGTAGTGTTGCAAAGCAGCGGTCGCGTTCATCGCGACGTATTCTTTGTCGCCGAGTGCGATATGATTGGTAGCCTGGCCGCCGAGTACGGATACGGCGAACAGCATTCCGGCAAATTGATACTTGAGAGCGCGCATGATGTACTCCGATCGCGTGAGAAGGCTGACTCCAACACATACCCCGACTTGGCGTAAATGATCGTACCGCGTCTGATCGAGCGCAAACGGGACGGCGAAACACTGGAGCCCGGCGAGCTGCGGGATCTTGTGCTCGCATATTCCGAGGGCCGGGTGCCCGATTATCAGATGGCCGCTTTCCTCATGGCCATCTATTTCCGTGGGCTCGATCGGACCGAGATGAACGCCCTGATGAATGCGATGCTGGAGAGCGGTAAGCGGCTCGACCTGTCGCATCTCGCACGCCCGCGCATCGACAAGCATTCCACGGGCGGCGTGGGCGACAAGGTGTCGCTCATCCTCGCTCCGGTCATGGCATCGCTTGGGGTGGCGGTACCGATGATGTCAGGCCGCGGCCTCGGCCACACCGGTGGGACTCTCGACAAGCTGGAGTCGATTCCCGGTTTCCGCACCGCGCTCTCTCTCGAAGAAGCAGAGAAGCAAGTGGAGAGGGTCGGCTGTGCAATGCTCGGTCAAACGAAAGAAATCGTTCCCGCCGACCGCAAGTTGTACGCTCTGCGTGATGCGACGGCGACGGTGGAGGTGATTCCACTGATCGCCGCGAGCATCATGAGCAAGAAGATATCAGAGAGTCTCACCGGCCTCGTTCTGGATATCAAACGCGGCTCCGGATCCTTCATTCCGAAGCTGGAAGACGAGATAACGCTCGCAAAAGCCATGATCGAACTGGGTGCGCAGCATTCATGTCCGGTCGTTGCTCTCATCACGGCGATGGATCGCCCGCTCGGTAACGCATGCGGCAATGCGCTCGAAATCGTGGAGGCAATCGAAATCCTCAGAGGCTCCGGACCAGCGGACCTCCTGGAGGTGACGTTCGCTCTGGGAGCGGAAATGCTGCTCCTGGCACGGCTGGCAGTGACTCGTGAGGCCGCCCGCGCAACGATGATAAGCGCGATATCCTCGGGGAAAGCCCTGCGCAAGCTCGGCGAGATTGTCGCGGCGCAAGGTGGAGATCGTGATATCATCGACGACCCAACCAGGCTTCCGCAGGCAAAGCACCGCGCCGAATTTGCCGCGGAGTGGGATGGGATAATTCAATCCGTCGAACCACGCGCGATCGGCTACGGCGTAATCGCTCTCGGCGGAGGCAGACGAAACATGGAAGATCGGGTCGATCCCGCTGTGGGATTCGTAATCACGGCAAAGCCCGGCGATCGGGTGGCGAAAGGACAGCCCCTCGCCACCATTCATGCGCGCAGCTGCGAGGACCTCGAAGTCGGGAGAGTGGCTCTTGAGCAGGCGATAGTGATTTCCGATTCGATGCCCGACTGGCTGCCACTCGTCTCACACCGAGTGACAGCGAGTGGAGTGGCGGCTATCTAGAAGACGGGCGGTCAGTCGCGAGTGCTGAAGCGGAGCCACCCGAAGATGAGTCCGCCAACGATGAGGCCGGTGAGAACCCCCCAGAGAGTGCTCGTCTTATTGGCAGGCAGTAGTGCGTACGACGTGTACTGAAGGCAGACGATCACCGCCGCGATAACTATCAGAATGATGAGGAGGGTCGAGCTGCGGGCGCGGACTGGCTCGGTCCGTTCAGGCGGTAGGGGCTGACTCATGACTGGCGATCGCGCATTGGTCTAATCAAACCCTGTCCTTTCTTCAGCGCCACGGCGACTTCGCGGGTGCTGCGAACGTCCGGGAAGGGAATCGGCTCTGGTGGATCGATGATGCGTTCGGAGATCGACCGCTCGAACCAGGCCACGTCATGCCATGTCCCCTGCTTGTATCCGACATGGTGGTAGATGCCCACGAGTTCAAATCCGTTGGAGCGATGCATTCCCTCGCTGGCCGCGTTAGGGAGAGTTATCCCGGCATAGGCGTTTCGAAATCTCTGGGTTGCCAGAATGCCGAAAAGAGAGCTATACAGCGCGGTTCCGATTCCTCTGCGATGGGCCGTTCCGCTGATATAGGCAGATACGTCGACGGACCATCGATACGCCGCTCGCTCACGGTGAGCACACGCGTAAGCGTAGCCAATGACCGTGCCGTCCTGTTCGCACACCAGCCAGGGATAGCGGCGCAGAATATTTGCAATGCGCCCCGCGAACTCGTGCGGGTCGGGCGGCACTACTTCGAATGAAGTCGACCGTTCCAGCACAGCCGGGGCATAGATCTCAGAAATCGCCGTTGCGTCGGCTTCACTCGCGACCCGGATAACCGAGCTCACGCGCAGCTCCCGAAGGTCACACTATTTCCGCTCCGGCTTCTGACAGCAGCTGCCGCAACAGGGACCGATGGCACCTGGTTTCCTCCGCGCAGTAGCAGCCGATGGAGAAATTCGTTTGGCGCGAAAGTGCCGCGAGTAGTGAAATCAGCCGAGCTGCTTCGGGCGCTCGCATCTGGGCGCGATAAGCCCTGGCGTAGCGAGTCCATCGCTTTGCATCAAATGGCTCGGACAAGGCCCACGAAACCAGCTTTGCCTTAGGCGCGAGCTCGGGTACCCACACATCGTAGTAATTGAGTTTAGAGTAATCACTTTTTCGAACACCGCGTGGGGGTCTGCGCACCGTCCCGAGTCGTAGCCCTTCACTCGGTTCACGCGGGTCACCAAGCCGAACAACTCGAATGGACACCGGTTTATTCCTCTTTCATCAGGCCGTGAAGTCTCTTGGGGGCGGTCATCCGATACGCGTCGCGGAGGAGGTCCGCCAGCTCTTTCCAATCGCATTCTCTCTCGAGCCAGACTCCGATCCAGCCGCTTGGTCCGACGTAAGGCGGAACGAAAAATCGATCGGGCGCGGCCTCGACCATCAAGCGCTGATTTACTGGTGCGGCTTTGCACCACACCGCGTGCTTACCGCCTCCGTGATGGTTGTTGGCCTGGGCGTACATCGCAAAAATCTTGTTCTTGACGCGGAAGGTGGGCTCGCCCCAGGCCTCGACCTCATGTGCCTCTGGCAGAGCCAGGCAGAGCTTTCGCAGGCGCGTGAGAGGATTGGGCGGCATTAGTTGCTGCTGGGCTTGGACTTATGTAACAAAAAGACGGAAAAAAAGAGACGCCGGGCACCCTGTTAACCTTGAGCGCGCCAGAATCGTCTAACAGGTGTAGAAAAAAAAATTAATTCATTGCTTGCGTCCGGCAGCGGTCGACCCTGGTCCCGCTGCCAGTAACCCATATCCCTGTCATCAATGCAGCGCCCTTTCTTGTTTTCAACAGGTATTGAAAACAGTTATCCCGTGCTTCCAAATGGTCGCCGCGTCGATGAAATGGAGAAATGCGGCCACTACGAACGTTGGCGCGAGGACTTCGCGCTGGTAAAAGAGTTGGGTGCGACCGCGTTGCGTTACGGCCCCGCCTATTACAAAACGCACGCTGCCCCCAACAGGTTCGATTGGAGCAGCGCGGACGAGCCGATTCACGCTTTGCGCGAGCAGGGAACCGAGCTCATCGCCGATCTTTGTCACTTCGGCGTTCCAGATTGGCTCGGCGGATTCCAGGATCCGGCGTTCCCCGTTCTGTTCGCCGAATATGCGCGCGCTTTTGCGCGCAGGTATCCCTGGGTTCGGTACTATACTCCGGTAAACGAGATCTTCATCTGCGCGAGCTTCTCCGCGCTGCGTGGATTCTGGAATGAGTCGCTGGCAGACGAAGGCGCGTTCGCGCGCGCGATGCGCAACATGTGCATGGGGCACGAGCTCGCGGTCGATGCGATTCTTTCCGAGCGGCCTGATGCGATCATCGTGCAGAGCGAGTCGATCGAGCACTTTCACGCCGCCGGAAAGGCTGCCGAGCCCAAAGCTGCGCGCGAGAATGCCTTCAAGCATCTGTCTCTGGATCTCACCCTCGGACGAGAGTTGGCTCCGGGCATGGCCAGCTTCCTCAACGATAATGGGGTGACTTCGAACGATCTGAGCTTTTTTCGCGAGAAGCGCGCGCCCGGGCAACGCTGGCTCGGACTCGATTACTACCCAACCTGCGAGCACCGCGTATCGTCGACTGGCAAGTGCACCACCGCCCACAAAGGCATAGGATTCAGGCTGCTCGCGGCCGAGTACTACTCACGTTACCGCATTCCACTGTTTCACTGCGAGACCAATCGGGTGAGCCCGCTCGCGGTCGACTGGCTCGCTGGGCAGTGGGAGGACATTCAGGCGCTCCGCGGCGCGGGTATCCCCGTGATGGGATTCACCTGGTTCTCGCTGACGGACCAGATCGATTGGCAGCACGCACTCCGTGTGGAGCGGAACGAGGTGTACCCCGTCGGGCTGTACGATCTCAGCCGGGAAATACGGCCCGTCGGTGTTGCGTACCGTAATCTCATCGCAGCGAACAAAGATCTCGCGGCGTGGCCGACCGAGCCGGAGCAGAGAAAGGAAGCTTAGAGAGGTTTCTCGGATTATGGAAAGCCGGTGACGTTGTCACCGGCTTTTTGTTTGAACACTGGCATTTTGTCAACTAAAGCGGGCGGCTTTGAGCGCAAAGCTGGGAGCTGTTCAGCTCCCGCGGGCGTCAACGCTCGGCACCGCTTGAACTCGAATGATGGTGGGAATCAGGAGCAAAAGCTGGAGACTCTTCGCGTGGGCGGCGACTTCAGGAACCTTACCGTGTGGCAGAAAGCGCACAGTCTTGCGCTCCGCGTAGATCACATCGCAGGCAACATGCGCCCCGCTCGCCATGCGTCGTTACGAAGTCAGATTGTCCGGGCTGCTATGTCTATTCCCGCGAATATTGCGGAGGGAAGACGTCAAACCAGCGAGCGAGATTTTGGCCGGTTCTTGCGATATAGCGTCAACTCAGCCTACGAACTGGAGTATCACCTTGTCGTCGCACACGACATTGAAGCGATAGGTGACGCAGATGCAAAATCACTAATGCTGGATCTCATCGAAGTAAGGAGAATGCTTTACGGTCTTATTAAGAAGGTTGTCGGAGCTGCGACGGAATCCCGAGAGTCTCGCAAGACAGTAACGTAGCGGCTGAATAGCTCGCAGCTTAGCGCTCAAAGCCGCCCGCTTTAGTTGAGGCGATGCTTAGGCAACCGGTGATCCTTAATACGCCGCGCAACAGCTAGCAGCCCCTCTTCGCAATGTACGTCAGCTCGTCCTCGCGCCCACAAACGATCCGATCGACCCACTCGACCCCCTGTGCCACCGAGTGGTCCATGTTTCCGACCTCGTACCGCCACGCCCCGAACCTGCCCCGCGAGTAAATGTTCCGCGATTCGAGCCAGGGATGGATCGTTGCCAACGCGTGGTCGCGCTCCAGACTCGGAACGGGGTAGGTGTATTCCCGGTCAATAACGTGCGTATCGACGATGTCTGAACGATCGGCTTCGCTGATCATCTTCGTGTTGACCATCCCCTGGATTGTCTCGTCGATGACCGTCGATTTTTCGACGGGCTTGAACTCCGAGCGCGAGATCTCGGCGAGCAGCGAGTAGTGCGTCCGGGCGTCGGGCACCACCTCCGGCGAATAATTGGAGAGGTAAGTCAGGCGGTAGAACGGACAATTCGATTCAGGATAGTACATCCAGCATTTTTTGGATGGAGCCGGTTGCTTGATGCCGACACCAACGATGTACGATCCGGAATGCCGAAGCTTCGACGCCTCGTCGCGGACGACGTCCGGAGTCGAGCCGTTCATCGACTTCACCAGCAGATCCATCGGCATAGTGGAGAGCAAGTGATCATATGCCTCTCGCGATCCATCCTCGAGCACGACTTCCTGACGGTCGGTGTCGATCGCAACGGTGCGTGAGTTACAGCGAAGATTCTCTTCGACGTAAGGCTGCATGCGCTCGAACAGTCCGCCAGTCCCTCCGTAGAGCGGATACTTGAACGTCGCGTTCGGCCCCCAGCCGGCGTCATCGCGATCGAGCACTACATTCCCGAGCACCCGCTTGATGTCCACCACCGCCACGCGCTCTCCAATCCACTCCTTGTTCATCATCTTCGGCGGGTGTGCCCACACCTTGAAGTTGTAGGGCATCATGAAGTGCTTGGCGATACCCGCGCCGAACACGCCGTAAACGAATTCCTCGAAGTTGGCGAAACGCGCGAGATTAAATTCCTCCTTCTGGGCCTCGATCAAGCCAAGCAGGCACTCCAACACGACTTCCGGCGGCAGGTACTTGATGTTGTTTTGGAAGGGGTAGGGCAGAAATCGATCGCACATCCACACCCAGGATTCGCGCAGCAATTCCTGATACTCATCCCCCAGAAGCTTGTCGAAGAGCCGGTCGAAGTATTTGTAATGGGAGAAAAGGACGTGGCCGCCGATGTCATATGTAAAACCGTTCGCGCTCCTCTCCGACGAAGCCAGGCCCCCGACTCTATTGCTCGCTTCCAGGATGAGAAAGTTGGTGTAGCCGATCTCCCGCAGCCGATAGCCGGCGCCCAATCCGGTCGGGCCGGCGCCGATGATGACGATGCGAGCCTGATCGGGCACGTGTTTAACCGTTAACGGCTGCGGCGACATGCGCCTCTATGGATTCGGAGGCGTAACGGCCGATCGCATCGTCGAGCGGAGGGAGCAACACTCCCCGTTCGCTGCCGAGTGCGCTGTACGACGGACGCATGGCCGTGAGGTTCAACGCGGCGATTGGCCTGGGAATAATCAAGGCTGCATCAAGGCCCGAGGCAATTGCTATCCGCCGCGCGAATTCCGCCCACGTCACGGCGGCGCCGTTGGCGAGGTGCCAGATGCCGCGCTCATCATCGATCAAAAGGTCCAGCGCGGCGTTCACGAGGTCGGGGACATACGTCGGAGAGATGACGACGTCGTTCGCAGCTTCGACGGGGACGCTATTTGCGAGACTCGCACGCGTGGTGCTAGCGAAATTGTAATCGTCCCAAGGGCCGAAAAACGCGCTCGTGCGGATGACGAGCGGACAGCGCGCCAGACACAACATTTTTTCTTCGGCCTCCGCTTTGCTCAACCCGTAGACACCGAGCGGATTGACGCCTGCGCTCTCGAGGTAAGGCTGACGGGAACGTCCGTCGAACACGAGGTCAGTCGAAAAGGTGACCAGTGGAATCGAGAGCTCCGAGGAAGCGAGGGCGAGATTGAACGCTCCCTGGATGTTCTCGCGACGACAGCGTGCGGCGTCCCATTCTGCGTCGTCGACTCGGACGTATCCGGCGGCGTTCACCACGGCCCATGGCTCGATCTGGGATAACACCGCGTCGATCGCTCGGGCGTCACCGATATCGAGCTCGGAACGCGTTACAGCGCGAAACTCGAGCCCGCGCTGCTCGCAAATGCGGGCAAACGCCTGACCCAGCGTACCCCGCGCACCAGTGACGAGAATGGGGCGTCGCTTGTGAATCGTGCGTAGCGTCGGCGAGGCGGAGTGCACCGCCCGAACCGCCGGATACGAGAGTCTGCTTCGTTCTCTCCACCAGCCGTCGCCATCGAGGGCCGGGTGATCAAAGTACCCCGTCGTCGATAAAGCTCTTGCCTGTGCCGCAAGCGCGGTGGCCCGCGGCTCGGGAGATCTGAGATCGAAGGCTCCCGATTCGTACGCACTGTTGTCGCGCGTCAACAGCGAGTCCCAGCCGTGGCATCCCAGCAGGGACCACATGGTAACAGCGCGGATATCACAGCCGTCACCACGAAGCGTAATCGCCGCTTCCCAACCCTCGTTCATCCAGCGCATTTGTTGCTCGCGCGTGCAGCCCAGGTGCACTTCCGTTATGGCGAGCGGAAGGCGGTACCGCTCCCACGCTTCCCGTAGCAGCGTCGCGTGGCCAGCTACGCCATGCTCCAGCACGCGTACCGCTTCGACGTCCGCGTAATGGTGAATTCCATTTCCGCCTCGCGCGTTCCTGGGATACAATGACAGGCGCTCATCCAGAAACCTCTCCCCGGTGAGGTAGTGATTGATGCCGAGGATATCCGGCGTGCATGGCTCCGTGCCGAATGAAGCCAGCTCCTGATCACTGACGCCATTGTCGATCAGGTAACGCCACAGCTTGTGGTCTTCGTCGACGCGCCCGCTCAACAAGTCGAATGTGAGCCAGCGACGCTCGTTCTCGAATTCCGTCTGATACTCGAGGAGCGGTGTGCTGTATGTCTTGCCGAGGTCTTCAGTCTGAATGAGCTGGATCGCCGGGTTCACCTCACGGATTGCACCCATCGCCGCGCGGATCGCAAGGCATTGGTTCAGGCACGCTCGTACGAACGAGCGATCGTCCCGTGCGTGCGGATACCATAGCCCGTACAGCGCGGAAAAGCGTGCGGTAGTCAACGGCTCGTTGATGGGATTCACCATCTCGATCCACGGGTATCGCTCAGCAACGGCGCCGGCGAACTCGCGCAGCTTGTGGGGGAAATCGGGGTCGAGAAGGCTTGTGCCGCGCGGGCCGCTGCCGTGATGGACCAGACCGACTATCGGTTTGATACCGAGCTCGCGTAGCCGCGCCATTGCGTTGTCTGTGCCCGACCAATCGGCTTCGGAAACTTTTTCTGGTGCTACTCGCTCCCAGAGCACTGGATATCGAATGGTCTTGATTCCGAGCTCAGCGAACCTGTCGAGATCAGATAGTCTGTGCGCGTGCCCACTCAGCTCGAGCTGATCGAAAAAGAGCTCACCAACTCGATTGACTGTGCACTCGACCCCACCCCAAAGCTCGAGGGGAGGCGTGGTTCCGGCGGCACTCCCCAAGCAGTGAGACGAACCTGCCGTCATTGCACTGCCAGCTCGCTGTGCCAGGCAGGGCGGCGGGTCCGCGTGACGGTGGCCGGGGTCTCTTCGCTTATCGCTCCGTTGATGATGGCGCGCATTTGTGCGACGATGCTTTCCCAGGAAGCTTCGCCTGCCATCTTGTAACCTCTGGCAATCAAAAGCTGGTCGGGCTTCGTGGCGACATCACCGGCAAGCGAAACAAACTCTTCCTGCGACGCGGCGACCCTAACAACTGGCGCAAAGTTGTGGACCACGTCCGCCACAGCGGTCGACACGATTGGCTTGCCCGCCGCCATGTATTCCAGAGTCTTCGTTGGATTGATGAACTCAGTCGCTTCGTTGAGAGCAAAGGGCATGAGACAGAGGGAGAAGCCCTTCACATACGCGGGCAGTTCTGCGTACTCGCGTTTGCCAAGCCAGTGAATATTTCTCGCGTGCGGCAGCGTCGCGGGATCGACTTTTACGACAGGGCCGACCAGGACCACGCTGGCATCCTCGTACTTCTCTGCCAATTGTGCGATCAGCTCGTAGTCAATTCGTTCGTCAATGACGCCGAAGTAGCCGAAGATCGGTCGAGGAAGTGTCGCGATGTCGGGCGGGATTATTGTATCCTCCGCGCGCGCCTTACCGAAGTGCTCGACGTCAACTCCGCAGCCGAAGAAATGGACGTTGTCGTGATAGTGACGCTTCGCCTCGTATAGCCTGTGGCCGCCAGTGAAAACGACGTCGGCATTCGCCAGCAGCAAACGCTCCCGTCGCGCCAGGTCCGGGTGGGCAAAGCGAAACTGCGCCAGTTCGTCCATGCAATCGTAAACGACGGCGATTTCGTTGAAAGCACCGAGCATCGCGGGTGCCGTGACGGGGCTATAGAACCATTGCACGGGATTGGTAAACCGTACCCGGAATCTCTCGTCACCGCCGAGGACATCCTGGATGAGCGAACGGACCGCCGCTATCGCCCGGTCCTGGTCCTCGCGGACCTCGCCCGGCAGGTGCGGCAGGGCACGGAACACGTTGCCGAATGGAACAGTGATATCGAGTCGTGGCGCGGCCAGATCGTCCAGAAAAATCGGTTCCTCGACGAAGAGCACCGGCGCGTGCGCGGCGAGTCGAGACAGGATTTGTTGCGGTCTTTGCCAGACAAAGTCCCAGCGGAGATGGCTGTGGACGATAATCGGGCGGTCCCTGAGCGCGATCAGCCCCGGACCGCTCGTTTTGAATTTCGAACGGCGCATTTTCTTTTCTTAGGTTGGTCGTTGATTGCTATTGGAAAAAGCAATCTGCATGCCGTCCGAGTTCTATTCTCGCGATTCGGTTGAACGTTCGAAAGCGCACTATACCTGGCGAGAATTTTCGCGCGGATTACCTCGAAGCTTCTTCCGCCTGCTGCAGGTGCCGGTGCTGATGACGCCGTGCATTACCGGAAGCGGGGAGTTGGGGCCTCGAGCACCAGCGTATCGCCGGTCACCTGAAATTTTGTCTGGAGAACAGCATCCGAGCTGCCTCCGACGAACACCGTGAAACCTCCCGGCTCGACGACACGCCGCATCTGCTGGTCATAGAATGACAATGCTTCGGGGCCCAGCTTGAAGCTGATCGTTCGCAATTCGCCGCGCTGCAGACTCACTCGCTGGAAGCCCTTCAACAACCTGACGGGCGGCGCGACGCTCGCCACGTCGTCGCGAATGTAGAGCTCCACGACTTCCTCGCCCGCTCGATCCCCGGTGTTGGCAAGATCTACGGAAATCTGGATTGAATCTCCCTGTGCTACGCTCGGAGCGGAAACTCTCAGATTCGCGTAATTGAACGTCGTGTAACTGAGGCCGAACCCGAATGGAAATAAGGGGGTCCAGGCAAGGTCCACATATTTCGACGAATACTTCTCAGCGGAATCAGGCGGCCGGCCCGTGTTGCGATGGCTGTAATAAATCGGGATTTGTCCGGTGGCCCGCGGGAACGAAACGGGCAATTTCCCCGCGGGGTTGTAGTCGCCGAACAGCACGTCGGCCACCGCGTTTCCGTGACGCGAACCAAGAAACCAGCTCTCGACGATAGCCGGCATCTCGCGCGCCAGTTCCGGAATCGCGAGAGGGCGCCCGTTCATCAGCACGGTGACGACGGGCTTCGTTTCTCCGCCTGGCGAGAGCTGGGCGGCGCGGAGAACGGCGTGTGCGAGAGCGGACTGAGAGCCCGGCAGCTCTATCGAAGCTCGGCTCGATGCCTCGCCTGACATGTCTTCTCGCTCGCCGACCACAAGGATGACGGCGTCTGCGTTCGACGCTGCTGCACGCGCGGCGTTGAATTCCGTCGTATCGGGTGTGTCTACCGCAGCTCCACGCACATAGACCAGCCGCACCGACGACCCGACGGCAGCGCGAATTCCAGCGAGGACGCTCGTCGCCTCTTCTTTCTTGCCCGCGCCCGACCAGTTGCCAAGCGCAGATCGCGGGTCGTCGGCCAGAGGGCCAATCACGGCGATCGTGGGCAGATCTTTCCTGAGGGGCAGCGTCTTGTTTGCGTTCTTGAGCAAGACGATCCCTTCGCGAGCCGCGATGCGTGAGGCCGCGAGATGCTCGGGGGCGAGCGTGTATCGCCGTTCCTCGTCCGCATTCGTGTATCGGTAGGGATCCTGAAAGAGACCCATCGCAAATTTGAGCCGCAGCAGCCGGTGTACCGCTGTATCGACAAACGATAGGGGGATGCGACCCGCCTTCACCGCGGCGCCGAGGCTGTCGGCATAGACTGCATCGACCATGTCTACGTCAACCCCGGCGCGAAGTGCTAGAATCGCTGCCTCGCCCTTCGTCGCAGCAACGCCGTGGCTCATGAGTTGTTCTATTCCCGCCCAGTCGCTCACGACGGTGCCTTTGAAACCCCACCGCGTTCGCAGCACATCGCCGAGCAGCCACTCGCTGGCGTGCGCCGGTCGCCCGGCGATGTCGTTGAAGGAAGACATAATGAACGCCGCGCCGGCTTTGACGGCGGCTTCGTAGGGCGGCAGATAGGTGTCCCACAACGTTCGCTCCGACAAATCGACGGTGTTGTAGTCGCGACCGCCTTCCGCTCCCCCGTATGCGGCGAAGTGTTTCACTGTCGCCATCACTGTTCCCGCCGCGCCGAGATTTTGCGCGTCAGCGCCGCCCTGGAAACCCCGCACTTTCGCTGCAGCCATTACGCGGCCGAGAAAGGGATCTTCCCCCGCGCCTTCGGAAATCCGACCCCAGCGCGGATCACGTGCGATGTCGACCATGGGCGCGAAGGTCCAGTGGAGACCATGGGCGCTGGCTTCGACCGCCGCGAGATGCGCGGAGAACTCGACGCGTGCCGGGTCGAAGCTAGCCGCCTCGGCAAGCGGAATCGGATAGATCGTGCGCAAGCCGTGGATTACATCGAAGGCGAACAGCAGTGGAATTTTCAGCCGCGACTCTGTCGTCGCGATTTGCTGAAGCCGCCGCGTATATTCGGCCCCGAAAACGTAGAGAAACGATCCGACCCGCCCGGCTCGTATCTGTGCTTCTCCACCGGCGGGAATGCGCGGCCCCGCTTTGGTCTCGGACCCGGTCGCCTGCGTCAATTGCCCCACCTTCTCCTCGAGTGTCATCAGGGCGAGCACTGAATCGGCAAAGCGGGATGCGCGGGCAGATGCTAGCGCGGATTCTCTCGGTGGCGGAGTTGTCTGGGAGCTCGCCAGCCCGGGAACCAGCCAGGCGACGATTGCCATCACCTTCACCATCGGGTTCATCTCGGCGCGTGGCTCCTTGCTCAGCGCGCGTTGCCTGAATTCACCACTGGCCGGGCCTTCTGATTCACGACCCATGCACGCATGCGAGTATCGAGGACGTCGAGCGGAAGAGCGCCCTGGCTCAGGATCTCGTCGTGAAAGGCCCGGATGTCGAACCGCGCGCCCAGCTCCTGTTCGGCGTATTTGCGCAGCCCCTTGATCTCGAGCTCTCCACTCTTGTACGCGAGCGCCTGTCCGGGCCAGACGATGTAACGATCAACTTCCTGCGTGATGTCCTGCTCGGTTTTGGCGCTGTTGGACTTGAAATAGTCGATCGCCTGCTGACGCGACCAGCCGAAAGAGTGAATTCCGGTGTCGATTACGAGCCTGATTGCACGCCACATCTCGTAGGTGAGTTGCCCGAACTTCGAGTACGGGTCCTGGTACAGCCCGAGCTCCGGGCCCAGGCTCTCAGAATACAAAGCCCACCCTTCGACGAAGGCGGTGTATCCGCCGTAGCGCCGGAAATCTGGAATCCCTTCCAGCTCCTGTGAGATCGCGATTTGAAGATGATGTCCGGGCACTGCCTCGTGTGCCGTTAACGCCTCCATCTCCCACTTGGGCCTCGTCTCCAGCTTGTACGTATTGACCATGAACTGGCCAGCGCGGTGTGCGTCCGGAGAGCCTTGTTGATAGTAAGCAGTCGTCTGCGAGGGTGCCGCGTAGGAAGGAATCGTTGCGACCCCGTAAGTCAGGCGCGGCAGTCGCCCGAAGAGTTTAGGAAGCTGAGGATCGATGCGCTTGGTAACGTCGCGGTAAGCGCGCACGAGGCTCGCCGAATCCGTGTAGAAGAAGCGCGGATCCGTGCGAAGCATGGTGATGAATGCCGTGAAATCGCCGCTGAACCCGGTGGACCGGATCAGGCTGTCCATCTCAGCGCGGATGCGCTTTACCTCTGACAATCCCAGTTCATGAATTTCCTTCGGTGTGCGGGCTGTGGTCGTCTGGACTCTGACGTTGTAGGCGTACCACTCTGCGCCGTGAGGGAGCGCGCTCACGCCGATGCTCTCACGCGAGCGCGGTAGATAGGTATTGGTGAGATAGGTCTCCAGACGCTCAAATGCGGGGCGATCCATCTCGCTGTATGCGCGTACCGCGTCAGCACGAAGACGTGCTCGGTCGGCTTCTGCAATGCCCGTCGGGAACCGGGTGAAAGGCGCGAGCAACGGACTCTTGAGCGCGTCCTGCGGGACAAGATTTTCCACCTGCGCCGGTACGTCGCGAAGAGTGATGCGTGGCGGCGTTATCCCGAGCTTCACGCCGCTGTCGAGTAACGCTATGGTCTGATCGACGACGAGCGGGAGCGCGCGCAATCGCGCGACGATCTGCGTGTAATCGTTCACCGTCGCCGCCGGCATTTGGTCGATCGTTGACGCCGCGTACTGGGGTCCGTCCCGTTGCGTCACCGGGAGCAGGTCTCCCGGAAACCGCTGACCTTCTATTCCTTCCTCGACGCCGCGCTTGAAGATGTCATAGCTCAACTGATCGCTTGGTCTGAGGCGTGATCTGTTGATGGCCCGCAGCACCGTCAACTCGCTACGCAAATCCGCGCGCCGACGATTGATTGCCGGCACCGACAGATCGGTCCACCGATCGTTCTGACCCTCATAGCCAGTGTAGGTGGCGTATTCCGGATAACTGACGTTGGTGTACTCCCAGTCCAGATCGAATAGTCGATGGAGTCGGACGCTGTCGGTGACGCCGGTCGCAGCGGCAAGCGAGGCAAACGCCCTGGAGTAATCCTTTTGGGCAGCTCGCTGACCGGCGGCATCGGCGAAACTGAGGACGAGAATAAAAAAACCGAGCGTAATCGAGCGCGTCATCATGTCATGATATACTTCGTCGCCTCGCAAGCCTAGGCCGTTAACTGTTTGCTGAGCCTCACCCCGTTCATCTCATAGCCGCGTCTTTCGTAGAACTGGTGCGCTTGGCGCCGGTGATGGGCGGATGTCAGTGTGAGACGGTTTGCGCCGTTCTGCACTGCCCACCGCTCTGCATAAGCGAGCAGAGTCGAGCCAACGCCTGTCCCGCGCGCGTCGTCTTCCACGACCAGGGATGTGAGCCATGCGATCGGCTCGCTCTTGTGCAGCGAAAAGAAAATGTGGGCCGTGGCTACGCCAACGACCGTACCGTTGGGAGTCTCTGCGACAACAGCTATCGCTGGTGGATGGGCGAGGAGGTCCTTCAGTCTCGGCGTGATCTGGTTCGGGGACCCAGGATATCCTAGCTGTCCGACCAGTCGACCAATGGCGGTTGCATCCGAATCAGCGGCCGGTCGAATACTGAGCGCGTCCATTGGAGCAATTATTACGGTCGACTGTCACCGACACAAGCGCGCCCGCAGGCCGCTGACCGGAACGTCGGAACCACGGGTGGACTCGACTCGCACAGGTGGTACGCGCGTCGTACTATAGAGACCTATGACATCCGAACGGCTCAACGCGTTCAGCGATGGAGTGATCGCCATCCTGATTACGATTCTTGTCCTCGAGCTCCGCATCCCGCACGGGACCGATTTCTCGGCGCTCAGGGACTTACTGCCCATATTCCTGACCTACGTACTGAGCTTTGTATTCCTTGCGATCTACTGGAACAACCACCACCACATGCTCTTTCTGACAGATCGTGTCAGCGGCGGGATACTTTGGGCGAACACGCATCTTTTGTTCTGGTTGTCGCTGGTACCGTTTGTAACCGGATGGATGGGCGAGAATCACTTCGCCCCGCTGCCCACGGCGCTATATGGGGTGGTGCTGATGATGGCCGGAGTCGCGTACTACGTGCTCGAGCAGACAATCATCAGGAGTCAGGGCGCCGCGTCTCGCCTGAGAGCGGCCGTCGGCAGCGACACCAAGGGCAAAATCTCCGTCGTCATTTACTTCATCGCGATTCCGCTCGCATTTGTTCATCAACTCTTATCCGATGCGCTTTACGTCGCCGTCGCGCTAATGTGGCTGGTGCCAGATCGCAGGATCGAGATGCACATCAACCGCACCCAAGAGAAAAGTGTATGACCACACCAGCGAGTACGACTGACGCCGAACGGTCGACGCGCACTTTGTACGACGAGTTGTTGCTCGCCTGGAACAAGAGAAACGCCCGCAACTACGCCCTTCTCTTCGCCTCGGACGCCAGTCTGATCGGCTTCGACGGCAGCCAGGTGGATGGACAGCTGCAGATAGGAGCGCACGTCAGCGAAATCTTTTCGCACCACCAGACCGGCGCTTATGCGGGAATCGTGAGAGAAGTTCGCCCGGTTTCGGAAGACGTAACCATTCTTCGCGCCAATGCGGGCCTGATTCCGGCCGGTGAGCAGGACCTGAAGCCGGAGCTGAACGCGGTGCAGACACTCGTGGCAGTGCGCCGCAAAGGTGACTGGCGAATCGCGCTTTTTCAGAATACACCCGCTGCCTTCCATGGCCGGCCCGACGACGTCAAGAAACTGACCGAGGAGCTGCGCGCCGCTGCTGCCGCCGCTCATTGACAATGGATTCGCCTCGCGTGCAGAATCCTAGTCCCACCGATTGAACTCCACCGAGGAAACGATGCGTCTTGCACTCTATTCAGTCCTCAGCCTGTCGCTGCTCGCGACACCCCTCAGAGCGCAGACGCCTCGAACGGCTGACGAGATCATTGCGAAATACCTCACCGCCGTTGGCGGCGCTGACAAGGTGAAAGCAGTCACGACGCTGCGACGAGTGGGAAAGTTCACCGGTGACGATGGCTTCGAAGCGGAAGTGGTTGAGGAGAGCTCCCGGCCGAACCGGGTCCGCGAGGAGTTCTCGATTCAGGGGATGACCGGCATCAACGCATACGACGGGGCCAATGGCTGGAAGATCGATCCCTTCGGCGGCAAAAAGGATCCCGAATCCCTGAGCGAGGAAGAGATGCGATCCATCGTGGAAGACTCGGACTTCGACGAGCCTCTCATCAACTACCGCGAGAAGGGGAACAAGGTAGAGTTCGTCGGAATGGACCAGGTCGAAGGCACCGACGTCTACAAGCTCAAAGTGACGCTCAAGAGCGGTGACACCCGCTACTACTACATCGATACCGATTCGTTCGTACCAATCAAGTACGAGACGAAGCGAATCATTCGCGGTACCCCTCAGGAGTCCGAAACCATACTCGGCGACTATAAGCAGGTGGGTGGCTGGTTCCTCCCGTTCTCGATGGAAACGAAACAGAAAGGAAGCAACGGGTCGCAGAAGATCACGTTCGACAAGATCGAGTTCAACGTCCCAATCGACAGCACGCGATACTTCCGGCCGAAGCCACCGGCAACAGGCGGAGGGTCGCACTAATGCGCAACGTGATTCTGAGCAG
>JBHEME010000025.1:0-28848 GCA_046262755.1 Gemmatimonadaceae bacterium | reverse complement strand
CAAGAGACCGGCTGGGTGCCCAATCGGAGCGCAAGCGACGATTGGGCTGACGGGCTCGATGCGTGTAAGCGAGAGCGGCGGCGTAGAGGACACACCCACCGACCGACCGTGCGACGATCTCTACCTCATGTCCGAGTCGGGTGCGCTCGGCAACCATACGCGAAATCAACGAGTCCAAGTATTAACCCGTATCTCTAGAACGTGTATGTTCGATAGAGCACCCCAAAATGCGTGCGGCTCGATGATTCGGTTTTTCTTTTTTGCCCTGCTTGTGGCGGCCGCGTTTGCTACGCGGGCCTCGGCCCAACAGATCGATGTGATTCGCGGCCAGGTACTCGGCCCCGATGGCAAGCCCATCGAGGACGCGCGGGTTACGGCCACGTCGTTGTCCGGCAACGTCAGCCGTTCGGCGCGCACCGATAAGAACGGACGTTACACTGTTACATTCCCCGGAGGCGAGGGAGACTACTTCGTCGAATTCTCCGCGATCGGCTACGGCGCACGCCGCTTCGAGGTGAAGCGCACCGCGGACCAGGAGATTCTCGTCGCGGATGCAAAGCTCGCTCCGGCGGCGGGCGTGCTCGACACGGTAAGGGTCGCCGGTCAGCGCGATCGACCTAACCGAAACGACGTCACGCCCGACATCAGCGGCAGCGAGCGGCCAGTCGATAACAGTGCGTTACCCGCGGATCAACAGGGCGACCTCGCCGCAATGGCCGCCTCGCTGCCGGGTGTCACCCTCGTACCGGGTCAGGACGGAGATCCTTCTGGTTTCTCTGTCCTCGGACTCTCACCGGATCAGAACAGCACCACATTGAACGGAATGCAATTCGGCGGGTCGAACCTGCCACGCGATGCCGCCGTGTCGACTTCACTGGTGACCACACCTTACGATGTCTCGCGCGGCGGATTCAGCGGCGCGCAATTCCAGATTCGCGGACGTCCGGGTTCGAACTACATCACCCGTACGATGAGTCTCAACCTCGACGCGCCACAGATGCAGTGGACCGATCGCGCCGCTCGATCGCTCGGCCAGCAGTACAGCAATGTGTCTGTGGGTGGTCTGTTCATGGGGCCAATCAAGTACGACCAGGCGTTCTACAACTTCGCCTATCAGCTGGGACAGCGGGCCAACGATCTGCGCTCGCTGCTCAACACTGATCCCGTCGGGCTACAGACATCTGGTATCGCCGCAGACTCGGTCGCGCGCTTATTGGCCATTCTCCAGGCGCAGGGAATTCCGACAACGACAAGTCAGCTCCCGGGGAGTCGACTCGGACGGCAGGGCTCGCTCTTTGGAGGCTTCAACTTCGCGCCGCCTTCGTCGTCAACCGGACAATCAATCGATCTTTCGTATAACGGCAGCTGGAACCGACAGACACCGGTTTCGACGCTGAGCAGCGAGCTCCCCGCCCACAGCGGCGACAGAACAAACTGGAACGGCGGCGTCCAGGCCCGACACAGCAACTACTTCGGCGTCGGAATCCTCAGCGAGACTTCGCTGGGCTTCAATCGCTCGCGCAACTACAGCACACCTTACTTGGAGCTGCCGAGCGGGACGGTGAGGATAAGCTCGACGTTCGCGGACGGGACGAGCAGTCTCAAGAATGTTTCGTTCGGTGGAAGTCCGGTTCTCAACACGAGTCAGACAAGCACGGGTACTGAGTTCACGAACCAGCTCTCCTGGTTCAGCGCCAGCAACAAGCACCGTATCAAGTTCACCAGCGAGCTGCGCCGTGACGCATTCATCCAGGATCAGCGGACGAACATGTTCGGCTCGTTCTCCTACAATTCACTCGCCGATCTCGAGGCGAGGTTGCCGTCGTCTTTCAGCAGACAACTTTCTCCAAGGGTCCGAAGCGGCAGCCAGTTCATTGGCGGCCTCTCGCTCGGAGACTCGTACAAGAGGACCGACAACCTGCAGCTCCAGTACGGTGTTCGCGTCGACGGTAACCGATTTTCCTCGACGCCGACGTTCAATCCGGATCTCGAGGCAGCGTTCGGCGAGCGCAACGACCGGGCGCCCAATCACGTCTACTTCAGCCCACGCGTTGGCTTCTCTTGGAGCTACGGAACGGCACCGCAGATTGCGGGCTTCGCTGGTGCCGCGCGAGGTCCGAGAGCTGTCATCCGCGGCGGAATCGGGTTGTTTCAGAATACGCCCAACACAACTCTCATCAGCAGCGCTATCGATAACACCGGTTTGCCCAACGCGCTGCAGCAGCTGGTTTGTGCTGGCGCATCGACGCCGTCTCCCGATTGGCCGGGATATTCGAACGATCCATCTTTGATCCCGACCCAGTGCACTGACGGCAGCCTTTTCGCCAGCACGGTTCCCAACGTCACTTTCTTCGCAAAGGACTACGCCGCTCCGCGCAGTCTGCGCTCGAATCTCAACTGGAGCGGGCCCCTTCTGAACAACCGCTTCACCGCGCAAATCGAAGCGACGTACTCACAGAACATGAATCAGTCGGGAATAGTCGATCTCAATTTCAATCCCGCGGTGCGTTTTACGCTGCCGGACGAGGCGAACAGGCCGGTGTTCGTGCAGACGTCGAGCATCGTTCCGCAGACGGGGTCCATTGCATCGAGAGATGCGCGCGTAAGCCAACTTTTCTCGCGTGTAACCGAGCTGAGGTCGGATCTGAAATCCGAAAGTCGTCAACTCAGCTTCCGCCTTTCGCCCAGCAATTTTAGCACGAACTACAGTTGGGGACTCGCTTACGTGCTCTCAAACGTGCGTGAGCGCGTTCGGGGTTTCGGAAATACCGGCGGGAATCCGCTCGACGTCGAATGGGCTCGCGCGCAGTTCGATTCGCGTCACCAGATCTCCTACAACCTGGGCTACAACTTCTTCGACGCCGTGCGCGTGAGCTGGTTTGGCAGCTTCCGCTCGGGGACGCCCTACACGCCGCTCATCTCCGGAGATGTCAACGGTGACGGATACGCGAACGATCGCGCCTTCATTTACGATCCAGCGACAACGGCAGATCCTGCGCTGGCCTCGTCGATGCAGTCGCTGCTGGCTTCGGCGACCGGCAACGCGCGCAGCTGTCTCGAGAAACAGCTCGGCCAGCTCGCCGCTCGTAATAGTTGTCAGGGACCGTGGACGTCGCAGGCAACGATGTCGATCTCGTTCAACCCGGTGAAGTTCCGCATGCCGCAGAGGGCTACTCTGTCGTTCCAGGTGTCCAATCCGCTGGGCGCCGCCGATCTGCTGCTGCATGGAGACAACAACCTGCGCGGTTGGGGGCAGTTCTCGATTCCAGACCCGACATTGCTGGCGGTACGCGGGTTCGATCCTGCCACGCAACGTTATCGCTACGACGTGAACCAGAGATTCGGCTCAACGCTTCCATCGCTCACTGCGGTGCGGGCGCCCGTCACTGTTACGGCAATCATGCGCTTCGACCTCGGACCGACGCGCGAGCGGCAGGCGCTCACACAGCAGCTCGATCGGGGACGCATTACGAAAGGGAACAAGGCGCCCGAGCCGATGCTGAGAGCCGTGTATGGAAGCGGAGGGATGGTGAATCCACTGTCGCAGATACTTAGACAGGCGGACACGCTTGAGCTCACCGGGCCGCAGGCCGACAGTGTCGCAACCCTCAACCGCTGGTACGTAATCCATCTCGATTCGATCTGGGCACCCGCGGTGAAGTATTTCGCGACGCTTCCGGACAAGTACGACCACGACGAAGCGTATCATCGCTACCAAAAGGCCCGCGAAGCATCGGTCGACCTGCTGATCAGGATCGCGCCCGACATCAAGCGCCTGCTCACCCCACAACAGCGGCGCAAGCTTCCCTCACTGGTCGCGAGCTATCTCGACACCCGCTATCTGGCTTCGATCCGCTCAGGTACCGCCGGCGCGCCGGGGGGTATGATGATGATGCCCGGAGGGATGATGCCCGCCGGTGGAGGGCAGGGCCGAGGCGATGTGATAATCATCCGGCAGTAGCGCAATCCTTTTTTGATAATGACACTCTCAGGAATCGTCCAATGAAGAAATCAACGTTTGCCCTGATGGTCGGCGCGGTCGCAATCGGTGCAGCACCCGTAAGTCGAGCGCAGCAGCTGCCGCCGATACGGCAGCTGGGCCCTGTAACACATGTGTCAGCGGAGCCGCTTGGCGCCGTGACTACGGTGAGGCATTTGCCTGGTGGTCGGGTGCTCGTGAACGACATCATCGGACGCAGAGTGGTGATGTTCGACTCGTCACTCGCGACGAGCACGGTGATCGCAGACACGACCAGTGCTACCGCTAATGCGTATGGGGTCAGGCCCGGCGGCCTGATAGCCTACCGGGCCGATTCGACGCTGTTCGTCGATCCCGCGTCCCTGTCAATGTTGCTCATCGACCCGAATGGGAAGATCGCGCGCGTCATGTCGGCGCCACGCGCCAATGATGTTGGATTCCTTGTCGGGGGTCCGTTCGGAAGTCCGGCGTTTGATCGACAGGGTCGACTCATTTATCGTGCGCCGCCGCGACTGGATTTCGGACGACGGGGCGGATCCGGCAACCGTGGCCCCGAGATTCCATCGCCTCCGGATTCTGCCGCGCTCGTACGCTTCGATCTCGCGACACGAAAGCTCGACACCGTCACGTTCTTCAAGACGCCGAAGATCAGTCTCGCCATTAGCCAGGATCGCGACGGGGGAATGCGGGTGCAATCGACGATCAATCCTCTTCCCCAAGGCGATGATTGGGCAGTCCTTAACGATGGCACGATCGCGCTAGTGCGGGGCCGCGACTACCACGTTGACTGGCTCGGCCCAGATGGAACATTCACTCCCTCGCCGAAGATTCCGTTTCAGTGGGAACGATTGACCGACGAAGCCAAGGTTGCGTTCGTCGATTCCGCCAGGACTGCGATCGAGAAAGCGCGAGCGAGCGGACAATTCAACTTCGGCGGCGGAATGGCTGGCGCCTTCGGCCTGGGCGGTGGGGTGGGCCGCGCTGGAGCTGAAGGCGGACGCCGGGGAGAAGGGCGGCGAGGCGCGGGTGGGGACTCGTCTTCAGCAGCGGCCACACCTCCTCCCGCGGGAACAGCCACACCCGCGGCGGGATCGGCGGCAGCCGCGGGAGCAACCCCTCAACCCGGGACGATGACTGTAACGACAGGAGGAAACACCACAGTGACCGCTGTCGGCCCCGGTGGAGCTGGCATCTCGCTCGGGCCGATCAATATGGTTTCTCCGTCCGAGCTTCCCGACTACAAGCCGGCGTTCACCCCGGGTTCGACACGCGCCGACGCAGACGGAAATCTCTGGGTGAGAACCAGTCAAAACGTGGATGGCCGTCCGGTCTACAACGTCATCGATCGGAAGGGGGTCCTCGTCGATCGCGTGCAGCTGCCGCAGAATCGCGTGCTGGTCGGGTTTGGCCCGGGCGGTGTCGTCTACCTCGGAGTACGCGACGGAACGACTGCGCATCTGGAGGTAGCGCGCGTCCGCTAATCTACCGCTCCAGCTCCTTCATTCTCCGTACGGCTACCTCGATTGGCACGAAGGTAGCCGCGAGGCACAACAGCGTCGCCGCCCCGAATCCAAGCCACAGCCCTGCGGGATCCGGCTCTGTGTGGAGTAGGCTAGCTCCGACGAACTGGTAGACCGGGCGCGCTTCGACAATTATCACGACGCCGATGAGGGCGACTGACGCCATCATCAGCATCAGTCCACCGAATGACGTCGGAATCTGTGCTGCGTTCTCGGTGTTGAACTTCGGAAACAACGCACCGAAGCCGAGCGCCAGACCAGCGATCGCGAACGTCATCATGGTGATCGTGAAAATGGAGACTGCCATCATGAAGCCGCTTACCTGAAGCAATACGTCGGTCGCGAACACCAGCATCAGCGCCAACACCAGCAGCGGCAGCGTCCCGACCCAGAACTTTGACCAGAGGAGCTGTCGCATCTCCAGCGGACTCGAGCGCAGCAGCCAGAGAGTCCGGCCCTCGAGGCTGATGCCCGGGAAAATGAACCGCGCCGCGATTGACGCCAGGACGAATCCCGCCAGAATGAGATTGACGAATGGGATTACGTTAGCCAGGAAAAAGGTCACGCCTTCGCCGCGCAGCGGCAGAAACTTGATGTTGAACACGTACACGACAACCAGCACCGCGAGGAGTATGAGCTGCGACCACTGAGTGGTGTCGCGAAAGAACAAACGCATCTCCTTGAGGACGAGCTCGCGGCGCATCACTCCCCACGGTCCGAGCAAACGCGTCACCAAGCGGCCAAACGCGCCCTGCCGTACCCAGCGCTCTCCGCTCTCCTGCGATTTGCTGAAGCCGCGCGTGTAGAGCCACCGGTGCAGCGCGGCACCGAATACGATCGCCACCGCGGCGCTCGACCATAGCAGATAAAGCGGCAGGACCTCCGGGTCTCGCCTCAACCAGGTCATGATTGCCTGCGCCGCCCACTCGCTTGGCATCCACGGCGATGTGGGCGTGCGCAGCAGCGAGATGAATTCCACGAGGGAGCGAAACCCTTCGGGGCGGGCCAGCCTCTCAGGACGAACGAGTCTGAACACCAGTACCAATCCCGCGGCCGCGAGCACCGCGATAACGCTAAGGATGTCCCGCGTGCGTCGCGCCGGAAAAATATTCACGAGAATGAGCGTGATTGCGCTGCCGATCGCCGCTGGGATGAACAAAAACGGCAGCATCGCGGCGATCGCGACAAAGGGAAAGAGCAAGCCTCCCTGATAGCTGATGCCGTACGCCGTTAGAACCGGCGTGGCGACCAGCACGACCATCCAGCTCGAGTGCGCAGTCGTCTCCAGCAGCTTCGCGCAGTACAAGCGCAGCCAGTCAACAGGGGCGGCAACGAGCAGATCCAGATCCTTGGCCAGAAAAAAGCTCGACAACGCCGTCACGACGTTCGAAAGAATCAGAATGCCGAACAGGCTGACGAACATGAGGCCAAGCAGCTTCGCGGCGAGCAGCGCACCAATCTCCGGAATGCCGCGGAAATATCTGAGCAGTCGGTACAGCAATCCGAACACGAACGTCCAGAAAACCGCGCCGATCACGAGAAAGAGCACCAGCCGTCCCACCCGATTCTCCGTCTTCCCGAGCGGTCGCGCCCTCGCGGAAAGAACTTTTGGCGAGAGTATGTGCGCAAGACTGGCGGACCGGGTCACGCTCTGCCCAGGATTACCACTCGGCGCCTGAATGGCCGCGACGCTATGCATCGAGAACTTCCATCGCGTCGCGCGCTGCCCGCTCCCCCGTCAGCTTGAGAAATATTTCCTCGAGTCCGCCGCCACCGGTTGCTTCAGCCCGCAGGTCGTCGATCGTGCCCACGGCGCGGATCTTACCTTGCTGGATGATCGCGATTCTGTCGCAGAGCGTCTCCGCCACCTCGAGAGTGTGCGTGGACATCATTATGGTGTGTCCGCGCCGGACGTACTCGCGGAACAAATCCTTGAGGATGCGCGCCGCCTTGGGGTCGAGTCCAACCATCGGCTCGTCGACGACGATCACTTCCGGTCTGTGAATGAAGGCGCTCGAGATGATGAGCTTCTGCCGCATCCCGTGGCTGTAGCTCTCTACCAGCTCGTCCGCCCACTCCTCCAGATCGAACAGCGCCAGCAGCTCGCGGCTACGGTGCTCGACCTTGTCTCCGTCCTGACCATAGAGACCGGCGACGAACCGCAGGAACTCTGCGCCCGTGAGTTTCTCATAGATGAATGGCCGGTCGGGGATGAAGCCCAGTCTTGATTTAGCTTCCAGCGGGGCCGCGCTCAGATCGATTCCTGCCAGGTGGATGCTCCCCGATGTTGGCTGCAGAATACCCGCGATCATACGCAGCGTCGTTGTCTTCCCCGCGCCGTTGGGTCCGAGAAATCCGAACAGTTGTCCGTCGGGGACCGAGAGGTCGATCGAATCGACAGCGGTGAATGAACCGTATTTCTTGGTGAGGTTTCTTAGCTCGATCATTGTTTAGAGGAATTCTTGAAGGCAATCTCGAATGCGGTGCGCAGCACCGAAAATTCGCCGACCTTGGCCGAGACGATCCGTCCTTCGGCATCGACCCAGGCGGTCACGCCAGAGGGAGCGCCGGCGAGGCGCCACGCCCTGACCGTGTCGCGGTGGGCCGCGACCCAAGTTCCATTTCGGTCGGGAGCCGCACTGTCCACCAGTGTGAACAGCGATTCAGCGCTTATGGTCAGCTCGGCCTCAATCACCTTCCGCGTCGTCGGCTCGAAAACGGAGACGCGCTGTCGTCGGCCGATTTCCGGACTCGCAGCCAGCATCAACCCAATCGGCGCGAGCGCGGGCGTGAGCATTGAGGGACGCACCGATCGCGTAACGGGATGGCCAGGCGTCGCGGTACCGCCGACAATCACGAGCGTCGTGTCGTCGGAGAGTGATGCCTTGATCGAAAAGGGTTCGGTCGGCCGCGCAATATTGATTCGGAAATCAGTGAGCCGGAAGCCGCGCGTCAATTTCGTTTCCCACCGCGCGGATGTGCGCTCCAGTCCCTTGGGTGACGGATAGCTGCCGACGAAGTATTCCTCACTCACAAGACTCTTCGACGTAGTGTCGAGCGCGGATGACGCCGCCCCGATTTGCTCACCGTTCTTCTCGACAACGTAGTAGAACGTCGCGGGCTGAATTCTCAGTGCAACTTCCGCGAGCGTTTGTGCCTCGCTCCGGTTGGCGTTCCGCCGAAGCATCATCGACAGCCCGCCCAGCCAAAGCGCCACCACCACGACGGCGATGACCGCGCGCTTCGACTGCATCAGTTGTTGCCGGAAGTACGGCGACTCGGAGGGTGGGTTGCTCACCCCTATTAGACGATTGTGAGGCTCGTCTCGCTATTGATCCAGCCTAGGTAGCGCTCGAGCCCGCCCGTGACCGGAACGGCGAGGAGCTCGGGGACCTTATATGGGTGCAGTTCCTTGAATGCTCTCTCGAGACCGTGAATAGCCCCCGACCGCGTCTTGAGCATCACCACCACTTCTGTTTCGTCGGCGAGCTTGTCTTCCCACCGGTAGAGTGAGCGCGCCGCGGGGAGAATCGTTCCACACGCGACCAGACGCCGATCCAGCAGCGCACGAACGAACTTTGCCGCTTCGTCGGTGGTAGCAAGTGTGGTGAGGACGACTATCGCGTCGGTATGGCCCACGTACGATCCCGGTTAAGGTGAGAAGAATTTAATCACTACCCGTAGCAACCGTGGTTGGAAACAGCACATCTTTGGGACCAGTCAAACACGCACCTCTTCAACAGACTAGATGGCCCTTGACCCAGCGCTGTTCATAAATCGGGAATTGAGCTGGCTCGAGTTCAACGCGCGCGTCCTGCACGAAGCGTTCGACCCGCGCAACCGCCTGCTCGAACGCCTGAAATTCCTCGCGATCTTCAGTCGAAACCTCGACGAGTTCCACATGGTGAGGGTGGCCGGGCTGCGACGCCAGATCGCCGCAAAGGTGAATTACGTCCCACCCGATGGAATGACCGCCGAGCAGCAGCTCGCCGCTGTTACCGCGCGAGTTTCCGCACTGATCGAGCAGCAGCAGCGATGCCTGTATGACCTGCTGCTGCCGGAGCTGGAGAAGCACGGCATCCGGTTGGTGAACCTCAAGGATCTCACTCCCGAAGAGCGTAAGATCGCCGACCAGTTCTTCACGACCGAGGTCTTTCCAGTACTCGCGCCAGTCACAGTGGAACCGGGAAACAAGTTTCCCTACATCACCAATCTCGCGCTCTCGATTGCCGTTCAGATTTATGATCCGGCAACCGACAGCTCCAGTTTCGCCCGAGTCAAAGTTCCCAAACGACTGCCGCGCTGGTTTCCCTTCGGACAGCTCGGCCACTTCGTTCCACTCGAGCAGATCATTGCGGCGAATCTCGGAGCGTTGTTCCCCGGAAAGGAGATTCGCGCCTGTCACACCTTCCGGGTAATCCGATTCTCGGATTTCGAAGTCTCGCTCTCGGATGACGACGACGACGATGACCTTCTGACCGTGATAGAAGAGCAGATCTTCCAGCGACGCTTCGCCGAAGTGGTTCGGGTGGAGGTCGAGACCGGCACGCCCGAGGATCTCCGCAAGCTTCTGCTCGACGAGCTGCGCGATGATCACCCCCCCGAGATGCCGGAGCTGACCGATTTCGACCTGGTCGAGGCAGGGCGGCTGCTCGATCTCGCGCGTTTGATGGAGATCACCACGCTAGACATGCCGCAGCTGCGCGATCCACCCTTCGTGCCAAAGGTCCCAATCGAGCTACAGGACGAGTCGCGTTCCATTTTCGCCGCGATCAGGGAAAGCGACATCCTCGTTCATCACCCCTTCGATTCCTTCTCGGCGTCGGTGGAACACTTTCTCAGCGCGGCGGCCGTCGATACGAATGTGCTCGCCATCAAGATGACACTGTATCGGACATCAGGTGACACCGAGATCGTCCGCGCGCTCACCGAAGCCGCGCGTCGCGGCAAACGCGTCGCGGTGGTGATCGAGCTGCGCGCGCGGTTCGATGAAGTGAACAACATCAGCTGGGCCCGCGCTCTCGAAGCCGTCGGCGTCAACGTCGGGTTCGGACTCCCCGGTTACAAGACGCACGCGAAGATCGCGGTAGTGCTGCGTCGCGAGGCGGACGGTATCAGGCGTTACGTCCACATCGGTACCGGCAACTACAACTCCGAGACGGCCCGGGTATACACCGACCTCGGAATGCTGACGAGTGATCAGACAATCGGCGCTGATTTGACTGATTTGTTCAACGCACTGACCGGGTTCTCGTCCGAGGATGCGTACAGCAATCTCCTCGTAGCGCCACGCAACATGAGGCAGCGCTTCAGCGAGATGATTCGGCGCGAAGTGAAGAATGCCAGAGCGCGGAAGCCGGCTCGAATCATCGCGAAGGTGAACGCGCTCGTCGACGCGCCGATAATCGAGAAGCTCTACGAAGCCTCCAAAGCTGGAGTTGAGGTGGATCTCATCGTGCGTGGAATCTGCTGCCTCCGGCCAGGAGTGCCGGGAGTCAGCGATCGAATAAGAGTGATAAGCATCGTCGGACGCTTTCTCGAGCATTCCCGCATTTTCTATTTCGCCAACGCCGGGAATCCGGAGCTGTATTTCGGCTCCGCGGATTGGATGCCGCGGAATTTCGATCGGCGTGTCGAAGTGATCGCTCGCATCGAAGACCAGCGGCTACATCATCGGGTTGGTGCTCTGCTCGAGACTTGTCTCGCCGATAACCGTCTCGCCTGGGATCTCAACACCGATGGGACTTACACGCAGAGAAAACCAGGAAAAGATCCCGTCGTTTCCACGCACGAAAGGCTGCTCACCAACTCGTGGGGACTAATCCCATTGCCTGCGCCGAAACGGAAAACGCCGCGCCGGACGGCATCGCGTACGCGTCGGGGCTAACTCAGTCGGCATCGCCTAGCTCGTCTTCGTAAGTCATCACAGATCCGTCAGGCGCGACGATCTCCACCGGGACTCCGGCGATTTCGGAGAGGAGTCTCGATTTCCGGCTGGCTCCCCAAAGCTCGAGACGCAGATCGTCTCCCTGGCGCGCCGGAACGGCCGTCAGTCGGAGAGCCCGGTCGAGCCAGCGAACTTTTATCTCGGCGACAGCGCTGGCGTGGGCGCGGTCGAATCCATCTGCCACGCGAAGGATGGCTGACAACCGCTTGATCATATTCCGCACCGGCCGCTCGAGCCCCCGATAGTTTCTGTGTTTTTTCCTCGGCTCGGCGCCGCGGTGATAGCGCGCCACGTTCGCCACAACTATCTGGTCGGCGGGTGTCATGCCGAGCAGCTCGGCGTGTTCGATCAAATGATATGAGTGCTTATTGTGCTTGTCGTAGCTGATGTGGTAGCCGATGTCGTGCAGCAGCGCAGCGTCTGACAACAGACGCCTCTCGTCGGGCGCGCAGCCAAGGCGGTGGCCGATCGAATCGAAGAGCTGGAGCGCCAGCTTCTGCACGTGCTGCGAGTGCGGCACTTCGTAATGCGACCGCTCCGCGAGCTCCCGCACCGAGCGCTCCCGCGCTTCGCCCGGATCCGCCGGAATCGCGGCCACGTGAGCACTCTCGAGGAGAATTCCCTCGCGGATACCGTAGGCGGAAACTACGAGCTCTTTCGCCTCGAGACGCGCGGCAACCTCCGCTGCCACCGCCAGTCCGCCGACGATGATGTCGCTTCTGGCTTCCGTCAGACCGGGTACGGTCAGACGCTCGGCCGGCGACATGTTGTTCAGCATGTCGACGATATGTTCGAGCTCGACGTCGGGTACGATGGTGCCATGCACGGTCTTCGCGTTTTCAATTCCAGTACGCGAGAGATAGATCGCCGCAAGGCTGGTGAACGTCCCGCCCGAGCAGATGATCCGGGAAGTGTGCCAGTGCCGGGCGGAAAGGTTGCGGCGCAGCTCGCGCCTGACTTGCTTGCGAAGCCTTTGAATTCCCTTTTTCTTCCCCGCGCCCGTCAGGTACTGCTCTGTCATTCCAATAGCGCCGAACGGAAAAGAGACTAGCCGCTCCACCAGTCCGTCCGCGCTGAGAGCGAGCTCCAGCGAACCGCCCCCAATATCCATTACAACAGCGCGTCCGACGCCCAGGTCAAAATGGGCGAGAGCACTCCGGAAACTGAGACGTGCCTCGTCTTCCCCACGCAGCACTTTTACTCTGAGTCCTGTCTCCGCCTTTACCCGTTTCAGAAATTCGTCGCTGTTGCTGGCGTCGCGCACCGCACTCGTGGCGACGACTTCCGTTCGCTTCACACCGAGCTGGGTGGCCAGCGTCGCCATGCGACCAAGAACGATGAGCGCGTTCTGCATCGCGATTTCACTCAGCTCACCCTGCTCATAGAGGCCGGCTCCCAATCGCGGCGCGGCTTTCATCTCGTCAACGACACGGATTACGCCCGTCGGTGACACATCGGCAATGGTCTGCCGAATCGAGTTCGATCCGATGTCGATAGCGGAGATGCGTACGTCCGCGTCGCTTCTGAGCTGAGGAGCGGCGTTACTGGTGAGAGTCAGATGCGGATTCGATGAAGGGGCCATTCGTCTAAGGTGACGGGTGGCATCGGGAAAAGAAACGGCCGCGTACCCCTGCTAATGGCACTTCCTCCCATCTGGGTCCCAAACGCGGCCGTCGGTATCGACAAAAGCGTGTCGATACTCTCCGGCGCCGAGGGACAGCTTCAGCACTCCAAAACGACCCTGGATCTGGACGGCGGAGTTTGCGGCTAGAGGAGAATCGAACGCACGGAGCGCTCCTCCTCCCGTTCCCACGATGATTTGCTCGATGCCCCTGACGGAGTCAGCATCGCCGGCAGGTGTCTGCGGACGGAATCGCTCGTAATTGTGCTCGTGCCCGTTGAGTATCAGGTCAGCGTTCGCATCGTAAAGTATTCGCCACAGCTCGCGCATTTGCTGCACGCCGTGATAACCTCCGGAGCTGAACAGCGGGCGATGAAAGTACGCCATGGTGCACGCGTTCCTATGGTCACGAAGATCCTGCCGCAGCCAGGCTTCCTGCTCGCGTGCTTCGGCTGGAGTTGCGTGCTCGAAGTACCGCTCGCTGTTGAGCGAGACGACGTGCCAGTCACCTACTTCATAGCTGTAGAAGCCTTTTCCCGGCGGGCCGGCGCGATCTCCAAAAAAATCGGTATATGGTTCCAGGCTCCCGCTGTCGTAGTCGTGATTGCCCGGTGATGGTCGAATCAGATTCATGATGCGCTTCGTGCCCCACGACGGCGCGAAGCAGCGCGGAAAATCGTTGTCGACCCCAGCCGACCCGGACGGGTAAGCGTTGTCGCCGAGTGTTGCCACGACAACGGTTCCGATTTTTGCGGCGCTGTCCGCGGTAAGGAGGCTGTCCACGAGCTTCGCGGTAGCTTCGTCGCCGGTCGTTCCACAAACGGCGATGTCGCCGACAGCGATCATCGTCGGTGCCCCTGGAATCGTTACGTCCTGTTGCTGCTTACCAGGCGGCGTCGGCGACGGATGCTTGTCGGACGAACAGGAAAAGACAAGCGCCGAGAGCGCGATTGCACAAAAAAAACTTCGCCTCAGTAGGGGCTCACCTCAGAACGCGAATCCGAAGCTGGTCGTCACCCGCCGTTGTTTCTGATTGGTGAAGAGCACATTGAAGCTCTTGCCGGGGTCGAGGAATCCCACCCACAAACCACCCCCCTCCGCGGTGTGCCACCCGCCCGGCGACTGACCGTTCAGGTAAACGCGTCCCGCGTCCATGAACCCGATCGCACCGACGTCGAGCGGCAGAATGAAAGGGAATCTGGCCAGCGGTACGCGCAGCTCCGTGGTGCCATAGAGTGATGCGTCTCCCGCATAGCGTTGCCGTTCCTCCGTGCGCAGTGATTCCGATCCACCGAGAAACGCGGCGTCAAAATACGGGAAGGGACCCCACAGCTTTTTCCCGCCGGCTCGCAAGGCGAGCACGGGCAGTTTGGGCAGCGGCAGCGTGAAAAACGCCGCGCCGAATCCATCGAGCGACTCGTAAGGCTTGGCGACGTCCCACATCCCCGGATACCCGTTGCCGGCGAAATCGAGCAGGAATCGCGGCCGCAGCGTGTCGGGATAGTAGCGACTGTCGAGGTGCGCCTTCAGTCGTAATCCGGCTTGTCCGAATTTTGTGAAGCCATACGGACGCGTTTGCGAGATGAACCGGTTGGCGAGGCTGTCGGTTGTAGTGTACCGGACTACGGGGCCAAGCGAGATGTCGCTGGCCGGACTAAAGGAATGCCCGACTCCCGGGTTGAACGACCATTGTCTCTGCCTGACGTCGTAAAACCGCCCACGCAAGTCGGGCACGTCGTTTCCGAAGCCATGGAGCTGCACGACTTCGAACTGCGACATGCTAGCCGTGACGGGGATATGCGTGCCCGACTCCTCGAAGCGCTTGTCGAAGGCGGTGCGAACGCGCTGTCGATTGCTGGCAGTTGCAAACGCGACGTCCGCTTCCATCATGCTCGAATACGGAACCTTGCGGAACCCATAGCCGTAACGCGCCAGACCGAGCACCGGATAAATCCCGAGCGAGCGCTGTGAGTGGATTCCAAGGACCGGCACAATCGATGCGCCGCGGTCACGCTGGGGAGGGATGAGCGTACCGTAAGCCTTGATCCACGGACGTCGGTTGAAATAATGGTTGAAGGCGTTATCGACGTTTGTCTTTTCGTCGATGGTGTCGCGAGCGTATTTCACGTCTTCTACCAGACCGGCGTCGTAGAACCGCGTCGGGTTCCTGTTGCCGCCAACGCTCGATAGATCGACGAAGGTGTTGGAGCCGTTGCCTCCGATTACCCGCAGGGGGATGCTGCTGCGAACATTTCCCTCGACGATCGCCCGGTCGTTGCCGCCGTGCAGGTACAGCCGGATGCGTTGCGTCTCGCGAGCGTCGAAGCGCCGCACAAAGTAAGGTGGATTGTCCCCCGATCGAATCTGAATGTCTACCAGGCCATCACCGACACGCGTGATTCTCGCTTCCTCGTCGGCATCGGTGCCGTGAATGTCCGCGACCGCCCATAGCTCGCGATAGTACCGATCGGCCGCGCTGCGCAAACCGTTTCGCCGCGCCTTGAGCTTGGCGGCGATTACGCGTGAGCTCGGCGCGTCCTCGGGAGGCAGTGCAGCAACTACTTGGTCGATCACCGGGTCGGTGATCCGTTGTTGCAGGCTGGTTGCGATCGAATCCCAGACCGATCTGTCGAGGCCCTGAAGCGTGCGCCTGTCGAACTCACCGGCGTTGGCAAACAACGCGCTCGGATCGGGGTAACGGCTGTTGAAAGTGACGAGACTGGGAAGCGCCTTGCGAGCCATGCCCATCAGTAGGCCTTCGTAGGACACGAACACCTTGTCACGGTCACGCGGGATCGGCTCCCATAGCGATCCCTCCCGCTTCCCGAAGCGAGCCCACTTCCACTGATCGGGGTGCCGATCGTTGTCCCCGAGGAGCATATCGGTCAGCCTCGCGGTGAGAAGTGCACGCGCGTCAATCTGATCCTTTGGATCCGCGTTGATGCGGGCGAGGAGTGTATCGCTGTCGATGATCTTGTCGGCGCCGGCATAGCCAGTTCCGTTCTTCGGTACCTTCGGATACTCCTCGATCATGCCGAGCATGCCCGCATACTTCGTCCGGAACTCGCCAAGAATAGGATCATCCGGCATTTGCGCGACGACGGCAGTGGGATGAATTATGTTGGCGGCACTCAGCACGGGAGCAGCAGCTACGGCGCCGAGGGGATGCGAAGCGCTTCCCTCGTCGCGGAAGATGGACCAGATGATCGTCCCTTTGTACTGCTTTGGGAGAACGCTGAACACTTTGCGCACCGACCGGAACACCCACTCCGTTCCGTCGGCGGCGTCGAATCGCAGTGACTGCGTCTGCGCGCCACCGCCTTCCTTCGTCGGCTTCAGTCCTCCGTGAAACGTGCGCAGGTCTAGCACCGGCACCTTGATCGGTGTTGTCCACGCATCCCGATAGTTGTTGCCAAGCAGCGACCGATGCAAACCGCCGGCGGCGAAGAGCTCGCCGGGCACAACGACTACGCTGTCGGTTCCCACTCGCCGCGTCGATGCAGCCTGCGCGAGGGCAATGCTCGGCGCCATCGTCAAGAGCGCGATCAAAACCATCGCGGTCCCGCCGGGCGCGCTCAGAGTTCGTGACCTGTGTGAAATCATAAATGGGGCTGCTCCTTGTTGACTCACGGCCGCCAGCGGTAAAGCGCGATGTCGGCGGGTATGTGGGTGGCTTCGTCGCTCAGGATCATGATGCTGTCGCGAGTGATCGCCAGGCCTTCGGGCTGGAAGTGACCGGGAGGAAGTGGCTCAGAGCGCAGGACCTTGCCGCCAGGCGTGATGACAGCGAGCCCGTTGGCGTGGGATGCGATCAGCACGTAGTTCTTGGTAATGGGGTCGATCGCCATGTCGGACGGCTCGAAATTCTTCCATTTGTTCGAGCCAATTACTTCGGCGATTGGAATCGTGAGCAGTGATGGCTTGGTTGCGTCAGTGATGGGGAGAGGCAGTCGATATATGACCAGGTGATGCTTGAGGCTCTTGTTGTGGACTTTCTTGCAGGCCAACAGGAGTCGCGAGCTGTCGGCCTCGAAAGCCATACTTTCAAACTCGCAGGCCTCACCGAGCTGGGTGTCATACTTCGTGTAGGGGACCTCCGCGCCGTCGGGCGCGTCTCTGAATTTGAAGAGCTTCCCATCGCTGGCGAGCAGGTAGATGTCCTGCCCCGCAGTGGTGATCGATTCGAAATCACCATGCACATCCCCTGCGAGCGTAAACCCCTTCAGAATGATCCCCGTTTTGGGATCGATCTCGTAAACTTTGCCGACCTCGTCGTCGTGGACCAACACATGGTCATTAGCGAGGAGCGTGAGGCCGGAGATTTCGCGCAGCTCATTTGGAATGACCCAGAGCGCTATCGGTCTTGCATCCTTGGCCGTAAGCGGCAATGGCGCCGTCGTGAGTCGACGCGCGAAAGCTTGTTGACGACTTGTCTCCACGCTGCGAAGCTCCGCGGCCCTCGCCTCCGGGCTCTTACGGCAGGCAGTGCTACATACCAGAAGGCCAGCGAGCGCCGGGACCCACGCCTTGGTCATGAACCTCCGCCGCCCTTGTCGTCTAAGGCTGGGCCGCGGGTTTCGAGGTCGACCGAATCAATGAGACCATCCGCGTTCTCATGAATCGCCGTCAGCAATTCGTCGCGCGGAACAGTCTTCTTTAGACGCGCCAGGTAGTAGATCTCCGACGGCTTGCCCGTGTTCGTCACTACCTCGTCGAGATCCCAACGCTTCGCCTTCTCCTCCAGGATCCGTTCGACTTGTGCCTGTGCCTGGGGCACGTTGTACGTCATGACGCTGAGGACTGAATCGAACCTCGGTTTCTTTTTCTTTTTGCCGAGCTTTTTGCTCACACGCTGGAAACGGTCGGCCAGGATGTCGGCCTTTTGCGGAGTGAGTGACAGCACGAGATCGCGATCGGGAATAGCGTGGTCGCCGGTTGGCCCCGAGAGCGCGTGCAGGGGGCCTGCCCACTGGGAATTGGCGGTTGGCGACAGAACGTTCCGGCCGTAGTCGTACCGCCAGCTTACCAGGATCACCAGGTTGAAGAAAATGGAAATAATGGCCCCAACCGTCAGCGACTGAACTCCGGCCGAGAACCCAACTACAATACTGAGGAAGATGTAAACGACGTCCCTCGTGTCCCGGAGCGTGGTTCGGAACCGCACCGCCGCCATCACCCCCGCCAAACTGAACGCCAGAGCAAGGCTGTTCTGGACCATGAAAACGATTCCCGCTACCACCAGGGGCAGAAAGATCAGGGTCTGAACGATGGTCTGGCTGTGTCCGGGAATGGGCCGCGCCGACATATAAACCCAGGTTACGGGCATCATCAACGCGAGAGTTCCGAGCAGGATGAGCACGGTCGTAATGGCGAGTTCCGCAAGGGACCGTGCTTCGGTGGCGTTTCCCGCTGCCCCACCGGACAGCGCGTCCTGCAGAACCGTTGGTCCCTGACTCACTCCGGCCAACCCTCGGTCTGCGACCCTGTCGAGCGACCCGGGGACGAAATACACTAGGAGGAGAACGACGACTCCGAGAATCCCATAATACGCCAGTAACCGGCGCATGGGTTTCTCGGATTTGAGCGTGACAACATCGATAAGCTGTTTTAAAACGGGCATATAGCCCCTCCGGTGCAAATTGGACGCCTGAGCCGGACGCGGTACCGCAGCCGGCCCGTGCGCGCCTCCAATATGGGCGCCTTGAGTCTGGCCGTGTAACCCGCGACCTTACAAGGCTATGCCGGAAGAATCACTGATCGTACGCGGGGCCCGCGAGCACAACCTCCGGAACATCAATGTTGTCATACCCCGAGACCGCCTGACGGTTATCACCGGGCTGTCCGGTTCCGGTAAGTCATCGCTCGCCTTCGACACCATTTACGCCGAAGGCCAGCGGCGGTACGTCGAATCACTTTCCGCGTACGCCCGTCAGTTCCTGGGCTTGATGGAGAAGCCCGACGTCGACTCCATCGAGGGGTTGTCACCGGCCATTTCGATCGAGCAGAAGACTGCCGGCCATAACCCCCGATCCACCGTCGGCACCGTAACCGAGATCTACGATTACCTGCGCCTCCTCTACGCCCGGGCTGGGACCCCGCATTGCCCCACCTGCACCCGCCCGGTCGAGCGTCAGAGCGCGGGTCAGATCGCCGACTCGATCCTGGCCTGGCCCGAAGGAAGCAAGATCGAAATCCTCGCTCCCCTTGTCCGCGGACGGAAAGGTGAGTTCCGCGAGCTGTTCGAGGCTGCCCGCAAGCAGGGGTTTGTCAGGGCCTATGTCGACGGAGAGTTGATCGAGCTCGCCGAGCCGCCGAAGCTCAATCGACGGATGAACCACACGATCTCGGTCATCGTGGACCGCCTGGTGGTCCGTTCGGAAGATCGGGGCCGGCTCAGTGATTCCGTGGAGACCGCGCTCAAGCTGGCCGAGGGCCTGGTGGAGGTTCAGCGGCAGGACGACCGCAGCATCCATCTCTTTTCCGAGAAATACGGTTGCCCGGTGTGTGGAATCTCCCTTCCCGAGCTGGAACCGCGACACTTCTCCTTCAATTCTCCATTCGG
Organism: Gemmatimonadaceae bacterium; assembly: GCA_046262755.1. Classification (GTDB taxonomy): domain Bacteria; phylum Gemmatimonadota; class Gemmatimonadetes; order Gemmatimonadales; family Gemmatimonadaceae; genus UBA4720. The sequence continues at coordinate 9,219 of JBHEME010000025.1, read as the reverse complement.
CGCCTGTCCGGCCTGTGGCGGGCTCGGCTCCCGCCGGGAAGTCAGCGAGGAGCTCATACTCGGAGATCCGAGCATCACGATCCTCGAAGGGGTCATTCTTCCTTGGGGCGAGCCCGATGGTTACCTGAAGAAGGTCATCCTGCCGGGGTTGGCGAAGCAGTTCGATTTCAATCCCGGCACGCCTTGGGGCAAACTCGCGCCCGAGGTCCAGGAAAAATTGCTCTACGGCACGACAGGCAAAGGCGGTCGCCGGGTTGATACCACCGGAGCCAGTTGGGAAGGGATTCTTTCCAACATTCAGCGCCGCTACGACGAGACCGAGTCCGATTCCGTGCGGCTCGAGCTCGACGAGTACATGATCGAGAAACCCTGCACCACTTGCGGCGGCCGGCGGCTGAAGCCGGAGTCGCTCGCGGTGACGCTGGCAGGTCAGAACATCGGCGATCTCGTCGCGCTTTCCATCACCGACGCTCTCGATTTCTTCGAGAACGTTCCGGTGCGTACCGATGGAAAGCCTGGCCTCGATGCCGACATCGCCGGCCCGATACTCAAGGAAGTGCGGGAGCGCCTGCGCTTTCTCAATGATGTCGGTCTCGAGTACCTGACCCTCGGTCGTTCGGCGGAATCTCTTTCCGGCGGGGAAGCGCAACGAATCCGGCTCGCCACGCAGATCGGATCACGGCTGGTCGGCGTGCTTTACATCCTCGACGAGCCGTCAATCGGTTTGCACCAGCGTGACAACGCTCGGCTTCTGGCGACGCTGCGTCAGCTTCGCGACCTCGGTAACACTGTCATAGTCGTCGAGCACGACGAGGAGACCATGCGGGCCGCGGATCACCTGATCGATCTCGGCCCCGGTGCGGGAAAGCACGGCGGACTGGTAATCGCCGAAGGAACAGTTGCCGAAGTACGTGACAATCCGGAATCGATAACCGGACGATACCTTCGCGGTGAGGTCGAGATTCCGATTCCCGAGGTTCGTCGTCGCCGCGATCCGGACAAGGTTCTTACGATTGAGGGGGCGCGCGAGCACAATCTCCGTAATCTCGACGTCGAGATTCCACTCGGCCTCTTCGTCGCGATCACCGGTGTATCCGGCAGCGGAAAGTCGACGCTGATCGAGGACATTCTTCACCGGGCGATGGCGAGACACTTCTATCGCGCGCGGGTCATTCCCGGTGCCCACACCCGCATTACGGGTCTGCAGCACCTCGATAAAGTCATCGACATCGATCAGAGTCCCATCGGTCGAACCCCACGTTCCAATCCGGCGACCTACACGGGGCTCTTTACTCCCATTCGCGAACTCTTCGCCGAGCTGCCCGAGGCAAAGATCCGCGGGTACGGACCGGGCCGCTTTTCCTTTAATGTCAAAGGCGGGCGTTGCGAAGCGTGCGAGGGCGACGGACTCGTGAAAATCGAGATGCACTTCCTGCCCGACGTCTACGTCCCCTGCGACGTCTGCAAGGGGAAGCGCTACAACCGGGAGACGCTGGAGGTAAGATTCCGCGGACTGAGCATCGCCGACGTTCTGGAGCAGAATGTCGAGGACGCGCTTCATTTCTTCGAGAACCAACCGCGGGTCCGACAGAAGCTGCAAACCCTCACCGACGTCGGCCTCGGTTACATCCACCTCGGTCAGAGCGCGACCACCCTATCCGGGGGAGAAGCACAGCGCGTCAAACTGGCCGCGGAACTATCCAAGCGCGATACGGGTCGCACTTTCTATATCCTCGACGAGCCAACGACCGGTCTGCATTTCGAGGACGTGCGGATGCTTTTGAGCGTGCTGCATCGCCTTGTTGACCGCGGCAACACCGTGCTCGTCATCGAGCACAACCTGGATGTCATCAAGACAGCTGACTGGATCGTCGACTTGGGTCCCGAAGGCGGTCTCCGCGGCGGCGACGTTGTTGCAGCAGGAACTCCTGAGGAAGTTGCCGACGTCAATGCGTCCTACACCGGTCAGTATTTGCGCCCGTTGCTAGGTCGCAGCCGGGGCGGAAGCACCAAGAAGAAGTTGTCTCTCAAAGCCGGATAAGCGCACCCAATAGGAGGACAAAGAGTGGTTTCTCTGCTCGACATCATCGGACCCGTCATGGTTGGTCCTTCCTCCTCACACACCGCGGGTGCCTGTCGCCTTGGGCTACTCGCCCGTTGTCTTGTCGGCGGAACTCCCCAAACTGGCCTGTTGCAGCTGCACGGATCCTTTGCGCGCACCGGCGAAGGACACGGCACCGACAAAGCCCTGGTTGGAGGCCTTCTGGGTTTCAAGCCCGACGATGAGCGACTACGCGAAGCGCTCCAGATCGCCGAGCGAGAAGGCCTCGACTATCGCTTCGAGAAAACGACCATCGCCGACGCCGCCCACCCCAATACCGTCCGCATCAACGTCGAGTTGAATGGTACCAAGTCGACAATGCTTGGGTCATCGCTCGGCGCCGGGCGCATCCTGGTGCAGGAAATCGACGGCTATCCTGTCGAAGTGACAGGAAACTTCCACACAATCGTTCTCGTAGCTGAGGATAGGAAGGGTTCGATCGCCAGAATCACCGGGATCCTGGCGGAGCACGACATCAACATCGCGACGCTGCGACTGTCGAGGAAGGAACGGGGCGGCGATGCGTTCATGGTGATCGAATGCGATGAATCGCCGGACAGGAAAGCGGGAGAGGAGCTGCGTGCGCTGGAGTGGGTCCGGTGGACGCGCCGTCTCGACAAAGTGAGTGGGGGCTGATTGTACAAGGCGCTCGCTGACGCGATTCGAGATGCGGAAAAAGAGAAGAAGAGTCTGGCGCAGGTCGCGCTCGCCACTGAAGCGCGCGACCAGGGCAGACCGATTGGAGAGATCCGCGCTGCGCTTCAACGGGCGCTCGACGTGATGCGGAGCGCGATCGAAAAGGGGATTGTCGGTGATCTGTATTCTGCTTCGGGACTCGTGGGAGGTGACGCAGCGAAGCTACGGAACAGCGGGAGCGGCCCGCTCGCGCAGACGCCTTTTCGCGACATCCTCACCCGGGCTCTCGCGGTGCAGGAGGTGAATGCGGCGATGGGAGTGATCGTGGCGGCGCCGACGGCAGGCGGGGCGGGAGTCTTACCGGCGATCCTTACGGGTCTGGCAAAGGCGCGCTCGGTTCCCGACGAGAAGGTGGTCGATGGACTGGCGACGGCCGGCTTGATCGGCGCAGTGGTGGCGGAACGTGCGTCGCTATCCGGCGCGGAGGGAGGGTGTCAGGCCGAGACCGGAGCGGCGGCCGGGATGGCAGCGGGCGCGGCGACCGAAATGCTCGGTGGAACTCCGGCGCAGGTCGGCCATGCGGTTGCCCTTACCATGCAGGGGACACTGGGTCTTGTCTGCGATCCGCTGGGCGGGCTGGTCGAGTTGCCGTGCGTCTTTCGCAACGCGACCGGCTCCGCAATCGCGCTCGCGGGCATTGAGATGGCGCTCGCGGGAATAACCTTCGCTATTCCGGTTGACGAGGTGATCGACGTGATGGGCGAGATAGGCCGGGAGATGGATGTACGCTACCGGGAAACCGCCGGTGGAGGACTCGCCGCCACGCCGACCGGACGGAGGTTGGCGAAGGAGAGGTTGTACCAGATCAAGAGGTCCGAGGGGTGAATTACGCTAGTTAAGCGTGGAGGAACGCAGTAATTTCGCGTCTTAAGCAGTACTTTCAAACGAGAGTTTCGAACTGCAACGGAACGGGCTAGAGTCGTCAGCGATAAATGAGTCCAGGCACCAGTCCAAGACGTCGGGACATTACTGGTGGCGTGATAGCACAGGCAACGGCCTGTGCCAACGGCCCACCGCAGCGCGTCCCGACGTAGTGCGCTGGCAAACTCCAGTCTTTTGTCACTGACAACTCTAGCCCGTTCAGTTGCAGTTTCAGTTAGCAATCAATCCTCTTCCTATGAATATCTTCGATAGAATCGCGATGCTCTTCCGATCCAACGTGAACGCGGTGATCTCCGAGTTCGAGCAGCCGGAAAAAATGCTCAACCAGATCATCCTCGACATGCGCTCACAGCTGGTCAGAGCGAAACAGCAGGTAGCCGCGGCGATTGCCGATGAAAAACGGCTGCAGGATCAGACCAGACAGGAGCTGAAGGAAGCCGAGGACTGGGAGCGTCGGGCGATGCTCGCCGTGCAGCAGAATCAGGACGACCTCGCCAAGCAGGCGCTCATCCGACGGGGCGAGCACGTCTCCCGCGGAGAGCAGCTCAATCTGACGTGGGCGGCGCACAAGCAGGAAACGGATCGTCTCAAGGAATCTCTGCGCACGCTCAACGACAATATCGAAGAGGCGAACCGGAAGAAGAATTTGCTGCTCGCCAAGCAGCGTCGTGCCGACGCGCAGAAGCGCATTAACGAGACGATGTCGCATATCTCGGAGAAATCGGCTTTTGAAGCGTTTGCTCGCATGGAAGAGAAAATCGAGAACAACGAGCGTCAGGTTAGAGCCAACGCCGAGATTGACGAGGAATTTTCGGGCGACCGGCTGGCCAACAGCTTCAAGCGGCTCGAATCCGGTGGCCAGGCAATCTCGGCGGAGATGCAGCTCATCGCGCTCAAGCAGAAGATGGGCGTTCTTCCCGCCGGCACTCAGCTCAATAACAAGGCGCTGGGCGCCGGACAGCGGGCCGAGGAAGAGTCAGTCGAAGTCGAAGAGATCCACGACGAGAACAAGTCCGGTTGAGTAACGGTGTCAGGGCAGTGCCGAGGGTGAAGTTCGCGCCGGTTCTGACCGGCGTGATTCTGACCTTCCTGCTGCTGTGGATGCTCGGAGCAACCGCCGACGTATTCCTGCTCCTGTTCATCGCCATAATCCTTTCGCTCTACCTCGGCGCGGTCAGAGACCTGCTGGTCGAGCACGCGCACGTTCCGCCGCGGCTCGCGTTCTTTCTCTCCGTCATTGGCTCCGCCACCGCGCTCTTTGGCTTGTTTGCGATACTGCTGCCGCCGGTAGTAGAGCAAACCCGGTCGTTGATCGTTGTCATGCCGAAGTACATCGAAGCCTGGGAGACAGGCATCGATCATTTCGTGGCGCGCTTCCCGGCCATGCGCGACGTGTGGAAGCCGGGCGAGCATCCGCTGATCAGTGCCGTCTACGACCAGGTCGCTACGCAAGCCGAAAGCGTGGTACCAAAAGTGTTGTCGTTCGTGCACGTGATGATCGACTGTTTCGCGGTCGGCGTCATGAGCATCTATCTCGCACTGCAGCCTGGCGTCTACCGCGAGTGGGTGATCGCGCTGTTTCCACCGATCCACCGCGATCTCGTGCGCGATGTACTTCGCGATCTCGCCGACGCATTGCGCGCTTACATCGTCGGTCAGCTGCTGACCATGACCGTGCTCGCCGCGCTCACCGCGGGCGGACTTTACATCCTCGATGTTCCGTATTGGCTGACGTTCGGAATTTTTACCGGACTGGTAGCGGTCGTTCCTTTCTTCGGGACGCTGCTCTCGACCACACTGCCCGCCCTCTTCGTGCTGGGCGGACCCGGGGGAGGAACGCACGCGCTCTACGTTCTGGCGCTGGGCGTCGTGATTCATCTCATCGAAGGAAATCTGGTCTCTCCGCTCGTCATGTCGAAGAAGATTGACATGCCGCCCGTTCTCACGATCATCGCCGTACTGGTGATCGGGAAGCTGCTGGGACCGCTCGGACTCGTGGTGGCGCTACCAACGCTTGTGACAGTCATGGTGGTGGTGCGGCGGATCCTCATCAACCGCATCTATGAAGGCAAGGGTTTCAGGAAGAGCACGCGCGACCGAATCTTCGTTCTGCGCGTGCCGGTGCCCGATGGCGGCGTGCTGGTCCCCAATCTCCCGCCGCCCGACTTGATCGCTCTGAGAGAAAAAGCTCCTCTCACGAAAACCGCGTAGCCGCAGATCGGCAGGGGTTTGCGCGAGCTGGCAGCTTCGCGCAGTTCAATGCTTTCGGAGGCATGACAAGGGTACCGCGTCCGGCGGCGGTATTTCCCAGCCTTCACGCTCGAAATTTCGTGAGGGAAAGAGATGAGCGCCGGGCTGCGCGTCCGTGGTCTCAGCAAGACGTTTCGTTCCGGTCTGAGGTCGAAAGCCATCGCGGTTCCTGCATTGCGTGACATCAACCTCGACATCGATCGCGGCGAAATCGTTGGGGTAGTAGGCCGGCCCGGCGCGGGAAAATCTTCGCTGCTGCTCTGTCTCGCCGGGCTCCTCCGCGCAGACGAAGGAACGATCACGTGGTTCGGAGAGCAGATAACAGGACATCATATCCCGGCCGGCCTTACCTACGTCCCTCAGCGCGCCGGCTATTACTCCTTTCTCACGGTTCGCGAAGCGCTCGAGTATTACGCCACGCTGCACGATCTTTCGACTGCCAACCGCGCGATTCAGGTCGAGGCCGCGCTGAGGGCAGTGTGCCTGCACGTTCACGCCACCCGCCGCGTGAGCCAACTTTCGTCGGGAATGTTACAGCGGCTGGGACTTGCGCAGGCGCTCATCGGATCACCGCGAGCGGTGCTAATCGACGAGACGCTTTCCGGAGAAGGACTTCTCTTCGACAAGGAAATCGTCGCGTTGCTCGGCAATCTTGCGCATCGCGGCATCACTATCATTCTCGCCGCACCCAACGCTGTCGAGCTGCATCGAATCGCCCCCCGCATCATCAATATGGTAGAGGGGCGGGCAATTCCCGATCGGACGAGGCGCCTTGTAGCTGAAGGAACGACTGCGGTGGGGAGGGTGATCACCTCTTAGCAACACATGAAAGCGCCGCGGGGTCGCCGGCGGTTGTTGTTGACCCTCAATCCGACCTAGCCTAGTTTGCGCGGGTGTCGACCCCGGCCCCCGCACCGCCCGAGTTTCGCCTCTACAACACCCTGACCCGCCGCATCGAGCCGTTCGCGCCGGCCGACGGGAAAACAGTGCGCATGTACACCTGCGGACCCACGGTTTACAAACCGGCGCACCTCGGAAATTTCCGCACCTTTCTGTTCGAAGACCTTCTGCGCAGGGTGATCGCCCTGCGCGGATGGAAAATCAACCACTTGATGAACCTTACCGACGTCGACGACAAGATCATCAAGGGCGCGAGCGAGCAGGGGTTGAGCATTTCACAGATCACCGCACCGGTTACGGAAATCTTCCATAGGGATCGCGCGTTCCTGCGCATTCAGGATGCGGAGCTTTATCCAAAGGCCACGGACCACATCCCCGAGATGATCGCCATCGTGGAGAAGCTCGTCGCGCTCGGACTGGCTTATCTGGCGGATGATCGGACGGTGTATTTCGCGATCGACAAGTTCAAGGACTACGGAAAGCTCTCCCGACTCGACACGCGTGAAGTGAGAGCGGGCGCGCGCGTAATTCAGGACGACTACTCAAAGGAGAATGCCCAGGATTTTGCGCTCTGGAAATCCGCCAAGCCGGAGGACGAAGCGACCGGAGCTGCGTGGGACTCGCCGTGGGGCCGTGGTCGGCCCGGCTGGCATCTCGAGTGTTCCGCCATGGCAATGAAATATCTGGGCGAAACGCTCGACATCCATTGCGGCGCAATCGATCTGATTTTCCCGCACCACGAGGACGAAATCGCGCAATCCGAGGGCGCGACTGGCAAACCCTTTTCAAGGGTCTGGTGCCACGGCGAATTCCTCCTCACCGATGGAAGCAAGATGGCCAAGCGGGTCGGCAACGTTGCAACCGTTCAGGACCTCCGCGACCAGAACGTGCCGGCAGCGGCGTTCCGGCATTTCGTTTTTTCGACGCACTACCGCAAGCAGTTGAACATGTCGGGCGACGCGATCGAAGCATCGATGGAGGGTGTGCGTCGCATCGGGGATTTCGCCGAGCGGTTAGCCCAGGCGAAATCGGCCACACCGGAACTGGAGACGATAGCCGCGGAGACCGACGCGGAGTTCACGGCGGCGTTGTTCGACGACCTCAATGCTCCCATCGCGCTAGGGGCGTTGTTCACTTTCATTCGAAAGGCGAACGCGGAGCTCGATCGCAACGGTTTGGACAAGCGCGCCCTTGAGGCCGCGAGGAATGTTTTCGCTCGCATCAACTCGGTGTTGGATGTCGTACCTGAATCGGACGGACCCGATCCGGAGTTGGCGCAGTGGGTCGAGGAGCTATTGACCGCGCGAAAGGATGCGCGAACCAAGCGCGAGTTCGCTCAGGCCGACGCGATCCGCGCCGAGCTCGAACGAAAGGGAATTGCAATCGAGGACGGTCCGCACGGGACAAAATGGAAGAAGGTGCGCTGAGTTGACTCAGTCCTCTAAGTTGGCTATTCTACTAGGCTTGCGATGAAAAATCGCTGTTTGTTGCTGACGTAGCTCAATTGGCAGAGCAGCTGATTTGTAATCAGCAGGTTGGGAGTTCGATTCTCCCCGTCAGCTCTGCCGAACACGCGGTTCAGGCTAAGCGAAAATCGGTGGGGTACCCAAGTGGCCAACGGGAGCAGACTGTAAATCTGCCGGCTTACGCCTTCGAAGGTTCGAATCCTTCCCCCACCACATTAAGTAGAGGGGTCGGATTTTTTTGTGTGACTGCGGGAGTAGCTCAGTTGGTAGAGCGCTAGCCTTCCAAGCTTGATGTCGCGGGTTCGAGTCCCGTCTCCCGCTCTAGGACGGTGCATTTGCCAGGAGTTGTCCCGCCGTAGTGAAACTGATTGCTACTAGCTTTCGGCGGTCAGCAGGTAGCGTGTTCAGTTGCAGTTTATCCCGCTCGCGTAGCTCAGTTGGTAGAGCACACCCTTGGTAAGGGTGAGGTCATCGGTTCAATCCCGATCGCGAGCTTGTAGTAAAACGGAAACGACAACGAGAGAAGAATGAGCAAAGCCAAATTTGAGCGTACCAAGCCGCACGTGAACGTCGGGACCATTGGCCACGTGGATCATGGGAAGACCACTTTGACGGCCGCCATCACGGCGATCCAGGCCAAGAAGGGATTAGCCCAGACGGTAGCCTTTGACCAGATCGACAAGGCACCCGAGGAAAGGGAAAGAGGCATCACGATCGCGACCGCTCACGTCGAGTACGAGAGTGAGAAGCGGCACTACGCCCATGTCGACTGCCCGGGACATGCCGATTACGTGAAGAACATGATCACGGGTGCGGCGCAGATGGACGGAGCCATTCTCGTGGTCAGTGCGGCCGACGGTCCGATGCCCCAGACGAGAGAGCACATCTTGCTCGCCAAGCAGGTGAACGTGCCCTACATCATCG
>JBHEME010000024.1:0-36765 GCA_046262755.1 Gemmatimonadaceae bacterium | reverse complement strand
AGCTCACCGCGCCCAGACCAAGGACGTTGCGTCCGAGCTTGGGACGTGCTTTGTCAGCCAACGGAGGGTCTAGGAGGCGTGGACTTCTGAATGATCTCCCACCGTCATCTCGCCGCGCACCCCTTCGACGATGGTGTCGTCTCCCACCAGAGAATTGCGCAGCACCGATTTTCTGATCGTCGACTTCGATCCGATGATCGAATGGCTCACTTCCGCGCCGTCGAGCACCGAGCCCGCACCGATGGACACATTGGGCCCGACCTTCGACTTTTTGAGAATCACCCCGTCTTCGATGTAAACCGGATCGATGATCGTTGAATCGCCGGCATCCCGGGGGCGACGCGCGCGGCCGCGGGCGAGCATGGCCTGGTTGGTCTCAAGCATCGTCTCGATCTTGCCGGCGTCGTACCAGCCTTCGACATCGATGACTCTGATCTTGGCGCCCTTGTCGATCATGTACTGGAACGCGTCGGTGAGGAAATACTCGCCCTGGTTCTTTGGCTGCTTGAGCACGTAATTAATCCCCTCGAACAGCAGCTTCCAGTTCCTCATGTAGTAGAGGCCGATGTTCGCGCGTTTGGAAATCGGTGTCTTCGGCTTTTCGACAATCTTCGTCATGTTGCCGTCCTTGTCAGTGACGACAACGCCGAAGCGCTGATAGTCCTCCACTTCCTTTACCCAGATGATCCCGTCCGCATCGACGCTCTTCACCTTGGACAGATCCGCGTCGAAAATCGTGTCGACGAAAATGATCAGCACGGGCTGGTCGACGTAGTCGCGAGCCAGTGCGATGGCTCCGGCGGTGCCATCCTGCACTTTCTGCTCGATGAAGACCGAAGGCACGTTCATCTCCGAGCGCGCGTACTCCTCCACTTTCTCCTTGAGGTGCCCGGTGATGTAGATGACCTGCTCGATGTTCCCCAGTTTCTTGAGCTCATCGAGCACGTACGACATCACCGGCTTCCCCGCAACCTTGAGCATCGGCTTGGGCGTCAAATGCGTATGTGGGCGGAGCCTGGTTCCCTTGCCGGCGAGGGGAATGATGACTTTCATGGGGCGCTGGTCCCCTCTCGCCCATATTTATCGCTGAGTCGCACCACATCGTCGATCTCCGGCGTCGACACCTCGAGGACCTCGCAGTCGGTAAGAGCGACCATTTGGTGAACGGTGCCAGGCGTTATTCGAAACGACTCGCCCACCCTCAGTTTCATGTCTTCCAGCACTTCCCCGTTCTTTACCCGGTAAACGATCTCCCCCGACAGAAGGTGGACCGTCTCGTCTTTCTTGTTATGGTATTGCACTGAGAGCTCGTGCCCCGCGTTGATGTGCAGGATCTTGCCCACGTAGCGATCGGATTGGGCCCAGATTGTCTCGTGTCCCCAGGGCTTTGGGACGTGTACGACGTCCACCCGGCCGGATTTTTTTGCGGATTGTCTTTTCGACATGCATAAATATCGACAGTGATATCACATCGAGCCAATCGGCGGCGGGCATAGTTTCTGCCCCCGCGTAACGTATGATTCTCTCGCCAAAGCATCTTCCGCGCCTCGCCTCGACCCTGGGCCTGTTTACCAACTACGGCCTGCGCGAGTTTGCGAACCGGCAGGGGCTGCTCAATCTGGAAGGATCGCCCCTGGGCGACGGCGACGGCCGGGTCGATGGCGACTCCGCCGCAAAGGCAAAGGCTTTCCGCGAGCGTCTGGTCGACCTTGGCCCGGCCTATATCAAGCTCGGACAGGTATTGTCGACCAGGCCTGACCTCCTGCCCAAGCAATACATCGACGAGCTCGAGCACCTCCAGGACGATGTGCCGCCGATGTCGTACGAGCAGGTGGAGCAGACGCTGGAGGAAGAGCTCCACGCACGTATCAGCAAGCTGTTCGCATCGTTCGAGCAGGAGCCACTGGGAAGTGCGAGCCTCGGCCAGGTGCACGCCGCCGAGCTGCGTGACGGGCGTAGCGTGGTGGTCAAAGTCCAGCGGCCAAACCTGCGGGAACAGCTCAGTGAGGACATCGAGTATTTCCGCGAGCTGGCGTCATTTCTGAGCGAGCACACTTCCGCCGGCACGCGCGTCGATCTCGTCGGCGTTGTGCAACAGGTGGAGCGCGCGCTGGTCGATGAGCTCGATTACCGGACGGAGGCGAGGAATGCCGCGTCGTTCAGGAAATCGCTGGCGATCTTCCCGCACATCCTCATTCCCCGCGTCATCGATGCGTACACGACGCACAAGGTTCTGACAACCGAACGAATCCGGGGCGTGAAGATCGATTCGATTCCACCGATCAGCCGGATCGAATACGAGTTCTCGAACCTCGCCGAGGAGTTCGCGCACGCGTACCTGCAGCAGATAACCGACAGCGGGCACTTCCACGCGGATCCGCACCCCGGGAATGTATTTATCGTTCTGCCGGGCCGGGAGAATCCGAGAACGCCCGCCGAAGCGGCTGCCGACGACCGGCGGCAGGTCGTGAGGCCGGGCGCGACGACGCTGGTACGCTCGGAGGACGACGCCAAGGCGGCTGCTGTGCCTGCGCCCCCGCGCGACGAGCCAAAGCTGGCGCTGATCGACTTTGGTATGACAGCGCATCTCACCGGAAACATGCGGGACCGCGTGGTGCGACTGCTTCTCGCGATGGCGGAGAACAACGGCGACGCGGCGGCAGAGACGCTCATCGAGATGGGCGAGGCTCCGGAGGATTTTGACCGGCCCGCCTACATTCGCGACGTCTCCGCGCTAATCGCCAAGCACGCCAATCAAACGGTGGAAGAAACGCCGGCGGGAATAGTGTTGTATGAGATGATCTCGATCGCATTTCGCGAGGGGCTCAAGCTGCCGGCGGAGCTCACCCTGCTCGCAAAAGCGTTGTTCAACCTGGATGCAGTAACGCGCTCTCTCGATCCGAACTTCAACCCGACCGAATCCATTCGCGATTACACCAGCGAGATAGCGAACAGGCGCGCGCAACGCGACATGTCACCGCGTCGGTTGTTCCAAATGGCATCCGAGACCTCGGATCTCATTCGCGCCCTGCCACACCGCCTCGATGTGTTTACGCAGAAGCTGGTCGCCGACGACTTCGCCGTGCGCGTCGACACGCCCCAGCTCGGCTCGCTGCTCCTCGGCCTGGAAAAGGTGGCAAACCGGATTTTCACCGGTCTGGTACTCGGGGGATTGCTCGTCGCCAGCGGGCTGCTGCTCCAGTATCAGCGGCGACTGGGCACTATAGGTTTCATCATCGCCGCCATCATCGGCCTCTGGATGGTGATGACCATCCTGATTCAGGATCGCCGCAGCAAGAAGCGCAAGGGAAAATCCTAGCTCAGTCCCAGCGCAGGACGATTTTTCCGAACGTCTCGTTGGATTCCATCAGCTCGTGCGCGGCGCGGATGTCCGTGAACGAGAACACTCGATCGACCACCGGGTGCACCAGTCTGTTCTCGAACAGCGGCAGAACGCGCTCGGAAAATTCCTGCGCGAGTGCAATTTTTTCCTCGAGGGCGCGGGCGCGGAGCACCGTTCCCACAATCCGTAGTCTCTTTCGTAGGAGCAGACTCAGGTCGATTTCGGCGCGCGATCCCGCTGTCGTGCCGACGACGATAAGGCGGCCTCGTGGTGCGAGGACGCGCAGATTGCCGCCGAGATAGTTTCCGCCAACGAGGTCAAGAAGTGCGTTAACCCTGTTGGTGCCCAGCTCGCGCTCGACCCGCTCTACCCAATCACCTTTTGATGCATCGATCGCGATGTCAAGCCCGAGCTCTTTGGCGCGTGCAAGCTTGGCAGTGGATCGGGAAGTGCCGATGACCGCGACGCCAGACGCGCGCGCGAGCTGCAGGGCAGCCGTGCCAACCCCGCTCGCCACGGCGTGAATGAGAAGAGACTCTCCGACGCGAAGATCGATCTGACGAAAGAGAGCGTCGTACGCTGTGAGGAAAGCCTCCGGTACCGCCGCCGCCTCTTCCCAGGACAGGAATTCAGGAATCGCGATGACCTCGCGCTCATGAACGCAGAGGTACTCGGCGTGACCACCCCCGCCGACGATTCCCATCACGCGCGCGCCTGTCTCCCATAAGCGTGCACCGGCGCCGAGGTGATCGACCTCGCCCGCGTACTCCATACCGGCGACGTCGGCCGGAGCACCGGGCGGCGCCGGGTAATTGCCGCGGCGTTGAGAGAGGTCGGCCCGATTCAATGCAGACGCCCGCACCCGAACGCGAATCTGACCCGCGCCAGGCTGCGGGAGTGGACGCTCCTGTTCCGCGAGTACCTCGGGCCCGCCGGGCTGTGTGATGATGATTGCTTTCATGAGGAAAGACGGCTTAACGCCGCTGCGCGTCTATGCACTTTCTCAACTACAGCATCGCCGTCCGGAACTACTCGTAGCGAAGAGACTGGATGGGGTCGAGATTCGCGGCCCGACGGGCCGGCCACACACCAAAGAGTATCCCGACGAACCCGGAGAAAAAGAACGCGAGCAGTATCGACGAAGGGGCCACGGAGGTGTTGAAGTTCCCGAACTTCGCCAGCGCCAGCGCTCCCGCCCAGCCAAAAATAATTCCGCCTAACCCGCCGAGCAGGCAAAGCACGACTGCCTCGATCAGGAACTGCAGCAGAATGTTTTTCGGTGTCGCGCCGAGCGCCTTTCGCACGCCGATTTCGCGCGTGCGCTCGGTAACAGAGACGAGCATGATGTTCATGATGCCGATTCCGCCCACCAGCAGACTCACGGCGGCGATGCCGGACAACAGGAACGTGAATATCTGCGTCGTCTCGCCCAGGGTGTTGAGGAAATCCGCCTGATTGCGAATTTGGAAGTCATCCGGTATGCCAACACGGAGTCTGTGCTCCCGCCTCAGCGTCCTCTGAATCTCGGCCATCGCCTGCGGAATTTCAGCCTCGGATGCAGCGAGCACACCAATCTGACGCAGCCTGTCGCTGCCGAACACTCGGAATTGCGCCGTAGTGATGGGGATCAGCACCTGGTCATCCGGATTTCCAAATCCTCCGCCCGTGCCTTTCGACGCCAGCACGCCGATGACCTCGAACAGAAATCCACCGATGCGGACGTTCTGTCCGACCAGATTCGCACCCGGAATGCCGAGATTGTCAGGAACCGTCGCTCCGAGGACCGCGACGCGACGGCTCGCGCGGTTGTCGCCTTCGGTGAACATCTTCCCGTTGGCGAGCGTGTACTTCCGGACCTCCAGATAATTCGGAGTCGTCCCGAGAATCGTGGTGTTGGTGTTCGTGTTCAGATACTGAACCTGTAGCTGCTTCTGCATCTCCGGTTCGACGGCCGTGATCGAGGGGCCGGCAGAATCGAGCGCTTCCGCATCGGCTACTTTCATCGGTGCGCGATCGTTGCCCGACGAGACTCCACCCGGTGCGAAAATCTGTCCCGGCATCACGGTCAACAGAGTAGTGCCGAGTGCAGTGATGCGCGCGTTAACCGATTGCTGCGCGCCTCTGCCCAGAGCGACCACGGAGATAACCGCTCCGACGCCGATCACGACTCCCAGCATCGTCAGGAACGAGCGAAGCTTGTTCGCTCGCAACGCACCAAGCGCTACGCCGATCGTTTCGCCAAGCAGCATTCGCCTACCCTCCCCCCATCCTAGTCCGTAAGGGTGGTCACCCGCCGCCGCCGCGGCCGCCACGATTTCCGCCGGGGCCGCCCGCTCCTCCGCCGCCCGCCGCCGGGGTAGTCTGCTGCTGCAAGCCTCCCCCAGTACCAGCTCTGACACGAGCCTGTTGCTGCTCTCGCTGCGCCTGCAGCACCGCCGGGCCGAGGAGGGCAACGAGCTCTCCTTCCTGTACCCCGCTGAGCACTTCGGTGTAGTCGAAATCGCTGATGCCCACACGCACGACCCGGGGGGAGTACTTCTCGTTCTTCTTGACGAAGACCAACATGCCTCCGCCGCCGCCGCCTCCCCCCGAGCCGCCGCCGGCGAACCCGCCCGCACCCCCGGCTCCGCCTTGTGCGAACTGCCCGCGCCCGCCAAAGGACGAAGGAGTACCTGACGCCGCACCACCGCGAAAGCGCGCGCGGAAAGCCGCGGAATCTGCCGCCGTTCCGCCGGCGAACCTGCGCCGACGTGTGGTGTCACCACCTGCACCGCTTGTCGGAGTCGAGGAGGCGGTGCCCGCGCGAGCAAACCCAGCCCCGCGAGCTGCTCGCGCGGCCGCGACTACGGCGCGCACAGAGTCCGGCGTCAGACCGAGCACAGGTGCGACTGTCGATGCGTCTCGCGAGTTGCGAATCGCGTCACTCGGCACGGCGAGAACGTTGTCCTTTCGCATGATGTCCATCACCACCTGCCCATTCATTCCCGGCTTCAGCGCTCCATCGGAGTTGTTGAGACTCACCAGCACCGGGAACATCGTCACGCTCGACTGAACCACTGCCTGTGGCTCGACCTTCTCCACGATTCCGACAAAGCGCCGGTTGGGAAACGCATCGACGGTCACGGTGGCCGTCTGCGCCGGCTGCACGTTGCCGATATCGGTTTCATTGACGAACGCGCGCATTCGCACTTTGGTGAGATCCGCCATCTTGAGAATGGTTGTGCCACCGCTGGCCGAGGTCGTGGCCGAAGTGATCACCATCCCCTCCGAGACCGGGCGCTCGATGACGGTCCCGTTAGTCGCCGCCCGCACGGTCGCATCCTGCAAGCGAATGCGCGCGATGTCGAGATTGGTTCGCGCCTTGATCACGGAAGCGTCGGCGTTGGCGAACGCAAGGGTCGCCGCTTCCATCTCGGTCGCAGTGATGATCTTCTGTCTGTAAAGGTCGGCCGAGCGATTGCGCTGAGCGAGAGCAACCGCTCTCTGCACAGTGGCCGAGCTCAGGTCAGCGGCCGCCTGATCGTATTGATTCCTTACGTCGCGTGGATCAACCTGGACGAGCAGGTCCCCCGTCTTGACGTTGGAGCCAATGTCCACAGGCATCTTCACGATCAATCCCGACGCCTTGGATTTGACCTCTACGACATTGATAGGCTCGACCGTTCCGTTCGCCTGTGCGCTGAGCACGATGCTCCTCCGCTCGACCGGCGCTGTCTCGATGACGAGTGTGGGATCCGTGGTCTTCTTGCAGGCGCCGAGTGAAATCAGCGTCAGCAAAATCGCTTTGCCTCTGGTCACTGGAGATCCCGTCCGATCAGCGCTTCGAGCTGCGCCCGTGCGATGCGGTAATCGTAGCGCGCCTGGATCAGCGCCTGCCGCGCCTGGGCGAGCGCCGCCTGCGATGTAATGAGATCGAGCAGCGTCGATGCGCCGATGTTGTAACGTTGCTGTTGGACGCGGACGTCTTCCTCCGCGGCAGCCACCGATGCGAGCTGTACCGCTACTCTTTGGGACGCGCCGCGCAGTGCGCCGATGTACTGCGTCAGCAATGCCTGCACTCCGAGCTCGGTGTCCCGAAGCGTCGCCTGCGCGTTCACCTCGGCAACTTTCGCTCGTACGACCTGTGCTTCCCGTTGGAAGTTGTTGAACACCGGATACGAGAGGGAGAATGCAAGGCGGCCGTTGTACGCATAGGGATCGCTACCCAGGCCGAACTTCGAGTCGGTCCCACTTCCGCTGCGTGAATAGCTGGCGCTCAGCGACGGGAGATAAGTTGCTTTGGATGCCTTTCGCGATTCTTCAGCTACGTCGAGATTAGCCCGCGCCTGCTGCACCGCGGGGCCGTTTTTCGCCAGAGCCGCCAGCTCCGCGCTGTCTGGCAATGCCGCCATGTTCTCGCGCACTGATGCCGGATCCGCGGCAACCGGAACTTCGGATCCAACCAATCTCGTAAGAGCCGCGTTCGCGACTTCCCTGTTGCTCTGCGCCGTGATCAACGCCAACTGGGCGTTGCCGACCTGAATGACTCCGCGCAGCGAATCGGAGCGAGTCGCCACTCCTGCCCGCACTTTCGCAATGGACGTGCGGAACTGGACGTTCGCCTGCTCCATCTGCGCCCGCGCGGCCTCGTCGCTCTCGATCGCCGCGAGCGCTGCGTAGTACTGCTGCTTCACGGCGAGCGCGATGTCGTACTTGACCGACACCCTGTTGGCCTGGGCAGCCGTTATCTCGTACCGGGCTGTGCGCAGGTCGTACAAACGCTGGCCTCCATCGAACAACGTCATGTTGAGCGAGAGTCCGGTGTTGTTGGTCGGAGCGGACGCGACTGTCACCTGCTCGCCGTTCTGGTTGACACGAGTTGTGGCCCCGCCGCCGAGCTGAATGACGCGGCCGGCACTGAGGGTCGCGCTGGGTAAAATCGCTCCGATGGCGGCCGTGCGGGCAGCTCGACTCGTTCTCTCCGTGCCTTCAGCCTGGACCGCCTGCGGCGAGTTGCGCTGGGCAAGCATGATCGCCTCGTCGAGAGAGATCTTGCGAGCGCTGTCGGGGCCGCGTGTCAGTCCGGGCTGCAAGCCCTGTTGAATGACTTGCGCCACAGCGGACGTCCCGCCGACAAGGCCCAACACGATAGTCGTCGCGAGGAGCTGTATGCTCCTGGCTGTCTTGCGATCAATCGACATGAAATTCACGGGCTGGTCATATTCAAGAGAAAGGCCGCACCGAACTGCGGCCCTTCAATAAGTACGCCCAATCCTGGAGTTGTGCTGACATCGTCAGCACCTTCAGACCGAAGCGGGGATGTCCGAGCTCTGAAGCTGTAGCCTTGAGCCTTTCTTTGGCGCTCTGGGAGGCTTAGCGGTTCCCCGAAGCGACCATGCGACTTCTGAGCGTCGCCAGCCTCCGGCGTACCGATCCGTCCATGACCGTGTCCCCGACCTTCACGATAATTCCACCCAGGATTCCCGGATTGAGCGTGATGTGCAACACGACGCGTTTCCCAAACAACCGCGAAAGCTGACGCGCCAGCGCGTCCCGCTCCGGCTCCGGTGTCTCGCGCGCAACTATGACATTGACGTGAACGCGGTCCTCAGCTTCGTCGATGAGCGCCTGGTATTCGGTCGCGATCGACGGAATGAGCATCTGCCGCCTCTTCGCAATCACTGTCTCCAGAAACCTGAGAAAGAGTCGCGGGATGCGTTTGCCAAAGGCCTTGTCGAGCACTTCGATCTTCTGTGCAGCGGCGATTTTCGGCGACTCGAGAAAAGTGTGCAGGGTCGCGTCGTCACGCATCGCTGCCGAAAGGTCGGCGATGAGCGCTCCCCATTGCTCTACCCCGTGCTCCTTCTTCGCGAGGATGAGCAGCGCCTCGGCGTAGTTGCGGCCGATGGTCGCGTCGTTCATCCGCGCCGCGCCTCGGTCGGTGGAATCGAGGAGAGGAAGCTCTCAACGATCTTGCGATTAGCCTGATCGTCCAGATTCCGCTCGATCACCTTGCTCGCGCCCGCGATGGCGAGGTCGACGGCTTCCCTTCGCATCTCGGCGATGGCGTTTTCCTTCTCGGCCTCGATCTCGCGCCGGGCGCGCTCGAGCATCTGTTGCTGCTGCTGGTGGGTTTCCTCGACCATCTGGGCACGGAGTTTCTCACCGACCTGACGTCCTTCGACGATGATCTTCTGCGCTTCCGTCCGTGCCGCCTCGATCTGCTTTTGCTGCTCGGCGAGAGCGCGAGCCGCTTCTTCGCGATCCCGTTTCGCCCCCTCGATCGCCTCCTCGAGGGCTTTTTCGCGTGCTTCGACCGCTGCCGTGATCTTCGGGAACACCAGCTTGCCGAGGATCGCGAACAGAATCAGGAACACGACGAGCGTCCAGAACATCAGCCCCCCGTTGGGAGAAAGCAGATTGGGCGGCTGGGCTGATTCCTCCGGAGCCGCGGCGACGTGCTGGAGCAGTGCGAATAGGATATTGGCCATTTGAATTCAGGTAGCGCGTAAATGAATATTGCGGGGGCTCAGACTGCGGTTATCGCCGCAGTCTGAGCCCGCCACTGCTGCTAGAACTTCCCCTGGATCAGGAACGAGATAACAACCGCGAACAGTGCGACGCCTTCAATGAGCGCGGCGAAGATGATCGCACCAGTCTGGATGCGGCCAGCCATTTCGGGCTGACGCGCCATTCCATCCATCGCCTGCCCGGCGAGCCGGCCGATACCAATACCCGCACCGATTACCGCGAGACCAGCGCCGACTCCGGCGCCGAGCATTCCCCACGCGCCTGTGTACTCTTTCGAGAAGGCGGCGCCGGCTTGAAGCAGCGGAAAGATCGAAACCATTTTTTATTCCCCATCGTGCAACGTGATATGTCATGCTCGCGACCCGACGGCCGCCATCCGTCAACGGAGCCCGAGGCTCCAACGGAATTCTCCAGCCCGCTCGGCCGGATACCTACGCGAAGTCGAGCACACTCCGCGTCAGTGCGCGCCCTCGCGAATCAATCCAATGAAGACACTGGAGAGAAGCGTGAAGACGAACGCCTGCAGTAATGCGACGAACAATTCCAGCAATGAGATGCCGAGAGCCATGAGAATCGGGACCGGCACCAGGAGCCAGCTTCCGAAGGTGAAGATGAGGCTGATCAGCGCCAGGAGAACCACGTGGCCCGCTATCATGTTGGCGAAGAGCCGAATCGCCAGCGCGAAGGGCTTGGTGAGCTTTCCGATGATCTCGATCGGCGTAAGGATCGGCGAAATGAAAATCTTCATGCCGAGCGACATGTCGTGCGGCCAGAATACTATGGTATTGAAATAAGCCTTCCCCTGCGCCTTCATCCCGGCGATCTCCACCACTATGAAGGTGATGATGGCAAGCGTTGCGGTGACGGAAATATTTCCCGTCGCCGTCGAGCCGTAAGGGACGAGCCCCAGCAGATTCGCGAAGAGGATGAAGAAAAAAAGCGTCAGCAAGTAGGGGACGTAACCATTGCCGTGAGGCCCGACATTGGGCAGCACCACTTCATTTCGCAGGTAGAGCACAACTGCCTCGAGGCCATTCCCCAGGCCACGCGGAGCGCCACCTGTCGCCGTTCGCCGGTTGTGCGCGCGCAGCGCCAACAGAGTGGTGAGGACGCACAGGGCCGCCGCGATCCAGAGCATCACGACGTGTCTCGTCAGCGAGATGTCGATCGTGAAGCGGCCAATGTGAATGGGCTCCCACCGCGGGAGCTCGTACTCACAGACGAAGCCGGTGTGCAGACACGGGTAGTCGATCGAGTGCGAGTCGGTGATGTGCGGAGTGATGAAGTCTTTGGCGTCAGCGATCATATTCGAGCAACAGCGGTTCAGCCATCATCGTCAAAAAGAAAAAGGTCACCAGACTCACCAGAGCAGCATCGAGGGAGAGAAACATCACTCTCGCCAGCGGAGCGTACAGCACCAGCACGACCAGTCTCAGCACCGCGCCGATCCCCCAGCGGATCATCAGCTCGCCGGGCGCCCCCTTTCCCGCGCGAGCAGGACGGAGCAGGGCGTAAGATCCGAGTTGTACTGCGAAAGCCAGTCCAGCGCTGACGAGCATTGCGTCGTGCTCAGTCACCGTCCGAAAGTACGAGCGCAGAATGATCGTCGCGGTGATGATGAGAGCGGCCGAAACACCGGCGAAGAATCCGAGCGCTCTTCCTTCTCTCACCGCTTTTTTCTCTCCTCATCGTCGCGTCGCTGCGCCGCGGTGATCTTGCGATACATGTTGTAGAACGCGGCGCCACCGCCGGCAAACACGCCGATCAGGGTGAACAATCCGTTAGTGCCGGCGCGCCGGTCCAGCCACTGACCAACGAAGAGAAAGACAACGATTGCCGCAGCGAACTGCAGTCCAACGCCGGCGAAATCGGCGCCGGAAAGACCGCCTTGAGAGTCTGGACCCGACCGTTTATCGTCGTCCATCCGGCAGAGAAATTAAGCGCTTGTGAAGAATTTCACAAGCGAACGCGCCCTGATTTTCCGAACAGAGGCCGAAGATTTTCGTGTGGTGCAAGTCCAATGTTTACGCGAAGTTAGAATGTTACTTGGCCGTTGACCGCTCGTCTCTCTGACGGTAAGTTGGGCGTCTCACCAAGTGTGAGAATCGCCCACCCGCCGCACCACCAACGTTATCGCTCGAGAAAAAGACCAGACGTAATGCCGAACCGTCTCATCCTTCCATTGCTGGTAGCCGCATCAGTCGCATTTGCGCGCGGCTCTTTCGCCCACGCTGAAAAACCTGGTACAACCGCGAGACGAGAGGCGGGAAAAACCGCGCCGATCGTCACGACTTTCAATGTCACGCGCCCCAAGAATGACGCCGAGAAGCTGAGATTCTCTCTCCACGTTACCAACAACACGACGAAGATGCTGGAGCTCCAGTTCCCCGACGGACAGACCCACGATTTCGTCGTCAGGGATTTTGCCGGCAAGGAAGTCTGGAGGTGGAGCGAGGGCCGCATGTTCACGTCGGCAATGCGCAGCACCACGCTCAGGGGAAAGGCTGAGACAGTCTACGCAGAGAGCTGGGACGCGAGCGGACAGCACGGGGCGTTCACCGCCGTCGCCACGCTTCGCAGCAATAACTTCCCGGTAGAGACCACGGTTCAGTTCGTTCTGCCGTAAACCAAGACTTCGGAAATCAGAAACGCGCTCCCGCCAGAGCGCGTTTTTTTTTGCCGCCGACCGGTGAGACATTCCACAGCGGGCGGTAAAGCGGTCGTGTTCGCTCTCCTACTGCCCCGGCGGCGGTGGCCCGGGGACTCGCCGTGAATCGACGCTACCGTTCCCGGCCTGTATTCCTATCCAGAGCGCAGCGCCGATCACGGCACCCGCGACCAGCAGTGAGCGCGCGACCTGCGTCCGCTTCCGCTCGACCTTGTCGATATACCGCGTAGGAATCGTCACAGTCTCGCCGTGGAGTGCCTGGTCGTCAGCGGCAACGCGACTGACTTCGCTGGCGGCGACTGTCACCGTCGAGTCGGTGGCCGACCGCACCTCTCCCTCGATCGATACCAGCCGCGCGCCCAGTGGCGAGAAATTTTCTCCACGTGCCGTCTCCGTGAGAGACAAACGGACGACCCCGCTGCTTGGCGCGACACTGGAATTGACAGGTGTGTAAGTCGAGCACGCAGTGATGAGAAAGGTTTGCGCGACAAAAGCCGCGATGATTTTCCTGCGCATATCTACAGTTCTCGAGGATGAAAGTGGCAGAGTCCGGCCAGCCTCTCGGCGGACCGGACTCAGGTGAAGCCTTTACACTGCTAAGCGAGCCGCCTTAGCCGGCCAGACAAGCCTGACCCGTTCCGTCGGAGACCGCGTTCAACGGATCGTTGGGATTTCTGGATCCGTTGAAACCCTGGCCCGCCGGCGGAATGTTCGTGTTAGTGAAGCGTTCGTTCGGATCGTAATACATGCGTCCCGGCATCTTCTTCCCCGGCTGTGTCGGCGCAAAGTTCGGAGTGCAGGTGCGCTTGTAGTCGTTCCACGCCTCGTGTCCAACCTGGAAATCGGAGATGTACTTCTCGACGAGGATCTCGTTGAGCAACGGCTGGCCCGCCAATGCCTCAGCGGCCAGCCCGTGATTCCGCCGCTCCTCATTCAGTTTGTTCAGAGCCGTCACCTCGTCCCCGGTGCGATACGCCGCCTCGGCCCAGATGAGCGTGTTCTCGTCGTAAGTGACGAACGGCTGGTGGAAATTCGGAGCAAGACGCTCGTCACTCAGCCTCGTTCCCGCCGCGTTGAAGTATTCGGCGCGACGAGGATCGTTACGGCTCTCCAACAAAGCGACGAAGCCCGCGTCGGCGATGAGATAACCCGCACGACCGGCCGTCACCTCGAACTGATAGTAGAAGTTCGTCTCGGCCGCGCTCGTAGTGAAAGCGCCTACAAAATTCCCGGCATCGGAAGAAATTCCGAGCCTCGCCTCCGCCAGCGCCTGCGCGTACGCGCCGGGACGAACTTCCGCCGTGTGCAAATAGAAGCGCGCTTTGAGGGTGTGCGCCATCGCGGTCCAGAGATCGGTGTCCCCACCATAAACCAGATCCGATCCTCCCGGTGGGAAACTCGTAGCGGCAGTGGTAGCTATGTTCGCTATTCCCGCGCTCAGAACTTTCTGCACTGAGTCGTAAACCGCGAGCTGATTGTCGAGCGGAGGATTCAGCTCGTTCGACAACGCCTTGGAATAGACGAGATTTCCAAACAGGTCCGCCCCCGTTCCCATCGTGATGCCTTCCTGAACCTGCAGGATTCCGAGCAGCGCAAAGTTGCTCGCGGATCTTGCCATTTGCTGTGCGCGCACGATGTCGACCAGCCCACCAGCAGCGTAGAGGCCAATGTTGAATCCGCTCTGAATCCCTTCGTCATACAAGTAGTTGTAAATGCTCTGGTACTGATTCTGTCCGCCGGCGAACTGCCGCGCCCACATGCCCGTCACCCGGGCAGGGTCGCTGCCGAGCAGCGCCCAGATGCCGCCCTCAGCTGCCGCGAACAGCTGATTGGCGGTCGCCACACTCGGACGGTTCGGGTCCGTGTTAAGGTCGCCTCCAGTCAGGAAGTCGCTCTTACAGCTGGTTACCGTCAACCCGACGGCGGCCAGGGCAAGAAATCGAAGTTTTATCACTGCATTTCTCCTTTGCCTTATCGGGTTAGACTGAATGACAGAACGAAGGAACGGGACTGCGGATTCGCAAACCAGTCGAGTCCCTGCGTCAGGAACTCCGCACCGGCGTTGTTCACTTCCGGATCGAGACCGCGATAATTCGTCCACGTCTTCAGATTGCGGCCGGCGACGCGGATATCCATCGAGCTGAATCCAGTGAGGCTCTTGATGAACGGCTGATCCAGAGAGAACGTCAGGCTCACCTCGCGCAGCTTGACCCAACCTGCGTCTTCCATGAATTGCTCGCCTGGTCCGGTGAACCCGCCACCGGTACCGATGATGCTCAGCCAATTCTCCCAGTCCTGAATCGTCTTTAGCCCAGTCACACCTTTGCCGGGACCAGCAACATCGGGATAAGTCTTGGTGTCGTAGTCCACGCCGTATGTACCCGTGCCGCCGCGGCGATCGGTGTCCTTATGCGTACCGAAGACATACAAAGCGCCGCGGGTTCCGTTGTACTGCGTGCCACCCTTCTTGACGTCGAGCAATCCGGACAGGCTCAGCTTGTTCATGACCTTGAGCGAGGTCGTGTACGACATCGTGTACTTCGGATGCGGGTCCCCGATGACGCGAACCTCGGGGTCGGCGATGGGCAAACCATTGGGCCCAAGGAAGAGCGCACCGTTCTTGTAGCCGCCGGGTGTCGCAGCGCAGAGTGCGTCGATATCCTGTTGCACTGTGCCGCCGCCAATGCCGGGCACTTCGATGTGAGTTCCACGTCCGCACATGACGAACCCGGTTCCGATGATGACTCCCGGCGCGTAGCCAAGGACGTCGGCGCCTTCAGCTTCATTGGCGCCGAATCCTTCACCAAGGTCGAATATCTCGGCGCCGCCAAGATCGGTGACCTTGCCGCGGTTCCGTCCGTATTGAACGCCCAGCTCCCAGGCGAGGTTCTGCGTGGTGTAGGGACGCGCATTGACCGAGATCTCAAGTCCCTTGTTCGTCAGAGCGCCGGTGTTTCGAAACGCACTGAGGTACCCGGTCGCCGCGGCGTTCACGGTGATCGGAAGAATCACGTCGCTCGATTTCTTGTTGTAGCCGACCACCGATAGATCGATCTTCTGGTCGAAGAATCCGAGATCAGCGCCAATCTCTGTTTCCCGCTGCAGCTCCGGGCGTAGCCCGGCATTACCAAGCCTCGTGCTACTGGTTACACCGGGCACTCCTCCGATCGAGGTGCGCAGCGCGTCGCCGTACCCGGAACCGAACTGCACGATGGTGCTGAGGGCGTTGAGGGCCGCATATACGTCTGGCTCACGTCCGGTCTCGCCGAACGCCGCGCGTAGCTTGCCGAAGCTGAGCAAACCGGTCTGGTCTCCACCGTGAAGCAGATTGGTGAAAGTCCACGCAGCGGAAGCTTTCTTGAACGTGTGACGGCGCTGCGAGGCACCAAAGGTGGAGAACCCGTCGTTGCGCAGTCCCGCCGTCAGGTATAGCTGCTTGTACAGATTGAGCTCGGCCTGTCCGAAATAGCTCTCGATATGGCGGAGCGACTTGAACTCGAGGCCCGTCTGGTTGATCGTGTTTTCGATCGCGAGCGGAACCGGTCCGATAAGCCCCTCGCCCTGCGACGAGAGCTGCCGGTAACGACGCGAGTTGAGGTTTTGTCCGACCGTGAACGTCGCGTTCAGGTTTTCACCGCGATCGGTAGTTGCCGAGGCCAGCAGATTGTGGTCGATCACGAGATTGGTCTGGTCGGCGCGGATAACGCTCCCCGCCGGATCGTTCGCCGATGTGATCGGTAGCGCCTGCAGGCGCGAATCGTTGTAGTAATCTCCGCCAACCGTCTCTTTGACAGTCAGCCAGGTTAGCGGTCTCCAGTCGACGTTGAAATTGGAGATTGCGCGTCCAACCTCGCTCCGGTTGCCGGTGCTGTTGATCGCGAAGAACGGATTGTCGTAGTACGCAAAGTTGTTGAATGGGTCCACGCTCGTCGGATTTGGAATCCTGTAGACGCGCTGGAACCCGAAGTCATTGAGATACGGCTGGTTGTTGAAGGCGGGCGGCGTGCGCAGCGCGCCGAGGAGCAGCCCCGAAACGTCATTGCCGTGCTGAACGAACGCGCCGCGGGCGTCGACGTAGTTGAAGTTCCCGCCGAGGGTGATCTTGCTGCCTACCTCCTGCGTTCCCTTGAGCCGGAAGCTCGCCCGGTTGTACTTGCTGTTGGGGCCCTGAATGATGCCAACCTGATTGGTGAGGCCGACCGACGAATAGAAACTCGCGCGGTCCGTGCCACCGGATACCTGAATGTTGTTGTCGGCGGTCATTCCGGTCCGGAACAGCTCGCCCATGTGGTCGTAGGTGGGTGTGCCGGCTGGGAGCTTGGCGCCCCACGACGTGCGTCCCGCGGTTGGCGAGCAATCAGGAGTGTCGCCGCACGTGGCAGCAGCATCAGGAATCGGTGCTGCCACTCCGCGAACCGTTCTCGCCAGCGACCCCTGCGCGTAATCATGCTGCAGGAAATCGACGAGCCTTGCCTTGTCGAAGTTCATCGACGACGACAGCACAACCCGAGTCGGCCCAGCATGGCCGCGCTTGGTTGTGATCAGAATAACGCCGTTCGCGGCACGAGCTCCATAGACGGCCGCGGCCGCGGAGCCCTTCAGGATCTCGACGCTCTCGATATCCGCCGGATTCAAGTCCGCCGCGCGATTGGGCGTAACGTTTCCGCCCTGGCGGTCGCCGAGGTTCCCGCCGTTCACCGACAGGAATGCCGTCGAGATCGTCGAGTTATCGATCGGCTGCCCGTCGATGACGAACAACGGCTGGTTGGTGCCTGTGAGCGACGCTTCGCCCCGGATCACGACGGATGCACCTGCACCCGGCTCACCCGACTGCGTGCGCACGTTCACGTTCGGCGCCTTGGCCGCGAGCGCGGCGACGATGTTCTGCGGCTCCGCCGAGCGACGGATCGCCGAGCTGTCGACTCGGTTGATCGTGACTCCGAGGCGCTCGCGCGTCGTCGTCATGCCCGCGCCGGTGACGACTACTTCACCGAGGTGGAACGGATTGACGGCGAGCGCGAAACTCTGGGTGACCGTCGTGCCCGGATTGAGAGTGATCTGGACGGAGCGGGCCGTGTAGCCGATGACGCGCGCCGTCAACGTTGCCATTGCGCCAGTCGCTCGACTGGTCGGTACGACGAAGGTGTAGCTTCCGTCGTCGTTGGTTTGGGTGCCGAAATTCAATCCGGCGATGAACACGCTTGCGCCCGCGAGGGGCGCTCCCGCGTCGCTGGTCACGCGTCCCGTAACAGTCGTCCCACTCTGGGCAACGGCTGTGGACGCGGTGAGTGCGCATGCGGCGATGACCGACAAGAGTAGTCTTCGCATACTCCTTCACCCTCCTCATTGTGTGTAGTCGCAATGTGAGAGTGTGCGCAGACTGGAGTAAGACTTTTTGCGGTGTCGAAGCTGTGAACTATCGGTAGCCGTTTTGTATACAAGCTGGCAGTTTTTACAATTCGCATACATTTCCCGACGGGCGGAACAGCTGCGCGCGGCGTATTGTATGAGCGCGCCACCACCCGTCCAGCGATGTCTATCAAGAGTCTTATGCGAGCGTACGGAGCCCGGCCGTTCCTGCTTGGAGCGGCATTACTGGGCGTTGTGATAGTCTCCGGACTGGCTGTTCGGGACTCCATGCGCAACGCGCAGGAGCGGCGCGTCAGCGCTGAGCGGACGGTGAGAGACTATGCCAAGTTCGCGGCCTACCTTTATGCCACCCGCGGCTACCTCGCCGGCCGTGAGAGGGCAATGCTCGCATATGTCGCGATTCACCCTGGCGAGCCATGGACATCGCGCAGCGCGCTTCCGCCGGTGACTGCGTTGGCCAGCATACCCGACACGACCGAGATGTGCGGACCTCGCGCCAGCTGGCCGATCTACCGATACCGGGTCGACGTGCCCTCCGGCGCCGTTTCATACGCCGGACCGTTGCCCCCACCGGAAATCCAGGGAATCATTCGGGACTCTATCCCGAAATTGGCGAACCGGTCGTGGGATAAACTCATTGGCTTCGGCTATTTGTTCGTCGGGTCGGCGGGCGGACAGAGAGAGACCATCGCTTACTCTCCCGCCATTGATTCGGCCAGCCATCTTCTCGCCGTCTACGGCTATCGTTCGTGCTACGGGGTGCGCGACACACTGGACTACACGAACATCTACAAGGTCGTGAAGGTCCTCCCCCCCATGACACCCGGTTACTCAGACGACGTGTCCAGCACACCATCCGCCACTGCGCAACAGGACCCGGAGAAATTGAGCGGCAAATGGCCAATGGGAGTGCCGCCTGAATCCTTGTTGACCCTCACCGTGAGGGACCGGGCCAATCGCGTCATCTACAAAGCGCCAAAGACAGGACCGGCGTCGAATTTCTACGCCAGGTCGCCGCTCGTCCTCGGCCCGACAGTGTTCGAGGTCGCACTGCGGCCCGACGTGGCGCGCTATCTCGTAGTGGGTGGAATCCCCGAATCGCACGTCCCTGCGTCTATGCTCTTCCTGGCGGGAAGCATAGTGCTCGCGATCGCCGGATTCGCATCCCTGCGCAGCGAGATCCGTCTGGTGAGATCAAGGGAGCGGTTTCTGGCCAACGTGTCGCACGAGCTCAGAACCCCTCTGCAGCAGATTCTTCTCTTCGTCCAGCTGCTTCGTCTCGGTCGAACGCGAAGCGAGACGGAGCGGGAGCGGTCGCTGGAGATTATCGAGAGAGAAACTCACCGTCTCATCGCACTGTCCAATTCTGTGCTTACAGCGGCGAAGCCCGAAATGCAACTCAAATCGACTGCGGTCGACGTCGCGCGCGTCGCGCAAACGGCCGCCGATTTCTTCGCTCCGCTCGCCGAAGCGCGCAAGATGCGCATAGAGCTGGACCTCGCCGAGCGGGCGATGGCGCGCGGCGATCCGGGCGCGATTCGGCAAATTCTGATCAACGTGCTCGACAACGCCGCGAAGTACGGACCGGTGGGACAGACGATCGTCGTTGGAGTGCGCGACGAGGGAAAACTGGTGCGACTGTGGGTCGACGACTCCGGGCCGGGAATAACTGAAGCCGAACGCGAAAAAGTATGGGAGCCGTTCTTCCGCGTCGGCGGCACGCTCGACGACAGCACCGGCGGCGCCGGCCTGGGACTCGCCATCGTGCGCGACCTGGCCACGGCGATGGATGCGGAGGCAGCGCTCACACCGCGGCCGGCCGGCGGAACGCGATTCACGCTCGCTCTCCACGCGAGCACCAACGGGACGCACGCTTGACGCACGCCTGGGTTCCACCCGGCAGCTCGGACGTGGCGATCGACCGATCGATCCTCATCCTCGAGGACAACGAGACGCTCGCCCTTGGTCTCCGCACCAGCCTCGAGGTCGAGGGATACAAGGTTGACTGCGTCACGAACGGCAACGAAGGCCTCGACTGGCTGGAGGATCACAATCCCGACCTGATCGTTCTCGATCTGATGTTGCCGGGACTCAACGGCTTCGAGGTGCTGCGGCGTTATCGCGCGCGTGGCGGCGCGGCCGCGGTACTCATTCTTTCGGCGCGCGATCAGGAAGTCGACAAGGTGCAGGGCTTCCGCATCGGAGCCGACGACTACGTGGTCAAGCCCGTCGGAGTTCTCGAGTTTCTGGCGCGGGTGGAAGCGATCATTCGCCGCCTGACGCCCACTGCGCGCGCCACAACCGATGGTGCGCGAGTCTCGCAGCACCGATTCGGAGACGTAGTGGTGGACCTGCGAACGCGGACGGTATCGCGCGGCGGGAAGCCTGTCGATCTGAGCCCGATGGAGCTCGACCTGCTGGCGTTCCTGATCGATTCCGGCGGCGACATCGTCTCGCGCGACACACTGATGCGCCAGGTCTGGCGCTACAGCCTCGGCGTCACCTCACGCACTGTCGACCAGCACGTTGCCCGACTTCGTAATAAACTCGAGCCGGATCCCGGCGAGCCGCGGCACCTCATCACCGTGAGGAAGGCCGGGTACCGATTCCAAAGGTAGTCCTGAGCGAGCACCCTAGGTTTCAAACACCTATGTGCTGCTCGCTACCCGCTCCTAGCTTCCCGCTGACCGCTAAAGCCGGGGGACAGCCGGGGTTGGGTCCAGGAAACCCTAGACAGGTTCCCACGAAGATCTGTCCGTCGGCCTGAGCGGGTAGCGATTAGCTAACAGCGGAGAGCACGCAGCATGGGTGTTGGAAATCTCGAGACTCACCGCGCCTTCCGATGGTAGTAGAAATCGTATAGATCCTTCCAGGTCTTTCCACCATCCGTGGATCCCTCTGAGTGCTGTCGAACCGTTCCTGCATCGACCGGAGTGAACGTCAGCCGCTGCAGGTTCTGCGCATTGCCATCGTCCTTCAGGAAGAAAATCATGCTCTTGCCATCGAAGGTACTCGTCCGATAATCGCTCACGCCCCCATCCTGACCGACCCAGTACTGCTGCCACTGATGCAACTCCGGATTGTAAGAGTTGATGCTCTTTCCCTGCCCGCCACTCCGGCTCGTCCAGTTCTCGAGAATCGCGCAGCCACCGCTGATTGACTGGATGACGCTCGATCCTACCGACGTTCCGCCCTGTGTCGTGACGTTCCATTCGCCGATCCAGAAATCGAACTGGTGACGTTCCGGCTGACCGGGACAAACGGCCGGCGCAGGCTGCGGCGTACTGGCAGTGGTTGACGTGGTTTGCGCTTCGAGAGCGGAGGCAATACACACCATCGCAAGCACCGTGAGCGCCGCGTCACGCCGTGCTAACCGACAAACGCTCGGGTTGATTGGGTGACTCTCAGACATAGGCATCGGTTAGCACGGCTCCGTCGCGCGGGGAAAGTAAGGGGGAACAATCGACAGATTCTCGGCGCGTCTCCAGGCGATCCAGAGATCGCGCAAGAACATCTTCTCCATTTTTCTGAGCGACGCGAGATGGCAGCGCTTGGGCGTCCAACCCGGTCGCGTAGCTGCGACCCTTGCCC
The DNA here is from genome assembly GCA_046262755.1 of Gemmatimonadaceae bacterium. Classification (GTDB taxonomy): domain Bacteria; phylum Gemmatimonadota; class Gemmatimonadetes; order Gemmatimonadales; family Gemmatimonadaceae; genus UBA4720. Next base: position 15,283 of record JBHEME010000024.1, on the reverse strand, counting down.
GCTCGGCGTCATAATGCTCTCTGTAGTCGCTTCCACAACGCAGCAGCGAGACTCCGATCAGGTAGCAGGATTTGCGCGCATGCGCGTCGTACGTCCGCCGTCCGCCAGCTGAAGTTCTTCGTGGAGCCACTCGGACCGGGTTACTTTCGACCACCAGCCGCAGCTCACCGGAGCAGGTACGCAGCCCCGACCGCGAGAGGTGGGTTTCTCGCGGAGCGTAGCCGAGTGGATATGCGACATCCAATCCACACCTGTGGCAGCGAAATGCGGCACCCGGGACCGTAGCAAGTCCGCAATAAGCCCAGAATGACGACGGAGTATCGGCGCGCGAAATGTCCAGTCTCGACAGCAATCGAGCCGCGAGCCGATGACCAATCCCTTTGATGCTTTGCAGCCAGACCCAGGCGGGATGGCGGGCGACCACAGTCTCGAGGTCGGCCGACGCATCTTCTTCCTCCCTGATGGCGCGCTCGTAAGCCCGCTGGAGAAAAGGAAGCGCGCCCGCCGCCCCACTCGACCTGCCCTGCAGCAGCGCCCGGATCCGTTCGCCGTGGGCAATGCGCGTACCCTGCGCTTCCTCGAACAACGCATAGAGCAGACGAAGCTCCGTTGCGGGGCTGTTTATGTGCTGAGTCGAGGAATGCTGTAGTGAAGTGGCCACGGCGTTGGCGGAAGAGGATCCAGTTCGAACTTCCGAACGCTATAAGTCCGCACGCTCGTGTGATGTCTAGATCACGTAAACGAGAGGTGAGAATTCAGTTACCGGCTAGGACCGCTCGTCGATCCCAGCCAATCACTGCCTGAATGAGGCGAGCGCTCTGTCGTGCACCGGCGTGTCGATTCCAGCTTCATCGCCAAAGCGTGCGATCGTACCGCTCAGCACCTCGACTTCGGTCCGCGCTCCGGACTCGACATCCAGCAGCAGACTCGGACGCATTTCCGCGGGCAGGGAGTTGATGAGACCCATTACTCGCTCGTATTCGTCGCCGCCAAACCTGACGCCACGAGCGTCGGCGACGGCGAGAACTTCACGCAGCGCTTCCTCAACGAGTGACCGGCCTCGCTCACTCTCCCGCACGCCCCCGATCGGCGCGCGCACCAGACCGCACGCGGTCGATATCGTCGACAGGAAAACGAACTTCTGCCACAAGGCCAGCGTGATGTCATCCGCGACCTTCGCCTCTACTCCGGCCTTGACGAACGCAGCAGTGATGCGCTGCGCGCGCTCAGATTTGCGGCCGGAGAATTCGCCGACCTGAATCCGGTGGAAAGGACTTCGTCGTTCAATGACACCGGGCGCAACTTTCGCCGCACTGAGATACGTCAGTCCGCCGAGGATTCGATCACGTTCCACACCGAGAGCAGTGAGGCGCTCGGCGGCATCGACGCCATTCAGCAGGGGAAGGAGCGTCGCCTCTTTCTGGGCGAAAGCTCTCAGGGCAGGAGCAACTTCGGGCAGGGAGTAGGCTTTGACGGCGACGATCGCGAAGTCATTCGGGGTGAAAGAGCTGGCCAGCTCCGCGGCGTCGTTGCTAGCCGTCATCTGGGCTGTCCATCCGCCAGCGGCTGATCTTATCTCCAGCCCATGCGCCTTCACGGCATCCAGCTGCGCGCCTCTCGCGTAGGCGAAAACTTCGTGGCCGTCGCGCGCGAGCAGTCCGCCGTAATAACCACCAACACCACCCAGCCCGATGATCGCAATTCGCATCGCTTACGGTGTCACTGCGATGGCAAATTCTCCAGTACCTGACCCGGCGCGATCGAGCCGCTCACCGCGACGCTTGATCGAGCACCGCGCGCACCTTCCGGGCGAATTGCTCGGGAGTAAACGGCTTCTGCAGAAATGCGGTACGGCCGTCGAGCACACCCCGGCGCATAACTTCGTCGTCTGTATAACCGGACATGAACAGCACCCGCGTCTCCGCGCGGGACTCGAGCAGTTTCTCCACCAGGGGCCTGCCGTTCATCTTCGGCATCACGACGTCGGTTGTGACAATGTCAATGCGGCCTTGATGCCCCCCTGCGATCGCCAGGGCCTCGACGCCGTTGCGCGCGAGAAGGACCGTGTACCCCGAACCCTCGAGCACCCGAGCGGCGAGCGCTCTCAATGCCGCATCGTCCTCTACGATAAGAACTGTCTCCGTCCCCGTCGGTGTCTCCCGGCTCTCGGCCTGCACCGGCTTCGTTGGGCCCTCACCCGTGACTTGTGGGAAGTACACCTTGAACGTCGTGCCTTCGCCAGGCTCCGAATAGATCCACACGTCGCCACCCGACTGCTTTACGATTCCGTAGACTGTTGAAAGGCCGAGTCCCGTGCCCTTTCCTTGCTCTTTCGTAGTGAAGAAGGGCTCGAAGATCCGTTGCTGCAATTCTTTCGTCATACCAATGCCGGTGTCGCTGACGGTGATGACGACGTACCTGCCTGGTGCCGCGTTGAGATGCCGGTGCATGTGCTCGTCCGACAGCTCCGCGTCGCCCGTGGCGATGTGAAGACGCCCGCCATCCGGCATCGCGTCGCGCGCGTTTACCGAGAGATTGATAAGCACCTGCTCGAGCTGGCCGGGATCCACGTTGATCATCGATACGTGCGGATCGAGTGTGGTTCCCAACTCGATGTCGTCGCCGATCAGTCGCCGCAACAGCTTCTCGATTCCACTCACCACGGTGTTCACGCTGATGACGCGTGGCTCGAGCAACTGCTTTCGACTGAACGCCAATAGCTGTCGCGTCAGATCCGACGCACGACGCGCTGCGCTGGCGATTTCCTCAAGATCTGCAGTACGCGGATCGCTCGCCTCAAAATCCAAAATCAGCAGCGAGCTGTAGCTCATGATCACGGTGAGGAGGTTGTTGAAGTCATGCGCAATACCGCCCGCTAGTTGGCCAACGGCGTCCATCTTCTGGGACTGCGCCAGCTGTTCTTCCAGCTGGGACTGGTTGGTAAGATCGCGCACCGTGTAAACAAGTACGCCTGGAGCGAATGCCGCGGCGTCTATTTGCAGCACTCGCTTTGGCCGCTGCGGGTTGGATCGACGATGCCCGTTGCCCGAAGTGAGAGCGCTCGAGGCCATTTCCGACGCCTCGATCTCGGGAAGCACTTCCTTGAGGGGAATCTTCTGCAGCTCCGCGACGGAAAGACCCGTAAGAGCGCACGCCGCCGGATTCGCATCGAGAATTTCCCCGAAGTCGTCGGCAATGAACAACGCGTCACCCACGTGATCGAAGATCCGGCGCAGACGATCCTCGCTCTCCTGACGGCCGGCCTCGGCGCGTCTTCGCTGCGATCTTTCTCCAGCACGATCGAGGGTCGCCAGCAGGTGGTCCGGTTGCACCGGTTTAATCAGATAGTCGTAGCTCTCCTCGCGCATCGCCCGGACGGCGCTGTCCACCGACGCATTGCCGGTAAGGATGACGACCTCGGTCAGAGTCGATAGCTCGCGCAGTCGTCCCACCAGCTCGATGCCGTCGATGTCGGGTAGGCTCAGGTCCACGAGTGCGATTGCTACCGGATTTTCCGGATCTTTAGCCAGGCGCAACGCTTCAAGGCCGTTAGGCGCACCGGTCGGGGCGTAGCCATGGGCGCGCAGAATGTCCGTGATGGTGCGCAGCATCTGCGCGTCGTCATCGACGACGAGCACGCCCAGCGCATTATGTGGCGAAGATTTCATCCAGAATCTCGATCAGTTTCCCTGGGGCAAAGGGCTTTTGCAGACTGGCGTGGATCAATCGTCCTTCGAGCAGCTCTGGATGATCCGCTTTGCACGTGCGTCCGTTGCAGAGGATCAGCGCCACTGCGGGGCTCACGCTTCGTATCGCAACGACGGAATCTTCCGGCTCAACTCCGTCGAGCCTCAAATCGAGTACGACGGCAGGAGGTGATTTGTCCTCCAGCGTATGAAGGGCATCATCCAGGCTCTGCGCGACGAGCGTTGCATAACCACGCTCGCTCAGCATCCCACGCAGATTGTCCAGAAAACCGGGGTCGTCCGCCACTACCAGCACTGGCTTCGTTTGCGCGCCCGTTTGGTCGAGCATCTCGAGCAGACCCGAGAGAACAACGGGTTTGGCAAGAACTTTCAGCGCGCCTTCGCGTTCTGCTTCGGCGATGATGTCCGCGGCGGTGTAAGCAGTCATGAGGATTACCTTGATGTCGGGACGCAGCGCTTTCATCGACTTGAAGGCGTCTACTCCGTTGATGCCGGCCATCCGGACATCCATCAACACTGCCTGGTAGGCGTTCTTGCGCACCGCCTCCACAGCGTCTTCGCCGCTGTGGGCACCATCGGGTGACCAACCTTCGAGGCGCACGATGTCTGATAAGGTACGCACCATCTGCCGGTCATCGTCCACGATCAGAATGCGACGGGTCATGCCGCTATCCCATGGCTCGCCGGAAGATCTAGCGAAATCGTCGAACCCTTACCTTGCTCGCTGACCGCTGATATCTCGCCACCGTTGGCGTGCACGAGGCCGCGCGATACAGCCAACCCAAGCCCGATTCCGCGTGCCTTGGTGGTAAAAAGAGGCTCGAACATCTTATCCAGCTGCTCGCGCGTCATGCCGACGCCCGTGTCGCTGACTTCGAGTCGCACGTATCCGTTGCTACCGCGCTTGGCCGTGACCTTGAGCGTTCCGCCCTGACCCTTGGCCTCCATTGCCTGCAGAGCATTGGTCATGAGGTTCAGCACGACTTGCCCGATCTGTACCCGGTCGACGCGTACCGGAGGCAGTCCCGAAGCGATATCCTCGACGAGCTTTATCCCATCGAGATTTCCGACGCGCTCTAGCTGTTCGCGCACGATCTTCTCGACCGCGAGCGTCTCTGCCTGCGGCTGCTTCACGCGCGCAAAGTCCAGCAGATCACCGATGATCTTCTCGGAGAGCGCGATCTGTGTCCGGAGAATACCAAGGTATTCCTTGACGTCGGCAGGCGCCTCCTTGAGGACCATCAGCAGGTAGTAGATCGCGTTCGTCATGACGCCGAGCGGGTTTCTCAGCTCATGACCGACGCCGCCAGCCAGTTGACCCAGCATCGCCAGCTTCTCGCGACGGACGAGCGACTCCTGTGCGTCGTGCAGCTCGTGTAGAGCAGTCTGCAGTTCCCGCGTACGCTCCTCCACGCGGTTCTCGAGCGTATGCCGCGACTCGTCCACCTGTTGTGCCATGCTGTTGAACGACCGCGCCAGCATGCCCAGCTCGTCATTCTGCGCCGCAGTCACCCGACGCGAGTAGTCGCCCGCCGATATTCCTTCGGCGGCGACAGTCATTTCCTCGAGCGGTCCGGTGATCTGGCGACTGATGAAGAAAGCGGCGAGGCCGCCTACCAGCGCCAGCAGGAGCGCAGCAAATGTCATGTCGCGGAGGAACTTGTTCGCGGGAGCCATCACATTGGACAGCGGGATGTCCACCCACACGATCCAATTCAGTGATTGGACCGGAACTGCGGTGCCGATGCGAGGCCCGCGGCCGCGCGGTGCGTAAATCGAAGGCGAACCGAGCTTCCCTCCCAAGGTTGGTCCGGCAACGACCGTGGACAGGTCGGTCCAGAGCTTTCCATCCGCGTTGCCAACAAGTATCGAGGCATCGGATGCGATCAGCCCCGAGATCATCTTCGCTCCCTGCGCGGACGAGATCTGCTTGTAGATGGTGACGAAACCGGTAGTATCTCCCGCTTTGGCGATGACTGGGCTCTGCACTTCGTAGAAGAGAATGCTGTCGCTCGCTACGATCGGGCCGATCAGGGTCCGCTTGGGCGGCGCTGAGAGAGTCGGCCGATTCTTGAGGAAAGCCGCGGCAGCCGGCTTCTTTCCGTCGGCCCAGACCAGCTGCTTTCCAGTCTTGTCATGCACCGCGATCGCGAGCGTCTGCTGTGCGGCCGTCGCGAGTTTGATGAGCGCGGCCTGGGCGCTAGTGCGCGAACGCGAATCGGTCGCGATCGTGATTCTTTTCACCGCCGAGTCAGCGGCAGTCTTTTCGGCGTCAGCGCGGATCCGTTTGCCTGAATCCTCGAACAGGTTGGCGAGCAGATGCGAGGCGCTCCGCATGCGCACGCCACCAGCAAACAGCAGCGCCTGGGTGAGCTGGCGATAAGCTACACCAGAAAAGATCACGATCGCTGCGACGAGCAGCGCCGAGATAAGGATGGGAAGTTTTCGTGACAGAGACTGGCGGGGAGTGAAGCGACGCAGCGATGTCCCGCGGTAGGATGGGATCAGTATTTGGAGTTCCGGTGACTGGTACTATAAGACGGTGGCGCAGCTTACCTCGTCACTCTGATTCACTCGAAACTTTGTACGAAATCTGACTTTTTTTATTTGCTCCGCGCGGGAAAGCACGTCGCGCAAGCATCAAGTGTCTGTTTCATATCGCGAGACTTGACGCCTGTCTCCGGCAAATGGCTGCTCGTGGCCGTAACTACGCTTGTGCGAAGATCGTCCGCTTCGAGGTAGGCGATTTCATATCGCCCGTACGCAAGCTTTCGCCTATCGGCCACTCGCACCTCGCCGTTTTACCAACGCGGAATTCACGGAGCCGAGCGCAGTTACCTGCGCGGTTTACGCCCGACGACCATCAGATGCGCACTACTGCCGATTAGCGACGGCTCCGTTTCCAGAGCACGCGCAACGCGAGTCAACAGCTCGCGCCGTTCGGCGTCGTTCCACCGATCGTCGAAATCGGGAAGAATCCAGCCCGGGCCTTCGATTCCGTACAACTCCTCGACGTCGAATCCGGCCTCGAGCACTTCCCCACGCAGTTCTTCGGGTCGATGGAAGTAGGCGGTGGTGAAATAGTCCACCCGGTCGGTGGTGTTATAGTGACGGCCGTGGATCAAGTCCTCGTCCACAATACGTGCGAATTCCCGGCTCCGGAGTATCTCGCGCGAAAGGCCATCGAGTGCGGACGCCCAGCGCGAGATTGCGGCAGCTATTAGCACACCGCCCGGCCTCAACACCCGCGCGGCTTCAGCAAGTGCTGTCTGCCGATCTGCGGCTTCCTGGAGATGGTATAACGGCCCCAATAGCAGAACCATTCCCGCCGACTCATTTGCGTCGGGAAGTTTGCGCGCGTCCGCTACGCCACAGAACGCCAGTGGATGTGCGGCGTTCTCGTTTCGCACCCTGGCTATGTCGACAAGCCGCGGTGTGGCGTCGAGGAGCCTAACGTCGTGGCCTTGCTCCGCGAGCCAGAAGGCGTAAGGGCCGGCGCCGCCGCCAACGTCCAGAACGACCGAGGGGGGAGCTGGAGCGTGACGGAGTATGAGCTCGCGGCTCCGCAGCTGCTCGAGCTGAGAGGTCCCCTGCTCCAGACGATTCTCCTCTGGAGCTCGATCGTAGTAGGCCTTGATCGCCGGATCAAAGCTTGGTGGAGGTCGCTCAGACATTGAGAATGCAGACTACCCGTTGATGCGGCTGTTCACCAGACGCATTTATTTCGGCCTGGTTCAAACGTTTCTCGCCCCGCCGGTACGGTTTCTCCATACAAACGGCCATGATCGAATTCCCCACAGGGTACCTGCGGCGGTCCGCCGACTGATGAGCGATTTCAGCGACGTCGCGCTCGCGGCTGATGGGGACTACCAGGCGTTCGAGCGGCTGTTCCGGAGGTACGTCATTCGCGTGTACTCGTTGTGCAGGCGCCTGACGGGAAGCCCCAAACGGGGGGAAGAGCTGACGCGGGAGGTTTTTGTGACAGCATGGCACAAGCTGCCCGAGGTAAGGGACGGGACGACGCCCGGCGCCTGGCTGCACCGCCTGTCGATCGACATCGCGGTCAACGGGAGCCAATCGGATGGAGAATCCCAGGTCAGCATCGGGCAAGCCGGTTCGCCGGTCGAAGAATTGAACGATGTTGCTACGATCCCGGACCACGCCGAGAGGCGGGATCTCTCCCAGGAGATTGACGGGCTGCCGCAGGAGCTGCGCACAATTTTCGTCCTCCACGACGTGGAGCGTTACGAGCACGAGGAGATCGCGGAAATCCTCGGCATCACGGTTGGCAGGAGCAAAGCCCATTTGCGCCGCGCGCGGGCTCTCCTCATAGAGACGCTTGCACGATGAGGACATTCAATCTGACGTGCGAGGCCGTCGAAGCCACGCTGGACGACTACCTCGATGGGACTCTGGAAGCGTGGGTTCGCGAGGCCGTTGACGAACACCTCGCAGAGTGCGACCGATGCGCCGCGCGGTTGCGCGACCTGCGGAAACTCGAGCGTGAAGCGGCCGTTCTACCCGCGCTTGCTCCCGAACATGATCTCTGGCCCGAGGTCGCGCACGACATCGGAGCACCCGGCGGCACTTCGGAGTCGGTACCCCAAAACGAGCCGCTCATTCAGCCGAATGAACCAGAAGTGTTGGTGAGCCCCTCGCTTCCGATAAGCGAGTCGCTACCGACAACGAGGGAGCCGTCCGTGCCGACCAGCGAGCCGTCCGTGCCGACCAGCGAGCCGTCCGTGTCAACGAGCGAGCCGTCCGTGTCAACGAGCGAGCCGACGCTGCTAACAGCCGCGCCAACGGCCGAAACGGTCCCGCCTCCCCCCACTACGCCGGTGCCCGCAACTGCGCCAGCGATCGCGCTACAACCGCGCCGCGAAAAACGGCGCGGACCTCTGTCGATGGGTCTGGCCGCGGCAGCTCTCGTGCTGGTTACTGCTGGAACCACTTTTCTTCTGACTGTACGCTGGTACCCACCGCTTCGAACGCCTTACGTCGTAACCGATACCGTCACCCGACGACTCGGCTCGAACGCGACGCGGGCGGCTGGGGGGGGCGGGGGCGGGAGAGCTGCGACGCCGTCGTTGCGTCCCCAGCAAACCGCATCGGACTCGGCGGGTCTCACTCCTCCGCCCGGTCCGCTGAGTTCGTCGCTGGCAGTCGCGACGACATCCGCACCGCGCGTCCGTTCGCCCGACGAAGTAGTGTACGACAAGGAAATCAACATGCTTCAGACCATCACTCGGCGGCGGCGGACCGAGCTCGACGCTTCGACTGCCGCCGTGATCGAAAAGAATCTGCGAATTATCGATTCCAACATCGCCCAGATCCGGGCCGCCCTGCAGCAGGATCCCGGGAACTCCCTGCTCGACGATGAGGTCTCGCGCGCGCTCGACATGAAGGTCGAGCTCCTGCGCAGGGTGGCGATGCTCCGATCCAACAACACCTGACCGGAAACGACATGAAGATCGCCTGGCGCTTCATTTCCATCGCCACCCTGGCGCTGCCGATGCCGTTGATCGGACAGGAACGGGCAAGTCTCGATACGACGGTACGTCTCGATCTAAGAGGCACCGTCGATCTTTCACTCGCATCGGGAAAGATCACCGTCCGCGGCTGGGACTCGGCCAGCGTGAGAGTTCTGGCGTCGACGGAAAGCGGTGTGTTGCGCTTTGACACTTCTCCCAGCCGCCTCACTCTGCGCGCGGATCCGGAGGGCGGCCGCGCCAGCCCGCGGGCGAACGCGACCTACGACGTGTCCGTTCCCCGGGGTATGCGCCTCAGGCTGCAGGCCACTTCCGGAAACATTACAGCCAGCGGGTCGCAGGGCGAGATTTCCGCGACGACGGTCGGTGGCGCCATCGACGTCAGCGGCGGCAGAAGACAGATCACCGTCGAATCGGTATCCGGCTCGGTAAGGGTCGCCCAGCTTTCCGGTGAGACCCGCGCCCAGAGTGTGGGCGGAAACATCCGCGCCGAGAATATCTCTGGACGCCTCGAAGCGACGACCGTCAGCGGAACCATCAGGCTGATCGGCGTTCGCGCGAACGACGTCCGCGGCGAGACCGCGAGTGGCGACATCGTATATGCGGGTCGTGTTGCTACCGGAGGGATCTACGACTTCTCATCGCACTCGGGTGCAATTCGCCTTACCGTCCCGGGCACCACGGGCGCACAGTTCCGGCTCGAGGCATTCAGCGGAACTGTGGAGACGGACTTCCCTGCCGATGCGGCCCCTGCCGGCCCCAACCGAAAGGGCCAACGCGTCGAGTTCACGACTGGTGACGGGCGAGCCAGAGTGACTGCCCGAACTTTTAACGGACGTATTGTCGTCAAGAGTGAGGCGGTGCCAATCATTCGGAGGGACTCAACCCCGGTCATTCGCAGAGACTCAGGCGCACGAAAAGATTCGACTCCAATCACTCGCAGAGATTCAGCCTCAAACACCCGGAGAGATTCACTCTCGGCCCGCCGACGCCCTTCTCCCTAACCCTTGGAGCCTGCTCCAGGTCATGGACGCGTTCTCATATCTGTCGGTCCTCCTCTCGGTGATCGTTGGGCTGGGAGTCACGCAATTGCTGACCGCAACGGGCCGGCTCATTCGGCACCGCGATCGCGTACAGATGGATTGGCTGCCGCTTCTCTGGACGGCGGCACTGCTTGTCGTTTTCGTCCAGGTCTGGTGGTCGATGTTCGGTCTGCGCGCGTATCGGGATTGGACGTTCGTCGGATTTCTGTTGATTCTCTCGCAGACCTGCACGCTTTACATGATGGCGGCGCTAGTGCTACCGGAGCAGGTGGAGGGCGCGATGGTGCACCTGGCAAACCACTATGAGAATCAGCGGCGGTGGTTCTTCGGATTCTTCCTCGCAACGCTGATCATCAGCGTCTCCAAAGACCTCGTGATCAATGGCCGCTGGCCGAATGCCTTGAATCTCGGCTTTCACATCTTTTTCGCCGCAGTGTGTCTGTCCGCGATCATCGTTCGCAGACGACGCTATCAGGAGATTGTGGGAATTACCGGGGCCGCGGCGTTGATGATTTATATCGGGCTTCTTTTCATGCGTCTCCGGTAGCTGCGCCTCGCATCCGATATAAAACCGACCATCAACTGATAAGAAATCGACGTTTCAGGGTTCCGGCGTTAGCGTCAAGTTCGGATTGAGCCGGAAACCGAGGTGTTCGATGGCTGCTCTGTTCGCGATCCAGCAAGCGGCGTTCGTTCCTACCGGAGTCGTGGGCGCAGTCAACCGGTTCGCCGACTTCCTCCTCCAGTACGCCGGCGCTCTTGCCGCTGTCGGCGCGCTATCGATGGCACTGATCGAGTTCGCCAAGAAAGTCCTCGATTCGCGCACGAAGTTTCAAACACTGCGCTGGACCACGTGGACGACCCGCAGCGACTTTGCCGCGGCAATTCCCTCTGATATCGCATCTCTCGCCACCAAGAACACCAGCGAGTCACTAACCACGAAGATCGCACTCGCCGAGCTGTTGCAGCTCTGCACGGGAATCTCGAAACAGGAAGCCCGCACCGCGGCCCAACAACTGATCGACGACGGCGGACATCTTCCGCTCCGCCACGCCTGGTACCCCGACCCCGCCCACGCCGTCTTCGCCCTCGACCTCGGCCGCATGATGGGCAGCATCCAGGAAGCAGCCGATGTCGCCCTCGCTGCACCCACTCAGTACTCCAGTTTGTATCTCTTCATGACGTCGGGCGCCGAGCCCAGCGATGTGAGCGAGTGGTACAAGACCGGACCGACCGCCATCGTCGTCGACAATCAGGCGGGGAACGAAGCCGAGCAGCGCCTCAGGGTTAAGGAGCACGCCGAGCGGTTCGCGCGGCTGCGCCAGATTGTCAAACGCAAACTGGATGGCTTTCAGCTGTACACGGGAGACCGCTGGGCGTCCTGGAATCAGTTCGCCGCCAATGGAGTCGGCTTCGTCGTGATGCTGTGCACACTCGTCTCACTGCAGTGGCCGACGCCCGCCCCGATCGGTGTGGGCGCCACGATCTCGGCCTTTTTCTCCTCGATCAGCATCTCGATCATTCTGCTGTCGCTGCTCGGCGGAATTCTTTCACCCGTCGCCAAGGATCTCGTCACCGCGCTGAAGCGGGTGAAAGATGGGTAAGAACAAGACTCGGCCGACTGGCTACAAGCCCGCGCTGGAGTTTTATCTCCGCCGACAAGCCGAGGGCGGCAAGCTTCTCTCCCCTGCCACGTTCCACGGGCAGGCCGACGCGTTGACGCGACGACAGTGCCTCGTCCTGGTCCATGGATTCAACAACACCGACAGCGAAGCCGCAGAGGCGTACGCGGGCTTCCGCACCCGCGAGGCGGAGATCTTCAGCGTCACAGATCCCGTCTCGTTCGAGAAGATGTTCGGCGATACGTACTGGCCGGGTGACGCCGACTGGTCGTTCTTCGACAAGCTCGATTTCCTCGTCTATCCGACCGCGGTGCACACTGCCGTCAGCGCCGCGCGGGAGCTCACTGCGCTGCTCCAGAAGATGCCAAACCTCGAGCGCGTCGATTTCATCGCGCACTCCCTCGGCTGTCGCGTCGCGCTCGAGACATTGTTGCTGCTGAGAAAGCGGACGCTGCCGCTGATCGGCCGAGTAGTGCTGATGGCGGCCGCCGTGCCGTCGGAGATGCTCGAGCGTGGCGGCCGGTTCTTCGATCTGTTGATGGAGCTATGGGCCGAGGGAATCCCGATCAGAGTATTGCATTCGAAGAGCGACACAGTGCTCCACTTCGCCTTCCCGCCCGGACAATCGCTGGCCGGTGGCAAGGAAGCATCCGAGCGCGCGCTCGGGCGCTTTGGTCCGTCGGTAATGATGCCCGGTTATCACACCGTGCTGACGGAGCGCGAGATCACCGGCGCTGCGCACGGGGACTACTGGGGCCACAGCAAGTCGGCTCCCTCGCGTGTCGCAACTGATGAGGCCGGGCACTTCCTGAACATCGGAGCGGCACCTCGCCCGATCAGCAGCGAGCGCGATCTCGTCGGTTCGTCGGCGCCGCAAGTCACGAGGGATGTCGGGCAATCGAGGCCAGCAGCTCCTCCGCGCTAGCGAATCCGTGCAGAAGGGTCGTCAGCGGATGGATCGGGCTCGCCTGGCGGAGAAGTCAATCTGGAGATGGTACCGGTGGGCTGGGCGGCTTCGGTTTTTGCGCGAACGCCACGGGATGCCCGAACTGCCACTGACTGTGCTCCCGCTCCTTCAGCGGAACTTGCACCATCCGCGCGAACATCGGCATCAGCTCCCGCTGCGACGGCGTCACGATCGCGCCCGCAATCTCTGGCTGCTCCCAGAAAATCTTCCAGTACTTCTTCTCCGTCGCCTTGGCGCTATCGAGCTCCGCTTTCCCCGCACCGCCCTGGCCACGCGCCAGGAATTCGCCGAGTGGTGTGTAGATCTCACGCACCCGCGCTGAGAACACGGAATCAGCGCTTTCCAGCCCCGCCACCTGCGCTTTGCTCAGGAACAATGAATCGCTCTGCTCGATGAGCATCTTGTAGATGTCGGACGTCCTTGAGAGATAAAACGCCGTCAGCGAATCAGCCGAACGCCGCTGCCAACCCGCAGCACCCTTCACCGGCTCGACGGCCCGACGCAGCTGCTGCAGATCGAAGTCGGTGGAGAGATTGAACGAAAAGTCGATCACGATCCGGAATGGATTTCTCAATAGCGTCCGGCCGGGACGCGTATCGGCGAAGCGCGGATTCACATCATAGGCAAATCGCTTGTTCGTGGCGTCGAACCCGCGTGGAATGAGCAGCACCGGATCCGGCGTCGCGGGCGATCCCCAGCCCCGCAGATTATTTCCATGCAGCGCCTGGTCGATACCAGCCAGCACGTTCTGGAAGTAGACGTTCGGCGAGACGCGATACCCCCACTTGCCGGGCGTCGGCGGACGCCACTGGATGTTGAGCGACTGCGTCCACGGGCCGCGGCAGCCGTTCCGCGCTGGCACACGACCGAGATTTGCGAGCACACAACCACGCGCAGTCGATGACCCGGTCGCGACCAACGCGCGCAGCTGCGCCGCCAGATTCGCATCGCTCTCGATGGCGGGATCGGGAACGAAAGCGCGATCGCCGCTACGTCCATCGCCATTCACATCTCCCTGCACCAGCGGCGTAAAGGGCAATCCGGATTGCGCTCGCTCGAACAGCGTCACCGTTCCGGTCTTGCCGGTTGAAAATCCGGCCGAGAGGACGAGCACGTGACGCGCATCGTTCGGCCCTGCCGCCCACTCTTTGAGACGAGGATCACCGAACGCGGCGCCATCGAAACCGCGATACTCCCGCTTCGTCGCCTGCAGCGTGTAGGCGATCGACCCGTACAGCGACGCGCCTCCGCCGCTGAACTTGAACACGTCAGGCGACAGCGAGAAGTTGAGCTGTCCGCCGTATCCGCGCAGATCGCTCACCCGCAATCCCACCCGGCCGAACTGGTCCGATCTCCTCGACTCCACCGCCGAGACCGAGCCACTCGCGGGATCGATGGACCCCTCCGAGACGAACACCGGACGATTCGCCTCGTTAGCGAGCGTGAGTCGACTCAGGCCACCGAAATTCGCGTCGACGATGCCCGGCTGTGACAGATCGTAAGAGCCGAGCGTTCCCACGCGAATGAGCAGACTCCTCCAGCTGGTATTCCAGTCGAGCGAGGCGCGCCAGCTGCGCGGCACGTCGTACGACGGATCGATCAGCGTCACCGCCGGCGCCCGATCGGCCAGCACACCGCTTCCGCTCACGCAGTCGGTTGGTATCGCGCCCGGATCCGTTGCGAAGAGCGACCAATCCGGCGCCGGCACGGCCGCTCCGACACAACTGAGATACGAGCTGCCGCCGGAGAGTCCGGTCGATGCCGACGCGTCAGCGAGAATTCCGGGATGCAACAAGTCGCGGAACTCACCAACGCCGCCGCGCAGCGTGCCCGCCATGCTGCGATAGTAGCGGCCAGTGTTGTTCTGCATTGTGCCCGAGCCGTTGTCCTTGTCGCGATTGTATGTGTACGAGAAGCCGATACGCGGGCTCAGGTGCAGCCGCAATGGTGCGACACCTGTGCGAACACCAAGCGCCTGCTCGAGCGCGGTGTTTCGCGCGGGCTTGCCGGCGAAGCCATCGGCCTCGAGCCGCGCGCCGTAGAGAAAGCTGAAGTAGCGCGTCGGCGCGAAATTGTGCGCCAGCGCTACGGCGGTATTCCACACTTTTCCGTCGCGCGCCGGTTGGCTCAGAGTGCGCGAAAAATTGCTGGCGCGCCCCGCGGTGAAATCATCGATGGAGTTGAAGGTGAAAGTGCCGAGTCCATTGGAGAATCCTTCCTGACGCAGTCCATCCATGCGTCCCCACAGCAATCCCTTGAACCGATGCCTTCTCCCGTGCGCGTTCCACTCTGTCTGGTTGCCACCCTCGAGCGTCCACCGCGATTCCCGGGTCGGCAGGAAAGATCCGCCGCCGAGCAATACCGACGTGACATCCGTCTCGGCGCCGATATTATCGGAGCGCACCAGCACGCTGGCAGCGGGAAGTGATTGATAGGGCGACACGTCGCTTCGCAC
>JBHEME010000023.1:0-39786 GCA_046262755.1 Gemmatimonadaceae bacterium | reverse complement strand
CCGGAATGTCGGATGTTCGAGCCATACGTCGGCACGTACTCGTCGTTCGTTCCGAGTCCTTCCACCCGATCGAGCTCACGGTTGTCGCGCTCGATAGAGTCCTTCTCGTCCTTGTAGCGGCGGTACCAGTTGCGCGTCACTTCGCCAGCGAGCTCACGGTTGCCCAGTCCGAAGGCGAGCGACAACGCCAACGCAATGGCGCCGAAGAGAATTGCAAATGCAGTGGTGACGATCTCGGTAGCGACACCGAGCTCCTGGAGGGCCATGAAGATCGCGAGCATGACGACGCCGCCCTTTCCCACCCGCGCCAGCGTCGGACCGCCGTGCAGCCCACCGGCGGACGCCATAATGAGCCCGCCGACAAAGCTGCCCAGCACGATGCCCACGATCATGATGACGATCGAGGCGATCACGCTCGGGATGTAGCTGACCAGCTCGGAGAAGACGTTGGCGAGCGATTGCAAGCCGAGCGCATTCGCCGCCACCAGCATTACGGCGAACATCACGAACCAGAAAACCAGGCTCGATGCTACCCGAGTCGGATTTACGCGTGAGCCCGATCTCTCCACTGCCTGCATGACGCCGCCACGCTCGAGGATCTGGTTCAAGCGCACCCGCCGCATCAAACGGTCGGTCGCTTTCTCGAGCAGTCTGGCGAGCAGATAACCCGCGAAAAGAATTACCAGCGCGCCGAAGAGCGCCGGTACATAGCGATAGAGCTGCTCGAAGCTGTCCTGCAGCCTTTCGCCGAAAGTGAGTGTTGTGGTGGTATCCACTAGAACCTCACGCTGAGAACGGAACGATTCCCTGGAGTGTGAGCGACAGTCAGAAAGATACCAAAGTCCCGCCTGATCGGGACGACCTAAGTGCGCGTGCCGCGCTGGATGTCGAAGATCGCGCTGCGACGACACCTGGGGCATATCAGCCAGTCGCGTTGCCGCGCGTAACCAAGCCCGAACGACCCGCCACCAATTCCACGTCGGGTCATGGATACCCCACAGCGGGGACAGGTTGCGGACGTGTCGGCAACTAGCGCATCGCGAATCTGTTGTAGCTCCGTCATCGTGTACTGTGCGTGTGCGGTGTTCGGCGGAATCGCGCCTTTGCCTTCGGTCGAGTCCTCGTCGTTCATTCCGGAATCCGCACTACGACTTTCCCGAACTGCTGGCCACTCTGCAGCCGCTCGAATGCTTTTCTACCCTGGGCGATGTCGAACACTGAATCGACCAGAGGCGTAAGGCGCCCTTCACGATACTCTTTCGCGATCGCATCGAACTCCGACTCGTTCCCCATCGTCGAGCCCATGATGTCCCACTGATTCCAGAACAGCCGTCGCAAATCCGTTTGCACCATCGGCCCGGATGTCGCGCCGCATGTCACCAACCGTCCGCGCTTCCCCAGCGCCCCGAGAGATTGTGTCCAGGTTGCTTCGCCGACCGTGTCGAACACGACATCGACCCCGCGCTTCCCGGTCCGCTCCCTTATTTCCTTGCCGACATCCGTGGTCGTGTAGTTAATCAGGTTCTCGGCGCCCAGGCCGCGGGCAAGGGCGAGCTTCTCATCGCTGTGCGATGTGACCCAGGCGGTGGCGCCGATGTCGCGGACGATCTCCAACGCGGCGAGCGCAACACCGCCACCGATTCCCCAGATGAGAACGTTGTCAGTCTTCCTGACCTTTGCGCGTGTTACCACCATTCGCCACGCAGTCAACGTCGCAAGCGTGAGGCCCGCGGCTTGTTCCACGGGTTTTTCGCGCGGAATGCTGCGCGCATTGCGCGCGGGAATGACGATGTACTCGGCAAGCGTTCCCGGATGGTGCTCGCCCAGAATTCCGAATTTCACGCACGTGGAGTGCTCGCCCATGAGGCAGTACTCACAGGTGTAGTCGCTGATGCCGGGGTTTACGATTACTGTGTCGCCGGCCTTCACGCTGGTGTCGGAGCTCTGATTCAGGTCGCCGATTGCATCTACGACGCCAGTCGCGTCGGCGCCGAGAATCCACGGCGGCGTAATCTTGACGCCGGGCAGACCGGCGATGACGAACAGGTCGAGATGGTTGAGAGCAGCTGCTTTGACGCGGATGCGGATCTCGCCGCGCTTCGGTTCCGGCTTCGGCAAGTCCGTGCGGTACTCAATCTGGTCGAGGCCGCCGTGCGCCGAGATTGTGAGTCCTCGCACGCGATTATGGGAGCGTTATATTCAGTCGTATCATACGATTTGCGACGTGTCGGTGGCGCGCGGACAAAATACCGACTTTGATTTCCATCCGCTTCGGATCACTCTGAATGCTCTCCATAAAGGTCCCTCCGCTCGGCGAATCTATCGTTGAAGCCACGGTGTCACGATGGCTGAAGAAGGAAGGCGATGCCGTCGCGGCCGGTGATACCCTGGTGGAATTGGAGACAGACAAGATTACGGTGGAAGTGCCGGCGCTCAAACCCGGCGTGCTCGCCAAGCTAGCGAAGAGCGAAGGCGATGTTGTGCATGTCGACGACGTGCTCGGGGAGCTCGACGAGACTGCCGTCGGCGGTGTTGGTGCGACCGCTTCGACTGGCGCTGCGGTGGGGGTCGCGTCGGGGGCGCCCGCTACGCCGGCTAGTCCTCGCCAATCCTCGGAGCCCGCCAAGAACAAAGGCGGCGGTCTCCGAGGGGCTGCGGGCGCCGGCTATGCGGGCGCCCCCGCCGCTCCTGCACAGTCTGAAACGACAAAGAGTTCCCCCGCAGCTCGACGTATCGCGCAAGAGCGCGGGGTCGACATTGGCTCTGTCGCCGGGACAGGGCGCGGCGGTGTCGTATCCAAGCCCGATGTGCTTGGCGCGCCGCCAAGTGGGGAGCGCGAGACGGCACCGCTTGCTTCTTCGCCGGCGATGACCCCGTCGCGAACAGGCAATGGCGCGGCGCCGGGGGAACGCGAGACGCGGGAGAAGATGTCTACGCGGCGGAAGCGCATCGCTGAAAATCTTTTGCAGTCGCAGCACGCCACGGCGCATCTCACGACGTTCAATGAAGTCGACATGACGGCGATCAACTCGCTGCGCGAGAGACACAAGGAGAAAGTCGAGAAAGAGCACGGCGTGAAGCTGACATTCATGCCGTTTTTCGTGCGCGCCGCGTGCGCGGCGCTCAAGCAGTTTCCAATGGTCAATGCGCAGATCGACAACGACTCCATCATCTACAAGCACTACGTCAACATGGGGATAGCGGTCGCGTCCGATCAGGGACTCGTCGTGCCCAACATTAAGGACGCCGATCGGAAAGGAACCATCGATCTCAGTCGCGAGATCGCCGAAGTCGCGAAACGGGCGCGCGATGGCAAGCTGACGATGGATGATCTCACCGGAGGGACATTCACTATCACCAACGGTGGCGTCTTCGGCTCGCTTGTTTCGACGCCGATCATCAACTACCCGCAGGTCGGGATCCTCGGGCTGCACAAGACGCAGGATCGCCCGATGGCGGTGAATGGCGAAGTAAAGATCCGGCCGATGATGTATATCGCGCTCTCGTACGACCATCGGATCGTCGACGGCCAGCAGGCCGTTCTATTTCTCGTACGCGTAAAGGAGCTCATCGAAGAGCCCGCCGCGATGCTTATCGACTAAATGATCGAGTGTGATGTAGCGATCATTGGCGGCGGACCCGGTGGTTACGTTGCCGCGATCCGCGCCGCCCAGCTAGGACTAAATACAGTTTGCATCGAGATGGAGAAGACGTTGGGCGGAACTTGCGTCAACGTCGGCTGCATTCCATCCAAGGCGTTGCTCACATCGTCAGAGCACTACGAATTCGCACGCTTGCACGCCGGCGAGCATGGCGTGAAAGTCAGTGATGTGTCGCTGGACCTGGCGACGATGATGAAGCGCAAGGACGCCGTCGTCGGACAGAACACCAAAGGAATCGAGTTCCTGTTCAGAAAGAACAAGATCACCTGGGCCAAGGGACGCGGCACGTTAAAGAAAGGAAACCTCGTCGACGTTGCGCTCGCTGATGGCAAAACGGAATCGTACCGCGCGAAGAACGTGATCATTGCGACGGGTTCAGTACCGGTTGAGCTTCCGTTTCTCAAGTTCGACGAGAAGCGAGTGCTGTCGAACATCGGAGCACTTACGATTCCTGGCGTCCCCGAGCATCTGCTTGTCATCGGTGGCGGGGTGATCGGCCTCGAGCTCGGCTCGGTGTGGCGCCGGCTGGGCGCACAAGTAACGGTGGTCGAGCTGATGCCCACGATTTTGCCGGGCAATGACGCAGACATCATCAAGGAAGCGGACAAGGTTTTTCGCAAACAGGGTCTCGACATGCGTGTCGGAACGAAAGTCACTGGGGCTAAGCTCGATGCGAACCGAGCTCACGTCGATGTCGAAAAAGATGGAAAGAAGGAAACTTTGGACGCGGACTACGTTCTTGTTTCCGTCGGCCGCAAGCCAGCGCTCACTGGGATCGATGCCAAGGCGTTGGGGCTGAACATCGGCAAGCGCGGTGAGATCGTCGTCGACGAGCATATGTGCACCAATCTTCCCAAGGTTTACGCGATCGGGGACGTGGTCGGCGGCAAGCTGCTCGCCCACAAGGCGGAGGAAGAGGGTGTCATCGCCGCCGAAGTTATCGCTGGCCACAAAGTGCACATGGACTATAAGTCGATGCCGTCGGTGGTGTACACCTGGCCAGAGATCGCGACTGTTGGACTTGCCGAGCACCAGGTGAAGGAGAGTGGAAGGAAATACAAAGTTGGACGATTTCCCTTCAGCGCGAACGGCCGCGCGCGCACATCGGGCGAGACCACGGGTTTCATCAAATTCATAGCGGACGCCGAGAGCGACGAGCTGCTCGGAGCGCATATGATTGGGGCGAACGTGTCGGAGATGATTCAGGAAGCGGTGCTGGCGTTCGAGTATCGCGGATCTTCGGAGGACATCGGCATCACCGTGCACTCGCACCCAACCCTCACCGAAGCGGTAAAAGAAGCGGCGCTCGGTGTCCTCGGCAGATCGATACACATATAGATGTCGCCCAATTCCATCATCAGGCCGCTGACTGCGGCTGACCGCGAGGGCGTCTGGGGGATCATCGAAGGAGCCGGGAATTTCACGCAGGCCGAGATCGATACGGCGCTGGAGCTGATCGACGAGTGGCTCCAGTTCGGTGAATCGAGCGGGTATTTCACCTATGTAATGGAATCGCCGGACGATGGTGCAGGAGTGCTCGGCTATGTGTGCTTCGGACCGACACCGCTCACGGAATCGACGTACGATCTGTATTGGATAGCGGTAGACAAATCGAAGCACCGCGGTGGAGTGGGTAAGCGACTGTTGAAATTTGTGGAAGAAGAGATTCTGCGGCGTGGCGGGAAGATGCTGCTCGTGGAAACATCGTCGCAGGAGACATACGGCGGAACGATTCAGTTTTACGAACGGACGGGCTATGAGCTCGTAGGAAAGATCAAGGAGTATTACAAGCCTGGCGACGACAAGTTGATTTTCGTGAAGCGTCTCGCCGCCAGCGTTCCGGCAGACGTCGTCTCACCTGTCGGATTGAGCGACGGGCTCCCCGCTCCGCGAGAGCTCGTCATAGAGGCAGCGCCGCCATCGTAAAGTTCCGGCGATGGCTTCCTCGCTAGGACCGATGGAACTTGTCTGGCCCTCTGCACAATACCTGCCTGGGTATGTTGATGCGCTTCAACAGGGCTGGTCGCCGGACAACCTTCGTCCGGAAGCGGCAGCCGACGAACTCGCGCGCATTGCTGAGGATCCGGGTCGATTTCTTTCCGAGCAAGTAGACCGGGAGGGCCGAGGGCGGCCCATCGTCCTTCCGGATGGTTCGACGTTTCCGCGTCTGCCCGGCTACGCGCAATGGATGTGGGACGGAGAGTTTTGCGGTTCGATTGGTTTTCGCTGGCAACCAGGGACCACTGAGCTCCCTCCATATTGTTTAGGCCACATAGGCTACTCCGTGGTGCCGTGGAAGCGAAACCGGGGATACGCAACACGCGCGCTGCGGCTGCTGCTTCCCCAGGCACGGGATGAAGGTCTTGCGTATGTGGAGCTGACGACGGATGCCGACAACATTCGATCGCAGCGTGTAATCGAGGCGAACGGAGGCGAGGTGGTCGAACGGTTTTACAAGTCACCAGCATATGGTGGTGCCGAGAGCCTTCGGTTTCGTATTGTTTTGCGCTAGCTCGGGCGCTGCAGCTCACTCGATGAGGTTTTGATGCCGTCTACCGGCTTTTTAGCTCGACGGTTTTGGCAAATCGGTCTCGTGGTTTTCGAGCAGGGTTGTGCTACCGCACCGGCTCGTGTGCAGGCCGTAGCTCCCCCGACAACTACGATAATCATCGTTCGGCATGCGGAAAAAAGCGCCGACGATCCACAAGATCCCTCGCTCAGCCCCGCGGGGCAGGACCGCGCCAGTGCGCTGAGTCTCTTGCTCAGGGATTCCGCGGTCACGGATATCTACGTCACTCAGTACAAACGCACGCGTCAAACCGCCGAGCCACTTGCTCGGCAATTCGGAATTCCGATTGTGGAGCGCCCAGTAAACGCGATGAATTCCGCGATGTACGCTCGGGACCTGGCTCAGGAGATTTTGACGAGGAGCGCCGGAAAGAGGGTGCTTGTCGTCGGTCACAGCAACACGGTGCCGGATATCGTCAAGGCGTTGAGTGGTATCGTAGTAACGCCGCTGAGGGACGCCGATTATGATCGGATATACTTCGTGGCGATCCCTCGGTCCGGCCCCGCTCGTCTCGTGGAAACGCGCTTCGGACGCGTTTCTGTCGATCAGAACGTCGTGGTTGGTCCCGTGGTCCGAGACACCGCCGGTACGATCGCCGCCTTATTCAAGGACACCACTGCCACCAATGTTTTCGCTACCGAAGGACACACCTTCAGATTGCAAACAGCGGAACAACGTCGATCTCTGCACGCAACACTACGAGCGGAACGGAAACTTTGGGAAGCAGCGCGGCCGCGAAATTACGAGTTCCTGCTCCGAGTGGGCTGTTTCTGTCCCGGAACACGCGGATGGCAATTGATAGAGGTTAGAGCCGACGCACCTCTGTTGGCGCGGGATAGGACGGGAGAGGCCGTTGCCGTCACAGACTGGAACACCTTTAGTATCGACAGACTCTACGACAATCTGGAGCGATCAGCGGACAACGATAGCGAGGTGCAGATCGCTTTCGATCCACGGTGGCATTTTCCTTCGTACGTTCGTACCAACACGCCGCCGGGCCCCGACAGTTGGAGTGTCATCGAGGCACGCGCGTTGCGCCCGATCTGACACCCTCGGATACGGTCGCGCGTGCCGAAGTTCTTAGCTCGATCGGAGGTCGTGGCACTGCGGCGCTCACGAGCGTTTTCAGCGGATTAACCCCGACTAACGATTATTTGTAGAATTGGGCGTGCGCAAAACCATCCTCCTCTATGGAATCCTCGGCGGAATCCTCATTGCCGCACTAAAGGCGATCGAGTACCGGTGGCTGGTCGTCGAGCACTCCATGGAGATCTACGGTGGGCTCGTTGCCGCGGTGTTCGCCGCCCTGGGGATCTGGCTCGGTCTCAGGCTTACAAGGAATAACCCGGTCATCGTTCGAGAGGTGATGGTACCCGCGCCGGCGACGTTTACGCTGGATGAGGCCAGACGGGAATCGCTTGGCATCACACCACGCGAGCTCGAAATACTGGAACTGATCGCGGCAGGGTTGAGCAACAAGGAAATCGCCGCACGGGTGCACGTGAGCGAAAACACCGTCAAGACTCACTCGAGCCGAGTGTTTGACAAACTCGGCGCCCGGCGGCGGACGCAGGCGGTGCAGATGGGTAAAGAGCTCCGGCTCATCCGCTGACTGCCGCTAACGCCGCTTTTTCGTGCGCTTCAACAGGTCGCGCATGCGCGTGAGCTCTTTTTCTGACAATCGATGTTGATCGACGAGGTGCGCAAGCAGCTTGATGGGCGAGCCGCCATAGATCTTGTCGAGCACTCGGCCGAGTGCAGACTCTCCAGCCTTTTCGGCCTCGATTACCGGAAAATAGACATGGGTCTTCCCCTGTCCGCGTCGGTGCGAAACGTAGCCCTTCAGCTCGAGCGTTCGAATCATGCTGGAGATGCTCGTGTAAGCGAGGTTCGGATCGATGCGATCGCGGACCTCGGTAACGGTCGCCTCGCCGCGATCCCAGAGTACTCCCATGATGTCCAGCTCGCGCTGGGTCAGATGCAGCTCTTTCAGTGTTGCCTCGCGGACGTGCTCGCGCCTGCTTTCATAGTGTGTTCATGCGACCCGTGCCCAAGTACAGGATGCGGCATCCATACCACTACGAGCAACAGCACCAACACAGCGGCTGGTAGAAGGAATTTCTGAACGTTCCGGAGCGGTGCCCGGGCTAACAACTCGGTAAGTCGCCGCTCGAGCATGCCCGACCCGCCGAGGAAGGCAGGCTGAAGACGTGGACCGCGATTAGCGGCCTCGGCCACCCTCAGCAACAATTGGCCGTAGGCGTTTGCGTCGCCGAGTGCC
Organism: Gemmatimonadaceae bacterium; assembly: GCA_046262755.1. Lineage (GTDB taxonomy): Bacteria > Gemmatimonadota > Gemmatimonadetes > Gemmatimonadales > Gemmatimonadaceae > UBA4720. The sequence goes on along the minus strand of JBHEME010000023.1, from coordinate 31,274 downwards.
GCGACGACCCGGTGGTCGCAGTCGACCTCGACGGCTAGAACTAGCCGCCGCAGCTGCCACCACATGGCGAGATTCCACGGCATCAGGATTAGCGGCAATGACGCGGCGAAAAGAAGGCGTCCGTCGTGTGCCCGGCGGTGTTCCTCCTCATGGCGCAGCACATACTTCCGTTGCACTCCGGGTAAAGCGAGCACCCACCGCGGGACCACCACGCGGGACCGCCAGAATCCGACGGTCGCGGGCCCGGCAATGTCGGTAACGACAACCGAAACGCCGTCGATGGCAGACGGCACGTGTAGATCCTGCTCTCTGCGTGAGACGCTCACCAGGTGCGAGACCCTCATCGCATTGATAAGTGCCCAAAGGAGCAGCATTCCAGACACGATCAGCCAGAGGCGGTTGATGTCAGTGTCGTAGTTTTGAACACGCGTCCACCAACGCGGGTCCAAAAGGGTAAGCGACGCGGTTCCGATGGTGTTGCCAAGGGCCGGCTGCAGGCTTTGCTGCTGCTCGAATGCCTGAGTAACGGACCAGCTATGGTGTGCCCGGTAAAGACCGGGAAGAATCAGCGAAATCGGGATGATGACAGACCATAGAGAACGGCGAGGGAACGTCGCCGGTAGCCAGCGCTCGAAGAGGAGGCCAACAAGGGCCAGACAGGTGCCGACCAGGTTCACGTAGAGAATGCAGAGCATACAGGGCGTACGATATTAGACCGCGCTGAGTTTCCCGGAAACTGCACGACCGCGTCGGTATCGACCAGGCGCGGCTCGTAGAGCGAAACTAAAAACTAAGTAGCGCGTATTGACACATCCCGTCGTCGTTGCCAATGGACCGGGAGACGAGCAACCCGCAGTGAGTAATTTTCCGGGGATGAGGACGGTGGAACCGCACCCTGCTTGAGTGACCGATGAACCTTCCCGTAAATCCGCCCGTACTACCAATGCTCGCCAAGCGAGTGGGCGAGCTGCCGCCCGGCGAGGGTTGGATTTTCGAGCCGAAATGGGATGGATTCCGCACGCTCATCTTCCGTGATGGCGACGAAATTTTCATCCAGAGTCGCGACGAGAAACCGCTCAATCGGTACTTCCCCGAGCTGATCGACCCCCTCAAGGCGCAGCTTCCAAAGCGCTGTGTGGTGGATGGCGAGATCGTCATCGCAAGCGGTGAAGGCCTCGAGTTCGAAACACTGCAGATGCGACTTCACCCCGCTGCATCGCGCGTGAAGAAACTGGCCATGGAGACGCCCGCGTCCGTCGTCTTTTTCGATTTACTCTGCGAGAACGATCGTAGCCTTTGCGATAAGCCCTTCGGCGAGCGACGCGCTAGACTCGAATCGCTTCTCTCGAGCGCTGAGGCTCCGTTGCATCTCACGCCGGCGACGCGTGACAGGGTCACCGCCGCTGACTGGTTTCGGCGCTTCGAGGGGGCCGGCCTCGACGGCGTCGTCGCGAAGGCCGAGGACGGAACCTACGAGCCGAACAAAAGAGTAATGCTCAAAGTGAAGCACGAGCGCGATTGCGACTGCGTGGTCGCAGGCTTTCGTTGGCACAAGCAGGGTGAGAAAACGAAGGTCGGGTCGCTGCTGCTCGGGCTCTATGATACCGACGGGAGCTTCGAGCACGTTGGCGTCTGTGCAAGCTTCACCAATGCAAAGAGGCTGGAGCTCGTGAAGTTTTTGGCTCCCTATCGCGAGAACGCGCTCGATGGACATCCGTGGCGCGCGTGGGTGGAGGAAGAGGCGGACGCCAGCGCCGACACCCATCGGCGGCCGGGGATGGAAAGCCGCTGGAGCGCGGGAAAGGATTTGTCATGGGAGCCGCTGCGTCCTGAGCTAGTGGTCCAGGTTGCGTACGACCATATGCAGGGCGGCCGCTTTCGACATACGGCGCAGTTCCGTCGCTGGCGGGAAGACAAGCGTCCGCGCGACTGCACCTTCGAGCAGCTGGAAGTAGTACCGCCCCAGGAGTTGGCCGAGATCTTCAGCACTCGTAACTTCTGATGCATTCGACGCGTATGGTTCTCAATCGACGGGGGCTCTCATGACTCGACCCTCCATGTTCTGGCGGGCAGCTGCGGCGATCTTCGTGTTCATTAACGTAGCCGGCTTCGGGTATGCGGTCGCGATGGACGAACCTGCCCATGCCGCCGGACACGCCGCCGTGCTCGTCGCGACGTATCTCGCGTGGCTGCTCGGTCCGTGGCGCCGTCGCAAGGAACCCGCACGCCCGGAGCTGTCAGATCCGCGTGTCGAGTACCTGCAGCAATCGGTCGATGCGATCGCTCTCGAAGTGGAGCGTCTCGGGGAGGCGCACCGCTTCAGTGAGAAGCTCCGCGCGGCGCAGGAACAAATCTCGGCGCTGAAGAAGGACGAATAATGCGCCGCTTTATTCTTTTCAGCCTACTTTTCGTAACCAGTCGCGTCGCTCATGCCCAGTTCCCTGCGGACGTTGGGCCGGGGGCGCGGGTTCGCGTTTGGATCCCAGAGCCGATTCGGCAGGAACAGGCACCGGACCGCCGACAACTCTTGCGCGGCACGGTTGAATCCGTCGACGCAGCCACTATACGTCTTCGGCTGCCCGGTACCGCCAGCGCACTGGTTATTCCGCGCGCTTCGGTACGGCGTCTCGATGTCAGTCGGGGTGTGTCGCGCGGCGCGAGTATGATCGAGCGCGCGGTCGGCGGCGCGATCGGTGGTGCAATTACTTTCGCGCTACTCAACGATCCACGGCGATCAGGCGGCCCGCACTATCGCACCGATTGGCGAGCGGCAGGAGTCGGCGCCGCGTGGGGCGCGGGCATTGGCGCTATCGTTGGGCTCGCCTTTCCACACGAACGCTGGCGCCGGGTCATTCATTGACATGCGAGGGGAGATAAAACGTTCCTGGATTTGGCTTGGTGTGCTAATGACTGCGATTGCATTGCTTCTACATCTACTTTCCGCGCACGCGATCGGTGGTAGCTACGTTTCCTACCGGGACCACATCGCCGGCTTCATCCTCATCGCCCTCGTGCCCGGCCTAATCATCGCGGGCATTGGCTGGCGCTTCTGGAAAGGGCGCCACGACATCACGCTCCTTGTCCTGGGCGTCGTGCAAGTGCTGCTGGGGATTTACGTGTATATCAATCGATTCAGGGTACACGGCTGAAACTCGCACACAACGGCGGCGTTCGCGCGGTGAAATAATCTTTATCGCTGTTTTCCGCGCGACCCACGCCAGGCGCGTGTAGGATCGTCGTCGGGATCGGGCCTTTCCTGCGACGGCCTCATCTTTTCGGGCACGTGACGCAGGTTGATGCGGATGCGCGTCCACGTCGATGACCTGCCGCGCATCGAATCGACAAGAATGTCGTCGACCGCCAGAAGCGGTGCTACTTCCGGGTGTCTCGCCGTCCAACGCTCGAGACCAGCCAGCGCCGCGTCCTTGTCCGGCGAATTCGCAACGACGATAAGCGGCATCTTCGCTCGCGACTTGGTCGTCGCCTTGGCCGCGCTCGTTTCGGCTCGGACCTTCTTGACGCCTCTCGCGCTTTTCCCGGCCTTTGCGGTGCCCGCTGTCTTTTCTCTTGGTACTGACCGTGCGCCCTTTGCCCGCGATGGAGCAACGCGAGCAGGTTCACCTTCCATCTTCTGAAAATGGGGCGGCCAAGGTGCGTCGCCGAGTCCCGCGGCTTCGTCCCGTGCCGCGAGCTCGAGCAGTTTGTCCAAGGAACCCGCTGCTCCATCCATCCCTGTGTTCGGATCTCCGATTTCCTGGAGACGCGCCGGCATCGTTAGCACCGTGAAATCTCCGGGCTCGCAGTCCGGAATCTCCTCCCAGCGCAATGGGGCCGAGACGCGGGCGTCGGCGAGTGGACGGATTGAATAGGCGGAGCAGGTCGTACGATCCTTGGCGTTCTGATTGTAGTCGAGAAATACTCCGTGGCGTTCTTCCTTCCACCACTTGGACGTGGCGATCTTGGGCGCGCGTCGCTCGATCTCTCGCGACAAAGCCAGGGCGGCGCGCCTAACTTCCGTAAAAGTCCACCGCTGCTGGATGCGCGCATTGACGTGCATCCCTCGCGATCCGCTCGTCTTCGGCCAGCCTTTCAGGCCCATCTCTTCGAGGAGCTGCTTCGCTTCGAGCGACACCCGTCGCACGTCGTCCCACGAAACCCCTGGCACCGGATCGAGATCAATGCGTAGCTCGTCGGGATGATCGAGATCGGTCGTGCGCACAGCGTGGGGATGCAGCTCTATGCATCCCAGGTTCACGATCCACGCGAGGCCAGCGGCGTCATCGACGACAACTTCTTCGGCGGTGCGCCCCGAAGGAAAAGAAAGTGTGACCGTCCGAAGCCACACCGGACGATTGTCGGGTGCCCTTTTTTGGTAGAATGGCGGCTTCTCGGCGCCGTCGACGAAGCGCTTCAGCATGTTCGGTCGGTCACGAACGCCGGCAACTGCCCCACTCGCCACCGACAGGTAATATTGAACGACGTCGAGCTTGGAGAGCTTGACGTCGCGCGAGAAGTACGGCTTGTGCGGATTGGTGATCCGCACTTCTCGTCCGTTTAGTGTGAGAACTTCCGCCACCTCTTTCTTCGCCACCGTGGGAGTGTAACATTGGGGCTCATGAAACCCAAAGAACTCACCATCCGCGGGCTGATTCTCGGCGCCCTCATCACGACGGTTTTCACAGCCGCCAACGTCTATCTCGGCCTCAAAGTCGGGCTCACCTTCGCGTCTTCGATCCCGGCCGCGGTGATCTCGATGGCGATCCTGAGCGCGGTGAAAGACTCTACGATCCTCGAGAACAACATCGTCCAGACCGTCGCTTCCGCGGCGGGAACGCTCTCGGCAATCATCTTCGTTTTACCGGGACTCGTGATCGTCGGTTACTGGACAGGTTTTCCCTTCTGGGAGTCGTTCCTGATTTGCCTGAGCGGCGGTGTTCTCGGAGTAGTGTTCACGATCCCGCTCCGACGCGCATTGGTAACAAATTCCGATCTTCCCTACCCCGAGGGCGTAGCGGCCGCTGAGGTGTTGAGGGTTGGCTCTGGTACGCGGGGGGAGACGAAGGACGAAACCGGCGAAGCCAGAGAGGGACTGGTCGCCGTCATCCTCGGGTCGGTGGCATCAGCGGGACTCGCAATCGTGACGGCGACACGGATTGCTGCGGGCTCACTCACGGGCTTCTATCGCATTGGAGCAACGGCGGCGAGCGGCTACGACTTCGGATGGTCGCTTGCCCTGCTTGGCGCGGGGCACCTGGTAGGTCTTTCGGTCGGCATGGCGATGCTGGTCGGACAGGTAATCTCGTGGATAATCGCCTTACCGATTCTGACTTCGATGCAACCCGCCACGGCCGCCGAGGCACTCGGCGCGCACACGATTGCCATCTGGCGTACCCAGGTACGGTTCCTTGGCGCGGGAGTGATCGGCGTCGCTGCTATCTACACACTTGCCAGATTGGCGCGGCCGGTGATCGGTGGCCTGGTGAGCACTCTCGCCGCATCCCGCGCCGTCGCAACTGACGATGATCGCGACCGAGACATTGCGCCCTCGTGGATCTACGTATTGACCGCCGGATGCCTGGTGATTGCGGGATGGCTTGCCTTCACTTTCGCGAAATCGACGGTTTTGGCGCCGAGTGCGCTGAAGCTGACGTTGATCGCCATCCCGTTCGTGCTGATCATCGGCTTTGTGATCGCGGGGGTGTGCGGATACATGGCGGGACTCATCGGCGCTTCAAACAGTCCGATCTCGGGCGTCGGCATTCTGTCGATTGTGATCTGTGCTTCGGTGATTACGCTGGCGGTATCACCGACGGTGGACACACGTCAGGCGCTGGTGGCGTTCGCGTTGTTCGTGACCGCGATAGTCTTCGCCTGCGCGACGATCTCCAACGACAACCTGCAGGACCTAAAAACGGGACAGCTCGTCGGTGCGTCGCCGATGCGTCAGCAGATCGCTCTGATAGTCGGCGTCGCCGCCGGCGCGTCGGTAATCCCGTTCGTGCTGAACTTGTTGGCCAAGGCGTATGGCTTCGCCGGAGCTCCGAACGTCGACGTTGTCGCCGCGAATCCGCTTCCCGCGCCGCAGGCGACGCTCATCTCCGCGCTTGCGCAGGGCGTGATCGGCGGTAATCTCGATTGGAAGATGCTGGGCATAGGCGCAATCATCGGCGTCTTGCTCATTCTGCTCGACACGGGCATGGGTGCGATGAAGAGGTTGCGCCTTCCGCCTTTGGCGGTGGGGATCGGGATCTATCTCCCGATGTCGGCGACGTTCGCCGTAATCATTGGCGCAGTGGTCGGTCACTGGTACGATGGACGTACTCGCGCCATGCCGAACCCCGAGCGTGCGCAGCGACTGGGAACGCTGGTGGCGTCCGGATTGATTGTGGGCGAGAGCATTTGGGGAGTGATCAACGCCGGTCTCATCGTCGCCTTCGCGAAAGACGCGCCGATCGGACTTGTGCCTGAAGCTTTTTCGCTCGCGCCGTGGCTGGGGGTTATTGGTTTTGTCGGCGCCATCGTATGGCTTTACGGGTGGATGCTGCGGCGATCAGCGGTGGCTGCCTCGGGGTGACCCACCCCCATTCGCGCGCGCACCGCGGGCGCGGGTTAGAACGCGGTCGAGCGCGTTTGCGAACGCCTGCTTCTCGCGAGCCCCATAAGGTGCGTGGCCGCCGGTTTCAACGCCGGTACTGCGGAGCCCGTCCATGAAATTCCGCACCGACAATCGCTCTCCGATGATTTCCGGAGTGTATTCCTCCCCTCGTGGGTCGATGACTATCACCCCTTTCGGGACGAGGATTGCTGCGAGGGGAATGTCGGCTGTTACTGCAACGTCTCCTTTCTCGGAGTGCGTAGCGATGTACTCATCGGCGATATCTGCCCCACCTTCAACGCGCACGGCGGACAGGAAGCGATATCCGAGCGGCAAAATGAGACGCTGATTCGCCACTAGCACAGTCTCGAGCTCGAGACGCTCGGAGGCACGGAAGCACAGCTCCTTTACATCTCGTGGCGCGGCATCGGCGTCGAGCCATAGTTTCATGTTAGACTTTCAGAGAAAGGGCACGTGTATGGAGGTCGAAGTAACGGAACGACCAGAGCTCCGTCTGGCGGGCGTAAGGCACGTCGGATCCTACATGAATATCTCCGAGGCGTTCAGGCGCCTGAACGATCTCGTTACGTCACCGGGTCTGAACAATCGCGATATGAAGCTAGTCGGCATCTACTACGATGATCCAGCGACGACGCCCGAGAACAAACTGCGATCAGACGCTGCGATCACGGTCGCATCAAAAACACAGCTGCCCGCTGGCCTTACCGAGTTGGTGATCCCCGCGGGCCGTTACGCGCACGCGACGCACAAGGGCCCGTATACCGGGCTCGGCGAGGTATGGGGTAACCTGCGGAACGAATGGCGGCCGCGAAGTGGTGAACGGCTGGGCGATGGACCGAGCTACGAGACGTACCGCAACACCCCGGTGACAGCGAAGCCGCACGAGCTGGTGACCGATCTCTACCTTCGATTGAAATAGAGCCCTCGGCGCTACCTCGCTGCGACTGCTTTGTCACAGCGCGCCTGGAGACGAGCGTCCGCGATCCGTTCCACCCAGTCTGAAAATGCCGCCGTCGGACCGCGCCACTCGAGGTCGTCCACGTTGGCGAACAAGGGCGCGTCGGTCCTGAGGGTTGCAAGTGTCTTGAATAAAATCGCCCGTTCGCGCGCGGCGCCGAGAACTGGGGCCGGAAACGACTCGATTGAGCCGTGCCTATTCAAGAGCGTCGCTGCGGTGGTCGGGCCAATTCCCGGAATTCCCGGATAACCATCCTGTGCGTCGCCAACGAGTGCGAGGAAGTCGGGGATCAGGGTCGCGTCGACTCCGAACTTCTTGCGTACGCCATCCGCGTTCCTGATTTGCATCCCTTTGCGAATGATCTGCACGACGCGGTCGTCACGCACGCACTGGGCGAGATCCTTGTCATTCGCCCAGATACATACCTTCTCGACGCGCGAGTCCTCGGCGGCTAGGTGCGCGGCCGATGCGAGCCCGTCGTCGGCCTCGAGGTCGATCATCGGCCAGACGGTTACGCCCATTGCGGCGAGTGCTTCTTCCAGCGGAGTGAACTGAGCGCGCAGGTTCGGCTCGATGCCCTCACCTGTCTTGTACTCCGGCCAAAGATCATTACGGAAGGACTCGATCACATGATCGGTGGCTACGCCAATGTGTGTCGCGCCGGTCTCGATCATCTCCAGCACCGAGTGCATCACGCCGGCGACGGCACCGAAGGGTTTGTCGTTGCCCTTGTTGAAGCTGCGCAGGCCGTAGAAGTGCCGGAAAAGTTCGTAGGTTCCGTCGATCAGGTGGACTATCATTTCCTGGGGCTCGTTGCCGAGAAACGCCGCCTCTCAATGTTACCTCGGCGGCACCCCAAATCGGGAGACTGAGCCGAGTCTCATCATCCAGCCGGAAACGAATACATGGCTGCATCTCGTAAAGCCTGGGTTCGAGCTGCGCTCATAGCAGGCGTGGCTTATCTGATAATAGGCAGAGTCTTCGCAGTACCGACTGACAACGTGCGCGTTTCGCGACTGGCGGCGTGGGTGGTGAGCGCGGCTGTCTATGCGGTGCACATTTGGGACGAGCACGGCCGACTGCGCAGCCGAAGTCGCTCGACGGCAATGCACGTGGCTTTCGCAGTCGCGATGGGTGCCTTTGGCCTGGCAGTCGCAGGAATGATTCGCTCGATGACCACGCCAACGGGTTTTCGTCCGCGGTGGTTCCTGGCTATTGTCGTCTGGCCCATTGTGACCGCGGTCCCCGCATATGTCGTTGCTCTTCTGTTGGCAGCGACGTTAGCGCGTTTTTCGCGCAGTGAGAACCCCACATAGTCACAACGACACGTCGCGGGCGTTTTTGGTGCGACGTCAAGACGAGTACGGCCGAAGCTAGTCCGCCGTCACTCCCCTAGCTTCTGGAGGGCATGGCGTCGATTCGGCTCTTTCTGCAGCGTCGCTCGATACTCCGCCTTCGCTTCAGATGCACGATTCAGTTGCATCAGCATGTCGCCGAGTAGCTCGCGCGCCGGCGCAAGCGGCCCGGGGGTAACGGCACTCTTCTCAGTGGCGTCTTCGCGTGAGGCCGCTTCTCGCATACGCGCCAACGCATCCTCATCCCGGTGCTCGGCGAGTTCGAGCCACGCCTGGGAGGCGAGATGTTGAATCGCCACCTGCTCCGCCCAGTATGTTTCGCCCCGAGCGACTAGTCGCTGTTGAATCGAGCCCAATGAATCGACAGCTGCTCTTGCCTTCGTGAGATCACCGGTGTGCGACGCGCCGAGCGAACGCGCGAAGTAGGTCATCGCCTCGGCGAACGGAAACGCGCTCGCTTTCGGTTCCAGCGCTGCCGCTTCCGCCCAGGCACTTCGCTCCAGAACCCAACGCGCTGGAATCGCCGCAGCCGCAAAGACTCCGGCGACCGGGGGAGCCGCACCGGTGATCGCGGTTTGATCGAACCGGGCGGTCAATGTCGGCAATCGGTCGAGAATGGCCTTCGCCTCGGTTTCTTTGCCCAACTGCAGATACGCGTACATGGCGTAGTCCGATGCGTGCAGTGCTTCCGCGATAGAGCCGCTGTTCAACGCGACTGCAATGGACCGATTATTCGCGTCGACAGACTCCTTCCACATTCCCACCCTGGTGAATGTGTGGGAGGGCATATGGAGCGCATGGGCCGCGGATGGAGCGATGCTCGCGTAGCGCTCCGCGGCTGCCCTCGCCCTGTCGGCGAGTGCCGGGGCGTCGTACGCGTGAATGATGTAATGCGCTAAACCCGGGTGATTGGGTTGCTTGGCCCACAATGTCTCGAGAATGCCGCCGGCTTTTAGCTGATTCGCGTAGGTCTTGTCCGTCGGCGACGCAGACGCGATGAGGGCGATCGCATGAAAGATGACGGCTTCGGTGTCCGCTGGCTGTTGCAATACCAGATCGTTCATCGCGCGCTCGTACGCGACGACACGTGCCCCTTGATCCTTGTGCTCGAAATCGTCGTAAAGCTTGCTAACCGCGTTTATGTAGCCACGCTCACGTTGAGATGAACTCACGCCGAGTTGCCTCGCCGCGTTGACTGCCTGCCGACCCTGCTCGAGCAAGGCGACCGCCCGGTTTCCCGGCGCCATTGGGTTGGTCCAACGACTCAGCGCGATTCCCCAGTACGCCATTGCGCACGTCGAATCCGCGGCGAGCACGTCACTGAAGGCGTTGATCGACGCGCCGAACTCGAAAGAATGCAGGAGCGCCACGGCCCGATTGAACTGCGGCGCAACACTGGGCTTGCAGGTCGTCGCGAAATGAACGGCGCCAAGTTTCTCAGGCTCAGTGCCCGACGCATGGGCGTGTTGCTGGGGATAAGCCGGAACCGCCCGGAAGGTGAGAAGAACCGCTGCGCCTGCCAGTGATAGACGTGTCATCTCAGTCTCCGGAGCTCATTTGCCGTTTGCACTGCGCTGACGTAGCTCGTCCGCGATTTCCGGGCGCTTACAGTAAACCGCCCAGTCCAACGGCGTTCCCTCGAAGAGTGTGTCCTTGATGTCCGTGCGCACCTCTCTGTCGAGCAGCAGTCGGACGATGCTCGGTCGGTTCGACGCAATCGCCTGGTGCAGCGGTGTCGAATGCGAATGAAATCCGTCCGGGTTGTACCTGTTGGGATCCTCGCCCGCGTCCAACAAAGCCTTTACGACTTCGACGTGACCGTGTTGCACGGCTAGCGCGAGGGCGATGTGACGATTTGGTCCATCTGCAGCGGGAAGCAGGCGTAACGCTTCCTCAAGCCGTCCGAGCCCCGCCGCAGCCGGCAAAGTATCCACCGGCGCTCCGCGCTCGGCCAGCCTTTGAGCGGTGCCGAGGTAACCAAAAGCCAGCGCGGTCATGATGTCGGACTGCCAGGCCGATCCGCGCGTGTTGTGCGACGCGCCGAATTCCAGTAGCGTCTCTGCCAGCTCGGCCTGGAGTCCCGCTTGCGCCGGATGCGCGCTCGAAACCAACATGCCCATCGTCGTACAAAGGTTGTCGTACATCACAGCGAGAGCGTCGGGCTCAGCGCCAGCCTCGAGCAGCAACCTCGCTACTTCGACAGCGTTCGGTGGCGTCCGCTGGCGCACTCCCTCCACGCCATTAGCGGCTACGTAATGCAGAAGTGTAGCGCGGTGCCGGCGCGCCGATCGCGCACGAGGAAGTTGTCGATCGACGTTTAACATCGACCGAAGTGTTGCCATGTCGCCGGAGATGACTGCCTCGACTGCATTCTCAAAGGTTCTGACCTGGGAATCGCGCCTTACGTCCCGGACAAACTCCTCGAGATCGAACCAGCTGTTGAACGCATATTCCTGCGCCACTACCAGACGCGCATCATCGACGTCGAGCGTGGCAGGGTTGACGGCGGACACAGTCCTGCCGCGGAAATGCGGATGCATCCACTTGAAGTTCCAGAGCGCGGCATTGTCCCGCGCCTGCAGCGCGTCGAAGAGCACGAGCGCCACGCGCTCGTACTCTTCGATCGCGGCAGTGAATGGAAGATCGTGCTTGATGCTCACACCAGCAGGTCGTCGAGCAGGTCGAGCCGCTCCGACCAGTACTGCTTGAGCCGGTCGGCTGCAGCCTTATCAGGCAGCTTTGGGTGTTGCACGGCAACCGAGCTCTTGGCGTTCCCTTTTGGATAGAATCCTACAGCAACAATGTTTCCATCGCTCCAGCCGATGCGCATCGATTTGGGCTCTGTCGCAGTACGAACTTTTATTTCCTGGTCGAGCCATTGCTTCCTGATCTTCGGATCGGCCCAGGCGCCAAAGAGGGTAGTCACGGGCACATCGAACGTACGCGACTTCGTTGCCTCGTACGATCCATCGCGGCGTTGCCCGCGCGCTCGTATTCCTTTGATCCTCTCGTAACCAACGGTCACCGTCTGAGCCCACCAGCCGGTGATCTTGTACTTCTCGTGCACCAAATCGACGATCTCGCGGTGCGACATCTCGTCGGCGCGCTTGCGATCCAGCGCATACACCCATCGCTCCCAGTTGCAGCCGGTTTTTTCCTTGATCCTGTCGTCGCTCATGCCGGCCAACGCGGCGTAGTCGGTTGCCACCGGTTTCGCTTTTGGCCGTTTGGTGATTTGAGCGCGGGCGGCGGTATAGGCTTCGCCCGTCTTCGTCATGCGAGCGCGAACCAGGCGCTTGAGATCTTTATTGGCAGGCATTGTTACTCTCCTTTGGGTACACCACGGCGTTCTCCCCAGCAGCGCGCCATGATGGACGCAAAGGACCGATGAACCAATCCGGGAGTCTGCCCCCCTTTGCCTCTCCATGGACTTCGGCTGGGGCGAAGTCTCAAAGAGGTTTGGCGCGGATCGCCGCCGCCAACATCATGCTGAGTTTTGGTTGGGTCGTCAAGCCGCCGGATTGGCGAGACTCTTTAGCGTCAACGAAGAACCCGACGCGGCTTCCAGAGGAAAGTGTCGAGATTGACACGATTGTCGGTTCCGAATCGAATATTTTCGGTCTCGAGTAACCGTCGCTGCATCGTGTCACTCCCTGCGGGAGTGGTGATCTGGCCACGGGCATTTATAACTCGATGCCAGGGAATCATGCTTCCCCGTGGCAGTGCATGTAAAGCGTAGCCAACCAGCCTTGCCTGTCCCGGGAGGCCGGCCAACCGGGCGATCTGTCCGTAGGTAGCGACTCTACCGCGAGGAATTCGCGAGACGACAGCCCGAATGCGCGCGTGAACACTTTCCTCGGTTGCCGTCTTCATTGGACCTCATCAGGCCTTGATGAAAAAAAAGCTCGCACGAGCGTTTCCAACACCCTACTTTGCGAGTCCACCAATAGAACCTGCAGTTCCCTACAGGGAGCGGTCCAGTCCGCTCCCGTAATTTTCACACATGCTAGCGCCGAGGCGCTGCTGTTCGAGGAGTCGAGCTTGGCGCCGGGTGGTTATCTGAAGAATGGACTTATCGGCGCCCTGGCACTAATCCTCGTTGGCGCGCGCTTCGTTCCCGGGACGGAAAAACCGTTACCGGTTCTCTATGCTGCCACCACATTGGTCGCTGGACATCGCGTGGGAGCTCCGACTCGGCCCGCCAGTAGCAACGGCCTTGTAGCCAGAACCGAGGCAGCGGTCAGCGCATTTGCCAGTGTCGTCCGGCCGCTTAGTCATCCGAAAGCGTTGGAATCCGCGTTTCGTAGCTACTTCGCCTACCAGGCGGCGCATCCCGACGAAGTCAGGAAACCCTTTTTGTACTTCGTCGATTACGGTTTGTCGAGCACCGAGAAGCGCGGTTACGTCTTCAACATGCGCGAAATGACGATCGTCGACGGCCCCTTCGCCGTCGCACATGGCCGCGGATCGTCGCGAACACAGTATGGGATTCCGACTCGCTTCTCCAATGCTTCCGGTAGCGCGGCGACGTCGCTCGGACTATATGTGGCGGAAAACGTCTACCGATTCAGCGGCCACACTGGCGGCCGCTTGTATCACTCAGTCGGTCTACGCCTGAAAGGAGTATCCGGAAGCTTCAACGACAGGGCGCTGGCGAGGGGCGTTGTCGCTCACGGTGCTCCCTACGTGACTGCGGCGCGAGCCGGGCGAAGCGAAGGTTGTCCGGCGATGGAGCAAGATCGCGCGCGGCGAATTCTTCCCTCACTGGCCGATGGCGGAATGGTGTTCCTCTTCGCGCCGGATCAGGAGTGGATGGCGGACGACCCATGGGTCGTCGCCAGCGCCGAGTAATCGGAAATCACCGCGCTGTCGTCAGGGCAGCAATGGCTACGCTGCGCTCATTTGGTCCAGATCAGGATACTCCCGCACCCGCTCATGTCCTCCTGGAACTGCGTCGGAGCGCCCAGGCCGGGATAGATCTCAATCCCCGCGACTTCCTTGGGATGCACCCAGACGTCGATGTCATCCGCCGTTAGCCCCGGTATGAGGTGGCCATCGAGATATATCGACGGCGCACACCACTCTCCCGCACCGCCGCGAACCAGGATCTGTTTTTCGACTCCAGTGTCGTCGTATTCCAACTTTACACCGGGCCTGTTGCGAAAGAGGTCCGAGGTGACAAGTGGGGCACGAAGCTCGATGTCTTCGACCGTTATGTAATGCCCTATGCCCGAGTGACGCCGTTCGAGGAAGCCGGTGCGATCCCGATTAAGACGGCGGGCTGAAACCCTCACCGTGTCCAGTACGGCCTTGAGCGTCGAAAGAGCGACGTGCACAGCCGGCGCATCCGCGACAACGTGGACGGGGCGGCGGTCGGGATAGTAGCCGACTGCGCGCACCTCGAGCATGCGCGTCCCGATGGGTGCTTCTGAGAGCGTCCATTCACCGCGCTCGTTGGCGACGGTTTGCGGGCCATCAATGATACCAACGTGGGCAGCACTTACCGGCTGACCTCCCACTGCTGCCACTACGGTGCCACTTAGATGCGCGTCGCCTCTGTGCAGTCGGCGCGGCGCCCGCGCGATAGTATCTGTGCGCCGGATGCTGTCGCCTGCGATGAGTACGGTCTGCGTAGGCCCGAGGTATAGCTCGCGGCGCGCGAAGCCTTCCGGCGGCACCAATACTTCAATCATGTCCGTGCTATCGGCTCCGCGGCTGGCGAGCAGCGCAACCGTGCCGGCGGTCGGCACGTTGCACATCGCAAACCAGCCGTTCGCGGCTGTAGTCGCCACGAGATGCGGAAGGCGACGGACCAACCCATTTGGGCTCAATGAAAGCTCGAGCCATTCGCCTGTCACAGTGACGCCGGCAACAGGCTGTTGATTGCGCGCATCGCGGACAACTCCAACAAGAACCGCGCTTGAATCGCGGCCGGATCCTGCTCCGCAGATCGCAGCGCGGAGACGCGCAGGTGACGGAATGGCAAGGTCGGCCCGCACTGGCTGCTCGTCGTCGACGTACATGTCTCGCAGCGGCGCGTCTACGCCGAGCGAGTCGAGCATTGGGTGGAAGAAGCCAACCATGTAGTGTCCCTTTGGCACGCGACCCAGGTTGAACCGCCCCAGCGAGTCAGAGACCGCGGTGCGCACGAGGGTCGCCAGATTGTCGGCGACCACGACCTGTACCATCGCGCCAGCGAGTGGGGCGCGCGCGATGCTATCGTGCACGATGCCGGTGACGACGGCACCCGATTCACGATGAGTTGTGTCCTGCGCCAACACCAGGAGGGGTCGCGCGAGGAGCGTTACCAGCAGCAAGAGGCGAAGCGGCATCCGATGATCACCTGAAAAGCCGGCCAGAGACCAACATACATTGGAACCCGAATCACGCGAGAGGGATCGACTGCTCAGCGCTGGAACCGGGCCAGGAACTCCCCCAGGCCGTGCAGATGATCGATATGGTCAGGGCCGGTGTTCCCCGCGAAACCGAGAATCGTCAAACGACCGGCGCGGACTTCGCTGATCTGCTGCATCCCAACAGGGCCCCACGCCAGGACGGGCGTGCGCGCGAGGCCGAGAGCGGCGATCAACCAGTCCGTCGTCTCCGTGGTACTTGCGAACGTTCCCGGAAAAATTTCGGAGTGGGTGATTAAAAGACTCACCTCCCCCGCCACAGCTCGCCGTGCGAACCGGAGGAATGGCACGAGTTTCGTCGTGTCCAGCACGCCGCCCTCGGCTACCGCCGTGCGTTCCGGGACATAGCTCGTGTGGAGTCCGTCGAGGAGGATGATCCCATCGAGCGTTTTCGCGTTGCGCTCGTCGCTGAGCAGGGCGCGAACACCCCCGTAGCCCGCGCTGAATGCGCTCACAAAGATACGTCCGATGCGTATCCGTCCGCCCGTACGCGAGCTCGTCTCGTCGCGCACGCGCCGCAGGAGACTCGTCCACGCGGCAGAGTCCGACAGCGGTTGTTCGTATGCTGACGAGCCTCCGCCGAGGTTCACCACCGCGAGGACATACCGCGCGTTACTCGACGAGACCGCATGCATCGGCACATAGGACGCTCCGAAAAAGTGGACCAGCAGGGTTCGCTCCTCCGACACGTCAGCACTCAGCGTGGGGACGTTCGGAATGAAGATGTCGACGGGTTTCGGCAGCACTGAGTCGATAGTGAACGTGATTCCCGGCGGTAGCCCTTGCTGGACCCGCTCATGACGTCGCGCGTGTTCCACCATCGGTGAGGGGTTCTGCGGGCGCGGTGCCGACGGCGTTGACGGTGGAGAGCTCGCTAGCGGGGGCGTGCTGCACGCGGACATGACCCCAACACAGGCGAAAGTAAACGCTACCGCACGGATCGCGCGTTCGCGGTGTCCAAGCTCGGGAATCATAGGTAAGTGTGTGATAACCTTAGGCGCCCAGGTTTTGAACAGAATGGATCATCGATGATGCAGGAATCAGAAATACTACGTCCCGGCCGCCACCTCAGGTACTTCGCTGCATGCGTTGTTGCAGGGTTGTCCGTGGGCTCGAGCCCTAAGGTTCTCCATCATTATGTCTTCTTCGGTGAGGACAGAGCGGCTATGCGGAGAGCGTCTTCATTTCTCGAGACGCCGGCTCTCGAAGGAGCGCAGCTAAAGTACTCGTGGCGCGAGCTGGAACCGGAAAAGGACGCGTACGATTTCAGTCAGATTCGCTCTGACGTTGCTTTTCTGAAATCCAGGGGCAAGAAGTTATTCATTCAGCTCCAAGATGTCAGCTTCAGCGAATCGCGCGTGAATGTACCGGTCTACCTGGTTCGCGATTCGGTCTACAACGGAGGTGCCGACAGACAGTACGAGTTTGACGGAGACGACGAATCGCATCCGATGGCCGCGGGCTGGGTGGCGAGACGCTGGGACCCGGCGGTGCAGGACAGATTTGAGAAGCTGCTCTTTGCCTTGGGAAAGGAGTTCGATGGCCGCATCGAAGGGATCAACTTCGCCGAGACTTCCGTAGAATTCGGTACGAGTGGACGGTTCTTTCCGAAGGGTTTCTCTTACGAGATCTATCGCGACGCGATCATCACGAACATGAAGGCAATGAGACTGGCCTTCCCAAAATCGGTGGTGATTCAGTACGGCAATTTCATGCCCGGGGAGTGGCGTCCCATAAGCGACAAGGGTTATCTGCGCGCCGTCTACCAGGCGGCGAAAGAGTCCAATGTCGGCATGGGGGGTCCCGACCTTCTTCCGTACCGACCAGGCCAATTGAAAAATTCCTACCCTTTGATCAGGGAAGTCGCCGGCAGCGTTCCAATCGGGATCGCCGTTCAGGATGGCAACTTCGAGGACGTGAATCCGAGCACCGGCAGGAAAGTGCAGATCTCCGACTTGGTCAAATTCGCGACGGAGTACCTGAACGTTGATTACATCTTCTGGGGAACGCAGGAGCCTTACTATTCCGAGCAGGTGATACCATTCCTCAAGCACATCAAGACCTAGCCACCAGCGAGCCCGCTTCTTCGAGCTCCCTTGCTGAAAATCAGTGGGCTGAGGTGGATCGGTATTTATCTGGAAAGCTGCTGCCGGACGATCCTGTTCTCGATGCGGCACTCCGTGAGATCGAAACAGCCGGGCTGCCCGCGATTAGCGTGTCTCCGAACCAGGGAAAATTGCTTCAGATCCTGGCCAGACTCGTAGGCACTCGCTCGATCCTCGAGATTGGAACGCTTGGCGGCTACAGCACGATCTGGCTGGCGAGAGGATTGCGCGACGGGGGGCGAGTCATCACGCTCGAAGTCGACCCGAAACACGCGGAAGTCGCGCGGCGCAACTTCGTGCGTGCCGGCCTGCAGGAGGTGATCGAGGTGCGGATTGGAAGCGCGCTGGAAACACTGCCCCAAATTTCGGCGGAAAGGGCTAAGCCTTTCGACCTGATCTTCATCGACGCTGACAAGCAGAACATTCCCACCTATTTCGAATGGGCCGTGAAGCTTTCGCGGCCCGGTTCCCTCATCGTCGTGGACAACGTTGTGCGGAGCGGAGCCGTAATCGATGATGAGAGCACCGATCCCAGCGTCCAGGGAGTAAGGCGCTTCTTCGACTTGCTCGGCGCGCATTCGCGCGTGAGTGGAACCGCCATTCAAACGGTAGGGACCAAAGGCTACGATGGTTTTGCGATTGTGCTGGTTGGCAGTGGTACCTAGCGTAGGTATCTGCCGAAGGCACAACGCGTAATCGCTTGATGGGACGGGAGGCGGAAATGAAGATCACTGGGACAAGCAGTCGCCGACGCGCGTTCATGCTGATTGCAGCATTTCCTGCTTTTGTCTCCTGCGCACTCCCCTTCGTGCGACACAGCTCCCTCGCGGCGTCGGACGCGAGAGCTGACGAGTCGCCATTGGATTCGGCCGCTCCCGTGATTCAGGTGCGTGAGTATCCACATTCCGCCCGTGTTTTGATCGTTGCCTGGAAATCCGACGAGAACGCCTACGGATTGCGGGCATCATTGCGCCGTGATGGCGCATTGATAAGGGACCATCGACTTTATGTGGATCCGTTCTACGGCGCGGTGAACATTTCCAATCCAAACGTGTGGTACGCCCCGCGCGGCGTTGTCCAGACAGTTTCACCCGCCGGCCAACTGCTAAAATCGGCGGGGACCTCGCGCGATCCCTACCATTGTTTTTATGGCAGCAGCTGCTCACCGTATGAAACGAGAGAAGTGCGCGTGCCCGACGAGCTTCTCAGGGCAAACCGCGACAGCCTGGCGGTTCGGTTTTACGGCCGCGATGGTAAGGAGCTGATCATCACGCTCCACCGCGATCTGATCGATCCGTATCTCAAGACGGTCGATTCCGTGGCCGCGGAGCTTCGCAAGACATAAACAATTCAGACCGGATGAAGGCAGTAGGACTTGTCGGTGGACTTGGGCCCGAGTCCACGATTGACTATTACCGTCGCATCCTAGGAACGTGGGCGCGGAAAGAGCCTTCTTCTGCTCCATCTATTGTCATCGACAGCGTAGATGTTCAGCGTGTCATGCGACTCGTCGAAAACGACCGCGGTGCTCTGATTGACTATTTGTTGGCGTCGCTACGGCGCCTCGCGGGCGCGGGTGTGGACTTCATCGCGATGACCGCCAACACCCCCCACGTAGTATTCGACGAGCTCTCGGCGGTGGCACCCGTTCCTATGCTTAGCATCGTCGAGGTTTGTGCGCAGGAAGCCCAGCGGCGCGGATTGAGTCGATTGGCGCTTCTGGGCACGCGGTTCACGATGGAGGGAAGCTTTTACCCGACCGTCTGCGGTCGTTACGGCATCGTCGTGGTGGTACCCAAGACCGACGACCGCGACTGGGTCCACGCGCGCTACGTCGGCGAGCTGCTCGTCGGTGATTTTCGTGATGAGACGCGCGATGCTTTGGGAGCGCTCATTGCTCGGTTGCGCGATGAAGAGAAGATCGATGGCGTCATCCTCGGCGGGACAGAGCTGCCGTTGCTTCTGTCCTCGCCGGTCATTGCGGGCGTGCCGCTGCTCGACACGACGGCATTGCACGTTGCCGCCATCGTCGAGCAGCTCCGACAGGTCTGATCGCGGGGCTCAGACCATCGCGGCGATTGCGGCTTCCTCCTCATTCATCTCGGCGAGACTGTCAGCGAAGAGCGGAGTAGTCAGATAGCGCTCGCCCGTATCCGGAAGCATGGCCAGAATCGTTGCACCTTTTGGTGCGCCCGCACTTACCTCGAGTGCTGCGGCGAAAGTGGCGCCCGCTGACACTCCGACGAAAATTCCCTCCTTCTGCGCAAGCTGTTTGCTGCACTGCATCGCCTGAGGCGGCGGGACGGTGATGATGCGATCCACGAGCTTCATGTCCACAGCATCGCCGGTCAGTTTCGGAATGAAATCCGGACTCCACCCCTGGATCGGGTGTGGCTTCCACGATGGATGACGCGACGCGGGAGAGCCGTCGGGGTGTCGCTCCTGCGGCGTTCTGCTCGTAAGCAAAGGTGCGTCGGTCGGCTCGCAAACTACGATCTTCACTTCAGGCCGCTCCTTCCTCAACACGCGACCCACGCCCTTTAGCGTCCCGCCCGTCCCGAAACCCGTCACCCAATAATCCAGTTTTTCACCGCTGAAATCGGCGAGAATCTCTTTAGCAGTCGTCTTCGAGTGGAAGTCGGCATTCGCTTCGTTCTCGAATTGTCGCGTGTAGAACCAGTTGTTCTTCTTCGCCAGCTCGATGGTGCGCCGTACCATGCCCGTTGCGCCTTCAGGCGCGGGCGTAAGAATGACCTTCGCTCCGAGGAAGCGCATCAGCCTGCGCCTCTCGATGCTGAAAGACTCCGCCATCGTGACGACGAGGGGATAACCTTTCTGCGCGCAGACCATGGCCAGTCCGATGCCGGTATTGCCGCTGGTCGCTTCGATGACCGTCTGTCCCGGCTTGAGTGCGCCCGAACGCTCGGCATCCTCAATGATTCCCAGCGCCAGACGATCCTTTACGGAGCCGAGTGGGTTGAACGCTTCGATCTTGACAAAGAGATTGACGTGCGGCGGCGCGAGCTTGCCGACCCTGACGACCGGAGTGTTGCCGACCGTTCCGAGAATGTTGGCGAATTTGGTCACGTGGTTTTCCTGGTGTTGGTTGCCCGGCGAGTGTGCGGTTGAGGGATATTATATCCGCGATGGAGAACGCGCGTGAAAGGGTACGAGCTTACTTCGCGTCCTTACCGGCCGGTTCGCGACGCGAACTGAAGAAATTGCGCGATGCGATCCGCGTCGGCGCTCCCCGGGCGACTGAGTCTTTTAGTTACGGCATCCCCGGGTTCAGACTTGATGGCCAGGTTCTGGTTTACTACGCCGCCTGGAAAACCCACCTGAGCATGTACCCGATGACGGCCGCGATCAGGCGCGCCCAGGCGCGGGAGCTCAAGGCTTACGAGATGTCGAAAGGAACTGTCCGATTTCCTCTCGACAAACCATTGCCGCTCGCCCTGGTGAAGAGACTGGTGAGGTCGCGCATCACCGAGTTGCGACCCAAGCGGACAAAATAGTCTCGGTCGGGCTGCAACTCGGTGACAACCGCCGGACGACGTCTGGTACGCACCGATGCCGTTAAGGCTCCCTTTCGGGCCCCGTTCGATTATGAAAGGAAATTCACGTTTCCAGCGTTCGGCATGCTCGTCAGACTCCAAGAGCTATAGTAGGCGACGGCCGTCCGTCGTCGATACGTCGCGTGCTCGATTACAGCGCGACCGCTACACACCTCCGAAGAGGCCAATTCATGTTCGAATCCTTCTCGCAACTATTCCCCGCGCAGTGGCAAGGCGCGGTGCTCGCACTCCTCGCACCAATGCGCTGGCTGGCTGAGTGGCAGATGGCCGTCAGTCCGGCGTGGACAGTCGGACATCCCGCCGTCCGCGTACTGGCTTGGGCGGCGCTGCTCCTGCCCGCGCTCGTAATCGCTGCAGGTGCGTGGTGCACCGCCGCCTCGCTCTATACGCTTCCGTTCCGTTCAGGTCGCGGCACGTTCCTCACTGCGTTGTTGATGACGTGGTGGGATGCCGGCCGCTGCATCTGGCTTTTCTGGACCGGAATATTGCGCGTGGGCATTGCGCTCGTTGGCTGGGTCATCGGCTCCGTCCGCTTTGGCCTGCTGATGCTCAAGAACATGCTCGTCGGCCTGGTCCGTTCTCCTCTCACGTTCCTCGATTGGACATCCCGCAGCTACTTCCAGCCCGGTGTTCCGTGGGTTGCCTTCCTGATTCTCGTGATCTGGTGCGCGATCGAAGCGACGGTCTTCACGTTCACGCTCCAGCCCACACTGAACGAAGTGTTTGGCAGCCTCACCGGTTTCGATCCGAATCCGAGAGTCATGGGTCCATTGCTTTACATGTTCCTGTTCATGCTCATTGCCGGCAGCTTCGCTTGCGTGCAGGTGGTGACGGAAGCCGTGAAGGCGAAGAAGACCGCCACGATAGTACAGATGCTCGTCGTCGAGAGCGCGGTCATGTTCTTCGAAGTCGTGTTCCTGTATCGTGAGCTGATCGATGCGATCACACCGTGGATCGCCCAGCAGTCGGGCGGCTCGGTGCAGCTCGGTATCGGCGCCACTCTCGCACTGGCCTCGTTCGGCTGGCTTGGTGTGCGCGGCATGTCGTGGTTCCTGTTCGGACGATTTGGAACGCCCGCCTTGCTCGCGATTCTGTCACGGCAGACGATCTCGCACGACGATGGAGCCCGCGTTGTCGCATCACCGGTTCAACCGGAGATGTGGCGCGCACCGGTCAATGCCCTCAAGGCAGAAACGGAGTGGTTCCACGCGGAAGCGAAGCGCATGCTCGAATTGCTCTCGCTGCCCGTGCTCCAACTCCTGGCCGCCTCGCTCAACTTTGCGGTCGTAGTGGTGCAATCCCGACCGATGTTCACTCTTCCCTTCACTTCGCTCGAAGACATCCTCGCCGCGCACCCGTTCTCGGTTGGCTCGCGTCCAACGCTGGAGACGGGCTCGAGAATGCTCACGCCGCATGACCCAAGGCCGAGGGTAGCCTGATGAAACGCGTCCTGGCAGCGGCATCACTCGCGCTACTTGCGATCACCGCATGCTCGCCGGCATCGAGCAGCACTCGAGTGGCTCGTTCGACACTGGTAATCGGGATCGACGTCAGCGGCTCATTCGGCAGCAAAGGCCGCTATGAGAACTCCATCGACTTTGCTTCCAACTATTTGTATGCGCACATCCACGGATTGGGCGGGCTGAAGCAGCCGACCGCGGTCTTCGTTGGCTCGTTTGGCGGGGAGAAGCCGGGAGAGACCAAATCCTTCCAGCCGATTCACACCTTTCAGAACATGAGCGTGCCCCAGATCGCGGCTTTTCTGAGGAAGGAATATCCATCGCGCGACGGGCTCACCGACTTCAATCCATTCTTCGAGCGCGTTGCGACGCTGGTGAAGCGCCAGAATCTGGTACTTTCTCCACTCAACATCGTGATGCTCACCGACGGCGTACCTGACACGCCGTCGGAACGCAACGACAGCCTGAGCAAGTACAAGAAAATCAACGTCAGCGGTCTGGAGTACCTCTCGAAGAACACCACCGTGCGTCTCCTTTATCCCCGCCCGACAGTGGCGGTGCATTGGGAGAAGAACGTTCCTCGCCGCCGCGTGCGGATGTGGACCGTCGACGACGAAGTGATGGCGACGTGGCGCTCGCACTATCACGCCAGCGCGACACCGGAAGGCCAGACCGAACTCTGGAAATGGATCTTGGACAACGTCGACTTCCGCGTACGCAGCGGCGGCCTCCTCTAGATCCGGGCAGCACCACCAGTTATGGAGAGCGGTCACTCGCAAGAGTGGCCGCTCTTTTGTTTGGCACGCAGATTTAGAACGTGTCGAACGCTTCGCTTCAACTGGAGACTGCGAGGAGATAATGCCGACCGTTCAGAAAATCAGTCCCTTCCTGTGGTTCGACAGCGAGGCCGAGCAGGCAGCGAAGTTCTACACGGGGATATTCAAGAATTCGAGGATCGTGACGACGACCCGCTACGGCAAAGCCGGCTTCGACACGCACCGCCGCCCGCCCGGCTCAGTGATGACGGTGGTCTTCGAGCTGGAAGGACAGCAGTTCACGGCGCTCAACGCCGGTCCCGTGTTCAAGTTCAACGAAGCAATCTCGTTTCAGATCACCTGCGAGACACAGAAGGACATTGACTACTACTGGGAGAAGCTGACTGCCGGAGGCGATCCGAAGGCGCAGCAATGCGGGTGGCTCAAGGACAAATTCGGCGTGTCGTGGCAGGTAGTCCCCAAGATAATGTCCGATTTGTTCAAGGACGAGAATTCCGGGGCCGCCCAGCGAACGATGGAAGCGATGTTACCGATGAAGAAGCTCGACATCGACGCGCTCCAGAAGGCGAACGCTGGACGTTGAACGAATCCTTGCGCAACTGCGAGAGTGCGCTTCGGGCAGCACAGCTCACGAGCGATTTCGCCGCTCTCGATCGGCTCGTTGACGACGCGCTCGTCTTCACAGGACCCGACGGCGCCGTTTACGGAAAGGCCGACGATCTGAAGGGGCATCGTGACGGAATGATTCGCATAACGAGGCTCGAGCCGAGTGAGGAGCGGGTCCAGGAATTCGGAAGCATTGCTGTGGTGAGCGTCAGGATGCAAATGTCCGGCACTTTCCGGGGCGAGGCGTTCAGCGGACCTTTCCGCTATACCCGGGTCTGGTGCCAGCGTCCGGATGGATGGCGTGTCGTTGCAGGACACGTCAGCGCCGTACTCGGGTAACGAAACATTCCTCAATACTCCGCGAACGCGTCGTCCGGATAGCAGTACATCCAACGCTCACCCGGCTCCGCGGACGCTATCACGGGGTGTCCCGTCGCGTGTGCGTGTTTGCTCGCGTGCCTGTTCGGTGAGTCGTCGCAGCAGCGAGTTCCGCCGCACTGCTGACATGTACGGAGATGAACCCAGCGCGAACCGATCTTGATACACTCTTCGCATTCGCGGCGAACAGCTTGCCTTACGTTTGCGATCGCGCCGATATGATCGCACGGGCTGTTGTTCATCGGGCGTTAGCCTGCGCTAGGGTGACGAGAGAACACTAGCGTAGATGTCAACGGGCTGGGAACGTCCTCAACCTGCTGCGAGCGAGCCTGGCCCAGTTTATCGCGCTAATAGGGGGGTTAATCCCCGCCAGAGTTCGACGGGCGGAACGATGTATGCCTTATCCAATGATGAACACATCAATCATCTGGGTTGCAACATTTAAAGAGGCTACAATCATGGCATACAGTCGAACAAAATCTCTCGCCGGGGGTCTGGCGACCCTTTTTGCGGCGTTCGCCGCCGCACCCGAGCTTTCCGCACAAGCGCGCCTGACTCTCCCCGCCGGCACCGTCATTATGGTGCGGACGACGACAGCTCTCGAATCATCCACCGCGCGCGTAGGTCAGACCTTCGAGACAATCGTTGACGATACCGTTCAAGCCGACGACTACACGGTGATTCCTGGTGGAAGCCGCATCCGCGGTACCATCACATTCGTGCAACCAGCCAATCGCCAACAATCGGGTGTAATTGAAGTCAACTTCGACCGGCTCACTCTCTCCGACGGCAGAGCGTACAGCATGGTCGGCAGGTTGACGAGCACTGATGCGGCCGAGCGTCGTCAGATCGACGCTGATGCCAACGCGCGTGTGGTGCTGGTCGGGGGACGCACCGGCGCCGGCGCGGTAATCGCAGGTGCCGGTTCGGCCAACAATCCAGCATCGGGAATTCTGGCCGCGTTGGGGACCATTCTTTCTTCAGGTCGCGATGTCCGAGTAGCTGCCGGCACTCCTCTCGCCGTTCAGCTCGATCAGGATTTGACACTGACTCGTCGCGGGTCACCAAGGGCGCCGGGGGCGTACACTATCTATACCGCGACTGACAGAATTCGGGCAGCGCAGCAGGCACTGCAGCAACAGAACTACTATCGGGGCGCGATCACTGGTCGGCTGGACGAGGCCACCCAGCGCGCGCTGTTCGAGTACCAGTCGGATAAGGGGCTTACGGCAACCGGGAACCTCGATTGGCGTACAGCGCAGGCGCTGGGTATTTCAGCGACGGGCGGTACGACGGGAACGTTCAACCCGGCCATCCTGTCACCTGACCAGGCGTCGCAGCTGCGGCGCAATGCGCAGATGCTGGCAGCTCGCGAGCGGCAGGACATCGGAGTCGCCACCAATGGCCGTTTTGACACTCGGCGCGGATACGGCGATGCCGATGTCGAGCTCTGGTTCGCGCTTTCCGCATTTGCCGACAATGCGTCACTGTACGAGCGGCTTGTAAGCGCGTCCGGCAATGTCTCGGGATCGGCACCGGCAGGCAGGGCGCTGCTGAGCGCAGCGAGGAGAGCAGACGCGGCTTTTCAAAGCGCGCAGGCTTCGCAGCAGGTTCGGAACGCCTGGGCATCGATTCGCAACCAACTTTCGGTGCTGGACTCGAACTATAGGTAGGTGACGTGGCGGTATCTCCCCGGAACTGAACACCTGCGGGGAGCTTGAGACCACCAGGAAAACCCCGTTGCCGCAATCCCAAGCGGCAACGGGGTTTCTATTGCGGATCGTTCGCTTGAACAAATGCGAGCAGCGCTGGCGTCTTCGATGCCCGGGCGATCGCAGCACGGCTCGCCGGGCTCAGGGATAGGTCAGCTGGGATTGGTCCTGCGCTGACTCGCCATCGGACTCACTGACGCGACGATCGCATCCGCGATCTCGTCTTCGACCGCGAAAAGGTCCTTCACATCGCGATCGTACACATCGGCCCACTGCATAACGTCGTCGTCTGTGTTGCTTAGACGTGCAGTGACGCGGAGTCTGTTGCCGATCCGCTCGACGGTTCCCTCGAGCACCATTTGCGCATCGAGATTGGCGGTGCTGGCGGTGTCGCTCTTGCGCCGCACCGACCGAGGCCTGCCTGGCGCAAGGACGCGAAGCCCCTGAGTTCTCATCAGTTTTCCAGCAACAGCGTTGGTAACTCCAGTCGCTAGATACGCATTGCTGGAATCGGCACCCAGGCTCACGAAGGGCAGAACGGCAATTACATCCGGATTCGCCACGACGCCAGTGGACTGAGCGGCCACGGTCGTCGGATGCATGCGTGTGTACATCCCCGCACTCACCGCGATCGCACCGACAAGCGCCAACGCGCCAACAACTGCCGCGCGCACCGCGCGACTTCCGCGATTGGTGCGCACCGGCTCGGGCAGGACGAACGATCCGCTGATCACTTCGGGATCCTCGAGGGCTTCCACCAGCGCTGCAGCGCCCTGCGGACGGTCGTCGGGGTCGATTGCCAGACACCGAGCGATCAACCGCTCCAGCCCAGCTGGCACGTCCTTGCGCACAGCGGAGAGGGGCGGCGGCGGGAGGGTCAGCCTCGCTGTCAGCATCTCGCGCGGATTGAGGCTGGCGAACGGCGCCGCGCCGGAAAGCATCTCGTAAGCGGTGATCCCGAGCGAATAGATGTCCGCCCGCCCATCGATCTCCGGATCTCCAGCTGCCTGTTCCGGAGCCATGTAGAGGATGGTGCCCAGCGACATGCCAGTGTTCGTCAGCCCTTTGCTCTTGTCGCCGGACCTGAGAGCGGACGACAGCGCTTTCGCGACTCCAAAGTCCGTAACGGTCGCCGAGCCGGAAGCGAGGAGAATATTGCCGGGCTTGATGTCGCGATGGACGACGCCGCGCTCGTGTGCGAACGCTAGCGCACGAGCCGCATCTTTCATGATGCCGAGCGTCTCGCGCACGCCGAAGGTGTGCGTACGACGGAGTCGGACGTCGATGGATTCACCGTCGACGTAAGGCATCACGAAGTACGGTAGTCCATCAACCTCGCCTGCCTTGAGGATCGGAACGATGTGCGGGTGCTGCAGCCGCGCAACGGTGAGTATTTCCCGACGGAATCGCTCCGCCGAGACGCTGGCGGCGAGCTCCGGTGGCAAGATCTTGATGACCACTCTCCGGTCGAGGTCCTTGTCGTCGCCCACGAACACGCGCGCCATGCCCCCACCGGTGAGCTCACGCTCGATGGTGTAGGATCCGCCTAGCGCGGAAAGGAGACGATCAGAGATCGAGGACATCAGCAGGGGGACGAGAAAAAGTGGTGCCTATGGTGGCAGCACCTATTAGATAGCTGGAGGGGTAGGAAGGTTGGCATCTGGATCTAGAGGGCCTCTATTAACGTCTTACGTGGCCCGCACGTCTATTGTTCTGGACCCTGGAGACGAGCCTACAATGCGAATCGCAAAAACGTTTGGAGCGATCGCGGCGCTCTGTTGCGTCGCGCCGATATCTGTCGGGAGCCAGACCTCAGCCAGATCGCCGGTTGTCCGGTCGGATGTCCGCGAGCTTCCCGCCGATCAACAGATCATCCAGGCCCTCAACCGCCTCACCTTCGGCCCCAGGCCGGGCGATTTGCTCAAGGTTCGCGCGATCGGTCTTGATAAATGGATCGATCAGCAGTTGCACCCCGAAAAAATCAACGACGCCGGAATCGAGGCTTTCGTAGCGAAGTATCCGGTGATCAACCAGGATCAGAACGACCTTTTGCGGCAATATGCCGAACAACAGCGGGAGAAACGTGAGGTCAAGCGCGAGCGCGGTGATACGACGCGCGAAATGAGTGCTGCCGACAGCATGGCGCTGCGCCAGCAATCGCAGCAGCAGCAACGATTGAATGTCACCAGGCAGGTCGTGACGCAGCTCCAGTCGTCGCGCGTTGCCCGCGCTGTTGCCAGCGAGCGGCAGCTCCAGGAAGTGATGACCGACTTCTGGGAGAATCACTTCAACATCTATGCGGCCAAAGGCGCGCCCGAGCCGTACTACCTGACGGACTTCGATGAGAACGTCATTCGCCCGAACGCGCTGGGCAAATTCCGCGACCTCCTGGAAGCGGTGGCGAAGAGTCCTGCAATGCTTTTCTACCTCGACAACGCGCGGAGCATGGCTGACAGCACGCGGCCAACTCTGGCCGGCGCCAACACGTTTTCGCGACCGCCGCTCGCGATAATGCGGGGACGAGGTATTGGGCGTACCCTCGGTGCGATGGGCGCTGCCGAGGAGATGCAGCGTCGGCAACAGCAGCAACAGCAGCAGCAACGCCAGCGTCAGGGACTCAACGAAAATTACGGGCGCGAGCTGCTCGAGCTGCACACACTCGGCGTCGACGGCGGCTATACGCAACAGGATGTCATCAACGTCGCGCGCGCGTTCACCGGATGGACAATCAAGCCGCCCCCGCAGGGTGGTGGCTTCATCTTCCGTCCGCAGGTCCACGACGCAGGTGAGAAAGTCGTACTCGGCCACAAGCTCGCGGCGGGACGCGGGATGGAGGACGCCGAGGACGTGCTTGACATCCTGGCACGGAGTCCGGCGACGGCCCACTTCATCTCGTTCAAGCTCGCGCGGCGGTTCGTGAGCGACACGCCCTCGAAGGCACTCGTCGATCACGCCGCTCAAGTCTATCTGAAAACCGACGGCGACATTCGTGAGGTTCTGCGCACGATCGTTACGTCGCCCGAATTCTTTTCGCAGCAGGCATTCAGGACAAAAGTCAAATCTCCGTTTGAGGTTGTGGTGAGTGCGATGCGCGCGCTCAACGCGGCGCCCGACAGCACGCCCCGCACGGCGCTTGTGATTGCCTTCCTGGGTCAGCCGATCTTCGGGCACCAGGCGCCAAACGGCTGGCCGGAGACCGGCGAGTCGTGGATGAACACCGGTGCGATTCTCAATCGCATCAATTTCGGGATGGCGGCGGCGGCGGGACGACTGCCGGGCATCGACATTCGCGCGTTACCCATGCTCGACACTATTCGCTCCGCACCGCGGGAGAAACAGGTCGACGCGGTTGTCGCGACGATACTCAACGGGATGGTGTCACCGGATACGCGAGCAGTTCTCGTGTCGGGTGAGCACCCGCTGCTCGCGAACGGCGCGCCTACCTCGATTCAGGACATGTCACCTAAAAACAGTTCGACAAGTGTCGAGATGCGAGATGTGGGTACGTCTGGCGGGATGGATGCCGGCACGACCGGCGTCGAAATGTCTGGCTCTCCAGGCAATCCAGGAGCGGCTCGCCCGCGCCCGAATCAAAATGGAGGGCGCAGAGCGGCATTGCAGGGACGGCCATTCACCAACCTGCCGCAGCTTACCGGACTGCCGCAGATCGTCGGACTGGCACTCGGCTCGCCGGAATTTCAGAGGCACTAGGAGATAGTATGGAACGCAGAGTATTCGTGAAATCGGGTGCGCTGGCGCTCGTGACGATGGGATTGAGTCCGAGTTTCCTGCGGCGCACGGCGTTCGGGATGGAGCTCGTGAAGGCGCCGAAGGGCAAAGTGCTGATCTGCCTCTTCCAGCGCGGAGCGGCGGACGCTCTCAACATTGTCGTTCCTCACGGTGAGAAATCCTACTACGCGATGCGTCCCTCGATCGCGATTCCGCAGCCATCGCGCAACGCCGTCGGGGGCGCTATAGACCTGGACGGGTTCTTTGGACTGCATCCCTCACTCGCGCCACTGAAGCCGCTTTACGATCGCGGACTTCTAGCGCCCGTCACTGCCGTTGGAAGCCCGAGCACGACCCGATCGCATTTCGATGCGCAGGATTACATGGAGACCGGCACGCCCGACGTGAAGGGCACCACCGACGGCTGGCTCAATCGCTATCTCGCGGTAAAGGGCACGTGCGACGAGTGCAACCTGCAGAAGACGCCGTTCCGCGCCGTCGCTCTGACGCCGCAAACGCCGCGCATCCTCGAAGGTCCGAGTGCAACCGTGGCGATGAACAGTCTGGACGAGTTCAGCGTACGCGCCACCGGAAATTCCGCCGAGCGTCTTGAAGCGCTGTACAGAACGGGGTCTGCTGATCTCGTACATGGAACAGGCGCGGAAATGTTCGACGCGGTGAAGATGCTGCGTTCCGCGAACCCGCAGAAATATCTGCCGCAGAACGGCTCGGATTACCCGCGCTCGCAATTTGGGCAGCGTTTGCTGCAGATCGCGCAGCTGATCAAAGCCAACCTAGGTCTCGAGATCGCGTTCGCCGATGTCGGTGGCTGGGACACCCACGTAAATCAGGGCGGCGCGACCGGACAGCTGGCACAGCGCCTGGACGATTTCTCGCGTTCGATCGCTGCACTCGTTACCGATCTTGGCGACAGGATGGACGACGTCGTGATCATGACGATGTCCGAGTTCGGTCGCATGGCGCGGGAGAACGGTAATCGCGGGACCGACCACGGTCATGCAGGTGCGCTGTTCGTGATCGGGGGCCACGTCAAGGGTGGCAAGGTGCACGGCAAGTGGCCGGGTCTCGAGCCGGAGCAGCTCTACGAGGGTCGCGATCTAGCTCTCACCACCGACTTCCGTTCTGTTTTCGCCGAAGTCGTGCAGGATCACCTTGGCGCCCGCGCGCTCGATCGCATCTTCCCAGGTTTCGCTGCGTCGCCGAAGGAATTTCTCGGGCTCGTGTAGTCCTATACATCGCTGTTTGGGTCGAGGCTGGGCGTCTTCGCAGGCGACGAACTCGCTCCGGCGGAGCCCCTAACTGCGCTCCCTCGCTCCGCTCGGTCGCGGGTCTCCTTGGTCGCTCGCGAACGTCGCCTGCGAAGAAGCCCAGCCTCTCCCGGTAGAGTATCGTAACTGCACGCGCGAATAGCGCGGCGGCGCAGCCGCCATCGCCGAGGAAGTTGCGTCGGCGCGCGATCTTCAAGGCTTTGATTCCCTACCAACCGAAAAGCGGAGGGAGTCGGTCGTGGCGCCTACGCGCGCGAGTTTCAGCGAGCGACCAGGAGACCCGCGACCGAGCGGAGCGAGGG
>JBHEME010000022.1:0-41144 GCA_046262755.1 Gemmatimonadaceae bacterium | reverse complement strand
ATGTTGCGTGAAACAAGGCTATGCTTGGTCTCCTATGATAGCCATTGCGTCGCCGTATGAATACAGTCGGTACCGTTCGGCGAGTGCTTCGCGGTAGGCGCGCATGGTCAGGTCGTAACCAGCGAAGGCTGCCACCAGCATGAGCAGCGTCGATCGCGGTAGGTGGAAATTCGTTATGAGACGATCGAGCGCGCGGAACTGGTAGGGCGGACGTATGAACAACCGTGTCTCACCCGATTTCTCGCGAAAGACTCCATCCTCGTCGATCACGCTCTCCAGGGTCCGGGCGCAGGTAGTACCGACCGCCCAGATCTTTCCGCCAGCCTGACGCGTCTCGTTCAACTCTCGCGCGGCTTTCGCGGTAAACGAGTAAGACTCCTCGTGCATGACGTGATCGGCGGGATGTTCGGTTTCCACCGGCTTGAAAGTGCCGGCGCCAACGTGGAGCAGGATATCGACGCGCTTGACGCCTTTGCTGTTCAACTGCTCCAGTATCTCGGGCGTGAAGTGCAGGCCTGCAGTCGGCGCCGCGACGGACCCGGTCTCGTTCGCGTACACTGTTTGATAACGTTCGGCGTCCGCTTCCTGATCGGCACGAGTGATGTAAGGCGGCAGCGGAATATGTCCGTGTTTCTCGATTGCCTCGTCGATTGGCACCACCGACGTGAGCTGCACGACGCGCGTCCGTCGCTCGGTCGTAGAGAAGATTTCGACATCGAAGCCGTCGGCGATGCGCACGACTTTCCCCGGCTTGAGCTTCCCGCCCGGATGCACCATTGCTTCCCACATGGAGTCGCCGAGTGGACGAAGCAACAGAATTTCAGCAGGAGTGCCGTTGTCGCGGGTGCCGAGCAGGCGTGCGCGGAAAACCCGGGTGGTGTTGAGAACGATTGCATCGCCGGCAGGGATGAGGTCGATGAGATCGCTGAACATCCTGTGAGTGATCTCGCCCGTCGAGCGATTCAACACCATCAACCTGCTGTCGCCGCGGCGTTCGGTTGGTTGCTGCGCAATGCGCTCGACCGGGAGATCGAAGTCGTAGTGCGAGGTGCGGGAGCCGTCGCGAGTCACGCCGAAATTAAAGGATATGAAGGTCTTGAACGTGCATGAATGGCATCGAGTGAAAGCTATTCGACTGTCTGGCCTCTTATTGCTTCAGCTCGTCGTGCTGCTTGGCGTGTCTGCGGCGTGCTCGGCGACTTCTGCGTCGGACAGAGAGCTCGAGCGCGTCGACGCGGAGGTGTTCGAGAGCGTGGTGCGGGCGGAGATTCCCGGCTCGGTGGATTCCATCGGGCCACCCGGGTTTCTGCGCGTTGATTCTCGTCCAGCGGGAGACAACTCGACGTTGAAAGAAACCGACCGTCCTCCCGCGCTGGATCTCGAAGGATTGGGAGATTCGACTTCCGGCAGCGCTCTCGCTGCCATCACCGATCAACGCCGCGCGATTCTCGGTTTGATCAAGGTGGAGGAGGGCGGTCCCTTCGTCTATCCTGGTTGCGGCGGAATCCGTTCCCGTCGGACGAAGGCCGGGGTGCCGATCGGAAAATGTCCGGCGGAATGGCGGCGTTACGTCACAGTCGGACTTCCATACCATGGCGTCGCCACAGTCATCAACAAAGTTCGCCGCGCCGAATCGCCGGAGCCCGATTCAACCGGCGACGTGTGGACGGTCCTGGTGACCGAGAGCTCCGTGGGGCCGGGCGGTCAGGACTGGCGACAATACGCGTGGCTGGTGCGCCGTGATCCGTTGACCAATCGGCTCGGGCTTGTCGATCGTTATCTCCTGTCGTGGGCGGAATAGTGTGAGGCCTTCTTTGTGCAAAGGGTGACCGGTTAATGCGATTCAGATCATCTCTGTACCTCGCTAGCGCCGCGTGTGTGACTATCGCGGCCGCCTGTCGATCAACGTCGTCCGCGCCTGGGGGGGCCGCGCCCACGCCCGAGCCGGAAAGAACTTTGGTAGACGTCGACTCCGAGGTGTTCGCGGGCGTTGTGCGCGGTCAGGTCGATGGCGGAGACGACGCGTATCCCTATCACCTCGAGCACTTCCGCTACGACCCGCGCCCCTACGGAACCAATTCCGGTCGCCCGGAAATCTTCGCTGGAGTGCAGGGTATCGATCCGTCGCTCAGTTTTCCACGCACAAGCGAGTCGGAGTCGGAAGTCGCCTTCATGGTCGACACCCGCAAAAAAATTCTGCGCGCGAATGGTGTCATGGAGGGGGGACCGCCTTCCTATGAGCAGTGTGCCGGCGCCGGCGTACCGATTCCTCCTCCTCCCCGCACGCGCTCGACCACACGGCGCGCGAAACCGGCCGACGTACACGCCGGCTGTCCGAGGGGGGCCGAATATTATCTGACCGTGGGTCTGCCCATTCGCGGCCAGCCGCCGGGCCTGCAGAACGTCCATGACACGCGTGGCGACAGAGTTCGTCTCAGGGGTGAAGTCTGGACCGTTCTTGTCGAGCAGACTTCGCTTGGCCCCGATGGCTGGAGAAAATCGCAGTATGCCTGGCTGTTCCGGCGCAACCGCGGTCGACTCGAGCTGGCGAACACTGTCCTGATCGGGGTTGTCGAGTAGGCAGATTGTAATGCGTCGGCAATGTGAGGCGGCACTCTCATTGCTTGTGCGGGCGGCATGAACAACGACGACGACGAGTTCGTTCTAAGCAAGGTTCCCCGCGTCACGATCGCGTTCTGGATCGTGAAGATCTTCGCGACCACCGTGGGCGAGACGGGCGGCGATGCCCTGTCGATGACGCTCCAGCTCGGCTACGCGGTGAGCACGTTCATCTTCCTGGGGTTCTTCCTCGTAACGGTCACCGCTCAGATAGTATCAAAGCATTATCACCCATTTTTCTATTGGGCTGTCGTCGTCGCGACGACCACCGTTGGCACAACGACATCGGACTATCTGGATCGATCCGCCGGACTCGGCTACACGAAATCATCGGCCATCGAATTCGCGCTTGTATTGGCGGTTCTATTTGCGTGGAAGCGCGCAACCGGCGCTATTCAGGTCGACCGCATCACCAATCGCAAGAACGAGCTCTTTTACTGGCTGACGATTCTCGTCTCCAACACGCTGGGTACCGCGCTGGGTGATTTTACCGCGGAGACGGGATTGGGATTCGAGGGCGGAGCGCTGGTGTTCGCGGCGTTGTTGGCGGTCGTTGCGGCGCTGCATTTATTAACGCCGATCTCCAAGAGCATTCTCTTCTGGGCGGCTTACGTTCTGACTCGCCCGCTTGGCGCGACCGTGGGCGATGTGCTCACCAAGCCGCACAATGAAGGCGGACTCAATTTGAGCCGGATTGCTTCATCGCTGGCACTGGCCGCCTGCATGATCATCCTCGTCGCGACGACTTCATTGCGCAAACGCGGGTTCGAGGCGGAAAGTCACGGCGGCGGCGCACGATCGACGGCGTGAAACGCAGTCGAAATTGCGGCTACGATTTCGGTCTGAGTTTGTTGTCGATCTCACGACCGATGCGGACGATGATCTCCGGTAGGGCCTTCACATCGGCGATACTCGTCCGGAAGTTCACGATGCAAGCGCGCAGCATGTACTTGTCGCCGAAATGCGCGTTCGACACGAAAGCCTGGCCACTCAGGCGAAGCGCCGTCGCGATTCGCGCGTTCAGCTCGTTGAGATAATCCTCGGTCTGCTTCTCGGCTGAGACCGCGCGCAGATCAGCGGGCACGAACCTGAAAGTGCAGATGCTGAGGGCGAGCGTTGCTTGCTCGAGCAGCTCCTGCTCGCCGACGAATCCATGGAGCCGTCGCGCAAGCTCGATGTCGTCGGCGATCATGCGCCGGTAGCCGCTGGCGCCGCATTGCTGGAAGCCGAGCCAGATCTTGAGCGCGCGGAACCCGCGCGTATTCTGCGGACCGGACTCGAAATAGTTCTTCACTTCCTGACCTTCGTTGTCGTCGAACTGGTAGTACGGAACCTTGAACGCGAAAGCATCGCTGAGCGCCTCAGCGTGCCGAGTCAGGAGACATCCGGCTTCGATAGAGCTGTACAGCCACTTGTGCGGATCGATCGCGATCGAATCGGCGAGTCGCAGGCCCTTGAGGTCGTCGCTTGCGTCATCGAGCGCGACTGCCGGCGCACCGTACGCTCCGTCGACGTGAAACCAGAGATCGAACTCCTTGCAGATCTTTGCGATCTCGGGCAGGGGGTCGGTTGCACCGGTGCCGACCGTGCCGGCGGTGCCAATCACCATGAACGGCGTGAGGCCGGCCTTGCGATCTGCTTCGATCTGTTTGCGCAGCTCACGCGGGTTCAAGCGAAATTCTTCGTCCGTCGCGATCCACCGAATCGCATCGGTGCCAAGTCCGCCGATGTCCGCGGCTTTCTTGATCCAGGTGTGCATCTCCTTGGACCCGTAGACCAACAGCCGCTGCGCGTCGTTGTGGGCGATGCCTTTCGTCCGGATATCCCACGCCGCCTTGGCGCGGCGCGCGACGAAGAAGCCGACGATGTTCGCCATGTTGCCGCCGCTCACCAGCACACCATCCCATTTCCCGGGCAGCTCCATGAATTCCGCGAGCCAGCGGATGGATTCGTTCTCGATCTCGGTGGCGATCGGCGACAGCGCCCACGCCCCACAATTCGGATTGACCGCGGCGGCGAGTAGATCTGCAAGCGCGCCGATCGGAGCGGCTGAGGAAGTGATGTAGCCAAAGAAACGCGGGCTGCCGTTGTGGGTGGATTGCTCGAAAAATGCGCGGCTGAATTTCTCGATCACCGCGCGGATGTCGGTGCCGTCCTCGGGCATCTCGAGCCTGCCAAGCTTCGCGCGCATTGCATCGGGTAGAAGCGACGATGCGGTCGGTGCGTTCGGCAGTCGATTCAGAAAGTCTGCGATGGAGTCGACGAGCGAATGGCCGAGCGCGCGAAAATCTTCCGGCGCGAGATCGGCGGGGGCTGTTCGCTTCGACAAGTTCCGCGTTCTTAGAAAAGCGTCGGCTGCTGTGCTGCGCCTGGAGTGTTTGGCGGATTGAATCCGAAATGGCGATATGCCTGCGCCGTGGCCACGCGTCCGCGCGGTGTGCGCTGGAGAAATCCGTTCTGGACGAGAAACGGCTCGTAAACCTCCTCCAACGTGCCCGCGTCTTCACCGACTGCTGCGGCAATCGTGCTTACACCGACCGGCCCGCCCTCGAACTTCTCGATGATCGTCTTGAGGATGCGTGAGTCCATGTCGTCGAGCCCGAACTGATCGACTTCGAGCAGCGCCAGTGCATCGGCGGCTACTTTGCGCGTGATGTTGCCCCCCGCCCGCACCTGCGCAAAATCCCGAATACGTCGCAGCAGTCGGTTGGCGACGCGCGGAGTACCGCGCGATCTCTTGGCGATCTCCTTGGCGCCTTCTTCGTCAATCTCCACCTGCATTACCTCGGCGGTGCGGTGCACGATCTGCTCAAGATCCGACGGCGGATAGAAGTTGAGTCTCTGCTCTATGCCGAATCGCGCGCGCATGGGTGGCGTGAGCATGCCGAGCCGAGTGGTGGCGCCGATGAGGGTGAACTTC
Source organism: Gemmatimonadaceae bacterium (assembly GCA_046262755.1). GTDB lineage: Bacteria > Gemmatimonadota > Gemmatimonadetes > Gemmatimonadales > Gemmatimonadaceae > UBA4720. Next base: position 35,605 of record JBHEME010000022.1, on the reverse strand, counting down.
TCGATCTGCATGGTGATCGTCTGCGCCTTGGGTCCTTCGGAGAGGCGGATCTCGATCTTGTAGTCCTCCATCGCCGGATAGAGAAACTCCTCGATGATTGGGCGCAGCCGATGTATCTCGTCGATGAAGAGGATGTCCCCTTCGCGGAGATTGGTGAGAGTCCCGACGAGATCGCCTGGCTTCTCGAGCGCCGGTCCGGAGGTCGATCGGATGTTGACGCCGAGCTCTCTCGCTATGAGCTCGGCGAGAGTGGTTTTGCCGAGGCCTGGTGGGCCGAAGAAGAGAGTGTGGTCGAGCGGTTCCCGCCGCTGCATGGCGGCGTCGATATAGATCCGGAGCGAATCCTTGACGCGGTCCTGGCCGATGAATTCGGACAGGCGCTGGGGGCGGAGCGAGAGCTCGACCACACTCTCGTCGGGGATGATTTCAGGAGTGGTTATTTCGGCGCGTGCCACACGGACAATTTACAGCCTGGCCGTCGCGTTGCGAGCTTCAGCGGCGAGTCTGAAAGTTTTTTCCCGGAAAAAGTCGTCTGCCGTCATTCTGCCGGACGCGGGGACTTGAGACTCAATGAGAAGGTAGAGCCGACTCCCGGCTCGCTTGTCACTGTCAAGTCGCCACCCATCCGGCGGGCGAGTCCACGACTGATGGCGAGGCCCAAACCGAATCCCTTCTTCGCGGCGGGGTCAGCAGCGGTGCCGGTCGCCTGCACGAACGGCTCGAAGATCCGTTCGAGCTGATCGGCCGCGATACCGCGACCGGTGTCGGCAACACTGATCGATGTGTGATCGTCACTTGCGCGGCACGAAATCGTAATTCGTCCTCCCGCCGCCGTGAACTTCACTGCATTGGTGATCAGGTTCAGAAGGATTTGCTGCAATCTGTCCGGATCGGCGACGACACACACGTCTGGAGTGCAGCCTTCGCGGCGATACTCGATGCCCGCCTGCTCCATGCGCGGACCAATCAGCGCTTCGGTTTGCGCCAGCACCGTTTGGGTGTCGATCGCCGTCATGTCCAGGTCGATGATCTGGCCAGAGCGCAGCCGCGCGAAGTTGAGGACATCCTCTATCAGATTGAGCAGATATGTGGCGGCTTTTTTCATGCGCTCGACGTCCGCGAGCTGGGCGTCGTTGAGCGGACCCCGGATTCCCATCATCAGCAAATCGCAGTACCCGCTGATTGAGCCGATGGGAGTGCGCAAGTCGTGGGACATCATCGACAGGAGCCCGGAGGTGGCACGATTGGCTTCTTCGGCGGATCGCCGCGCGCGCACGACCTCGTCTTCCCACTTACGGCGCTCGCGCAGACGCATTAGCGCAGCGTCATAGATCACGGCGCCGCCTGCGTCTCGGCGCGCAACATTGGCGAGCACGGCGACATCGCCCCCACCCCCGTCGTTGCTGCGCATCGTGAGGAAAAGCTCTTCGACGGTCGACCGCAGCTTGAGCAGCGGGAAGAGGTGCGTCTGGTAGAAAATGCGGCTGGAAACGGTGAGCAGTGATTCGAAGGGACGACCGATCACTTCTGCGCGACGCGCTCCCAGCATTTCGAGGAGGGTGGTGTTGGCGTCCAGAACGGTCCCATCGGCGGCGAAAGTCAGGAAGGCGCAGGGGGCCCGGTCGAGTAGCGCGTCCATGAGAGGCTACTGCCGCGCCAGCTCGGTCTCCTCAACGTTTGCCGTAGCGAGGTAGCTCTTGATGGCATCGATGGTTTCTTCGGGATGGCTCATGTGTGGACAGTGACCCGTTGCTCGTAGCTGGTGAAAGCTGCTTTGGGGCAGCTCGCGAGCGAGGTATTCGCCGACGCTGGTTGGCGCGATGATGTCGTCCGAGCACTGGAGGATGAGAGACGGGACCGGGACCTTGGGCAGGTCCGCGCGGTTGTCGGCGAAAAACGTGGCTTCAGCAAAATTTCGCGCGATGACAGGATCGGTCGAGCAAAAGCTTTCGGTGAGCTCCTCCGCGAGCTCGGGCCGATCGGGATTCTTCATGATCGCGGGCGCGATGAAGTTCGCCCAACCGATGTAATTCTTGTCCATGGTGTCGAGCAGCTCCTCGATGTCCTTCCGCTCGAATCCACCGACGTAGGGCGGATCATTGATATAGCGCGGCGACGGTCCAACGAGAATGAGATTCGAGAAGAGCGAAGGCTCACGAATTGCGGCGAGCACGCCGACCATGCTGCTCACCGAGTGGCCGACGAAGATCACGTTCTGCAGATCGAGCGCGTGGCAGACGTCGAGCACGTCCTCAGCGTAGCCGTCGAGACTCCGGTACTTGCTCTTGTCGTAGGCGCCAAGGTCGGATTGGCCGGAACCGACGTAATCGAAGAGCACGATCCAGTACTCGTCGGAAAATGCCGGCGTCACGAACCGCCACATGTGCTGATCGCAGCCGAATCCGTGCGCGAAAAGCATCGGCTGCGTGCCGTGGCCGAACACCTTGACGTTGTTGCGTGAAAGGACGCTTTCATTCATGGACATTCTCCGATTGTATCAAGTTGGAGGTGTCGGTGAGGAAAGCAACCCGCTCGAACGCTTATACCGCTTCGATGTCCTTAACGGCGCGCTCCAGGATCTCTTTGATTTTCCTGATCTGCTCGGCCGATCTCGACGCGCTCTTGGAGGTATAGATGGCGGCGCCGACATTCTTGAATCCGCGGTGCACTTCCATCATCGGCTCGCCGAAGATGCTGTTGGCGAAGTCCGCGATTCGGGAGAAAATGTCGTCGATGAGCGGCTGATTCTCTGAGAGATGCTTCCGGCCTTCGTCGGTTATCTCGTAGATCTTCTTGCCGCCCTCTTCGGGCCTTGCGCGCGCGTAGCCGAGATCCTCGAGCATTGTCAGAGTCGGATAGACCGTGCCCGGGCTTGGTGAATACATCCCGCCAAAGCGGTCCTCGATCTCCTTGATGATCTCGTAGCCGTGACGTGGTTTTTCGTCGAGGAGGCGGAGGATCACGAATTTGAGGTGACCCTGATCGAACATCCTTCCGCCGCCGAACGGACCGCCGCGTGACTTCCCGCGACCGCCCCAAAACGTCCCCGCGTCGAACCCGAAATTCTCCGGCCGCATCCCGAACGCCCAAGCGAAGCCTGGACCGCAGTTTCCACCGTTCACCGAGCTAACCCTCGCGGAGTCGGATCTATCGCGCCAGTCAGGCGTCAGTCGGCGTCTTCGATAATACTGGCGATATATCTCCTGACAAGAAGTTATATCAAACGATATATCGGGGCAAACTCTACCCTGGATCGAACTCAGTGGTGCTACGACTTTAGTCTAACCCCAAATGGCTGAAGGACTTACGGCGATACTCCTAGCTAGAGTCAGTCGATTGACCTTAATGACCTGATGTGCTATCTTGGTTGCATGTTCCATACGTCTGTCCCGCGCCGCCCATGCTAACCATCCCTAAGGAGCAAATCCTTCTACGAATGCAGGCCGAGAACGTTTGGTGGTTGCGGCCACACCTTACCAGCGAGGTTTTTAGGAAATTTCGACGTCGCGCGTATTTCGAGGTTCTCTTCCCACTCGTTAGCGACCCCAAGGTTCGGCGAGCGGTGCTTCTGATGGGGCCGCGCCGCGTAGGAAAAACGGTGCTCATGTTCCACTGTATTCAGGAACTGCTCGAAGGCGGAATCAATCCGCGAAACATCGCGTATCTCGCTGTCGATCATCCGATCTACAATGGGTGCAGTCTAGAAAATTTTCTTGGGTATTGCAGCGAAGCAAGCGGCGCTGACTATCGTACCGAGGTTTCCTACCTCTTCCTCGACGAAATTCAGTACTTGCGGGAGTGGGAGGTGCATCTAAAAGTTCTCGTTGACACATATCCAAATCTCCGGATCCTTGCGTCTGGATCAGCTGCGGCCGCACTGAGAATCAAGAGCCGGGAATCCGGGGCCGGGAGGTTTACAGACTTCTTGCTGCCGCCGCTGACGTTTTACGAGTACCTGGACCTACTCGGCAAAACCGATCTGATCGGCTGGACCGATGACCAATCCGCAATTTTCCCCGCGTTCGCCCCGGATATTGAAGCGCTCAACGGCGCTTTTGTCCACTATCTGAATTTCGGGGGATATCCGGAGGTCATTTTTTCGGAGGCAATCCAAGCAGATCCCGGCCGATTCATTAAGAGCGACATAATCGACAAGGTGTTGCTCCGTGACCTTCCAAGTTTGTACGGAATTCAGGACATACAAGAATTGAATTATCTCTTTACCACGCTCGCCTTCAATACCGCCGGCGAGGTCTCGTTAGAGGGCTTAGCAAAGAATGCTGGCGTGTCAAAAAACACGATCAAGCGTTACATCGAGTACTTGGAAGCCGCCTTCCTCATAAAGACCATTCATCGGATTGATCGAACGGGAAAACGCTTCCAGCGCGCAAATTTCTTCAAGGTCTATCTTACAAACCCGTCAATACGAACCGCTTTGTTCTCTCCGCTGGACCAGAATGATGAAACAATGGGGTCGTTAGCTGAGACAGGTATTTTCTCTCAGTGGTTTCATTACCGTGGGGCTCTTTCTTACGCGCGCTGGGACAAAGGAGAAGTCGATCTCGTCTATGTACAGGGTGATCGAAAGATTGCTTGGGCCGTTGAGGTAAAGTGGTCCGACCGTTATGTCACTCACCCGGGGGAGCTAAAGAGCGTGATTCGCTTTGCAAGCGACAATCGCATGGGGGGGGCTGCGGTAACAACGCGCTCGTTGTTGGCAACGAGGAACGAGCAGGGCGTCACTATCACTTTCATTCCGACAGCGCTGTACTGCTACGCTGTTGGTTTCAATCTCATTAAGGCTAAGGGACAACAGTATACGGCCTCCCCAACGGAAATCGTGGCCGAAACTCCCGACGCCGCAAAGAAGAATGCATGAGAGCAGTGACGACGCTTCGCGAACTGTTACACTTTCGAAGTAAGTTGGGCCAAGCGCTCAGCTGCTTTTTCGAGAGTCGATGCCTTTTTGCAGAACGCGAAGCGCGTAACCGAAGCCCCCAACCCCCGCTGCGAATAAAAACTCATCCCGGGCACAGTCGCGACACCAACATCCTTCGCCAGCCAAATTGCAAACTCGCGGGACTCGAGGTCCGAGATCTCCGAGAAGTCGGCGAGTATATAGTAGGCTCCCTCGGGTGCCGCGTACTTAAAGCCGGCTTCGTCCAACGCCGAGCACATAATGTCCCGCCGAGTGCGGTACTCGAGCGCGAGTTGATTGTAGTAGTGGGTATCAAACGCCATCCCAATCGCACCCGCCGCTTGCAACGGTGCCGGAGCTCCCACCGTCAGAAAATCGTGCACCTTCCGAATCGGTGACGTGAATTCAAAAGGCGCAATCGCATAACCGAGCCGCCACCCCGTACAAGAAAAAGTCTTTGATAGACCGGAAATCGTGACGGTTCGCTCCCGCATCCCCGGCCAAGTCGCCAGGACGTGATGGCCGCCCGCATAACGAATGTGCTCGTAGATCTCGTCCGTGATCGCAATCACATCCCACTTCTGACATAGCTCCGCGATCAACGAGATCTCTTCGCGCGTAAAAACCCGACCGGTCGGATTGTGCGGAGTGTTCACGACGATCGCGCGCGTCTTGTTCGAAAAGGCGGCGCGCAATTTATCGGGATCCATGCGCCAGTCCGGCGCCTCCAATGGCACGAACACCGGCTTCGCTCCGGCCAGTATCGCATCCGGCCCGTAGTTCTCGTAATACGGCTCGAACACGATCACTTCATCACCCGGATCGATCAGCGCCAGGAACACCGACGCCATGGCTTCCGTCGCGCCGCAACAGACGGTGATCTCGCGCTCCGGATCCACGTCCATCCCGTACCAGCTCCGATACTTCTCGGCGATCGCCAGCCGCAGCGCTGGACTGCCCCACGTGATCGCGTACTGGTTGACGTCACCCTTGATCGCCGCGCACGCGGCCGTCTTCATCGGCTCGGGCATCGGAAAATCGGGGAAGCCCTGCGCCAGATTGATCGCGCCGTACTGGTTCGCCACTCGCGTCATCTCACGGATCACCGACTCCGTGAAAGTGCTCGCGCGCACCGCGGTCCTGGCGCGCGCCGCAACCGTCTCGAGGTTTGCCATGCCGCGACTAGTGCGTGGTGCGGTCTTTTCTCCGCACCTCTATCACACCCGCCATTCCCCCTCGCGTCCCGAACTTGGCCCCCGACTCGGCCACATCGTAAAAACGGATATCCTCAACGTACTCGGCTGGAACGTCACGCAGCGAGCTGAGCTTGCCCGTCGGATTGCCGTCCACGAACACCATCGCGTACTCGGTGCTATCGACGTTGTTCTCGGGGAGAAGCGACTGCGCTCCCCGTGCGATCAGCCACTTCGGGCGCAGACTGGACACGAGGTCGAACGCCGTCTTCCCCTCGGGGTTGAACGAACCGATCTCGTCGGCACTTATGACGTTGGACCGGCGGGGAAGAGCGCCACCCGTACCCGTCCCGGGCGTACCGCCGGCGCATCCCATGATCAACGCTACGCCAACCAGAAAAAGATGTCTGACCGACATATAAATCCTCCGTACGCGCCAGGAATGTTTGACAAATCATATCACTTTCACGATCATCTGCGAAACACGCGAAAACAGGAGAGCCAACAGATGCCCCAGTTTCTGATCGAGCGCCAGATTCCCGGCGCCGGCGCCATTCCCAGCGCCGACATGAAAGGAATCGCCCAAAAGTCGTGCGGGGTTTTGCACGAGATGAACGGAGCAGGCAAGGACATCCAGTGGGTGCAGAGCTACGTCACCGACGACAAGATCTACTGCGTCTACAACGCCCCCGACGAAAAGGCCGTGCGCGAGCACGCGCAAAAGGGCGGATTCCCGGCCAACACCGTTATGAAAGTAGCCCGCATGATCAGTCCGATCACCGCCGAGACTGGCTGAGCAGGGCTCACCCTTTCAGGGAGCAGTATGCGACTTGGAACGATCCTCGGGATTGTGATCGCGGTCATCATCGGCATCATCCTCTGGCGAAGGGGAAAAGCACCGCTTCCCTGACGCTATGTGGTCACTGCATTGGCTGCTGCTCGCGTGGTCCGGCAGCCTCGCGGCTCCACCACGGCTCCCGTCACGCCCGCAGCCGTCGACCGTCGTCATTCGCGTCGTCGACGAGCTCTCCAAACGCGGCCTCACCAACGCCGACGTAACCGACCTCGCTACCGGACAACACCGTCTCACCGACGAGCGTGGTGAGGCGCGCCTTGCCTGGCCAGATAACGGGCAGCTGCGCCTGCGGGTCCGGGAAATCGGTTACAGTCCAGTCGAGCGTACGCTGCACCAGACGGCGCGCGACGATCCATCGATCTTCGAGCTGAAGCGAGTCGCCTACGTCATCACCCCCGTAAAAGCTACGAGCCACTGCGCCAGCGAAGCTGACTCCGCGTCGCTCGAACTCTCGGTGGCGGTGCTCGAGCAGTTGAGACAGGGCGCCGAGAAGTACGATCAGTTCCGGAAGACTTATCCGTTCGAGGCGACGGTGGAGCGCCGTTCGGCTCTGATTCCCTCGCGCGGTGACGTCAAGCGCATTGTCAGCAGAAAAGAGAAATACTCATCGGACAACTGGGAGTTCGGATATCGTCCTGGAGCGATCGTGGAATACGAGGGCGGCACGCCCACAGTTCCGATTCTTTTTCTCTCCACGCTCGGTAACTCGCTGTTCTGGGATCACCACTGCTTCATCGTGCGTGGAATTGAGTCTTACGGGGGACGAAGAGTCGTGCGGCTTGAGTTTTCGCCCAGTGCCGACACACGTGGGCCCGACTGGAAGGGCACAGCCTTAATGGATTCCGCCAGTAGCTACCTGCTACGAGTCGACTTCGAGATCGCCAACCTCGATCTGCATAGCACGCCGAGCCACATGCTGGGATACACGACTTTCAGGTCCCCATCTCCATTCGTTGTCATGCCCGATACGACCGTAGCGATATGGTGGCGCCAAACGGACTCGCGTGCACCGGACCTGGACAGGCCGGATTACGCGGAGAGTCTGTACATCGGTGAGCTGAAGTACAAGAAACAAACACCACCGCCCTGATGCAGCGCAGGCATTTCCCGCTCTATCAGTCTGAGCCAGTGATTACTTCAATAACCCCCGCCGTATTGCCCAGTCCGAACTTGGCCCCTGCGTCCGACGAATTGTAATAATGGATCTCGCGCACGTTCTTGACGTCGAGGCGTCGGAGGGACTCGACTTCGCCGTAGAACTGATGGTCCAGGTAGATCCGCGGCAAGCCGGTCTCGGCAAGCACCATGCTGTTTCGACCCCTTGAGTGCAAGAAATTGGGACGGAGAACTCTAACCGCGTCGTACACTGTGTAGACGTTGGCCGCCACAATCTCTTCCTGTGTTATGACATTCGGATTCCGCGCGACTCGCTTGGGCGTGGTCGCTGGCGGAGCGCAGGCCAGCGCCAAAGCGACGGTAAGACCGCCGATCGTTATGACTCGCATCATCGACCTCCCAGTTTGGCCAGTGCGGCGCGAATTACTTCCGCCGCCGATCTTGAACTTGCACCACCGTCGAGCGCAGCGCGAACCCCTCGCTCCGCGTCGGCCGTAGAGTAGCCGAGCGACACCAAGGCCCGCATTGCATCATCGGCCGCCGCACTCGGCGGAGCGCCAGCCGTGCCCGTTGTTTCCCCTAGTCCGTCGAGCTTGTCGCCGAGGTCGAGGATGAGGCGCTCTGCTTTCTTGCGTCCGACGCGGGGAACGCTTTGCAATGTTGGAATGTCCTTCTCACGAATCGCCTTGATCAAACGCGGCCCGGAGAGCGCCGACAGCATCCCGATCGCCAGCGACGGTCCGACGCCGTTGGCGGTGAGCAGCTTCTCGAACAACCGCTTCTCGAAGACGCTGGCGAATCCAAACAACTGCCAGGAATCTTCCTTTACCACGAGCGAAGTGTGCAGCATCACATCTTCGCCAGCGCGGGGAAGCGTCTCGTACACGCTCAACGGAATGGTGAGCTCGTAGCCGACCCCGCCGCTCGTCATCACCTGAAGCGAGTCGACGTCCTTCGCGACGAGCTTTCCCTGGATTTGCCCGATCAACCCGCGGTTCCCTCGGTTTCAATTGAGGTCGGACGCGGTCTCGGTGCTACGGCCGGCCTCGGCGGCGCAGCTGTGAAACGTATCGCCTCGATCTTCGGCAGGTCGGGCATCAACGCAAACGCCAGCGCCGCCGCCACACCGTCAGCAGCATCGGTCGGCTGGGGCGGCGATTTCAATCGCAACAGTCGCGTGACCATGAACTGGATCTGGACTTTAGTTGCAGCGCCCGTACCCGCTACTGCTTTCTTGATTTCCGACGGCGGGTATTCGTGGATCTCGATCCCCGACTGCGCCGCGGCGAGCAGGATCACTCCTCGCGCGTGCCCAAGCACGACGGTCGTACGAACATTTCGGGCGTAAAAAATGTCTTCGATGGAGAGAACCGTCGGCTTGTGCCGGCGAATCAGCTCCAGCACTCCTTCATGGATCTCGGCAAGCCGCTGAGGCAATTCATCGCGCGGCTTGGTGCGAATGACCCCGCACTCGACGAGCGAGAGCGGATTGCGCCCTTCTTTCCTGACTATTCCGTAACCGGTGATCGCAGTGCCCGGGTCGACGCCGAGCACTATCATCGGCTCGCGCTGGGACTCACGCACCAGACATTTGCTCGACGTCCATGTCGAAATTGGCCGCGACTTTCTGTACGTCGTCGAGCTCCTCGAGCTCCTCGAGCAATTTCACCAGCGATTCGGCGTTCTTCCCCTCGACGTGAGTGGTCGTCTTGGGAATGTACGCGACTTCGGCTTCAACCATCTCGTAGCCAGCGGTCTCCAGCGCTTTCTGCACCGTGTGCAGCGCGTGCGGATCCGTCGTCACGATGTACTGCTCACCCTCGGCTTTGAAATCTTCAGCGCCGGCGTCGAGCGCGGCTTCCAGCACTTTGTCTTCCTCGTACTTGGTGCTATCGATGTAGATCTGTCCTTTGCGCTCGAACAGGTAGGACACCGAGTTGGTGGCACCGAGGTTGCCGCCGAGCCGACTGAGCTTGTGGCGGATATCGGCGACTGTGCGTGTTGGATTGTCGGTAAGGGAAAAGATGAGGATGGCGACGCCACCGGGCCCATAGCCCTCGTACGTCACCTCCGTGTAGTGCACTCCCTCGAGGTCACCCGTTCCCTTCTTGATGGCGCGGTCGATGTTTTCCTTGGGCATCGACTTCGCCTTGGCCGCATCGATCGCTGTGCGCAGACGCGGATTGTGCGCGGGATCGCCCCCGGCGAGCTTTGCCGCCATGGTGATTTCGCGAATGAGCTTGGTGAACTGAGCGCCACGCTTGGCGTCGGTCGCCGCCTTGTAGTGCTTGATCTGCTTCCATTTACTGTGGCCGGCCATATCAGCTCGACTGAAATTGCGTTGCGGTGTGTCGCGCGTGTGCCGCCTCTGTTGGCGACAGCTCGCGAATCAGCGCATTGAGCTCCGCGCGTGATGCCTCATCTAACTGCGCCGACGCGGCTTTGACAAGGTCGATGAACGCGATAGCGCAGCGCGACCGGTCGAAACCGGTCAGTGCACCGAAAATACCGAAGGCCGTGGACCTGATTCCGCTGGGAACAGCCAGCGCCGACAGCCATTGCTTGGTGTTTTCGGTTCTTTTCACCACGAGCTCGCGTGACAGGTCGTACGGCGGCAGAATTCCCGCGCAAAGTCGGCCCAACTGGAGGCACGCGAGAAGGGTCTCGCGGTCCCCGCCCAGGGATGCTCGTCCCGACAGCGCCGCGAGCGAGCGGAAGCGAAAAACGGGCGTTGCGAGAGCGAAACGCGGCTGCTGGCCTATCACTCTCCGAATCTAGGCATCAGCAGAGCCGTCGGCTACATTCCGACCATATGGCCGCGCCGGTCCTGAACCCCCCAAAATCGATACTGTGGGTGGACGATGAGGGTGAGCTCCTCGAGCCTCATCGCATCTTTCTCCGCTCCAAAGGCTATACCGTAGAGTGGGCGTCCAACGCCGACGATGCGGTGGAGCTGTTGAGGCGGCGCCCGTTCGACATCGTGCTGCTCGACGAGCAGATGCCGGGCAGGCGCGGGCTCGAGGTCTATCGCGACCTGCGCGAGATGGCGCCCAACCTACCGGTCGTGATGGTGACAAAGAGCGAGGAAGATTCGACGCTCAAGGAAGCGATCGGCGCCAATGTTCGCGACTATCTGGTCAAGCCGATCAACCCGCGTCAGGTGTTGACGGTGGTCACTCGCATCCTCGAAGGTCCGCGCATCCGCCAGCAGGCGATCGCGCGCAGCTTCGTCGAGAGATTCCGCGCCATCGAGCTGGAGCGCGACACCAATCTCGATTGGCGCGCCTGGATTGATCGCTACGACGAGCTGATGCGCTGGGATGTAGACCTCGCCGCGGCCGGAGAGATGGGTCTCTACGAGTCGCTGCAGGGTTTGTATCCCGACATGCATCGCGAGTTCGCGACCTATATCAAACAGAACTATCCGGAGTGGCTCAAGAACCTCCAGGGTAACCGTCCGCCGCTCTCTATCGACATCGTCGCCGAGTTTCTGCTACCGATTCTGGAGCGCGACAAAGCAGCCGTGTTTATCGTCGTCGATTGCTTGCGTCTCGATCAGTGGCGCGTGCTGGAGCCGCTACTCGCTCCGTTCTTCGACGTGGAGACTACACACTACTTCGCGGTTCTTCCTACCGCGACGCCGTACTCCCGCAATTCGTTGTTCAGTGGACTCTTTCCCGGCGAGATTGCCGCGCGTCTGCCCGACTGGTGGGGCAACGCCGACCGCGAAGACGAATCACTCAACGCCCATGAGCGCGAGCTGCTGGAGGCGCATCTCGAGGAGCTGTGTGGCAAGACCGCCGTTCGCTACCAGAAGATCTCGACCGCCGCCAACTCCGACGAGCTCGAGCGACACCTCGGCACTGCGATCGGACCAGAGGGCGTCAGCGCATTCGTCTTCAATTTCGTCGACCTGCTCACGCACGGACGCAGCGAGTCGCAAATCCTGTATGAAGTCGCGCGCGACGAGATCGCGCTCCGACAGATTACTCGCCAGTGGTTCCAGCGCTCGGCGTTGTTCAGCGTGTTGAAGGAAGCTTCGCGCCGGAAAATCTCGGTATTGCTCACCACCGATCACGGCTCGATCCACTGCAACACTCCGGCGACCGTGTACGCCAAGCGCGACGCCAGCGCCAACCTGCGCTACAAGTTCGGCGAAGACCTGCGCGCCGAACGCCCTGACCAGGCGCTGCTGTTCCAGAACGAGGACATGCTGCGACTGCCGCGTCGCGGTGCAGGTGGAAATACTTTGCTCGCGACCAACGATTGTTTCTTCGTCTATCCGACCAAGCTGCGCGAGTACCAAAGCCGCTACCGCGGTTCGTTCCTGCACGGCGGCGTGACCCCGGAAGAAGTTATTCTCCCCCTGGCCCTGCTCACGCCAAGGCGGTAGTGCCGGTCTACAACCGACTGCTCCCTTACCTGCGTCCGCATGGCTGGCGCATGGCAATCACCATCGTCGCCAATCTCGTCGCGGCCCTGCTCGACGGGTTCGCGATCGCGCTGTTGATACCGTTCCTCAATATCCTGTTTCACCAGCCGTCGACTTCGCTCAAGTCGGGCTGGGTGTCGAAGCTTCTCGACGCGACCGTCGGCAGCCGGATAATCCCCGGCGACGAGATGCGCTCGCTGCGCAACGTCATCGTGCTCGTTCTGGCCGCGGTGCTGATCAAGAATCTGCTGGTGTGGGTCGCGGGACAATTCGGCGCTACGCTCCAGGAGTACGTCACGCGGGATCTGCGCAACTCGGTATATCGACACCTCGCGCATCTGCCGCTCGGGTATTTCACACAAATGAAGGCGGGGCAGATCCTGTCGCGGGTGATCAACGATACCTTCGAGACGCGCCTGATTCTCACTCAGATAGTGACACAGTCGCTGCAGAGCGCGTCGCTGGTGCTCGTGTACATCGCGATCCTGTTCAGCATCTCGTGGAAGCTCTCACTCGTCGCGTTGATAATCCTCCCGCTGCTTGGGGTGTCGCTGCAGCCGATGCTCAGAAAGCTTCGTCGCGGCAATCTCCGTCGCGGCAATGTGCATGGCGAGATGACGAGCGTCCTCCAGGAGACGATCAGCGGAATTCGTCTCGTGAAAGCGTCGGGCACGGAGAGCTACGAGGAGTCGCGATTCGCTGACGGCAGCAACAAGTACGCGCGCAGCAGTCTCAGGCTCGCGCGTCTTGCCCTGGTCGCTCCTCCCGTCACGGAGATAATCGGCACTCTGATCGCGGTGCTCGTCCTCTGGCTCGGCGCCTGGCAGGTGTTGAAAAGCGGAACGATGACCGGCGCTACGCTGCTCGCGTTCCTGACGCTGGTTCTGCGGCTGCTCCAGCCGTTGAAGCAGTTGTCACAGATGCGGACGACGGCGCAATCATCGCTCGCGTCGGCCGAGCGGTTGTTCGAGATCCTCGACTCACCGGCGGAGTTTCAACGGGATACAGGCACGCGTGACCACGCGACGTTCCAGCGAGAGCTCAAGTTCGACAACGTCAGCTTCTCATACGGCGATGCGCCGGTTCTTTCCAACATCAACCTCGTGGCCGGCAAAGGGGAGATTATCGCCCTCGTTGGACCCAGCGGGTCGGGGAAGAGCACCCTGGTCGATCTGATACCGCGCTTCTACGAGCCGACGCACGGCAGCATTCTCCTCGACGGCGTCGACATTCGCGAGATCAAGCTTCCCGCCCTTCGTTCGCTCACTGGGATCGTGAGTCAGGAAACCGTTTTGTTCCACGATACCGTGCGCAACAACATCGCTTACGGCGCGAGCGATAAGTACACGCAACCGCAGGTCGAGGCCGCGGCGCTGGCAGCCAACGCTCACGACTTCATCACCGAGCTTCCGCAGGGGTACGGTACGCTGCTCGGCGAGCGCGGTACCCGGCTTTCGGGTGGTCAGCGTCAGCGGCTCGCCATCGCCCGGGCCTTGCTGAGTGACCCGCCAATCCTCATTCTCGATGAGGCCACCAGCGCGCTGGATACGGAATCCGAGCGTTTGGTTCAGGAAGCGGTTGACCGACTTTTGCAGGGAAGGACGGTGTTCGTGATCGCACACAGGCTTTCGACGATCGCGCACGCCGACCAGATAATTTTTCTCGACCGCGGTGAGATTGTGGAGCGCGGGAGTCACGCCGAGCTGTTGGCGAGGCGGGGCGCGTACTATCGTCTGTATTCGATGCAGTTCGGAGACGCCGACGAGGCGTCGATGGTTCCCTCAGCGGGGTAGGGGTAGGGCAAATTGCACGTTCTTTTTCTACATACGGCGCGGGAGTGGTCGGGAACCGCGCGGCTGTTCGCGCGAGCGGGGCGCGGCATGTCCGACAAGGGCGCCAAGGTCACTCTCCTGGTAACGCCTGACAGCAACGTGCACATGACGGTCTCTCCGCGGCGTGAAGCCAATCAGCCGCGCAATACACCGATCAACGAACCGTTCGAGATCATTCCGTTCGATACCGATGGCTTCTTCTACTCGGGCGCGCGCAGGCTGAAACGGTTATTCCGCCGCTGGGATGCCGACGCGATCTTCGTCACCACTGATCGCGAGCACCTGATTGCCGCCCTGGCGTGCAGGATGGGGCGTAGCGGGTCGGTGGTGAGGTGGACACCGTCGGGTACGAGGCTCGAGATGGGATTGGGTGGTCGCTGGGCGGCGCGTCTCGCAAAAACAGCGTATCTCTTCGCCAGCGAGAACGATCGTCGCGCCGCCGATTTGCCCAAGAACTCGCTGGAATCGGCTATCGCAGAGATAGGAATCGACGTCTCCAATTATCCGACCAACGGCGCCAAGCCGGACGCGCCGGCTCGCGAAGGCGATTCCGCGACCGACGCAACAGAGGCGGAGCCACTCAAATACATCGTCTGTGTCTACGATCCGACCTCCCGCGGCCGCGCAGCGACTGCAATCAGGACGATCTCGATGCTGTCGCCAAGGCATCCGAATCTCCGACTGATAATCGTCGGACCCGGCTCGGACGACGAAGATCTGCGCATGCAGGCCGCTGCACTCCGCGTTCTGCATCTCGTCAGCTTCCTCGGTGAGCGCGACGACGAGATCAATCTGATGCAGGATGCGCATCTCGGCTGGGTCGTCGCTGATGCGGACACCGCCGTCTACGGCATTCTCGATTTGATGGCGCTGGGGATTCCGACTATCGCCAGCGAAGAAGGAATTGCGCAGCGCTACATCGCCCACGGCATCAGCGGCGCCCTGTATCCTCCCGATGACTCTGCGTCGACGGCCGCCGCCGTGGCGGGAATGTTGTTGAGCGAGGAGGCGCGCGAGACGATGGGCAAGGCGGCGCGCGCGCGAGTCGCGCGCGAATTTCCCGAGGCGCAGATGATCGAGGGCTTCGACCGCGCGGCGAACATCGCGCGCACCCGGAGCCGTCGCCAGGGGTGACACCCTCCCACCGCGGCTCCTCCGGCGTTACGGCGGTGATCGCGGCGCACGACGAGTCCGCGAACATTGAAGCGTGTATCGCGAGTCTCGATTGGGTGAAAGAAGTAATCGTCGTCGAAAATCAATCGACGGATGACACTGTGGAGCGTGCCCGGAGTGCCGGCGCGACGGTCATCAGTCCGCCGTTCACAACCATTGGCGCGGCCCGCAACAACGCGATTGTCAGAGCCAAGACGCCGTGGGTTCTGGTAGTCGACGCCGACGAGCGTTGTACTCCCGAGCTGGCGACGGAGATATCGGAGACGTTGTCCCGCGAAACAGGTAAAGCCGCCTTCCGCATCCCGCGCCGCAACTTTTTCCTCGGCAGAGAGGTAAAGCACGGCGGCTGGGGAGGCGGCAGCGATCGGCCCATTCGGCTCTTCAAGCGCGACCTGCGCTACAATGCCAGCCATGTCCATGAGCACGTTGAGGTGGTCGGCGAAACAGGCCAGCTCAGGAATGCGTTGTTGCACTACACTTATAATTCGCTCAGCCAGTATTTCGAAAAATTCGACCGCTACAGCCGAGGATGGGCCGAGCAGAACCACGAGAGAGGTCGTCGCGGGACGGCCGCTGCGGTGTTGTTCAAACCGCCAGTGCGGTTTGTCAGCATGTATGTCCTGAAGGGCGGCTTTCGCGATGGCGCTCACGGATTGATCCTCGCCTGTCTCGCGGCCGCCAGTGTGATGGCGAAGTACGCGCGTCTCTGGGAAAGAACGGTGCGCAATGAACGGTGAGCGACGGTGCTGAATTGAAAGTCCTGATCATTGGCAGCCACCACCGGTGGCGGATGGAGAGGTGCACCGAGCGCGCGCTGAGAAGGAAAGGCCACAAGACACTTCTTATCGACGACAAACAGGCAAACCGTTTCATTGGTCGAAAGTGGACGCAGCGCTGGGCTTTATCGCGCGCGAAGAAGTTCAATCCCGACTTCGTCTTCCTCGGCAAGTGTCACGGGCTCGATGTCGAGACAGTAAAGACAATCCTCGCCGACAAGCCGAACTCGATGTGGTACCACGATCCGCAGTGGTACAAGAGCACCTATCGCCCCGACATCGCGCACATCATCGCAGTCGGGAAACTGACCCAGACTTTTTTTGTTTCAGGCTTCGATGCGGAATGGAAAGCATTGGGACTGCCAGCCAAGTTTCTTCCCTCGGCCGCCGATCGCGACATTCGTCCTGTTACGCCGACAAAGAAATACGGCTCCGATGTGAGCTTCATCGGGACAGGCTACGATCCGTCGCGCGCGCAATTTCTCCTCAAAATCGCCAAGAAACATGACCTGAAGGTCTGGGGCAAAGGTTGGGACGAATGGCGCAAGCCGTTGAACTGGAGTGGGCGTGCTGTTGAAGGCAACGAATTCGCCGCGGTGTGCTCGAGCTCAAAGATCTCGCTCGGCGTGAACCCCGATCGCGCACGGGGTGGCAGTACCTACACGTCCGATCGCACCTGGATGGTGATCCTGGCCGGAGGATTCTACCTCGGGCATGGAACGCCGGGCCTCACGGAGATGCTGCGTGAGGGCGACCACTGTGCCTGGTACAAGGACATCGATTCTTGTCTGGGAAAGATCGCCTATTATCTCGAGAACTCCGCCGCACGCGAGCGGATTAGACGTGAAGGGCAGGTCTTCGTCCGCGAGCACCACACCTTCGACCAGCGAATCGACAACTTGCTCTCCGGCGCAGCATTCGTAAATCCGCTAGGGTAGCCCGGCGGCGCAGTGAATCACCTCTTCGTCACGCAGGACTACGCGCCCGACCTGGGAGGGATGGCGAGGAGGCACGTCGAGCTGTGTCGCAGATTCGGTGACGGCGAAGACACGATCATGAGCGTCTCCACCGTCGGGTCACGACAAGCGGCGAGCTTCGATGTGAACGAGCGTTACCGCATTTATCGACAGCCGTTTCCGTTCGACCGGGCGCACCGTTTCTCGAACCAGCTTCGCTGGGCCCGGTGGCTCACCTCGCGTAGCGCTCCCAAGCTCGACGTGCTTCATTGCGGCAACATCAGGCCCGTCGGCTACGCCGTGCGCTGGACCAATCGGCGGTTGAAGACGCCGTATCTCGTCTACGTGAATGGCGGCGACCTCCTGCGCGAGCGAATGAAGGCAGCCAGGAGTCCGCTCAAACGGCAGACGGCGCGCTCGATCCTTGGCCACTCGAGCGGAATCGTCGCCACTTCAAAGTGGGTCGCTGATCTCGCGCGCGACGTCATGACACAGGTGGGGGTCGAGAATCCGCCACCGGTTGCAGCGCTCGATCTCGGTACGGATCCGGTGCGCTTCAACCCATCCGTGGACACCGGGGCATTGCGTCGCCGTTGGGGAGTGGCCGACGCACCGATCATGATAACAGTGGCGCGCCTCGTCCCGCATAAGGGACAGGACATGGGCATCCGCGCCCTCGCGCAGCTGACGCGCGATTTCCCGGGTCTTCGTTATGTCCTGGTGGGAGAAGGACACGACGAGCAGCGTCTGCGCGCCCTCGCCAAAGAGCTCGGTCTAGCCGACAAGGTTGGGTTTGTCGGGCCGATGCGCGACGACGAGCTGCCGGAAGCCTACGCGACATCGACGATCTACCTCGGCGCATCTCGCGTCGACAACGAAATCAATGTCGAGGGCTTTGGAATATCATTTCTGGAGGCGGGTGCCTCCGGAGTGCCGTCGGTCGCCGGCGATTCCGGCGGCGTGCGATCGGCCGTGCGCGACGGCGAGACCGGAATCGTCGTTCCCCCGTCTGACGTCGATGCGATTGCCGATGCGATTCGCGTGCTCCTACTCAATCCGGATCGTCGCCGCCAAATGGGTCGAATGGCGCGACATGCTGTAGAAACGCACTACAACTGGGATCGCGTCGCCCGTGACACCCGCGAGTTCACCACGCAAGTAATCAGGACGGGCACACAATGACTCCCGGCGGGGCAAAGAAATCACGTGGTATCGCGAAGCCCGCCCGGCGTCGACGAAAGCGCGCTACTGGTGCTACGATGCCGACGCTCGCGCATCGCCTGGAGTACTACGCCATGCGCGCGACAATACAGGCGTTGCGTGCTCTCACCTGGAACGCCGCCGCCAGCATCGGCGAGTCGCTCGGCCGGCTCGGCTACCGCCCGCTTGGCATCCGAAAGCGCGTCGTGGAAAAACAGATTGCTGCGGCATTTCCGGATTTGCCTACGTCGAAAGTGAAGGAGCTCTCGCTCGCAGCGTACGCGCATCTGGGTCGGACCTTCGTCGAGACAGCTCTCCTTGATACTCTCGGCAAGCGCGGTCTGATCGATCTCATCGAAACCGTGGAAGGATGGGAGCTGATCGACGAGGTGATGTCCCAAGGCAAAGGAGCAGTGATGGTGACGGGGCACATCGGCAACTGGGAACTGGCCGGCGCTTACGTCGCCGCGCGCGGCGTCCCGCTCGATGCGATTGCCCGCGGTATGGCGAACCCGCTGTTCGACGCTTTCATCAACCATACCCGCGAAGAGATGGGCATGACGATCGTCCACGACTCGGAAGCCGTGCGACGCACTCCGCGCTCTTTGCGGGCCGGGAGGGCAGTAGCATTCGTAGCGGACCAGGGAGTCCTGGGGTTGGCGTCTACATTCGTTCCCTTCTTTGGACGGCCGGCCAAAACTCCGCGCGGTGCTGCGGTATTTGCCTTGCGATTCGATGTGCCGGTTTTGTTCGTCGTCGCGCTGCGCCAACCCAACGGCCGTTTTCGGATAGTTGTCGAGCGCATCGAGGCCGAGGACACCGGAGATCGAGATCGCGATGTCGATCGAATAGTTGCACGTTTTACGGAACATCTCGAGAAGTGGGTACGGGTCGTGCCCGAGCAGTATTTCTGGCAGCACCGCCGGTGGAAGCGTCAGCCGCCTGATACGCCGCCCGCCCTGCGGGACCCGTCAGCTTAGCGGAGAGACCCAAAACGATGCTGGATCCGAAACAGAGACAACGATTTCTCGGCGACAACCGGGCGCGCATCGGGATCGGCATCGTAGTCGTTATGGCTCTGGCCGCGATTCTGGCTCCGCTCATCGCGCGCCAGAGCCCCATTACGATCGATCTCGCCCACCTGCTCCAGCGTCCCTCCGCCAGCCACTGGCTCGGCACGGACATCCAGGGACGTGACATCTGGTCCAGACTGGTTTATGGCGCGCGCGTTTCTCTGACGGTCGGTCTGATTTCGCAGGGCATCGCCCTGGCGCTCGGTGTAACGCTTGGACTGATTGCCGGATTCTACGGCAAGTGGGTCGACGAAGTCGTGATGCGTCTTGCCGACGTGACGCTTGCATTTCCTACGCTGCTGCTCCTGATCGCGATGGTCGCCGCGCTGCAGCCGTCGGAAGGAGTGGTGTTCGCGACGATTGGTATCGTCGGCTGGGCGGGCATGGCGCGCCTGGTGCGCGGGCAGGTGCTCGTCGTCCGGCAGCTCGAGTACATCCAGGCGATCAGAGCGCTCGGGGCCGGCGATCTGCGCATCATGTTGCAGCACGTGCTGCCAAACGTGATAGCCCCGGTGGTAATAGCGGCCACGCTCGGCGTTGCCGGAGCGATCATGGCCGAGGCCGCGCTCTCCTTCCTCGGACTTGGAGTTCCGCCGCCGGCGCCGAGCTGGGGGTCGATGATTGCTGATGGTCGTGATCTCGATCAGCTTCGTCGCGCGCCGTGGACATCGGTATTTCCCGGGATCGCGATCGGCGCCGCTGTGCTGGGCTTCAATCTGCTGGGCGACGCACTGCGCGACGCACTCGACCCGCGCCAATACTACAAGGCGAAGAAGGAAGCGTGAGCCTGATGCGCGTCGCCAGCTTTTCGGTGATAGTCTCGGTTCTGGCCGCTTCGCTCGCTGTCGATGCGGCGGGCCAATGGTCACCGAACCCTGTTCGCCTCGGAGTGCAGGAAGTCGCGAGCGGACTGGAGAATCCGGTTTATCTCACCGCGCCACCCGCCGACCCTCGTCTTTTTATCGTTGAGCAGCCTGGTCGCATTCGCGTCGTGGAAAACGGGCGGTTGGCGGTTACGCCTTTCCTCGACATCACGACAAAGGTTGGTTACGGCGGGGAGCGCGGACTACTTAGCGTCGCTTTCCACCCGCAGTATCGCTCGAACGGTTTTCTGTTCGTCAACTACACCGACCGCAACGGCGACACCCGAATCGAGCGCTACACTGTCTCGACCGCGGATCGCAACACGGCCGATCCATCCTCCGCCAGGCTCATACTCGCCATCGATCAGCCGTACGCGAACCACAACGGAGGACTCAATCTCTTCGGTCCCGACGGGATGCTTTACATCGGAATGGGGGATGGGGGCGGTCAGGGAGATCCAAACGGCAACGCACAGAACCGCAACGCTCTCCTCGGAAAGCTGCTGCGCATCAACGTCGATCGCGGAGACGCGTACATCGTTCCGTCGGGGAATCCGTACGCGCGCGGCGGCGGTCGCGGGGAGATCTGGGCATTCGGTCTCCGCAACCCGTGGCGGTTCGCGTTCGATCGTTTTTCGGGACTGCTCTATATCGCCGACGTCGGGCAGAACAAGTTCGAGGAGATCGACGTCGTCCCCATGTCCATCTCGAACGTCAACTACGGCTGGAACGCGATGGAAGGCCTGTCATGCTATCGCGCGCCACTCTGTACGCTTCCCGGCTTGCAGAGGCCGGTGGTGACGTATCCGTTGCAGGGCGGGACGTGTGCCGTCATCGGCGGTTTTGTCTATCACGGGCGAAAGATCCCCGAGATCGTCGGTCAGTATTTCTACTCCGACTACTGCAACAGCTGGCTGCGCAGCTTCAGGTACGACAACGGTCAGGTGCGCGACCAGCACGACTGGCCGGTTGGACGGCTCGGCAGTGTAACTTCATTTGGAGAAGACGCCGAGGGAGAGTTATATATGTGCTCGACGAGCGGACGTGTTTACCGAATCATCAGGAGCGGTGCCAATCCGACACGATGAGCTGGTATAGCGCCGGACGGGACGAGTACAAGCGAAGCTTCTTCGACAAGCACGGTCCGGACGCTGCGGACAGTGTGAAGGTGGCGAGCTGGCTCATCGTCCCGGTGGTCGCCGGCGGTGGAATCGGTTGTGCCCTCGCCATCAGGAACGGCTACTCAGCCTCGATCATCGTTCTCGCCACGATTGCCGGCTCGATCGCCGGTGGCCTCTGGACGTGGTTCTTCTCACACGGGATTTCGCGCGGTGCCGGCCGCGCCTTCGGCAGCTTCATCCAGCCGGGCGGTGCCACCACACCGTATGAGCGTCAGTATTCGGGCGAGGACGCGCTGGTAATGCGTGGCGACGTCGAGGGCGCGCTGTCATCGTACGAGGCGATAATCGCGGAGTCGCCGGCGGATCCACAACCGCGTCTCCGCGCGGCCGAGCTGTACGCGAAGTCGGGAATGCGAGATCGCGCCGAGCTGCTGTATCGCGCGGTGCAGCGGATCCCGAAAATCGCGGCAAACGACGACATCTATGCATCCAACCGGCTCGTCGACCTTTATCTCGCGTGGCCGGGCCACGAGACCAAAGGTCTGCGCGAGCTCAGACGACTCATTGACACTTATCCGGAGACCGACGTAGCGGAACGCGCCCGGGCAGGACTGTTGACGCTCAAGAGCCAGCTCGGACTGACCGAGTAGCAATACCTCACCTCAAGAACGAGGATGACCATGTTGCTTCAGCTTACCAATCAAGCGCCCGTTCAAACCGTTCCTGTTCAGACTGTTCCCGCCGGCTATCACCCTTCTTTCACCGACACGTTGATGGATTCGTTCCGCAACGCGTTCACGATGATCCTGAGTGCGATTCCGCGCATCCTCGGCTTCATCGTCATCGTCGCGATCGGATGGTTCGTGTCGTCACTGCTCGCCCGCGCGGTAACGGGCCTGCTTCGCGCGATCCGGTTCGACGAGCTGATGCAGAAATCCGGGCTCGCTGACTTCATGAACAAGATGGGAACCGGCATCGACTCGGTGGAAATAGTAGCGGGCCTCGTAAAGTGGTTGGTGCGGATCGTCGTACTGCTCGTCGCTTTCGACACGCTGGGACTTCCGGCCGTTTCGGATGTGATGAGGCAATTCCTGCTCTGGCTGCCGAACCTGATCGTCGCGCTGGTGGTTCTGTTCATCGGCGGTATTGCGGCGCGGGCGCTGGGCAACGTCGTTCGCGGCGCGACCGCGGAAGGCGGCTTCAGAAATCCGGAGACCCTTTCCAACGTTGCGCGGACGGCCGTGTGGGCGTTCGCGATCGTCGTCGCGGTCAATCAGCTCGGAATCGCGAGCAATCTCATCAACACGTTGTTCACAGGCTTTGTCGGCGCGTTGGCTTTGGCTGCAGGCTTGGCGTTCGGACTGGGGGGGCGCGACCTCGCACAGAACACGCTCGACAACTGGTACGACCAGGCTCAGAACGGTAAGCCGAGGAGAAGGGCCAAGACGGCCGAATAGTAGCAGTACTTTAGTAGAACGGCCCCCGAGTCATCGGGGGCCGTTCTGCTTTTTACTTGCTGACTTTGATCAACCCGTAATCGCGGGCACCCTTCCGCAGCAGATGAAAACCTCCCGCCAGCGGTTTCGCGGTGGAGAGATCTGTCTCCGGGTCAGCGCGTTGGCCGTTGACATAAACGCCACCTTGCTCGACGAGTCGACGTGCCGCGCTCTTAGAAGCCGCGAGCTTCAATGTCACCAGCACATCAAGGAGTCCCGCATTCGGCAAACGATCGGCGAACGGAACCTCTTCGCTGAGCGCGCGCAACACGGGCTCCGACAAGTTCGTCGGCTCCGTTTTCCCGAACAGCACACCCGACACTTGTTCCGCCACTTTCGCCGCGTCTTCGCCGTGGACTCGCGCTGTAACATCGCGCGCCAACGCCTGCTGTGCTTCGCGCTTTTCCGGCGCGGATTCGATCTTTTTGTCCAGCTCTTCGATTTGTTTACGCGGCAGCAACGTAAACAACCTCAGGTATTTGCCGGCGTCGCGGTCGTCGACGTTGATCCAGTATTGATAGAACTTGTAGGGACTCGTGCGCGCGGGATCGAGCCAGACGGCTCCCGCTTCCGTCTTTCCGAATTTTGATCCGCTCGCGGTCGTCACCAGCGGCATTGTCAGCGCATGCGCTGTCTTTCCCTCCACGCGCCGAATGAGCTCCAGACCAGCAGTGATGTTTCCCCACTGATCGCTGCCGCCGATCTGCAGCGTCACTCCATCGCGACGATTGAGCTCCAGAAAGTCGTATGCCTGCAGCAGCATGTAGGAGAATTCGGTGAATGATATCCCGCCCTCGATCCGGGACTGCACCGAATCCTTGGCCAGCATGTAGTTCACTGTGAAATGCTTACCAACGTCGCGCATGAACTCCACAGCCTTGAGTGGCCGCAGCCACGCGGCGTTGTCACGCATCAGTGCTGCCTTCGGTCCGCTGAAATCGAGAAAGCGCTCCAGCTGCTTCGCCAGACCTTTGGAGTTTGCCTCGATCTCCTCGACCGAGACGAGCTGCCGCTCTGCTGTCTTTCCACTCGGGTCGCCGATCATACCGGTGCCGCCACCCACCAGCGCCACTGGTCGGTGTCCGCCACGCTGCAGATGCGCAAGTCCCATCACCGGCACGAGATGCCCGACGTGCAGACTCGACGCGGTCGGATCGAAACCCGCGTACGCACTCAGCGATTCGGTTGCGAGAGCGTCCGCCAAACCGTCCGTGTGTTGGTAGACCATCCCACGCCACGACAGCTCTTCGAGCAGCAGATTTTTCGAGTACATGCGGGGAAGATAGGGACGCCCGACCGCGGTGTCACCTTCGGTGTATCACAGTTATCTTTTTGACCCTGCATGCCCGCTGACACAGTCCATACAGACAGCAAGCTGTCATTTCGGAAGCGTCATCCCACCCTCGTCCGGGCGCTCCTCCTCTCACTGACTTTTCTTGTCGCTCTGGGCACCGGCGTGTTGTACGCGAGCTGGGCGCTCATCTGCCGCGGCAGCCAGTGCCCTTCGATTGAGATTCTCTCCGAGTATACACCGCACCAGACATCCAAGCTCTACGCCGTCGACGGCCGGTTCATCGCCGAGCTCGGACTCGAGCGCAGAACGCTGGTGAAAATCGACGAGATCCCGAGAGTGGTGCAGGACGCTTTCATCGCCACCGAAGACAAGCGCTTCTATAGCCACGCGGGGATCGACTGGCACCGCGCCGCTTCAGTAATTCTCCGCTCGCCGCTTCATGGCTACTCACAGGGATTCTCCACCATCACGATGCAGCTCGCCCGCAACGTATTCCCCGAGCAGATCTCTCGCGAAAAGAGTCTCGTGCGCAAGCTGAAGGAAGCGAAGGTCGCCCGCGAGATCGAATCGAAGTACGACAAAAAGAAGATTCTCGAGCTCTACCTCAACCAGATCGACCTGGGTCACGGTGCTTACGGGGTCGAGACGGCTTCGCAGCGCTATTTCGGCAAGTCGGTGCGTGACCTCAACCTCGCCGAAGCAGCTACGCTGGCGGCGCTGCCAAAAGCACCCGCTCGCTATAACCCGGTACGCTATCCCGACCGCGCCATTCAGCGGCGCAACACGGTAATAGGCTTGATGCGCGACGCCGGACTTGTCAGTGAAGCGGATGCCAGTCGCGCTCGCGCCTATCCGCTCCAGCTCGCCAACAAGAGCGTCACCGGTGAGACAGCGCCGTACTTCGTCGAATGGGTGCGCCAGCAATTGGACGCGCAATTCGGCAAACAGCTCTACGAGCAGGGGCTCAAGGTCTATACGACTCTCGATCTGGACATGCAGGGCGCCGCGGAGCGCGCGCTGGAGAGACAGGCGCGGGCGATCGAAGGAAAGCGGTACGGGCCGTACAGTCACGAGACCTACGAGCACTACCTCGCGCACCGAGAAGGCGACGAAGGCAGCGGCACCTCGCCGTATTTGCAGGGCGCATTCCTCGCGCTCGATCCTCGCAACGGCGCCGTACGCGTTATGATCGGCGGACGAGACTTCGACGACTCCAAGTTCAATCGCTCGGTCCAGGCGTTGCGCCAGCCGGGCTCAACCTTCAAGCCGATCGTGTATTCGGCGGCAATCCAGAACGGCAGGCCGCCCTCGTACATCGTCAACGACAGCCCGCTGGTGCTGCAGGTTCCCGGTCAACCAGAGTGGGCGCCTCAGAACTACGATCTCAAGTTCCTCGGTGAGATTCCACTCCGCCAATCGCTCTATCAATCGCGCAACGTCTCGACCATTCGACTTGGCATGGAGCTGGGTGAGCAGACAGTCATCAACGAGGCGCGCAATTTTGGCATCACCACTCCGATACCGCCCTATCCGTCGATTCACATCGGCGCGGCCGACGTCTATCCGATCGAGCTGATCTCGGCGTTCACGGCGTTCGCCAACCTCGGCGTGCGCGCCACGCCCAACGCGATTGTCCGAGTGGAAAACCAGAAGGGCGAGATCCTCTGGCAGCCCACGCCGACACGCACGCAGGTGCTTTCGCCCGAAGAAGCGTGGATCATGGTCGACATGATGAAGGATGTCGTGCGACGGGGCACCGCCGCGGGAAGCGTGTGGGGCGAAGGCTTTCACATCCCCGCGGGTGGGAAGACCGGGACGACCAACGACGGCACCAACGTCTGGTTCGTCGGCTACACCGCCGATCTCGTAGCCGGCGTCTGGATGGGCCTCGATCGCCCGCAGAAGATCAAGGACAACGCGCAAGGCGGAGTGCTCGCGGCGCCCGCCTGGACCGCGTTCATGAACGAAGTTTATCGCAGAAAGCCAACACCTCCCGACTGGCCGAAGCCAATTTCGATCGTCACTCGGGAAATCGACATCTCGAGCGGACTGCTTCAGACGCCGTATTGCCCGCGTAGTCTCGTGACGACAGAGTTCTATATCTCCGGCACCGAGCCGACTCGCGACTGCGACAAGCATGGACCCTACGCCAACCCTGGTCTCACGCCGATCGATACCTCTCCGATGATTCTCCCCGGCGTTCCACAGCCGGGCCGAACGCAGGCGCCGATCACGGTAACTCCACCCCAGGTTCAACCGGGTTACGAGCCGGTCCCTTCGCGCACTCAGCCCCGCACTCCGACTGTGTTCGACACCGCGCGTCGACCAATCACGACTCCGCGGCGCGACACGACTCCACGGCGCGATTCGGTCCATCACGACACCGCCCCAACGCGCAGAGATTCCGCGCCAGCAGCACCCACGTCGCGGTAATGCGGTACCACGCGCGTTGGGTGCTGCCGATCACCCAGCCGCCAATTGAAAATGGAACAGTCGTCGAACGCAACGGAGCCATTACCTACGTTGGAAAACGCGGCTCTGCTCCAGCCGGCGATGATTACGACCTCGGCGAAGCAATCCTTCTTCCCGGGCTGATCAACACCCACACGCACCTCGAGCTCACGGCCATGCGCGGGTTCCTCGAAGAGCTCGCCTTCAGCGACTGGATCGACAAGCTGCGCCGCACCCGCAACGAGGTCCTCAGCGACGAGATGCTGTTGGACTCGGCGCGCTTCGGTATAGTGGAAGGGCTCGAAGCAGGGATCACGACTTACGCCGACACCTGCTCCAGCGGCGTGGTACTCACGGCGATGCGGGAGATGCATGTCCGCGGCGTCATGTTCCAGGAAGTATTCGGACCCGACCCGGCCCACGCCGAAAAGTCGATGCAGGAGCTCGAAACGCGCGTTGAAACACTCCGCGGTGCGACGAGTGACCTCGTAAAACTGGGCGTCTCGCCGCATGCGCCCTACACGGTGTCCGACAGGTTGTACGAAGCAACAGCAAAGTTTGCGAAGAAAAAAAAGCTGCCGATGGCTATGCACATCGCCGAGAGCAAGGCGGAAGACCAATTCGTGACGCTCGGCAGCGGCGACTTCGCCGACAGATGGACGACGCGCGGTATCGCGGTCCAGCGTCGCGGTCGTTCCCCTATCGCGCTCCTTGACGAACGCGGGGCGCTGGAGCGCGGCAGCCTTCTCATCCACTGCGTGCGGGTCGATGCCGCCGACATAGAGATCATGGCGACCCGGAAGTGTGCCGTCGCACATTGTCCGGCGTCGAACGCGAAGTTCGGCCACGGTATCGCGCCAATTCTGGATTTTATAGCGGCTGGGATTCCGGTGGGAATCGGCTCGGACTCGGTGGCCAGCAACAATCGGATGGATCTTCTCGACGAAGCCCGGCTCGCGGTCCTCATTCACCGCGCGACGGTCCGGAAACACGATGCCTTCGGCGCGCACGACGCGCTCACTCTCGCGACCATGGGCGGTGCGCGTGCTCTCGGCATCGAGTCGCGGGTGGGATCGCTGGAGGTCGGCAAGGACGCTGACCTGGCGGCTTTCAACATCGACATCCCGCGCACGACTCCCCTCGGCGACCCCTATTCGGCGGCCGTGTTCGCCCTCGCTGGAAGGCCCGCCCAGCTGGTCACCGTGCGCGGTAAAGTGCTCGTGGAGAAGGGGAAGGCCGTTGCGTCCGATGGAGCCCTCGCCAAACGCGTCGAAAGCGCTGGCACTGCTCTCGCTTCATGGATACCCGGTTGATATCTTCAATTCTCCCCCCCTCTCTCAGCGGGTACCCCCACCAATGGCGGAAGTAGATAACCACCACCGTATCTGGCGCGATGGGAAGTTCGTGGATTGGGAAGACGCCACGATACACGTGATGAGCCACGTCGTTCACTACGGTTCCAGCGTTTTCGAGGGGATCCGGTGCTACGAGACGCCCAACGGGCCAGCCGTCTTCCGGCTCGGCTCACATATGCGGCGATTTGCGGACTCGTGCCGCATCTACCGCATGCCGCTCAAATATTCGATCGATGATCTCTCCAGAGCTGCTGTTGAAACCGTCACCGAGAACCGCTTACCGCACTGTTATCTCCGGCCTGTCGCGATCAGAACTGGCGAGCAGATGGGCGTGCTACCGGCAGACACCCCGCTCGAGGTTTTCATCATTCCCTGGACGTGGGGCACCTACCTCGGCGCCGACGCGCTCAAGAACGGAGCGGACGTGTGTGTCTCGAGCTGGAGACGGCCGGCGCCCGACACTTTTCCTTCTTTGGCGAAAGCCGGTGGGAATTATCTGAACGGACAACTCTCCAAAATGCAGGCGCGCATCGACAACTACGTCGAAGGGATCATGCTCGACTCGTTTGGACTGGTCTCAGAAGGGAGCGGCGAGAACCTGTTTCTCGTTCGCGATGGCAAGTTGTTCACTTCTACGATAAGCTCGGGGATTCTCCATGGAATCACCCGCGATTGCGTCATACAGATCGCGCGCGACATGGATCTCGAAGTCATCGAAGGCTCGATCCCGCGCGAGATGCTGTATATCGCCGACGAATTGTTCTTTACGGGTACGGCGGCGGAGATAACGCCGATTCGATCCGTCGACCGCATTCCGATCGGTACGGGAAAACCGGGGGTGGTGACGCTCTCGATTCAGCGAGAGTACATGGGAATTGCGACCGGCACGCTGGAAGATCGCTATGGCTGGCTCACGCCCGTTCCCACTCGCAGGACCAGTGCTTCAACGACGCGTGGAAAGGCGGCCAGAACACGAGTCGGGGACTTCTCGGCGTCCGCTGTCTAGCTTTGATTTAGCCGCGGGAGTGGGTCGTGCCCGTGGACAACCGATTTTCGTTCGATTCCGGTGTTACCACCCAATACCGGCGTCGTCGCATATGAATATGGCAGTGCGCGGATTGTATATTTTGGTGAGTTTGCCAAGGAGGAGTGCTTGATCGTTGGTTGTCTGGCACTGAATGCTTCGTTTGAGCCGTTGACGATGGTGCCGCTCCGCCGTGCGTTGCGTTTGGTCATAGATGGAAAGGCGGAGATCGTCGAGGCGGATTCTGATCGCGTCGTTCGCTCCGAGCGGCTGACGCTGCCCCGGCCGGCGGTCATTCGTCTCACTCGCTTCATCCACGTGCCGCGGCGGTTTCGCCGGCAGGTGACGAATACCTTCCTGTTCGCGCGCGACCGCTACCGTTGTCAGTACTGCGGCCGTCTGCAGATCGAGCTCAAGCCGCGGGAGTCGTTGACGCGCGACCACCTGATCCCGCTTTCCCGTGGAGGCGTCAACGACTGGACAAACGTCGTAACTGCCTGCAGCCCTTGCAACACGAAGAAAGCGAACAGCCTTCCCAGCGAAATCGGGATGCACCCAATGCACGTGCCGGTCGAGCCGCACTTCGTGCATTTGAGCTGGGCGGTCCGCCGCCTGACCGCGACCCAGGCCAAGTACATCAAGTTGTTTTACGGGGAAGAGACGCTCCACCATCTCGAAGACCTGGAGCACCGACACCCGCACAACGGGCATCCGGTCGCGCACAAGATTTCGTAGAAGAGCGCTGTGGTTAGCTCGTGCACTACGCTGCTGCCCGCTTCCCGCTCCTAGCTCCCCGCTTTCCGCTGCCGACAACGGGACCGGTCCGTCGACCTTATAGACTAGAGCCGTGGTTGTGCGGCCAACCTAACCGCTAAAGCGAACTGTCCCTCGGCTTTCAGCGAGTAGCGGCCAGCAAATAGCGGGCAGCACGTAGCGGTGTAGTTTGCAGTTGTTTTCAAAGTCTGAAGGTCCCCGTCCTCGCTTCGTAATGCCGCTTCTCCCCCCCCAGCAAGCGAACGACTAGCGTCCGAACTCCTCGTCCCAACGCGGTTCCCGGATTCTTCTTCCCGCTCACCGCTGGCTTCAGCTCCCCCCGAAGCCAGCGCTCGACTTCATCCAGATCGCTGAGCGAAAGCGTCTCGACATCCAGCAACAGATTGTAGTACCCGCGCTGCCCCTTCCTCGGCAGCGAGATGTTGGGCTTGTAAGCAGCCTCGGTCGTGACTGCGGCATCGTCGAGAGTGGGGAACTCGCCAAGCAGCTCCGGCTTGTTGTTGATGACACGCACCGCCTGGTACTTCTTGCCCAGTACGTCGTACTTCAGGATGACGTCCCAGTCGAACGCTGCTTTCAAGTCGTCAAATATTCTTCCCGCGACCCACCGTTCCAGCCGATAGTGGAGTCGCGCCGGAAACCCGTTGGCGAGCAGATCCCGGATCGCTGCATCGGAGAGAAGTCCGGCCGACGCCACCGACGGGGCCTCGTCCGCCCACGCGTTCTGCGGCGGCGGCAACACCTCGAGGCGAACCTTGTTTTGAGCGCCTAGCTGTGACCCGAGCATCACGCAGCCCAATGCTGCGAGCCGGACTTTGAACATTTCTAGAACCGCCGGCGCACTCGAAGGAATACATTGGCTGGCTCCTTCGGGCTCGACACCGCCTTCGCCACATAGACACCGATGATGCCGAGGTCCAATCCCAGACCGACGTCAGTCCGGAATGTCCCGAATCGCGGGAAACTGCCGCTCGAGTAGCGAAGCGTCCCGGTCGGTTGTCCCACCAGCCATCCTCTGCCCGCGTCGACGAAAGCGACGGCGGTGGGCTCCACGGTGAATCCGACGCCGCGCAATCTGATTGGACGTGAGTTGAGAAAATCGAAAAACGAAGAGTGCAGCTCGTTCCGATACTCGAGCTGCGCGAGCGCCACGCGCTCGCACTGCGCCGGATTCCCGGGCGGGGGTGAGGCCCCGTCGCTACACTGTGAAACATCTACCGGCCCCCTCACAGTGCGGAAATCGAAGCCGGGAACCGTTCCGATGCCTCCAACCGAAAACCGCCGTTCCAACGGCAGCGGATCTCCACTCAGCCAGCCGCCGAGAACCATTCGCATGTTGATCCAAGTCGTTGGCGACAAGCGGTTGTAGCGTCGGAGATCGATCAATCCGCGACCATAAGTCACCCTGGGCGAGAACACCGGCCGCGCCAATGGCGAAGTCTGCCCCGCATCGGTGATTGTTCCAATCCCGCGTTCGTATTCGGCGAGAATCAGCCAACCCGTCGACGGATTGAGCTCGTCGTTCCGCGTGTCGATGTTCGCTCTGGCTACCCCGATGTGAAAACGCCCGTCATCGATGCGTGGGTTGGTTCGCCACGCTTTGCCGTTTCCGAACAGCGTGAACACACTGCGCGCCCGAGCGGAGCTCCAGCGCTCATCGCTCCAATCGAGCGAGAAGCTGCTGCGCGCGCTCATGTGGAACGTGGCGGTTGCCATTCCACCATGGCGATTGAAGTAGTCGCGGAAATCCCGATGGCCGACGAAGGCAGCCAGACCTGCATCAGGATCGGGTATCTGCCAAGGCTCGACTGGAGTGATTACGTCGTACGAAGAGGCGCCAACGGACCACCCTCGCTCGCGTCCCGCTCGCACCTCGCCGCTAACTCGATGACCGAGGTTGTCACTGTCCCAGTGAAAGGTGTCCGCGCTGCGGATGATTCCCATCACCGACAGACCAAACGTCGCCCGGCCGGAGCTGTCGCGGAACGTCGGGCCCAGATAGACCGGCAATCCCTCGACGCGATTGTACGTCTTGCCAGAGCTGAGGGCGAGTCCGCTGCTTCTGCTCGTCCGCGCCCACAAGCCAAGCCGCTCGGCGGTGGTGTCGTGCACGGCACTGTCGACGAGCTGAGCTGACACCAGCTTTGGCGCGCACCACACCAATAGTGCGACGACTGTGATAGTTGGTTTCATACGAAGGTTATACTCTGCTGGCGTTGATTCCGAGCCGCTTCATACGCCGATAAAGATTCGGGCGGTCGGTCTGAAGACGACGCGCCGCATCCGCGACGTTGCCACCTGCCTCGGCTAGTGCCCGCGCGATTACGGTGCGCTCGAAGCTATCCAGTTTTTCCGCGAGCGAGACGGGTGTGGCTCGAGTGGGCGTGGAGCGGTCGGGCAGCTTTTCGCGCGAGCGTGTCGGCGTCGTCACAGCCGCCTCGGTCTCTTCCTCGCGATCGACAATCAGCACATCCTCGACTTGTGGGCCGGTGATTTCCGCGCCCGGATGCAGAATCGCGAGTCGCTCGACGATGTTCGCGAGCTCGCGAACGTTGCCCGGCCATGGGTAATCGCGCATCAATTGCAGCGCATCGCTCCGCCAGCGCGGCTTTGCCTGGCCGGTCCGCTGCAGGAACTGCTCGGAGTAGTGATTCACCAACTCGAGGATGTCGTCGCCCCGCTCGCGCAGGGGAGGTATGGCCAGCGGGATCACCTTGAGCCGGAAGAACAGATCCTCGCGGAAAACTCCCTCACGTACGGCGCGCTGCAAATCATGATTGGTAGCTGAAATAATTCGTACGTCGGCCCGGATCACTCGATTCCCCCCAACGCGCTGAATTTCCTTCGCTTCGATCGCGCGGAGCAACTTCGCCTGGGCGTCGGGCCCCAGGTCTCCAACTTCGTCGAGAAAGAGCGTTCCGCCATGCGCCAGCTCGAAGCGCCCGACTCGCGTCTGCGTCGCGCCAGTGAAGGCGCCGCGCTCGTGCCCGAACATCTCGCTCTCCACCAAATCGCGTGGGATCGCAGCGCAGTTCACCCGAACGAACGGCTTCTCACGCCGCGGACTGCCGTCGTGAATCGCGCTCGCGACAAGCTCTTTGCCCGTTCCGGATTCGCCAGTGATCAAAACCCGGGCGTCGGTCGGTGCTACGCGCGCAATCAGCTCGCGAACGGCGCGCATGGCGTCGCTCGTTCCGACCATTTGACCGGCGAATCCAAGCTCCGCGCGCAGCGCTCTCGCGACGCGTCGTGTTTGCCGAAGCTCCAGAGCCGCCGACACCGCCAGGAGTACGCCTTCGGGAGTGAGTGGCTTCTCCAGAAAATTGAACGCGCCGAGCTTGGTTGCTTTTACCGCGTCCGCCAGCCCGGCGCGGCCACTCATCATGATCACCGGAAGGTCCGGCGCGATGTTACGCAGGCGTGCGAGCGTGGCCATCCCGTCGAGCTCCCCCGGCATCATCAGGTCGACAAGCGCGACGTCGGGCTCGCCGTCCTTTATTTTCGCGACAGCTTCCGTTCCGCTCGGAGTCTCCGTAACCTCATAGCCCTCGCCCGCGAGCAGCGCACCGACCATGCGCCGGATGTTCGGCTCGTCGTCGGCGATGAGAACTATCGGCACTTACGTCGCGCGATCCTGCGGAGCGGTGCCTGGAGCAATCTGTCTTCCGTCCCCTGCGCCGCGTCCCTCAGAGAGCAGCCTGGTCGTGAATCTTTGTCCCTCCGAGATGCGCTCCACTTCGATTGCGACGGCCTCGAGAGACTGCTCTATCCGTTCGAGCCTACCAGCGACCTCGGATGGAACGCGCGGGTTGCGGGACTCGGAGTCCATCCGCCTGGAGTATGCCCGAGCAAGCGGAATTCCGATCGCACAGATGATCGCGGTCGCGAAGGCGCCCAGTGGAACGGCTATCTCGGGTCCCATATCTATCTCTCCCTTGCGGCGCTCGCGCCGTCAGCAGGTATCGTGAATTGAATTTCCGTTCCTTTTCCCAACGTGCTCTCCGCGTTCACAGTTCCATCGTGCGACCAGACTGCCTGCCGGGCAATGGCGAGGCCGAGACCGGTACCACCTGGCTTGTCGGTTACGTAAGGCTCCCAGATCTTTTCCAGCACTTCCGGCGCTATCCCCGATCCGTTGTCCGCGACCGAGACTCTGACGGCTTCGCGACCGCGTAGCATTACCGATCGCGCACTTACCTCGATCCGGCCGCCACCCTTGGGGGACGCGTCGACTGCGTTCAGCAGGACGTTGCTGAGGGCTCCCGCGAGAGCGCCGTTGTTGCCACGCACCCGCGGAAGATTCTCGTCGATGTCGAGGTCGAGAGCAATGTTGGGCGGCACACTGCTACGAGCGGTATAGCGTACCAGCTCGCCCATGTCGATCTCCGAAGCCGGGCCTTCAGGAAGCCGGCCGAACTCGGCGAAGCTTTTCGCCATCCTGTCCAATCGGTCCGACTCCATCGCGATCACATCGACGTCCTCCTGCAGCGGTGCTGGGGCGTGACCGCGTAGTCGGGCCAGCGCGAAACGAATCGGCGTCAGCGGGTTCTTGATCTCGTGCGCCACGCGCCGCGCGCTCTCACGAAATGCGTGCAGACGCTCAGCCTCCACCGCCTGTCGCCGGCCGTGCTCGAGCTCAGACACCATTTCGCGCATACTGCGGCGCAACGTTTCGAACTCGGGGGCGCCGCGCACGCGGCTGGTCGTGACTTCTATCGTCGCTCCGCCGTCGCCGTTTTTTCGCGTCGTCGATACTATCGTGCGTGGCGGCGGAGGGGGCAAAGACTCACCGTGTCCAATCAGTTCCGTCCATCGCACCAGCTCGTCGAGCGGCCGGCTCAATTGCCGGCTGAGATGCCCGGCTACGCGAGACGCCGCGCCAGTCAAAACCAGCAGCGCCAGCACTCCCGCGATGGCAATGACGCGCACGGTACGCGTCGCCAGGAAACTGTAGCGCCGCGCTTGTTCGACCGACGTGCGCAGCTCGCGCTCGTGTGCGTCGATGGCGCGACGCTGGGCATCGTTGAGCGGCGCTTTACGCGCCGCCGCGATAGCTCTTTCGCCACTCGCCGCAACGCTGTCCCAGACCGTGCGCTCGCTCACGAACGGCAGCGCGGTGCTCACGGTTCCGCTCCACAGGAGTGTGAGCAACAACGCCGGGACGATCGCAAACAACGACAGGATCAGAACCAGGCGCGTTCGGAACCGGAGTTGATTCATGGGGATTCAGGTATAAATTACACGCACGGCGCGACTTCGAGGATCCGGCGACCCGTCAACTGAGGTTGACCTGGCTCGCATGGACCTGAAGACGCACCGCCTGCGGCGTCCGTCGCAGGATCAACACGGCGTGCAGCAGTAGCGACAAGGATCGCCGGCCCGCAGCCGAAGCACAGGTAATCCCAAAAAATGAGTCCCAGACCGCACCGGTCCGCGCACACTAGCGCGCACAGGCCAATCGCCCCGGTACACCGCGGGCCACAAGCAATTGCCCCGATACACCGCGGGCCCCAGGCAATGCCCTCCGCAACAATGGGCACCCAGCACCACGCCCCAAACGCCGCACTGCTCATCGACTTCGACAACGTCACGATGGGCATCCGCTCCGACCTCGGCAAGGAGCTCCGCACCCTGCTCGGCTCGGACATCATCAAGGGGAAGGTCGCGGTCCAGCGCGCATATGCCGACTGGCGGCGCTATCC
>JBHEME010000021.1:0-42473 GCA_046262755.1 Gemmatimonadaceae bacterium | reverse complement strand
GGCTTCGGCCAAGACTTTCTTCTTGTCGCCGGAAAGGTTGATAACGCAGTTCGAGATGATCACATCGACGGAGGCATCGGGGAGCGGGATCTGTTCGATTTCTCCACGCAGAAACTCGACATTCTCGACGCCCGCTTTTTTCTTGTTCTCGTTGGCGAGCGAGAGCATCTCGTCGGTCATATCCAGGCCATATGCCTTCCCGGACGGACCAACTCTCTTTGCCGAAAGCAGAACATCGATTCCTCCGCCGGAGCCGAGGTCGAGGACGATTTCGCCGGGCTTGAGCTCGGCGAGTGCGGTGGGATTCCCGCAGCCAAGCGATGCCAGCACAGCCTCGACGGGAAGTCCAGCCTTCTGCTTTTCGTCGTAGAGGTTGGAAGTGATCGGGTCCCACGCTTCGGTACTCGAGCCGCAACAGGAGCTGGTCCCACAGCAGGACGCGTCGCGCTCGCCCGCGTTGATGCGGCGAGCTGTTTCGCCGTATCTCTGGCGAACGGCAGTTTTGATATTGGTCTCAGGGGTCGACACTGTTCCTCCCAACAAATTTGGTTGATGTATCGGAGAAAAAAAATCAGGAACAACAAGCCTCGGACTTGCTAAGCGCCCGCGGTTTGAGACTCGAGACTAGGGCTTCCATTTCCTCGAACACCTCTCGATCGAGCTCGTAGTGCACCCAGCGTCCGTCCTTTCGATCGCGGACGATGCCGGCGTCCTTGAGAACGCGGAGGTGAAACGACAAACGCGACTGCGCCGCGTCCAGCGCATCGGTTAGCTCGCACACGCAGCGCTCGCCTTTGCGAAGCAGCTCGATGACCTCGAGCCTGGTCTCGTCGGAGAGAGCGTGAAAGAGCTCGATGGCGCGCTCAGTGGAGCGGTGGGTCGCAACCGTCATGATTCTAATATATCAAGAAATATTAATATGTCAAGTCAAGGCGTCGTGAGTTAGAAATGATAGAACCCGGAGAGCAGTAGTAGTTCAGTCTGAGCGAGGACCGGAACTTGCGCAACTGATACCGTGTAGCAGCATTCGGAATTTTTCCTCTTCCCGTTCTATCTTGCGCCGTCTAGTAGGGTTGCTTACCGGTCTCTGCGCTTTGTACCTCACGCTTGGAAGCGTTGTCGCGCAGTGTCAGGATCAAAGGGCTCGAGCTTCAACGGTCGTCTCGGACGCCGTCGGCCACGGCGCTATGCATCATCCATCGCCCGCCAAGGGCGGCCACCACCAGAAACGGTGCGACAGCACGTCTGACTGCTGCCCGGCGATGACATCCTGCGGAGCTTCGACGTTAGCTAGCGAGCGCTTCGCATCGACTTCTCCAGCTCCACTTGCCGGCACTCTTCACTTTTCCGCGCCCGATATTCTGGTCGGCCGCGTAGCGGCTCCAGAGCCTCCTCCGCCCAAGGCGTAGAACACCCCAACCGGTGTTCCCCGTTCGCAACGCGTCACTCCCGCGTGCGAACAGTGTCAGCTCCTGTCAGAGCCGCGACACAAACAATCAACTTCGGAATAACAATGTTTCGTGAATCCAAACGCGCCGTGATTCTTTGCGCCTTGGCGTTTGCAGTCATATCGCCATCAACATCGCGGAATGTCCTCGCGCAGCAGACTCCGCAACCGCCACCCATGCAAATGCCCATGCCGAAGAACATGCCAATGGGCAAGAAAACCCCCACAAAAAAGAAGAGTACTACCAAAGCGAAATCGTCCGGCAAATCCGCCGGAGCCAAGAGCGCTCGGACCAAGGCGGTGGCCAAGAAAAACGCACCGGCCAAGAAATCGCCCGCGATGTCGATGCCCATGGGGCATGACTCGGCGAGTCACGTGATGCCAAAATCCGGCGCAATGCCGATGAAGGACGCCGCGCACGCAATGCCCGCAGATTCCGCCCACGGCAAGATGGGCGAGATGGACATGAAACACCCTTCAGCGACGGCAGGCGATACCGGCAAGATGAACATGATGAACATGCCTGCAAGAAGTGCAGACGCCGGGCGCATGAACATGCCGGGCATGAAGCCGGGCCACTCAGCAGATGACATGATGATCGGACCCGCCGGCGTGAGCATGGAGAGAATGGGCTCTGGCACGACGTGGATTCCCGACGCGGTTACTTTCCCAAGCCGGCGACGGATGCTCGGTGACTGGATGATCATGTCCCACGGGTTTGCATTTGCCCAATACGACCACCAAAGCGGGGAGCGCGGTGAAGATCAATTCGGCTCCCTCAACTGGGCAAT
This sequence comes from Gemmatimonadaceae bacterium, assembly GCA_046262755.1. Classification (GTDB taxonomy): domain Bacteria; phylum Gemmatimonadota; class Gemmatimonadetes; order Gemmatimonadales; family Gemmatimonadaceae; genus UBA4720. Next base: position 40,235 of record JBHEME010000021.1, on the reverse strand, counting down.
GCTGATGGCGACACACGATTTTGCGGGCGGCCGCTTCCAGGCGCGGACGATGCTCAGCCTCGACGCGCTGACGGTAACCAAGCGAGGCTACCCATTGTTGCTTCAGACGGGAGAGACATTCAACGGCGAGCCACTCCATGATAGACAACATCCGCACGACTTCTGGATGGAGCTCGGCGCGCTTTATCAGCGGCAATTGACAAAGTCATTGGCGTGGAGCATTTACGCGGCACCGTCGGGGGAGCCGGCGCTCGGTCCGGTGGCGTTCATGCACCGTCCGTCGGCGATGGACGTACCGACTGCTCCTATTGGCCATCACTGGCAGGACGCGACTCACGTGAGCTTCGGCGTCCTGACTGCCGGAATCTTTACCCACACCTGGCAGCTGGAAGGATCATTTTTTAACGGACGCGAGCCGGATCAGAATCGCTGGGACTTCGACCCCATAAAACTGGATTCGTATTCGGGACGCATCACCCTCAATCCGACTCGCAACTGGAGCCTGGCGGGAGGTTATGGCTACCTGAAAAGCCCGGAGGCGCTGAAAGCGGACGAATCGATGCACCGGATCACCGCCTCAGTGATGCACGGGACATCGCTGGGACCGCACGGACAGGTGGCTACGAGCCTGATATGGGGAGCCAATAAGCACAGCACAGAGCCGACTTTGTCCCACAGTGTGCTTCTGGAGAGCGAAGCGATTCTCGATCAGAGCAACACGCTGTTCGGCCGTTCCGAGCTGGTGCAAAAGAGCGCCGAGGACCTCGTGGTCGACAGTCCGGTGACCACGAGCGGCGGGGTAGTGCTTCCCGGATTTCCGGCGACGACCCGCTTCAACGTTGCCACCCTACAGGTCGGTTACATCAGAGAGCTAGCCAAGACCCATTGGGCAACGATAGGGTTGGGCGCAGCTGGAACGTTGAACGTCGTTCCAAGTGCGCTTGATCCCTACTACGGCTCCAGAACTCCCGTAGGGACTTTTCTGTTTCTCCGCTTGAGGCCGTTTCACGTCACCAGGAAAGAAATGAACGAGATGGGGGGAATGAAAATGAGTCCCGCCCATGACTAAGCGTCTCCGCGTTCTGTTGGCGTTGGTGATGCTTCTTGTTCCAGCAAGAGCGTGGGCTCATGCGCATCTAAGACGCAGCGAACCAGCCGCGGGATCGAGGCTCACTGCACCGCCCTTGATGATCCGTCTCTGGTTTTCCGAGCAGCCTGAGCTCTCGATGACGTTCGCTTCGTTGAAGGATTCTACGGGGCGTGAAGTGCCTCTGGGTTCGGCGGGAAGCGGTGCGACCGCCCAATTGCAAATCGCATTTCGGGTATTGGGCACACTCTCTCCTGGGCGCTATACGCTGACATGGCGCACAGCGGCATCGGACGGACACCCTTCTCACGGCAAATTCATTTTTACGGTGTTGGGCATAGCAGGTACCGTTCCCGGGGCGATCGCGCCTCCGGTCGTACGTAGTCCTGTCGCGGGCGACTCGTCTCTGATCGGGGAGCCGAGTACGACACCGACAAACATGGAAGAGGAATCCGACGGTGCTTCGTCGCTTGGCAATTCGATTGCGAGGGCGCTGGAATTCGTTAGCCTGCTGGCTCTGATCGGAGCAGTCACCTTTCGGAGCTTTGTGCTTCCCCGTGCTCGCGCGGTTGCTGCACAGCTGCGGGAGAAAATGGCAATTCGGGCGGCGTGGCTTGGGCTTATTTCCGGCGTGGCGCTAATCCTGGTCGGCCTGGGAAGGCTCGGTCTCGAACTGCAGATGATGAACGCGATGCCGGATATGCCGACTATGACCGGTATGAGCGCGAAAGCCATGGTGATGCACACCGCCTGGGGATTTGCGTTTTACAGCCAGCTCATTGCCGCAAGTGTTGCTCTCGCTGCATTTGCGTTGGCGATACGTAGCATGCGTGGGGCGTGGTCAGCGGCGGTGGTGGCCGCGATCGTGTTGGCCGCAACGCCGGCATTCGCCGGTCATGCTGCGGCGAGCCCCCGATTCACTTCCCTGATGATCGCCGGCGACTTGCTTCATGTTCTTGGCGGTTCCAGCTGGCTCGGAACCTTGCTGGCCGTCATGTTGATCGGCGTGCCGATCGCGCTCACGCTGGAGGGAGCCGCGAGATGGTCGAGCGTCGAGTCGCTGGTGGAAGCGTTCTCGCCGCTCGCACTCATCTCCGCGGCCTTGGTTTTTGCGAGCGGAATCTTCGCCTCCTGGATTCACCTCGAGCGGTTCTCAGCACTGTGGCGAACGAGCTACGGTGAAGTTCTGATTGTAAAGCTTTTACTAGTGGCAATTACTCTGGGAATCGGTGCATACAACTTCAAGCGTGTGCAGCCGGAGCTTTCTACCGAGCGCGGAACCTGGCGCCTTCGGCGTTCCGCCGCGCTCGAGCTGGGGGCCGGCCTGCTGATTTTGCTTGTGACCGGTCTTTTGACCGGAATTTCGCCCTGAACTGATTCCAACCGTCCCATGGCTTCATAACCCGCGATGATGATTCTCCAACCGTTCGACTTCGTCGTTTACACCTGGCTGATTATCGCGGTGTTTTGCGCTGCGTACGTTGCTTTCGACCAGTTTCGCAACAATCCCGAAGCCAAAGTGATGAAGTGGGGTTTCGTGCTCGTCACTCTCTACATGGGACCCGGCGGCCTTCTGTTGTACGTCCTGAGTGACAAGGAGCCGCACCCTGGAACCCACGAGCGGTTCATACAACCGCTCTGGAAACAGGGGGTTGGATCCACAGTGCACTGCATTGCGGGGGACGCGACCGGAATCATCTTCGCCGCTACCGTCACGGCTCTGCTCGGCCTTCCGATGTGGCTCGATCTCATCGTCGAATACACGTTCGGCTTTCTGTTCGGACTGCTGATATTTCAGGCGCTGTTCATGAAGGGCATGATGGGCGGCAGCTACTCCGAGAATGTGCGGCGATCTTTCACGCCCGAGCTGCTGTCGATGAACATGATGATGGCCGGAATGGCCCCTGTCATGATCGTGTTCATGATGGGTCGTGACATGCGCGCGATGTGGCCGGGGGAACCGCTCTTCTGGTTTGTTATGTCGCTAGGCGTGACCGCGGGATTCATTCTCGCCTATCCGATAAATGTCTGGCTGGTTTCGAAGCAGTTAAAGCACGGATTGATGACGGTGCGCGACGGTGTGCAGCCGAACAGCCGAGAGCACTCAATGCATTCCATGCATTCCATGCATTCAATGCATGCCACGCATTCCTCAACCGCCGGGGTAGAGCCTGCTCAAAGTGCTGCCGAAGATGCCTTCGCGGCCACATCGGTGCAGGTCGCAACGCTCACCGCTGTCACCATCCTGGCGCTCATAGGCGGAATGTACATTCCCGCCGCGTTCTTCAACCTGCGGATCAGCCCGGACGAGGTGCGGGGAGCCATCATGCCGCCGGGTATGATCACCGCCTACGACACGCCTGCTGATGCAATGCGCGACATGTCGGCAGCGGACCCACGGGACATTTCCTTTACCGCGCCCGTATCCGCCCGAGGCGATCGAGTGCTCACGCCCCGACTCGAGAATGGCGTCAAGATTTTCGACCTGGAGGCCTCGGTCATTCGCTGGTACATCCTCCCGGACAAATCAGTCACGGCGTACGCGATCAACCGACAGGTTCCCGGTCCGCGGCTCGAGCTGACTGAAGGGGATCACGTTCGGATCAATTACACCAATCACCTTCCAGTGGCCACGACGATGCACTGGCACGGGCTCGTGGTGCCGAACGCAATGGACGGACCCGCCTACATCACGCAACGGCCGATCATGCCGGGCGAAAGCTTTACCTATGAGTACGTCGTCAACCAGTCCGGCACTTTTTTCTATCACTCCCACGCACAGCCCGATAGGCAACAGGCGCTCGGGCTCTATGGGGCGCTGATGATTGCCCCGCGGGGCACCGACCCCGAGCCGAAAGCGGATCATGAGTATGTCATTCAGCTGCAAGAATGGCTCGATCGTGGGGGGCTCACCTACCCGGCGATGTTAATGGAGGGTGGGCTGCCCAACTATTTCACCATCAACGGCAAGGCATTTCCGGCAACGGACACCCTGCACATGCGGGTCGGGGAGACGATGAAATTCCGATTCATCGGCACGAACAACAACTTCATTCACCCAATGCACATGCACGGCGGCCCTTTCACCGTCGTAGCCCGTGACGGTGTCGTACTCGCACCTGCGGCCCGATTCGATGCCGACGTCATCAACGTTGGACCTGGCCAGCGCTACGATGTGATCTGGCCGGCGCGTGGCGTCGGCAAGTGGATCCTGCATTGCCACATCCCACATCACACTCTCAACAACAATGTCGAGCAGGGCGGTGCCGGAGGGTTAACCGTCCTCGTGGATGTGACGCCCTGAATCCGGAGGAGACCGATATGTCTGATCCGCCGCGGCACCAAGGCGCTGAGCCGCCGCCAACCCCGCGCTGGGTGAAAGTGTCAGGAGTCATCGCCGTCATCATAATCGTACTTTTTCTCGTCATGCTTTTCGCGCACGGGCCTCACCGACCCGGAGGTCATTTTTCCTCGAACGGCCCAGCTGCCAGAGATACACGGCCGCCTCAAAGTGGGGCGCAGCGGCTGTGATCATGTCGCCGCGATCCCGGAAGCTCGCCCTCACCGCGCATATCACTGCCTCCGTCGGCTGGCTCGGCGCAGTCGGTGGGTTTCTGTCTCTCGCCGTGGCTGTTCTGATCAGCCATGATGCGAAGAGTGTGCGTGGCGCCTATGTCGCGATGGATCTGATGGCACGGTGGGTGATAGTGCCGTTGAGTTTCGGCTCGCTCCTGACGGGGCTTGTTGAGGCACTCGGCACGAAGTGGGGCTTGTTCCAACACTATTGGGTCCTGGCGAAGCTACTAATAAACGTATTTGCCAACACAGTCTTGCTCATCTATCTGCCGTCTCTCAACTATATGGCAGCCGCAGCACTGGACACGACATCGCGCGTTGGCGATCTGGGGAGTATGCGAAACGCGTCGCCGGTGCTACACTCCTCCGCGGCCCTGGTGTTGTTGCTCCTCGCTACGGGGCTCGGCGTGTATAAGCCACAGGGCGTGACACTTTACGGCTGGCGCAAGCAACAAGAGAGGCTTGGAGCGTCCGAGGCATGAACCCAGTCATTGCATTTTTTGTCTATCTCTTGCTTCCGCTGACTGACACTGGCTCGCGAGTGCTCGAACTCCGAATTAGAGAGACTGGTCCCCAGTCGGATTCGGTCGTTGTTGTCGGGGTGGCTGCGAAGTTTCACCGCGCCCTCGAGACGGGCGACACTGCAATGATAAGAGCACTACTCGCGACCGATGTTCGCATTCTGGAGGGCGGTGAGGTGGAAACGCGAGATCAGTATCTCAGCCACCACATGGCCGCCGACATCGAGTTCACGAGGGCCGTGCGATCAAAAAGCAAACTGATCTCTTACTCGCGGGAAGGAAACGTCGCATGGCTGGTGTCCAGCTCGACCGCTGTCGGGTCCTTCAACGGTCGCAATATCGATAGCATTGGTGCCGAGCTGATGATACTCGGACGAACTCGGAAAGGATGGCAGATCAGGGCTATCCACTGGTCGTCTGCCAGGCGGCAAACGGGTTCCTAGCTGTTCGGCGGGCCCGGCGGAATCGTTTTGCCAGGCTCTCGGGATGCGTTTACGAAACAGAGCGAGGCGGGACGCGCGCTATTTTTCCCAGCGCCGCGATCAGCGTAAGATCCGTTTCAGGTGCCCACTCGACGACCCAGCGAAGCGTCGTCTGGAACCAGTCAAGGTTAACCTTGCCTCTCTCGATCGCCTTCGGGCGCTCGGCTTCGAGATTCTGTCTGAGCGATTCGAGTTGCGCCCGGGCGGGCTCGCCGGAGATCGTCACCATGCCGGCGGCGATCGCGCGTTGAACCTGGTCGATCGCCAAGTCGAAAGCAGCGGCGAGGTCAGACTGGCGCGCCAAATCGAGCTCCGGTTTGTCCGTTACTCACAATCGATCTCCGGTTCCTCCGTTTAACTCAAACCTAGAAACGCATGTGTAAGTAAGTGACTACTTGCAATTGCGGTCGAGCTGACGTAGTATCGGTCTCCATGCCACGCAGACAGGAAATTCTCGACGCCGCCGCCGGTGTGTTCGCGCAACACGGATTCCGCGGCTCCACCACCCGACGCATCGCCGACGCCGCCGGCGTAAACGAGATCACGATCTTCCGTCATTTCGGGTCCAAGGAAGCTCTGCTCCGTGAAGCGATGCAGCACATGACGCAATCGGCCGGCCTCGCGACCTTGCCGGCGATTCCTCTCGACCCGGACACTGAGCTTACTGCCTGGAGCGAGTCCTTCATCGAGCATTTGAGACTTCGCAGCTCGATCATCCGTAAGACCATGGGTGAAATGGAAGAGCGACCGGAAATGTGTGAATGCGCGAGCTACGTGCCCAGACAGGCGTCGACGAGCCTCTGTGACTATCTCACCACTCTACGTAAAGAAGGATTCACATCGGAGAAGTTCGAGCCAAAGACCGCCGCGGCGATGCTCATGGGATCGATATTCGCCGACGCAATGGGCCGCGAGATGATGCCGGATGTCTATCCGCAACCGGCTGCTAAAGCAGCGCAGATGTACAGTCGGCTGCTATTGCGGGCGATCGGTGTCGAAAATGGCTCGCGCCGAACGACGTATAGGCAGACAAAACGATCAAAACAACTTTCAGCCTGAACCGTGTCCCCAATAAAAGCTCAAAGCCGGGCCGATTTCGCCGGCAGCACCATAAGAACGCTCATCGCCGTCGCGATGCTCGGCTTCCCCGCGCTAACGAGAGGGCAGATCGCGCCAACAACGCCGCAAACGGTAGTGCGCCAGATTCGCGCGCTGTCGCTCGATGAAGCCGTGCGTACCGCTGAATCGCAGAGCGAGGCAATTCGCATTGCGCGCGCCGGAGTACAGCGAGCCCAAGGGCAGCAATACCAGGCGCGCAGCCAGCGCCTGCCGCAACTAAACGGCTCGCTGGGCTATACGCGAACGCTGGCGTCCCAGTTTTCAAGCGTGGGCGGTGGAGTTGCAGTCGATACCACCAAACCCACACCGCCTCCCGGGCCCTGCGATCAATATCTCCGCGATCCCACTGCGACGACGGCCGAGAGGCTTGCCGGATTGGAAGATGCGAGTCGATGCTCGCTGGGCGGGAATCCGTTCTCTTCCTTTGGCAGCCTCGGCTTCGGCGCGAAGAACCAGTACAACATGGGGCTTTCGTTCTCGCAGAACCTGTTCGCGGGCGGACGCATTGCTGCACAGAACGATGTCGCCAACGCGGGCCGCCGCGCGGCAGACATCGAGCTCACGGCACAGCGTGCGCAGCTACGACTCGATGTTACACAGGCCTACTTCGACGCCGCTCTTGCCGACAGACTGGTGGCGCTCGCGGAATCGTCCGCTGTCCAAACCGAGAACGTGCTGCGCCAGACGCGCCTCGCTCGAACGGTTGGAAACGTCTCCGAGTTCGAGCTGTTGCGCGCGCAGGTATCGAGCGCGAACCAGCGCCCGATAGTCATTCAGCGGCAGAGCGATCGCGAGGTCGCCTATCTGCGCCTGAAACAGCTTATGAACCTTCCACTCGATGCTCCACTTCAGTTGACTACGGCGGTTGATGACTCGGCTGCCACTAATGCCGCTCTGGCCAGCGTGGGAATCACCGCCGACACCGCGGCGATCGATCGAGCGACCGTCAGACAAGCTGCGGAAGCGATCGATGCCCAGCGCGGTCTCCTGAGAGTAGTCAAAGCACAACGACTGCCGACGCTTGCTTTAACATCTCAATACGGAAAGGTTGCATTCCCGCTGAATAAGTTTCCGCAGTCGGGCGATTTCCGGACGAATTGGACGGTTGGCGTCGCGTCGCAAATCCCGTTGTTCACTGGCGGGAGGATCAGGGGCGATCAGCTCGTGGCTGAAGCGAACCTACGCGAGGCACAGGCGCGCTACGACCAGGTTCGGGAATTCGCCGCCCTCGATTCACGGGTGACAATCAACAACCTCCTTCAGGCGCGTGCTGCCTGGGACGCGAGTCAGGGAACCGCGGAACAGGCCGCTCGTGCGTACTCGATCGCCGAGGTTCGATACAAGGAAGGCATCTCGACTCAGATCGAGCTGAACGACGCGCGGATTCTGCTCGAGCAGGCTGTAGCGAACCGTGCACTCGCGGCGAGAAATCTCCAGGTTGCACGGGTGAAGCTCGCATTGCTTCCCGATCTTCCACTGCAGACAACCGGTGCGTCGCAGTCGCAGGCGCAAAGCGCAACCGCACAAGCAGGATCGCAACCGTCACAACAGAGTCAACAGACACAGGCGGCACAGCAGCAGGCGCAGACGCAGCAGCAAACCGGAATTCCACCACAGTAACGGCACCGACGAGAATCAAATGACGAGCAAAAATCGAAAGACAATGACGAACCGCATCACGGCCAGCCTGACCGGCCTGGTGGCGGTTCTGGCGATAAGCGCCTGTAGCAAGGATGACAACGCATCGGCCGCCGAGACCAAGAACACGGCGATGATCGTGGGCGCCGAGAACATCACGGTAGCAACAAACGGTTCGATAATGATTGGTCCGTCGATCTCCGGGACGCTCGAACCGGAGCGCGAAGCAGTATTGCGCGCCCAGGTTCAGGGCAGCGTGCTGCAGACGTACGCCGACCAGGGTCAGGCTGTCAGTGCCGGTACCGTTCTGGCTCGAATTGACGCCACCGGAATTCAGGACGCCTACAACTCTGCGCGTGCTGGCGTCATCGCCGCACGCAATGCGGCCGATGTCGCTGAGCGCGACTATGCCCGCAACCAGAAACTTCTTGCCGCGGGCGCGATTGCGGAGCGCGACATTGATCAATCACGTCGTGCCTCGATTGCGGCGCAGGCCGCGCTCGAGGATGCCAACTCGCGACTGGCGACAGCGCAGAAGGCTTTTCGCAGCACAACAGTCACAGCGCCCTTCGGCGGCGTAGTGAGCGAGCGTCCCGTCTCTCCGGGTGATGTGGTGCAGCCTGGGACTGCACTGTTTACCGTAGTCGATCCATCGAGCATGAGGCTCGAGGCCTCGGTACCGGCCGATCAGCTCGCATCCATACGTGTGGGTGTTCCGGTCAACTTTACCGTGAGTGGTTATCCAGGCCGGCAGTTCGTCGGACATATCATCCGCATCAACCCGACGGCGGACCCGACAACAAGGCAGGTCAGGATCTACGTCTCGATTCCGAACGCGGGACGCACTCTGGTCGGTGGCTTGTTCGCGAACGGTAGAATGTCGAGCTCGACAAGGATGGGACTGATAGTTCCGACAACCGCTGTCGATGTACGCGGGACGTCGCCGTTCGTGATGCGAGTGCGACAGGGCAAGGTCGAAAAGGTGCAGGTGCAAATTGGGCTGGCCGACAGGACCTCGGAGACGATTGAGATCATAGCGGGCGTTCAGGCGGGAGATACGCTGCTCACCGGAGCGGCGCAGGGAATCACTCCGGGAACACTCGTCCGGGTTTCCACGCCGCCGGCAAGTCCGACAGTGAACAGCACTCGAGGGATCTAGGCCATGGTCATTTCAGATTTTGCGATCAAGCGTCCGATGATCACCGTCGTGACGATGGTGGCGTTGGTCGTGTTCGGACTCTTCGCGCTGTGGCGTCTGCAGACCGATGAGTTCCCCGATATTCAGCAGCCCGTCGTTCTCACGTTCATACCATACCCTGGCGCTTCGCCCGAGGGTGTCGAGCGCGAGATCCTCAAACCCGTCGAGGATGCGATCAAGGGTATCTCCGGTGTCGACAAGATTTTCGGAACCGCGGGGGATGGCTACGCGCAGATCATCACGCTGTTCGTGTTCGAGAAGGACCCGCAGGTTGGAACGCAGGACATTCGCGACGCGATCTCCGGCATTCGCGCCGATCTGCCGGTGGAAATGAAAGAACCGGTCCTCCAACGATTCGATCCCGCCGACCAGCCGATCGTGTCGATGACGCTCGCGTCGCCCGCAATGTCTCCGGCGCAGCTGACGCGTTTGGCCGACCCCGACATCACGAGCAAGCTGCGGGGGATTCCGGGAATCGCGCAGGTCCAGCTCGTCGGCGGTGTGAAGCGCGAGATGACGATCCAGCTTCGGCCCGACGCGCTGCAAGCGGCGGGCATCAGCGTCGGACAGGTCGTGCAGGCGCTGCAATCGCAGAATCTCGCTGCCCCCGTCGGGCGTCTTAACGGAACGCTCGATGAGCGGACCATTCGACTTCAAGGCCGGTTGGAAGGTCCGCAGGATTTCATGAACCTCGTCGTCGCGGAGCGCGGCGGTCAGATCGTGAGACTGGGGCAAGTTGCTGTCGCAATAGACGGGACCCAGGAGCAGCGCTCACTGGCGCTTTACAACGGCGTGGAAGCAGTCGGCATCAACATCGTCAAATCGAAGGGTTACAGCACGACGGATGTGAGCGCAAAAGTTCGAGCGAAGGTGGCCGAAATCCAGAAAACGCTTCCGCCCGGGGTGAAGATCGACATCGTAAAAGACGCTGGTCAGCGGGTGAAGGCCTCGGTGCAGAACGTGGAAGAGGCGCTGTTGATTGGCGCAATGCTGACGGTGCTGGTGGTGTTCGTCTTCCTCAACTCGTGGAGATCCACGGTCATCACCGGACTGGCACTGCCGGTGTCGGTCCTCGCGTCATTCATCGCGGTGTGGGCGTTCGGCTTCACGCTTAATACGATGTCGCTGCTCGGCTTGTCGCTCGCGATCGGTATTCTGATCGACGACGCCATAGTGGTGCGCGAGAACATCGTCCGGCACATCGAGATGGGTAAGGATCACATGACCGCCTCGCACGAGGGGACCGACGAGATCGGCCTGGCCGTCGCGGCGACGACTTTCTCGATTGTCGCGGTGTTCGTGCCGGTCGCTTTCATGTACGGCGTTGCCGGTCAATGGTTCAAGCCCTTTGCTCTCACCATCGCCTCGTCGGTGCTGGTGTCGCTATTCGTTTCGTTCTCTCTGGACCCGATGCTTTCCGCGTACTGGGCCGACCCGCAGGTCGAGGCGGGTGAGCGACGCAATCCGATCGCGCACGCGCTGGAGAAGTTCAACAAGTGGTTCAATCGCATGGCGATCCGGTACAAGAGTTTGATTGCGTGGGCTCTCGATCATCGCGTGGCAATGGTGCTAATTGCGCTCGGCACGTTCATCGGAGCGCTCGCGCTACCGGCGGTCGGACTCGTTGGTGCCAGCTTCTTCGGCGCCGAGGATCAGTCGGAAGTCAATATTTCGATCGAGACACCGCCGGGCTCCAATCTCGCTTACACGCGCATCAAGGCTGAGGAAGCCGCGCGGATGGCGCGTGCCCACAAGGAAGTTCTGTTCACTTTCACGACGCTGGGCGGTAGCACAGGTGATGTGAATATCGGCAACATCTACGTCCGCCTGCTGCCGAAATCGGACCGCAAAGTCGGCGCGGAAGATTTCGGACGCATGCTGCGCCAGGAGGTCGGCCACATCGGCGGCGCGACGATGGCAGTGTTCACGAACGATTTTCAGGGAGCGCAGAAGCAGATCCAGCTCCAGCTGCGCGGCGGTTCGCCACAGCAGCTGGCCAGTACTGCGGAGCTCATTGCCGAGCAAGTGAGGCAGGTTAAAGGCGCGGTTGATGTGGGATTGTCGACAAAGGGACAGAAGCCAGAGCTGAACGTCGAGCTCAATCGCGGTCTCGCGGGAACGCTCGGCGTCACTGTGGGACAGGTCGCCCAGTCGCTGCGTCCCGCGTTTGCTGGGATCAAGGCGGGAGATTGGGTCGATCCGAGCGACGAGACTCGCGAAGTGAACGTGCGCCTGGCGCCGGAGGCAAGACAGCGTGCCGCCGATCTGGAGCAGCTGCCACTCGTGGTAACTGGCGCAGATGGGCAGCCACGCACCCTTCCGCTCGGCCAAATCGCCACGATCACCCAGGGTCTTGGCCCGGCGCAGATCACACATCTTGACGGCGACCTCGTCGTAACGGTGCAGGCCAACACCTCGAACCGGCCGCTGACCGAAGTGATGAAGGACATCAATACGCGAATCGCCAAGATCACGTACCCGCCCGGGGTTCACATGACTACGGGTGGCGAATCAGAAGATCAGGCGGAGGTATTCGGTCGCATCTTCGCCGCGCTCGGCATCGCGGTGATGCTTATGTACCTGATTCTCGTGATGCAGTTCGGCTCCTTCCTGGAGCCGTTGGCGATCATGATATCACTGCCGCTGTCGCTCATCGGCGTGATGCTGGCGCTGATGTTCACGAACACCACGATCAACATCATGAGCCTGATCGGTGTAATTCTGTTGATGGGCATTGTAGCGAAGAACGCAATTCTGCTCATTGACTTCGCGAAGTGGGCGCGCGAGGAGCGGGGCACCCCGCTGCGCGAGGCGCTCATCGAGGCCGGCTCCATTCGACTTCGCCCGATTCTCATGACCACCTTCGCGTTGATCGCGGGCATGATTCCGGTGGCGCTGGGGATCGGAGAGGGGGCCGAATTCCGGGCTCCGCTGGGGCGCGCGGTGATCGGCGGAGTGATCACGTCAACGCTCCTTACACTCGTCGTGATCCCGACGTTTTACGAGATTCTAGACGAGTGGAGGGAATGGGTATTCCGCAAGTTCGGTGTGTACAAACCGCGTACCGCTGAACACCCCATCCCGCGCGTAGCCGGAACTACCGCGCCTAGAGAGACGCTGGAAAAGCTCGCCTGATTGGCGGAGCGGAAATGCCGAGGATTGTCTCATTTCTCCCTGCCGGTACCGAGATGGTTTATGCTCTCGGCGCCGGCAGCGAGCTCGTCGGCAGGTCGCATGAGTGCGACTATCCACCGTCCGTCGCCGGTTTGCCAGTAGTGAGTCGTCCTGCGCTCGATCTCGACGAAGCTTCTCCGGGGGATATCGACCGTGCAATTTCCGAGCAACTCGAGACTGGTGAGACGCTCTACAAAATCGACGAGGTGCTACTTCGGGAGCTGAGCCCGGATGTAATTCTCACACAGAATCTTTGTCGCGTCTGTGCTCCCTCGGGCGACGAGCTGACGCGAGCAGTCCGGACATTTCCCTCGCGGCCCGAGGTCCTGTTTCTGACTCCGCGAACCATCAAGGACATCGACGACAACGCGATTGCAGTTGGTGCCGCCATCGGCCGTGAGCGCGAGGCTGAATCATTACTGCGCTCCAATAAGGAACGATTGGCCAAAGTGCGGGCAGCGCTCAAAGGTGCGCCGGTTCGGCGGGTTGTTTTTCTGGAGTGGACGGAGCCGCTATTCTGCGGTGGACACTGGGTTCCGGAGATGATTTCTCTCGCGGGGGGCGAAGATCCTCTGGGCCGGCCAGGCGAAGATTCGGTGCGCATGGAATGGGACGACGTCAAACGTGCGTCGCCAGATATGATAGTGGTCTCGCCCTGCGGCTATGGCCTTGATCAGTCAGTCAGGCTGGCGAAGAGAATGACACGCATGACAGACGCAGCTATTTACGCGGTTGATGCCAATGCGTACTTCGCTCGTCCCGGTCCGCGAGTGGTCGAAGGTGTCGAGCTACTGGCGCACCTCTTTCATCCGGATCGAATCGGATGGGTCCGCACCGATCGACCATGGGAGAGGGTTCAGTAAGTGGCCACTGACGGCTTCCTCCATTCGTAGTAGCCGCTAGTAGGAACGGACCTGGGTGAACTATCCCCGTTGCGGGCTGCTCGTGCGCGCTGTCGTAATCAAGGCAACGGCGCAAATCACGATCGCCGCAGCAACACCAGTGCGGACGGAGAGCGTTTCACCGGCGACGGCCCAACCAAGAAACACGGCGACGACGGGATTCACATAGGCATAAGTGCCAAGCCTCGCTGGTGAGACTTTGTCGAGCAGCCAGATGTACGATGTGAATCCAATCAGCGATCCGAAGGTGATGAGATAGAGAAGTCCAATGGTGGATGCGCGGGAGACAGCGTAGATGTCGAAACCGATCGGCTCCCTGCTCAAGAGGCCCACGATTATCAGCAGGATCCCACCGCCCAGCATTTCCATTCCTGTCGTGAGTAGCCCGGATTCAGGCAGCTGTGCATCGCGGGAGAAAAACGACCCGATCGCCCACGACAGCGAGCCCACGATCAGCACTAGCGCGCCAAGCGTGCTCACGTCGCCGTCGCCAGCCATGTTGCCGGGCCCGACGAGGACAATAATCCCGATGAAACCAAGGATAAGGCCCACCAGAACGGCCCCGCTGGGACGACGGCGCGGCGGGCGAACCCACTCGATGATGACGAGCCAGAACGGTAGAATCGAAACGAGCAGCGCGGTGAGTCCCGATGGCATCGACTGCTCCGCCCAGACTACTGCCCCGTTGCCGCCGAGTAGAAGGAAAGCGCCGGCGATCGTAGCGTTGCGCCAATGAAGGAGGGATGGGCGCGGTGCGCCGCGGTAGCGAGCCCAGATGTAGAGCAAGGCACCGGATACCACGAATCGGACACCGCCCATCAGGAAAGGCGGGATCGTCTCTACGGCGTAGCGGATGGCGAGGTACGTTGATCCCCAGACCGTATATATCGAAGCGAACGCAGCGATGATCTGCGCCCGAGATGCTCGTTGTGGTTCGTTCACTCGAAGGACTTATTGTGTCGGTGGAGAAGCTGGTTCACTCGAAAAACTTCCCACGGCGCTCGCGCTTCTTGTTCGAGTGGCGCTTCTTTCCTTCCAGTCTGGCTTCTTTCGCGGCCGGTGTGGCCCGCGTCGGTCTCCGCTTCTTGGGAATGACCAGGGCGCGACGCACCAGCTCGGCCAGCCGCTCTTCCGCAATGTCTCGGTTGCGGCTCTGGCTCCGCATGTCGCTGGCGATGACGCGAACGCTTCCATCGGTAGCAAGCCTCGAGGACAGCTTAGTCAACAGCAGTTCGCGCTGTTCTCCGGTCAAGGCCCGGGATCGTTGAACGTTCCAGGAGATCTCCACGCGGGATGAGGTCTTGTTCACGTGCTGGCCGCCGGCGCCGGAGGATCGCGAAACCCGGATGTCCAGCTCGTTGCGGGGAATAGACAATGACTCATTGATGGCAAGGAGATTTTCGGGAGCAACACTGCTCTTGTGGTCCATTCAGCGCCAGCGAAAGAGCTTGAGCGCGGCGAAGAAAGTAACCACTCCCCAGACGAGAATGATCGTCAGCTGTGGAGTTACCGCCGCGAGCGACGCTCCTTCGAGCATGTTTGCGCGTAGCGAATCGTTGACCGCCGTCAGTGGCAGAAGCCTGATGAAAGGCTGGACCATTCGCGGGAAATTCGCCGATGAGAAAAAGACTCCCGAGAAAATCCACATCGGGAGCATGATGAAGTTCATGATCCCCGAGACAGCTTCGGTCGTTTTCGCGCGGGACGCGGTGAGCAGTCCCAAACCTCCGAACGAGAGCGCGGACAAAACCGCGATGAGCATCAGCGCCACCAGTGAGCCGCGCAACGGCACGCCGAAGGCGAGGTGTCCGAAGCCGACGAGAGTGACTACCTCGAGGACGAGGAACACGAGGCGCGACGCGAGAAAAGAAAGCAGGTACTGTGCGCGCGACATTGGGGTCGCCATCAGTCGCTTTAGGAGCTTCTTGCTGCGCGCGGTCACGATCGCGAAGCCGAGACCCCAGATGCTGCTTCCCATCAAGTTCATCCCCAGCAGTCCGGGAACGAGAAAGTCGATGTAGCGGGAGCCCGCCTCGGTCACGTAGGTGTCGCTCGCTCTAACCGGGTCTGTGCGCCCGGCTCCGATCTGCACCGCGCGATCAACAACAATGCGAGCATTGACGGCGTCGCTACGGCCGCGGTCGAACACGTAACGCACGCTGTCCCGTGCCGCACCGGGAATCAGCAGCAGCGCAACTTTACCTGTTCTCAACGCCCGGGCTCCGGCGCTGTCGTCGAAGGATTGAACCACCAGGGTGGAATCCTTTTTGAGTGACTCCAGCACCGCCGCGCTCGCGCCAGTCGCGATGACCCCGACCTGTACCTTGTCCGGTCCGCGCTGTCTGAACGCGATGCCAAGCCCTGCCGCGAGGAGAATTGGGAAAATGAACGTCCAGAAAACGGCCTCGGGCTCGCGAACGAATTCACGAAAGCGCACGAGTGTGAGCTGAACCATCGACCGGTTCTTGAAGCCGGGCCGCCGCAGCGGACGTCGTGCAGCCTGTGCAGCATCATCCACCAGGGGAAACGGGACTCGCTCACTCATCGCGCAATGTCCTTCCCGTCAGGGAAACGAATACATCCTCGAGCGTCGCCGAAGTCTTCCTCGGCTCCGGTGGCGGCAAGTGAGAGAGATCGACCGAGTCTATCAACTGATTCGGCGAGCCGAGCGCGATGATCCGACCATGGTCGACGATTGCCACGCGGTCGCAAAGCCGCTCTGCCTCTTCCATGTAATGTGTTGTAAGAACGACGGTGCGACCCTCGGAGCGAAAGCGCTCCATCAGGTCCCACATCTGCCGACGCGACTGAGGGTCAAGTCCCGTTGTCGGCTCGTCGAGGAACAGAAGCTGAGGGTTACCCACTAACGCGCACGCAACCGCGAGCCGCTGCTTCTGTCCGCCCGATAAGCCTCCAACGCGTGAGTGTCGCTTTTCTCCCAGCTCGACAAGATCGATGACATCGCTGACTTCTCGCGCATCGCGATAAAAACTCTGGAAAAGGGTCAGCGTTTCGTCCACGGTTAGTTTTTCGGAAAGCTGGGTTTCCTGGAGCTGGATGCCGAGGAGCTGGCGCAAATCGCGGGCGTCGGTTTCCCAGCGTCGGCCGAGGACTTCGACGTCGCCCGAATCTGCGGGGAGCAGTCCTTCACAGATCTCGATCGTGGTGGTCTTGCCGGCGCCGTTCGGGCCCAGCAATCCGAAGCACTCGCCGGATTCCACCTCGAGATCGAGGCCGTCCACGGCGACTACGTCACTGTATGACTTCCTGAGAGCCTTCACTCTCAGAGCGGGAGAAGCTGTCACCATGGATGGACGCGGGGTGTCACGAGAAGGAGTCAGTTGTTGAAACGTTGGAGTCTGAAACCGGGTATAACGTGTTACCGTAACATGATATAGCGTTGGTGAGAGGGCCGGGCACCGTCCGTGCCGACGCTTGGTTCCAAACCCACGGGAGAAACTATGCGATCCAGTGCCGTGTTGGTACTAATCACATCCATAAGTACTGCTGCCGCTTCCACTCTTTCGGCACAATCGGGTCTAACCACTTTTCCTTCGCGCTTCGGCTTCGGTGGGGATATCGTGCTGTCGCAACCGAAAGGAGAATTCGCCAGCAACGTCGGCAACGGCTATGGGTTCGACGTGACTGGCATGTTCAGGATCGACCCGAAGGGCTGGTTGAACATTCGCGCTGACGGCGGCGGCGTGCAGTACGGCCGTGAGACGAAGCGCATTCCGTTCAATCCAATTACCGGCCGCGTCGATCTCGAGGTCGAGACGGACAATCGCATCGCGTTCGGATCGATCGGGACGCAGCTGCAGATCCCCGACGGATTCTTTCGGCCCTACGCCAACGCCGCGATTGCTGTGACGGAGTTCTGGACTGAATCATCGCTTCAGGGCACCAACGATCAGTTCGATCCAATCAGCTCGACCAATCACAGCGACGCGTCGCACGCCTGGATATTTGGCGGAGGTGTCATGATTCCTTTCGGCAATTCGCTTGGCGCTCTCAACATTGGAGCTCGCTACTTCTACGGCGGACACGCGACCTACCTGAGGAAGGGCGACATCATCGACAACCCGGACGGAACTGTCACGCTCAACATCCGTGACAGCAAAACCGATCTCGTGCTGTGGCAGCTGGGCGTCTCCTTCGTGATTCCTCGCACGATCAAGAGCCGGTAGACAAGTGATCGCCCTCCTCGCTGCAGTTGTCTTTGCCCAGTCCACGATCTCGGTACAGCTTGGCAAAGACAAGCAGGACAGCGTGTCACGGGCGAAGGCCGATTCGATCGCGGTCCGACGCCAGGAGCGTCGTGATTCCATTATGGCGAGAGCGCGCGCCCGAGATTCGTCGAGACGGGCTTTTCGTCTGGCCAAGCGGCCGCCGATTACGCCAGCCACCCTCGCCTCGGCGTTCAAGGATGCCCGGGCGAGGGATCTGCTGCTCCACGCGCGCGAAGCACGTCTGCAACAGGACTCCGCACTGACCGGTTACGATGCCAGCGCTTATGAGCGCATGTCGGTCGGGATGGGATTCACGCGGATCGGCCGAGACCGACTGCTGATGCGCAGTGAGCGAGCGGCGCACGTCGTATGGCAGCGCGGAAAGGGCGCGATCGTCGAGGTGACGGGCCAGCGGAGCGCCTTTCCAATGCTCGATGGGGTTGGGCACGGCGACGCCGATTTGGGACCGGTGAGCGAGATCCCCTATTCGCCCGGACGCGAGACACTGTGGATCGGGTCCGGACTCGCGAAAGCCGACGTCAGCGAGAACGAGGTAATTCACCCCCTCGCCACGGGCGCCGAAGCGTACTACACGTATGCCTCGGGTGATTCAGTGAGCTTCGTGCTACCGGGAGGACAGCGAATCGAGTTGCGAGAGCTGCTGATCCGCCCGCGCCAGCCGAAGTGGAACGTTGCGGTCGGCTCGCTGTGGTTCGACGCCTCGACCGCGCATCTCGTGCGCGCCGTGTATCGGATGGCGCAGGAGATGGACATCATGGCTGTCGCCAAGGAAGCGAACGAAGAAGATAACGATTCCGATGACGACATCCCTAAATGGGTCAAGCCGCTGATCACGCCGATGAAGGCGAAGGTGAGCGCGATCACTGTCGAGTACGGTCTGCACGAAGGCAGGTTCTGGCTGCCGCGATCGCAGGTAGTTGAAGGGGACGCGCAGGTGAGCTTCATGCACATCCCGTTCAAGCTCGAGCAGCGCTATAACTATGCGGAGGTCAACGGCACGACTCCAATGCCGGACCTGACCATCGCCGCGGTGGATACCGCTCGTGATTCCGTATCGCGCGCCGCGCGTCGGGAGCGCAGACGGAACGAGTGCAAGCAGGGTACTGAGCGCTCGCGGATCGAGACCAGATCGGACGAATCACTGAACATTCTGTTCAAAGTGCCCTGCGATACGATCGCGCTGGCGAGATCGAAGGATCTTCCCAAGTCGATCTACGACGAAGGCGAGGACGTGTTTGGCACGGCGGAGCGGGATGCGCTGGTGGCGGAAGCATTGACGCTTGGTGCTCAATCAGAATTCTCGCCACAACCGATAAAGTTTTCCTACGGGCTTTCCTATACGCGGTTCAACCGCATTGAGGGACTATCGACCGCGGTCGCCGCCGAACGAGTGCTCGGTCGGGGCTACACCGCGCACACGCTCTTCCGGCTTGGCGCTGCCGATCTCTCGCCTAATGGAGAACTGTCGCTGGACAGAACGGATGGACGCCGGACGCTCGGACTCGGCGTGTATCGCCGGCTCATCGCGGCGAACGATTGGGGGGATCCACTTGGCTTCAGCAGCTCGCTGTCGGCGCTGTTTTTCGGACGCGACGAAGGCTTTTACTACCGAACCTGGGGTGCCGAACTGAAAGAAGAGAAAGAGAGTGGCATCTTGAGCACGTGGAGGCTTTTCGCCGAGGAGCAATTCGACGCCACGGTGCATAGCGAGTTCTCGGTTGCGCATCCAAGTGGACCGAAGGGTGGGCTGACGAACATCGATGCCGTCAACGGAAAGGTCGTGGGGTTGGCGATCACGCGGCACTCGTCGCGCGGACTGGATCCGCATGGATTTCGCGCCCTGACAGATCTAAAGCTCGAAGGGGCGACGGGTACCTTCGATTATTCTCGTGGGATGTTGCAGACGACCCTGTCGCGCGGGCTGCGCAGCATCGACGGGGCCATTACGTTGGGCGGCGGCACGTCGGGCGGACACCTGCCGATTCAGAAGCAATTCTTCGTCGGTGGCGTGCAGACGGTGCGAGGGCAGCGCGCCGGTGCGGCGATCGGCGACGCGTTCTGGATGTCGAGCCTCGAGCTCGGTAGCCGCTCGGTCGGATTTCGTAAGATCGTCTTCGGCGATCTGGGGTGGGCCGGAAGTCGCCGCGACTTCGCGCATCCGGGAAGGCCGCTGAGCGGAGCAGGTGTCGGCGCATCCTTCATGGACGGTCTCATTCGCATCGACGTCGCGAAGGGCATCTACCCTGAGAAATCCGTGCGCGCTAACCTGTATGTCGAGGCTCGGTTCTAGCGCGAGCTTTCTTAGACATCGCGGCTTGGGTCGAGGGAGCATGTCCTCTACGCGGGCGCTCTCGCTTACACGCTGCGAGGCTCTGTCAGCCCACTCGCTTCGCTCGCGGGCACCCAGCCAGAGTCTCTTGCTACGCGAGGACGCCGGCTAGGAGGACATGCCCCCTCTCCCGCACAAATCCTTAACTGCCCGCGCCTTCAACCGTCCTCTCCATAGCCTCGCCCGCTCGGTCACAGGTCGTTCGGGCTTGCGTCCCCGTTGACTCGTCGGGCTGAAATCGGTTGGGGAAGGAGGGAGGGTGTTCTCGCAGGCGGCGTTCTCGCGTAGCAAGAGACCGGCTGGGCGCCCGATCGGAGCGTGAGCGACGATTGGGCTGACGGGCTCGATGCGTGTAAGCGAGTCGCCGCCGAAGAGGACGCCCTCCCGACTGACGCGCGCCGAGATCTCAAGAACCAAAGTCAGCGGGCAGATGTAACGCGATTGCGAATCTGCTTCTCGGCGGGCGGGGGTGACAGAACGGCTTCCAGCTCGCGCTTTTTCAGGTTGAATTCCTGGCCAGTCCCAATAATGCCGACGCGGAGAGCGCTGATCGTAAGCTCGGGGCCGTGCGTTACATCCGTCGCGTTATTGAATCGGACGCTGCTACCGTCCACGAACGTCACTCCGCCCTTCCCCACAACCGTGCCGATCTCGCGCTTCACGATGAGCGCAGTGTCCTCGTCGATGCCGAGTCCCATCAGTGCCGGAAATTCAGCAATCGCGACGAACAGCCGATACAGCCGGCGACGCTGGGTGAAGTGCGTGTCGATGAGGGTGTGGTAGCCGAGTAAGCCGAGGCCGGGCCCGATGTACTGCTCGACGAGGTTTCCTTCGTCGTCTACTTCATTTCCGGCGAGCGTCGTTTTCGTGAGCGCCGCGGCTCCGGCGCTGGTGCCGCAAATGATCGCTCCTTCTATATATGCGTCGCGTATTGCCGCTTCGAGCGGAGTACCGCTCAGGGCCGACACCAGCTTGACCTGGTCCCCGCCGCCGAGAAAAATTCCCTTGGCGTCCCGTACGGCAGCGACGATCTCGGGATCTGAGGCTTGGTCCCGACTCTCGACCAACGGGATCGCGCACGTGCTGGCGCCGGCTTGCTTGAGATCCGTCAGCCAGCGGTCTCTGGATGCTCCGACCTCATTGGATGCAGTCGTGATACCCACAATCGAAGCGCCCTCTCGCGCTCGAGTCATGTCGATGAAGACGTCGATCGCCGGGCTGCCAGGGGTCGTTCCGCCACCGATCAGAATCAGAGTGCCCGTGGCGTCGCGCAAGCGCCGACGGGAAGTGCGTCCCGCGCCGTTTAGAGGGGACGCTCCGCTAATGTGCCTTGGCCCCCTCGCCGCGTTCTCCCACGTCCGCGCCGGCGAAGCGTGACTCTCCATTGCTCGTCCCATTCGAGCGAGAGTCAGATGTGGCTGCGGCGACGGGCTGAAGCTCGTTCAGCGTGAAAGCAGCGAGGGCAGCCGAGACTTGTGCATCGAGCGGAGCCTTGTCGTGAACCCAGCCCGCTTCGATGATGTTGTCGAAAGTCTCGATCATTATGCGTCGCCCTTCCACGGTCGCCGAAGCGCGCGCCACTTTCTTGTCCTTGCGCGTCACGTCGTCGTCGGTCGCAAAAATTGCGACGCGACAGCCTGCATCACGCACGCGATCCTGAATGTCCCACTCCTTAGCCGGTACGATCACTATTCCGTCTTCAGGAACTGCGTCCGCCACGACCGCTACCAGACGCCGGGCTCGCTCGCGCTCCATGTAGCGGTCAGGGACATCGGTGAGATCGGCATCGAGAATTATCGCGATATCCGAGCGTGAATAAGGTAACCCGGCCTGGAGCATGTATGACGGGGAGACATCCACGATCAGCTCCGGTCCGGTGAATCCGAGTCGAACGAGCTCGTC
Organism: Gemmatimonadaceae bacterium; assembly: GCA_046262755.1. Lineage (GTDB taxonomy): Bacteria > Gemmatimonadota > Gemmatimonadetes > Gemmatimonadales > Gemmatimonadaceae > UBA4720. Next base: position 18,057 of record JBHEME010000021.1, on the reverse strand, counting down.
ACGCGTTTCACTGCGATGGCGACCGCCGGTGATGCCGCAAAGCACGTGCTGTAGCAGGGGCGGAACTCCGGGCGTCGCGGCGAGCGCCTGCAGCTCGGCGACCGCATGATCGACCGAAGTGAGGGTTCCGGCAAAAGCATTCTGCACGATCTCGAGTGCGAGCGCTGCCGATCGGAGCCCGACTGCCTCATGCATGTGCTCGAAGATGAGGGTGTACTCGCCGGTCTCATCGCCGCCGCGCGTTCTGCCGTAACCCACGTCGTGGCCGATCATGCCCTGTAGCTCGAGGGCGACGTGCTCGACGATGTGTGGCAGGTAAGTGCCGCGCTTCAGCCGGATGATGAACCCGCCCGGCTCACCGATGCTGCAACGGTGATCGCGAAGCCCCGGCATTGCACTGACCAAGGCCTGCGTAAATCCCGGAACATCGGCCGAGGAAATGTTTTCGTACGCGCCGACCGTGAGATCCAACCGTGTGATGGCGAGACGCGACCAATAGTTAGCCCCACGCGTGGCGTGGAGCGTCGTCATCCGTACTTCGTTTTTTGGATTGGGGAATTTTGCGGAATCGCCCACTATCTCACGCTGTCGGCGGAATACTGTCGAACCAGGTCGATACTCGCCTTGACATCATCGGCGAGAATAACGACCAGATCGTTGTCCTTCATTTGCTGCATTGCCTTAGATATCGCCTCTGGCTCGTTGAAAATGGTCTGGTACTGATCATCGTTGAGCCCGCCCTCGCGCAGACCATCGATGATCAGGTCGGCGATATGGCCCGGCTCACGGCCCCGGCGGTATGCATCCTCCTTGACGACCACGTAGTCGAGGCACGACGCCAGACGGCCGACCGCTCGCAAGTCTTCATCCCGTCTGTCTCCAGGCGCGGTCACCACTCCAATGCGTCGATTCGCATCGATGTTCTGCACGAACTCCATCAGCCCTCTTATGGCCGCGGCGTTGTGCGCGTAATCGACCAGCACGCGTCCATTCTGCACGCGCATCAAATTGAGACGGCCCGGCGTGAGAGACGGAGAAGGAAAGAACGAAAGCAACCCGGCGCGGATGTCGTCGTAGCGCATGCCTTGCACATAGGCAGTCGCAATCGCGGCGAGGATATTCTCCTGCTGGAATTTTGCGGCTCCGCCCAGCATCAGCGGAACGTCTCGCACCGGCGCAATCGGGATACGAAGACGCCCGCGCCTGATGACGAATGTGTCGTTCTCGATCCGCGCGCCGATTCCATTTCTTGTGAGGTGGTCCTCGAACTCCTCGCTCTCCCCTTCCGGCCTGGTGGAGAAGAGCACGATATCTCCCGGCGTCCGATCCCGCATAGCGTAGACGAGCGGATCGTCGGCGTTGAGCACGGCGTGACCTTCGCGTTTCACCACGGCCGCGACGACTCCCTTCACGTCAGCGAGCTGCTCGACGGTATTGATGCCGCGCAGACCGAGGTGGTCAGCGCTGACGTTCAGCACGACCCCGACATCCACTTCATCGAAGCCGAGGCCGGAGCGAAGAAGTCCACCGCGCGCTGTCTCGAGAACGGCGATATCGACCGTGGGATTGGACAGGATGATGTTGGCGGAGAACGGGCCGGTCATGTCTCCTTCCATCACCATTCTGTTCTGCAGATAGGTGCCGTCGGTCGTGGTGAATCCGACGACGCGGTCGCCGAGCCGGAACAGGTGGGCGATCAAGCGGACGGTGGTGGTCTTCCCGTTGGTACCGGTCACCGCGATCACGGGGATCGTCGACTTGCTTCCGGGAGGATAGAGCATATCGATTATCGGCGCACCGACGTTCCGCGGAGTCCCCTCGGTAGGATGCGTGTGCATCCTGATGCCCGGGCCCGCATTCACCTCGATGATCACCGCCCCGTTCTCGCGGAACGGAACGGAAATGTCATTGGTGAGGACGTCGATGCCGGCGATATCGAGTCCGATGATGCCCGCCGCCATCTCGCAGGCGGTGACGTTGTCGGGATGCATTTCCTCGGTACGATCGACTGCGGTTCCGCCGGTCGAGAGATTTGCTGTCCCGCGCAGAAATACTTCCTGGTCCTTGCTTGGCACCGAAGACAAAGCCAGGCCCTGCAGCTCGAGATAGCGAACGGTGCGATCATCGGTCGGGAGCTTGGTCAGAGTCTTGGTGTGGCCTACTCCGCGACGAGGATTCTTGTTCTCACGCTCGATGAGCTGTGCGATCGTGCTCGAACCATCACCGATGACGCGCGCGGGAATTCTCTCCGCGCAAGCGACCACCTTGCCATTGATTACCAGCACGCGGTGGTCTCTTCCCTCGGCGTACTTCTCGATAACGATGCGATTGCCGTATTCGATCGCGCCGTCCCACGCCGCCTGGAGCCCTTGCTCGTCGTCGATGCGTCCGGAGATGCCGCGTCCATGACTTGCGTCGAGCGGCTTGAGAATTACCGGGTAGCCGATCTCGTCGACGATCTCCAGCGCTCTCTCTATCGTGCGTGCCACGTCCCCTTTTGGAACCGGCAGGCCGATGTTGCCGAGCACGCGCTTGGTGTCGTCCTTGTCCTGCGCGATCTCGACCGCAATAGCGCTGGTGTAATCGGAGAGCGTGGCTTGAATACGTCGCAGATTTTTCCCGAGGCCGAGCTGCACAAGCGAATAATTGTTCAACCGTCGGACGGGGATGCCACGTCGCTTCGCTTCTTCGACGACCGCCGCGGTTGACGGACCGAGCCGAACCTGCTCGTAGAGGGAGAGGAGTTCGTCGACGATTTTATCGACGTTGATTTCCTGGTCGGCGATGCAGGCGCGGATGACCTTCACCGCGTCGCGCATGCTTTGGAGCCCGACTTCTTCCTCCTCGTAAGCGACGATTACCCACCAGGTGTCGGCGTCGCCGGAGGGTACGACGCGTCCAAAGCCCACATCGCTCCCGGCCAGGGACTGGAGCTCCAGCGCGACGTGCTCGAGGATGTGGGGGATGTGCGTTCCCTCTCTCAGCCTGTCGAGGAATCCACCCGGCTCCTGTCTCGTGCAATGGTGCTCGGCCAGCGTCGGAATCGCCGCGGTGAGTCGCTCGTAGAAACCTGGAATGTCAGCAGAACTGATCTGCTCGAGTGATCCGAGCTGTACATCGCAGGCTATAACGGGGGCGAGGCGCCAATAATTCGGGCCTCTTAGCGCGCGGATGCGTGAAACCTGCAGTTGGTCCGCGTCGATCTGTAACTCTGTGGCGGTGCTCATCTCGTCGGTTTAAGCGGGATACCCAGTAAAGCAACTGCCATTCCAACCTGGAGACCGCGGCGGTGTTTCTGGCATTCTCACAACTAAAGCGGGCAGCTGAGAGCGCTAAGCTCTGAGCTTATCAGCTTTTATACTGCTGCAGCCAAACCCCTGGCGCCAGCTCGCGACGGGTTCGGTTCCGTACAAAATCCGGGAGCAGCCCGTCCTACTCGCTCTCCATGAACGGGTAGCGGTAATCGGTTGGTGGAGAGAACGTCTCTTTGATGTTCCGCGCGCTAACCCAGCGCACAAGATTGAGCTTGGAGCCAGCCTTGTCGTTGGTACCCGATCCGCGGGCGCCGCCGAATGGTTGCTGGCCGACCACTGCGCCGGTCGGCTTGTCGTTGATGTAGAAGTTTCCAGCCGCGTTGCGGAGTGAGAGGGCTGCTGTTCTGATTGCCTGCCGATCACGACTGAAGACCGCACCGGTGAGTGCATAAGGCGACGTCTCATCGACAATCTTCAGAGTCTGCTCCCACTTCTTGTCCGGATAGACGTGCGCTGTGACGACGGGCCCAAAAATCTCTTCGCATAGAAGGCGATAGGCCGGATCCTTTGTCTCGATGAGCGTCGGCTCGATGAAGTATCCTTCCTCACCGCGCGCCACTCCGCCGGACACGACTGTAGCATGCTTGTGTCCGTGCTCGAGGTACTCACCGATCTTGGTGAACGCTTTCTGGTCGATCACGGCGCCCATGAAGTTCCGGAAATCGGCGACGTCTCCCATCCTGATGTCTTTCATGATCGCGACCGTGCGGTCGCGCACCTCCGGCCAAATCGATTCGGGAATGTAGACTCGACTCGCGGCCGAGCATTTCTGTCCCTGGTACTCGAAGCCGCCGCGGGCGATGGCGACGGAGAGTGCGACCGGATCCGCCGACGCGTGTGCGACTATGAAATCCTTCCCGCCCGTCTCTCCGACGATGCGCGGATACGACTTGTAGCGTGACATGCTGCCGCCGATCGTCTTCCACATGTTGTTGAAGACGGCGGTGCTGCCGGTGAAATGCACACCGGCCAGATCGCGGTGCGCCAGCAGCTTGTCGGAGATCATCCCCGCGTCGCCGGAGACGAAGTTGATCACTCCGGGCGGAAGTCCCGCTTCCTCGAGCAGCTTCATGATGTAGTAGGCGCTCAGCATCGCGCTCGACGCCGGCTTCCACACTACTGTGTTTCCCATCAGAGCCGGCGCGGTCGGGAGATTGCCTGCGATCGAAGTGAAGTTGAAAGGAGTCACGGCATAGACGAATCCTTCGAGCGGACGATAATCGAGCTGATTCCACATCGTGCGATCGCTCAGCGGCTGCTCGTCGTAGAGACTCTGCGCGTAGTGCGGGTTGAATCTCCAGAAGTCGATCAGCTCGCAGGCGGCGTCGATCTCCGCCTGGAACGCTGTCTTCGACTGGCCGAGCATCGTCGCGGCGTTGAGCGTCGGCCGCCACGTCGTCGTCAGCAACTCCGCGGCCTTGAGGAATACTGCGGCCCGATCTTCCCACGCCCAGTGTGCCCAGTCTTTTGCGGCATCCTGCGCCGCTTTTACTGCCTGATCGATGTGTTCGGGTTTCGCCCGGTGCCAGTCGGCAAGGACGTGACGATGATTGTGCGGCATCACGGTTTGCGCCAGGTCGCCGGTGCGAACCGCCTTGCCGCCGATGATCAATGGTATGTCCACGCGTTCGGCAGACATCGCGCGCAGTCGATCCTTGAGCGCCGCTCTCTCGGCAGAACCAGGCGCGTAGCTCTTTACCGGTTCGTTGGTCGGCGTGGGAACGCGCCGGTTGCCGTTGAATCCGCTGACAGAACGCGCTGCCCTGTCGGGCGCGATGCTCTCGGCGCTTAACCCGTCGTGTTTCCTTTCGGGACTCTGGGAAGGCTCCTTCGGCTTGCTCGGGCGACTGGGTCGGACGGCGGAGGCAGACATTACTATTCCTCGAATGGCGGGCGATCTACACCTGAAAGATACGGGGGCCTCGGGTAAAACGGACCCCTTTTGTCCGCGATGAAACGAGTGTCGTGCCGGTTAATCGTCCTTACGACGCTTTGGGCGTGTGCGAACGATCCCGTCGAGTGGGGCGATGTGTCTTATAGGGCATCGCAGCTCGGCGATCCTGATGCGCGAAGCGCGGTACCCAGCGCCAATCTGCCGACGATTGCCGGCGCGGTAGCTCCGTGCCTCCGCTCGATCCGCACCGCACATGCTGGCCAATATCACTTCCGCGTCTGGTTTGCGGCGCGTGCTGACAGCAGTGTCGTGCTAGCAATGCAGCGATCATCGGACAATGGCTCCAGCTGGCAGCGATCCGTAATTGTAGACGATCGCGATCGCGGGCGACGAGGGTGCGATCGACCGGCGCCCGGGGTGTTTCTCGATACCCGCAAAGGCTATCTGCACTTGGTCTATTTCCTCGAGGGTAGCGACGGCGCGGGGGTCTTCTTTGCGCACTCGATGGATGAAGGACGGATGTTCCATTCCCCGGTGCCAGTGGTGTACGGCAACTCGCCATCGGCGGCGAGCGTGGCTGCTAATGGCGACAGCGTGGTCGTCGTATTCGAGGATCCCAATTCGACGACCGCTCGCATCGGCATCGTGCTTTCTCACACCACCGGGCACATTTTCGAGCAGCGGGCGCAAGCGACGCCGGACGATGTGCAAGCGGTCGCACCGTGGGTGGCCCTCGATCACGGTCAGATTACGGTGTGGTGGAAGACACCAACCGCTGGTGGAGAATCTACCGGCGATCGGGTAGGGTATCGGACCGGCACGTGGAGATGAACATCGCGCAACCTGCATTGGTATCCGCCACTTCCCGGCGCACGACGGCCCAAACCTCGCAATGTCCGCGGTCATGACGCGATTTCTCGGGGCGCACACCATCGACAACGGCGGCCTGCACATGGCCGTGCTCCGCGCCGGCAATTCGGGGATGACCGCGATGCAGTGCTTCACCGCCATTCCCAAGTTTTACGGAGACAAATCGAATATCAAACCGGAGCGTGTCGCGCGCTTCAAGGCCGCGCTGGCCAAGACCAGGATCAAACCGGAGAACGTCGTGGTGCATGGCGCGTACGTCCTGAGCGTGGCGACTCCTGACGACGACAAATGGGCGAGGGCGAGCGCGGGGCTCACCAAGGAACTGGAGAGATCCAGTGCGCTCGGTGTCGGCGCTGTGTGCTTTCATCCCGGATCCGCCGGTACGAGCGAGCGCTCAGAGTCGGCAAAAAGGATCGCCAAGGCGATCGTCACCGCTCTCAAGGCGATCGATTCCGAGACGCGGCTCCTCGTAGAAAACACCGCCGGCGCAGGGAAAACCATGGGGAAAACGGCCACTGAAGTGGGCGAGATTCTATCCCATGTACCCAAGCCCCTCCGGGCGCGAACGGGCTACGGACTGGACACCTGCCACCTGTTTTCGTCGGGCTACGACATCACCAAATCAAAGCAGGCCTTCACGGCAGTGCTCGATGAATTCGAGGAAGCTGCCGGCGAGCCGCCTTCGTTTTTCCACCTGAACGACAGCGAGGGAGAGCTCGGATCCAACAAAGATCGGCACGTTCTCATAGGGGAAGGCCTGATTGGCAAGGAGCCGTTCGAGTGGCTGATGAAAGACCCGCGCAGCAGCGGAATTCCACTCATTCTGGAAACTCCCCAGCAGAATTACGAGATAGCCGACGACGACGATTCGCCGGATCCCTATGACGTCAGGATGATGAAGCTCTTGCAGAACGCCTGAGTTTCCCTATGAAAAACGGCGATTCCCATAGGGGAACTCTTGCATCTCCCTATTGCTTTCGCCCTACGGCACTATAGTTTGCTCCGCTGACGGACAGCGTTTCACTCTGTAGCAATCTCGCATCCGATCACCAACCAGGAGACAAGATGGCCACAAGAAGAAAGAGCGGAGGCAGAAAGAAGTCCTCGTCCCGGAAGTCTTCGTCCCGCAAGTCATCGTCGAGGAGAAAAGGCTCGGCACGTAAGGGTGGAGGCGGCCGGAAGAGCCGTCGGAAATCTTCGGGCAGAAAGCGCACACCGAACGCAGCGTTCATGAAACCGATGCAACCCAGCGGTGATCTCGCCAGTGTAGTAGGCAGCTCGGCGATGCCCCGCACTGAAGTCACGAAGAAGCTCTGGCAGTACATCAAGCGGAAAGGTCTTCAGGATTCCAAGAATCGCCGCATGATCAACGCCGACGAGAACCTCCGTCCGATCTTCGGCCGCAGCCAGGTCTCAATGTTCGAGATGACCCGACTCGTCAACAAACACCTCCGCAACACTTAAGCTCCTTGGCAACTCCTTCTTCAGCGGGGCGCGCTCAAAAAGCGCGCCCCGTTTCACAACCTTCCTGGTTGCATCGTAGCTGGGAAAACTTCAAATCGATACTCGGCGCGCTCGCAATCTTTCTCCTCTTGCGGGCGTTTCTGGTCGAGGCTTATCGCATTCCGTCGGGCAGCATGATCCCCACCCTGCTCGTCGGCGACTGGCTGTTCGTGAACAAGGCGATCTTTGGTGCCCACGTCCCCTTCACCAGCACGAGTTTACCGGGCTACCGTGAGCCACGTCGCGGAGACGTTGTCGTGTTCGTTTCGCCGTATCAGGCTGACGAGGCGGAACAGGGACGGGATCCGACGCCGACGCTGGTGAAGCGACTGGTGGGAACTGCGGGCGACACTCTCTATATGAGGACGGGCGTGCTGTACCTGAACGGGATCGCCCAGCGACAAGGCTTTGGCGCATCACCCATCGATGAGGCGATGGCCAACTCCGTCGATCCGCTCTTCGATTGGCAGAAAAAAGTGGGACTAAAATCATCGCGCTTCGGTGCCGCGCCTGCGCAGCCGTCACACGACGAGTGGGGGCCGATCGTCGTCCCGCCGCGTAAGCTTTTCATGATGGGTGACAGCCGCTACAACTCGAAGGACAGTCGGTACTGGGGATTCGTACCGAGGGAGAACGTGAGGGGGAAACCGCTCTTCGTGTACTACTCGTATAACGCGGATGACAGCGACAGACCGCTCCCCATGATTACTGACATCAGGTGGGGCCGGATCGGCCACTGGATTAAGTAGACCGTTGCGCCGCCGCGGCCCTCTCACAACTAAAGCGGGCGGCTGTGAGCGCTAAGCTTGGAGCGTTTCAGCTTGAGCTGCCGGATCTCCTCTAAACATCTATGGACGCGCGACGCGTCGTCGTTACATTGGAGCGCGTGACGAAGCCACGCGGCGTTGAGAACCGTCGCCGGCGATTCAAGCCCAGCGAGTGGGATTTCGAGGAGCCGGAGGCGTTCACCAGGATCGCGCGCTCCCCCGTCGAGCTGGCGCTGATCACCGGGATCATCATTCGTCTCTTCCGCGCCGTCGTCCTCACCCACGGCAATGCCACCGCGACCTTCCTTGGCGCATCGCTCGTCCTTGGCGCGCTGTTCCTGCTCGGGATGGCAACGCTGCACCTGGGGAGATTCCCCGTGCGGGAATGGCCGTGGCGCGCGCCGCTGTTCGCGATATTCGAGACGGCGGGCGAGATGATCGTCAGTCTCATTCTCATCTGGCTGCACCGCGAGCCGTGGGGGACAGCGCGGGCGGAGTTCGTCGACTGGAACGCCATGGCCACCGGCGTCGTCTTCTGGCGGGTGCTTGGCGTCAGCGTGTGGGCGCTCCTGCTCGGTGGAACCGTGCAATTCATTCGGGGGCGCGTTCTCAAGGAAACCGGGCGCGAGGTCGAGCCGCAGACGTTGCCAGACGGTCAGCCGTTCATCGAGAGGCGAAAAAGGGACGAGCTCTAGCTGGGCCTTCGAAAACAAAAACTACCTGCTACCCGCTACCCGCTCCTAGCTGCCCGCTATTCGCTGAAGGCCGAAGGACAGTTCGATTCGCAGATGGGCTAAGCGCTCAACGACCTGTTCTCCTTTGAGGCCGCCGAGACCGGTCTTTGTTGTCCGCAGCAGATAGCGGGCAGCTAACAGCGGGTAGCGGGTAGCAGCGTAGTTTTTGTGTTCAGGCGCAGCTGACCCAAACTCCGGGCCGGTCAGCCGCTACGCCGCCGTGCTCGCCTCGCAGTACTTGTCGAACGCCCCGACCAAGTCGGTAGCGATTGCGTCGGCGGAGCGGCCTTCGATCTGGTGACGCTCAAGCATGTACACGATCTTGCCGTCCTTCAGCAGTGCAATTTGCGGTGAGCTCGGAGCGTACCCGGTGAAGTAGCTGCGGGCGCGCTGCACCGCGTCAACGTCCTGTCCCGCGAAAACCGTGGTGAGTGTGTCGGGGCGGGTATCGTGCTGAATCGCTTTCGCCACGGCGGGGCGCGCATTGCGCGCGGCGCAGCCGCACACTGAATTCACGACCACGAGCGTGGTTCCTTGCGCGTTCTTCAGCTTCGAGTCGACTTCCTGCGCCGTCCTCATCTCCTCGACCCCAAGCTGCGTCAGCTCCTGCCTCATAGGCGTCACATATCTCTCATCGTACATCTCTTATCCCTCACGTTTTGCGAATGTTGTAGCCTCTCTGTTGAATAATAACCGAGCAACTCCCTGGCCATGCGAGAGTAGTCGGTACCGCGCTTCCATGGCGCTGGGTCGTGACGCGACGTGAAGTTACAGGCCTGTCGGGAGAGGTTGGGGTGTTCTCGCAGGCGACGTCGAGCGAGCGACCAGGAGACCCGCGACTGAGCGGAGCGAAGGAGCGCAGTTAGGGGCTCCGCCCGAGCGAGCGTCGTCGCCGAAGAGAACACCCCAACCTCGACCCAGCGAGAGATGCCTACAAGGGCTAGCGCGCGTAAGAAACCCAGCGCGCCATCTCTCTCATCGTCGGCTTTTTCCCATACATCAACAGCCCCACCCGATAAATGCGCGACGCCAGCCACAACGCGGCCACACACCCGATCGCAAGCAACACCAGACTCGCCGCGAGCTCGAGCGGCGCCACTCCCGTCACGGCCATGCGTATCGGCATTATTATCGGCGACGAGATCGGAAGAAGAGACAATACCTTCGCCGCCGTCCCCGTCGGATTGAGCAGCACCGGCTGGATGAACACACCCGCGCTGATGATGAGAACCGTCAGCGGCGTCGCCGCTTGTCTCGCCTCGCTCTCACTGTTCACCGAGGATCCAACCGCCGCATAAAGCGACGAGTAGAAAACGAATCCGAGCAGGAAGAAGAGGAGGAATAGAATTCCCGCTGCAAGCGTAATGTCGGGGAACGTAAAGTTGGCGGCAGGCGTTCCCAGCTTGGCCATGATCGGAGCGCGCAGCTTCAGCAGGATGTAAGTCGTCGCGATCCACAGTGCCTGCTGCGTCAGACCAACGGCGCCGACTCCCAGAACTTTTCCAACGAGCAAAGTGTCGGTGGGCACACTCGACATGATGACTTCTGCCACTCGTGTCGTTTTTTCTTCCAGCACGCCGCTCATCATCGTCTGACCGTAGATCACGATCGACATGTAAAGCAGGAATCCGATCGCAAATCCAAACAGCACGCTCGCCATGCCGGAGCCGCCCCGACCACGCTCGGTAATTCGTTCAGTGCTGAACTCCAGGGGTATGAACGTGATTTCCTTCGTCTTCGAGTTGTCGAGCCCGATTTTCTCGAGCCGGGTGGCAAGGATCGTATTGCGAATGGCTGTTCTCAGCTGCGCCATGTCGGCAATCGATGTGGCATTGCTGCCGGCGTAGCGTGCGGCCTCGCCGGCCAGAGTCTGTTGGTTGACGACGAGGTAACCGGTCCTCTTCTTGTGCATCACGCTGTCTGTAGCGAGGCTCTCCGCCTTCGTCAGCTCGCTCGGTGGAACGAGCCGCACCGTTGGCATGCGCTCGGCATTGGTGCTGTCGCCGGCGATGTTGACGGCGAGCTGGTGGCCGAAATTCGTGCCGGTCGCGTCCAGGATGATCGTATTGTAGATCTCGTTCGTCGCCTTGCTGCGCGAAGCGAGCCACGCGGGGACGATGATGATCGCGCTGAAAAAGATCGGGCCGAAGAACGTGGCGATCAAAAACCACTTCGACCGCACGCGCTCGAGATACTCGCGCTTGATGACTGCCCAGAGCTTAGCCATGGCCGCTCATTCCTTCCTCGACGTGTGACCACGCGGCTCTTTCGGGTGGCAGAGCTGTCTCACTCACCTTCTGCAGGAAGATCTGGTGCAGAGACGGTTGAATCATCTCGAAGCGCTGTACCGACACCCCCGATTCGATGATGCGGCGCAGCAGCACCTGCGGATCGGCGCCGGGCGCCATCTCGATCTCGAAAAACCGATTTGAATCATCCGCGCGTTTCACCAGCGATTGATCGCGAAGGATCGACGCGACGCCGGACATACCGTCGCCGTCCAGCGCCAGCGCGATGTTCCGTTGTCCGTGTTCCTCTTTCACATCCGTCACCGGCCCGTCGAGCACTTTCTCCCCGCGTGCGATGATGCAAACGGAATCACAGAGACGCTCGGCGTTGTCCATCAGATGCGTGCTGAAGATTACCGTCTTCCCGCGTCGCTTGAGATCGACCACGGTATCCTTCAGTGCCTGCGCGTTGATCGGATCGAGTCCGCTGAAGGGCTCGTCGAGAATGACGAGATCCGGATCGTGCAGGAGCGTGCCGATGAACTGCACCTTCTGCTGCATTCCGCGCGACAGCTCGTCGATCTTGGCCAGTCCCCAATCCTTTTCCGGTGTCTTGAGCGAGAGGCGCTCGAGCCACTGGTCGATACGCGCGTCCGCATCGCGTCCGCTCACTCCCTTCAACTCTGCGAGAAATTTCAGGACGCGACGCACCTGCATCTTGCGGTACAGTCCGCGCTCCTCGGGAAGGTAGCCGAGCCGCTCAGTGATCCTTGGATCGCTCGACGGCCGGCCGAAGATGTGAATCGCGCCAGTGTCCGGCGCGATGATGTTGAGGATCATCCGGATCGTCGTCGTCTTCCCGGCGCCGTTGGGGCCGAGTAACCCGTAAACACTTCCGGTGGGGACGCGCAGCGTCAGTTCGCGCACCGCTGTGTGCTCGGCGTAGCGCTTGGTGACGTTCACTATGTCAATCGCGTATTCGGTCATGTAGCTTCGCTGGGGCAGGTACAAACGAGACGAGGGAATATACGTCCCATGACCGCTCCAGAGACGCTTCTCATAGGTGTTCTATTCCTGGCCGGTGCCGCGCTGTACGCATCTGTCGGTCACGGCGGCGCCTCGAGCTACCTGGCGATTATGGGCCTATTCAGCTTCGCGCCGGCGGTGATGAAGCCGACGGCACTCACGCTCAACATCCTCGTCGCTCTGATGGCGACGGCGAAATTCTACCGCGCCGGACTCTTTCAATGGCGATTGTTCTGGCCGTTCGCGGTGGCGTCGATACCGGCGGCGTTCGTCGGCGGCGCAACCACTCTGCCGACGCGCGTCTACAAGATCGTCGTCGGTATCGTGCTTCTCTACGCGGCGGTGTGGATGTTTCGGTCGGCGCTGCGTCCGATAGCGGCGACGAGCCGCCAGGCGCCGCGATGGGCGGCGCTCCTGTCCGGTGTGTCGATCGGGTTCCTATCGGGAATCACCGGAGTGGGCGGTGGAATTTTTCTCAGCCCACTTCTTCTTTACATGGGTTGGGCGGAAACGCGCGCGACATCCGCCGTCGCCGCACCATTCATCCTCGTAAACTCGATTGCCGGACTGCTCGGCAACTGGTCAAGTCTTGCCGTGCTTCCTACGTCCATTCCGATATGGGCGGCCGCGGTGCTCGTGGGAGGATGGGCCGGAGCCAGCTACGGAAGCGGCCACGCGCCCCCACCGGTCTTGAGGCAGCTCTTGTCGTTGGTTCTGGTCATCGCGGGGCTCAAACTCGTTCTGACGACGTGACGTTTCTGTCTAACCCCCAAGTTCAGCTGCGAGCGATGGTGGACGAGAGCCACACAGTCCATTCGTAACCAACTCCAGAAGCGATAATAAATGTGCATTAACATCGCGCGTTCGTCTGCTGCAACGTTCGTAGCGTGCGGGATCGCGACGCCTCCGGGCATCACTCGTCTCCAGCGATTTGGATGTTGATGTCTTCCCACACGTACCAATACGTGTTCAAGGGAATGGCGCCTTGGGCCAGGTAGAACGGGACTGCGCCGGCGCTCTCAATATTCGCGTTCACACACACGCGGCGGATACCCTGTGTCTGGAACCAGCGCGCCACTGCGTTAAGCAGGTGGCGCGCCACGCCTTGACGGCGATAGGGTGGCACCACGTACAGGTACTGGACCTCTCCGGAGCAGCCATTCCGTGTTGTCGCATGCCCCGCGATGTAGCCTACAACGTCATCACCATCGAGTGCCAGGAAGGCCGTGCGTGCCGCCAGTGCCTGTTGCGGATGGTGCTGCCCCTCGAGATAGGCCGCCATGCGTGCGTCCGCTGGTCCCGCCTCGCGGTCCCCCGCGCGACAGCGTTCCATTGCCGACATATCGCCACGGTTGGCCTCGCGGTATCGCAGTTGCTCAGCGATAGTCGTTCTCCTTGAGAGGTACCACCCAGGCCCGCCGCTCGGCGATCTTACCGTCGCGCATGACGAACACTTCAGCCATGGACATGCGCAGCTCGCCACCGGCGGCGCGCCGGGCAACGCCGGTTAGCTCCGCCATGACGACCTCGCCCTGCTCGACCATTCGGACGACCTTCAGTTCGGGCGGGTCGATGAACTCGGGCGCGCCGTCGATCGCTTGGTCGTAGGCGTCCTTGCCCGTCAGCTGGAAGGCGCCGTAGACGGTCCACTTGATGTCGTCCGTCAGGCAAGAGACGATCTGCGCGTGGTCATTCCTGCGGAACCCGTCTAGGTAGGCGCTGACGGTCTCGATGTTCTTTGACAATGCTATCGGCCTTCGCTAGTGGATGATCTGTATCATAAGGGTGGGCGTGGGTCAGTTGATGCTGCGGCCTCATGACGTAAGGGTTGTAGTATCGCTCACCATCAAGGCGACAAAACTAAGGAGAATAAAAACCGCCAGGACTGCGTTGTAGAGACGATTCCGAGTTAGCGCGCCAACCAATGTGAGGACAAAGGCAATTCCCGGAGCGAGAACAAAAATTGAGACAAGGCCAGTTGCAAAAAGCGTGTAGTTGAGCACAGCACCCATTGCGAAAGCGGCCGAGACGAAACTGAGGAAAAGTGGCCGGATGCTGTGGAAGTGGCCGCCGAGATCTATCGGACCCTGCTCCGGCACGCGGGGCAGCAGAAGCGTCGCAACGATGTAAAGCGCGACGAGATAAGCGACCAAGCTAAGAAATGCCGCGTACGGCCATGCAGGCGCGGCCTGGAGTGCCCACATCCCCCACCAGGAATGAATGAGTATGAGGAGGATGGTGATGATCCAGACGGAATGAACCCAGTCGGTGCGAACGCGGGCGCGAGCTTCAAGGAGCGAAGAGATCCCGCCTAACACGTGAGCTAACCCGAGACCTAGGACGATCGAGAAAAACGCGGCTACGAACTCAAATGGCGACATCATCGCGACGGGCTAAACTTACGGGATTGTCTTGCCTTGATTAGTCTGGCTAACGCCCGAGTTCAGCTGCGGGCGACTCCACCATAGTCGCATTCAACCTAACGACTCTCACGCGCCCGTCTGCTGCAACGTTCGTTCGGCAGTGGTAGCGGTTTAAAGAAGATCATTTCCGAGTTACGCTCGCCACCGCGCGGTACTCGAACCGGACTGGCTATTCCTTCGCGGTTTCCTTCGTCGCTTGGACTGGCTTGAGATCGAACTTTCCTTTGCTTTCGACAAAGAACACACATTCGGAGGCCGGGTCGCAGCTCGTCGTGTGGCGGTAGTTGCCGCCCGGCTGCATGAAATAAGACCCGGGTCCCAGGCGGAATTCGGGCTTTCCCTGCGGAGCTTGGATGTACGTACCCGATAGGATCACGATCTTCATGTCGTGAGTGTGAGTGTGGAGCGGAGCTGCGAATCCCGCCGGCAACTTGAGGAGCGCGCCAAACGCGCCTTTCCCAATATTGCCCCAGAGATTCGCAACCTTGACGCCCGGGGCACCTGGTCCGAGATCGGCCCATTTGACCTCGCTCGCAGGCATGACGACAAGTCGGCCTTCAGCGGTTTTCGCGGAGGTCTTAGCCATCTGTGCGGTTCCCTGCGCCAAAAGGGCCGCCGGCGAAGCGAGCATTACTACAACTGCCAGAAAGTTACTTCCCCTCATAGAGCCTCCTCGTTATTGACCGATCCACCAGCTTTCCTCGAAAGGATCAAAGGGACAGCTGTCTAACGCCTTAGTTCAGCTGCAAGCACAGTATCACATTGCGGCGAAGCCGCATCCGAAAAGTGCTGGACTGGTGCAACGTTCGTTAGGCAGCGTCTTATCGAGATCTTTCCACATGCTTATCGATCCAAGCAAGAATCAGATCGGCGATTTGGAGATTATTCAAATCCTGCATCAGCATGTGACTGTTACCCTTCATCCCTGCCTCTGGAAGATGCAGCACCATCGCATCACCGCCGGCGTCAACGACCTGGCGAACAAATGTTCGGCAATCAGCCAAGGCGCGTGCCCCCGGGATCTCGGGAATGTCGGAGAGGTGGTCTGCGAATACGAGCAGGATCGGAATTCTGGCGAGCACCGCCACCGCTCCTGAAGGGAGTTTGGTTGGACAATATCCTTCGATTGAGATGATGCCGCGAACGCCGGCTGCGTCTACCAGCGCGGCCCGCTCGGGAAAGAAGCCTGATTCAGAATGCCCCATCAGAACAGCGCCCTTTAGCAGCACCCCTAAGGCGGCCAAGTTGGCGAACGTCGGATTCGGCTTTGGGAGGGTGGCGTTTAGGTCGGGAATGAGCTGCTTCGCGAGTTCGTCGAACGCGCTGACCGGGAACTGTTCATCGGGAAACGGCTTTGGATACTCCGGCCCAAGCCGGAAGCTTTTCCAGGCCTCATTGCGTCCGACGGTGAAGACCTGTGGGATCGAGCCAGGCGCTGCGGTCCCCAATCTTGCCTGGTTGATTGCCGTTGCATCGAAGCCAGATCGGCCGCGCGATGTTTGATCGGGGATGTAGACTGGCCGGCCTCGGCGGAGAAAATATTCGCTCCATCCCATGCGCCCGTCTGGTGTCGTTTCCCATGTTTTTCCGCTCAGACAACAGCCATGCACCATTACGACGGGGATGCGCGTGCCGTGGTTTTGCGGCACCTGGTACTGCACATACATCTGGTCGACCATGATATCGTCTTCCATGGCAGACGAATCTTCCTGGCTGCCGCTGGTGGCCGTTGTGTGCTTCACGCGGCCGCCGATGTAGAAACTGCCTTGCCCCTCGATAACTAGCGGTTGAGACCCGGGCTTCTGCGGTCCCTTTTGTGGCGCGATGGAATTGATTGGCAACATCAGAAACACGACCAACAAGCGGGCGACGGATTGAAGAGCCGTCGAGACTTCAGTGGCCGGACGCATCACATGGTCTCCTATTTGAAGTGCAGCGATCGTCATCAGCCCCTCGTCATGAAGCTCCCTAACGCTGAGGGCACCTGCAGCCGGGCCACAATAAGAGCGGCAGCGAACGAAGCGAGCAACTGCAAACCGCAGCACCGGCTGTCAGGTGCAGTGCATCGTTAGGTGGCGGGGAACACTCGGCCCCATAGTGGATGGCGTAGAATCACTTCTTGGGTGGTGCAGCCGGGGCATCGTTGTTCCAGATGTCGCGGAACAGCTTGTAAGAACCGTCGGACTGTTTCTTCCACACGACAACGTACTTGCCCATTTCGGTCATAGGTTTTCCACCGCTGGCTTTGGGCGTAAGGGTCCACTCATAGTGACCTGTTTCGCTGGCAAGGTCGCCGCTGGGCAAGACGTCACGGACCAAGAGCTTCATGTTCGTAACCGTGAATGCTGAAAAGCTACCAAACATTTTCAGAATGTTCGCGCGTCCCACCGATGCATCCTCTCCCGGAGGCATGGCCATCGCCGAGTCATCGTAGAACGTCGCCGCGGCGGCCGAGTCGCCCTTCTCTACGGCCGCGATCAGTCCGGCGTTACCGGCTTCAATCTTCTGTCTAACTCCTGCGACATCTACGGTCGGTGCCGCAGCGCTCCTCTGTTGAGTCGCGGGTCCTTCCGTCTTCGTCGAGCAGCCGGTGGCTAAGATGACTAGGGCGAGTTCAGCAATTTGTGTCCGGCGCATGGTCATCCTCCGAATGAAGGGAAGAGAAATATTGCTACACGACGGTTACGGATGGAGTGCGTTGGTCCACCTAAGGCCCATGTTCAGCTGTGACCGGTTCTACCTTCTTGGCAGAATAGTATTTGCCCGCCGCAGGCGAAACGCCCGAAAAGCGATCACTCATTGACTAACAAGCGCTCGTCTGCTGCAACTTGGTTAGCCAGCCGGTGGACATGCCGGGCGCCCGCGCGGCGCATGATCAGCACATTGTATCCTTTCTGCCGATACTGGTAGAGTCGTTTGACCAAGAACTCCGGTGCAGCGTCTTCGTCGATGACCGCAAAGGCGCCGCGTTCATAGAACGCAATCAGATGGGTGAATGGCATGCAGAAACACTCCTGCCCGGTGAGATCGGCGACGAGCGCGTGCAATAACTGACTACCCACGCCCTGGCTATGGTGCGCGGGATCTACATGCATGCCCCGCAACATCGTGACGCCACACTCGAATGTGCGACGCACCAGGCCAACCGGCCGATCGCCTTGCTCCGCGACGTAGACGATATCTGCGTCATCGATGCCTCCGCGATAATCCCAACGCAGATAGAGCTCTGCCAGCTGCTCATGCTCATCGGGCTGAGCGACACGAACTTTAGTTTGCAACACAGTAAGGAGTGCAGGCT
>JBHEME010000020.1:41898-44109 GCA_046262755.1 Gemmatimonadaceae bacterium | reverse complement strand
GGGTATCCTCGCTCCAGACAGGAATCGTGCGCATCCATTCCGGCGCGAACACTGGCGCATCTTTTTGATAGAAGGATTTGCCGTCGATGCCATCGGGAAAGCGCGTCAAGACCACAGGACGATTCGTCAGATAGGGCAGCAGCCACTTCGAAACAGCCCTGTAGTAATCAATCAGGTCGCCCTTGGTGTACTTCTCCGCCGGCCAGTAAACTTTCTTGAGATTGGTGAATGCGATCGTTTTCTGAACGGCGGCCTTCGCTGGTGGCGGGGGCGGCTCGTGTAGCGCAGTCGCTGCCACATGCGCCCGCTCTCGAACAATCCTTCCCTCGGCGCGATCGATGTCGGTCTCAGAAGTGATGGCCGCTGAACCGTTTTCAGCCGTGACGGCGGGAACGCTCCAGCCCTGACGCTCGCATTCGTGCGCCTTCTTATCGTTTCTCAACCGCAAGAACGTTGCATGCCGCAGCAGTCCGTCGGGAGTGAACTCGCGGTAACGCACTTCGCAGACGTGGACGGCGTCGGTCCAGACAGTGGTCTTCGTCTCCGGGATCTGATCGCTCCGCAGCGGCTCTGAGGCTCCGGCGCACAGCGCGCCGGCGCAGAGCGGATCCCGTCGCACGAGGGGATCCAGCAATTCATGCAGCTCGTCGAGCAGCTCGGTGTTGAAGCCGGTTCCCACTCTGCCGGCGTAGACGAGAGTTCCGTTCACCCAGTCGGCGAGTTGGAGCGCGCCCAGGTGCGAGCGGCTGCCACCTGGTTTGGTGAAGCCGACGATCACGAAATCGGCCGTCCGCTCGGCCTTGATCTTGAGCCAGTTGGGCGATCGTCCTTTGCGGTACGGACAATCTGATTTTTTGGCGACGATTCCTTCGAGCCCCATCGCGGTCACCTGCTGGAGGAATGCTTCTCCCTGACGCGCGATGTGATCCAGATAGCGCACCGCGCCGAGCGCGGGGACTACTTCCTTGAGAAGCTCCTTGCGTTGGAGCAGTGGCAGCGGGCGCACGTCGAAATCTTCGAATGCTATGAGATCGAACGCGTAGAACGTCGCCGGCAACTCGACGGCGGCGCGCCGAATCTCCATCGGTGACGAGAGTCGGCCGCGTTGCTGCAGCTTGGAGAAGCTGGGTAATCCCTTGTCGCCGCAGACGACGACTTCTCCGTCGATGA
Organism: Gemmatimonadaceae bacterium; assembly: GCA_046262755.1. Classification (GTDB taxonomy): domain Bacteria; phylum Gemmatimonadota; class Gemmatimonadetes; order Gemmatimonadales; family Gemmatimonadaceae; genus UBA4720. The sequence goes on along the minus strand of JBHEME010000020.1, from coordinate 42,939 downwards.
TGCACTCGTCGAATGGAAGGGCCTTGATCGCGCGCGCTACTTCTGGAAAAACGTCGGTGTAGTCGTTCCCGTTGCGAGTCAGCAGCAGCGCTTCGCCTTTCGACTTGCTGGCGATGAGGCGATAGCCATCGAGCTTGAGCTCGAACACCCACTTTTCGTCGGTGAACGAGCCTTCGCGAGTCTCACAATGCATCGGCTCGACTTTTTTCGGATCCACACGCGCCCGGACCGCTTTCTCTTCTTTCTCGAGTGCCTTGCGAATCGCGGCTCCGGGACCTTCACCGGACTTGATCTCTTCGACCGTGAGACCCGATAGAACCGACTCTTCCGAAAAATCGTCGGGCTCTCCCGGCTGTTTCATATGGGAGTCCCGCTCCTTTATGAGCAGCCAGTCCTTCTCCGATTTCTTGAGCTTCACCAGGGTCCACTTTCCGTGGAGCTTGTAGCCTTTGAGCTCGAAGAGGAGCTTCCCTTTTTCCAGCCCTTCGCGCCACGGCTCGAGCGGAAGCCATTCACCGCGATCCCACACGATCACTCCACCGGCGCCGTAGTTCCCAGCCGGGATTACGCCCTCGAAGTCGCCGTACTCCAGCGGATGATCTTCGACTTTTACCGCAAGCCGCTTTTCGGCCTGGTCGTAGGATGGACCCTTGGGAACGGCCCACGACCTGAGGACGCCGTCCATCTCCAGCCGCAGATCGAAGTGGAGATTCCGTGCGGCGTGCTTGTGGACGACGAAAAGATTTCCGGGGACGCTCGAGACCGGGCCGAACGGCTCAGGCGTACGGTCCGGCGATCGCTTGGCGCGATAGCTGGCAAGGTTGTCGTCTGGTGACGACGAGTTAGCTGTTGCGTCCTTCGGGGACATATATAAGAATACGGCAGCCCGAGTTTTCCACGCAAGAAATATTTGTGACTTTATTCGGATTTTGACTTCTCGAATCCGCTAACCTCTTCCATTCCAGGGTCATGCCTGCTCGCTCAATCGGCACCGCCACAATCTCCTTCGGGCTCGTCTCCGTCCCGGTCAACATCTACTCG
>JBHEME010000020.1:0-41888 GCA_046262755.1 Gemmatimonadaceae bacterium | reverse complement strand
TTTGTGATGGGTCCGACGACTTTAGCCGACCCCCACACCCACTTCCTCTTATTCGCTCCCAATGGCCGCTCGCTCAATTGGCACCGCTACGATCTCCTTCGGACTGGTCTCGGTTCCGGTCAACATCTACTCGACCGCTGAGTCCAAGACGAACGTGTCGTTCAACATGCTACACAAGAAGTGCAGCACCCGACTCAAGCAGCAGTACATCTGCCCCAAGGACAACGAGATCGTCACCCGCGACGAGACCGTCAAGGGTTACGAGTTCGCCAAAGATCAGTACGTCGTTCTCACTCCCGAGGAGCTCAAAGCACTCGAGGAAAAGGCCACCAGCACCATCGATGTGGTCGAGTTCGTTCCGCTTACTGAAGTCGATCGCGAGTACCTGGAGAAAGCGTACTACCTCGGTCCCGACAAAGGTGGCGATCGCGCTTATCGCCTGCTCGCCGCCGCGCTCAAGGAGACCGGCCGGGCGGCTCTCGGACAATACGCCGCGCGTGGACAGCAGCACCTGGTGTTGCTGCGTCCGCTCAACGGTGTCCTGGTGATGGAGCAGCTTCACTATGCCGACGAAGTCCGGCCGACGTCCGAAGTCACGATCCCGCCTGGCGAAGTCAAAGACGCCGAGCTCAAGCTCGCCAAGCAGCTGATCGATCAGACGTCGAACGAGACGTTCGAGCCGAACAAGTACAAGGATACGGTGCGCGAGCGAATGCTGGAAACGATTCAGCGCAAGATCGACGGACAGGACATCACCGCCGATGTCGCTCCGGCGACGAACGGTAAGATCATCGATCTGATGGAGGCGCTGAAGGCCAGCCTGGAGGGAGCCGGCACCAAGAAACCCGAGCGCACCAAGGCGAGCCGCAAGGCTTCGTGAGGCTGCTCGCGGGGACGAGCGGGTACGCGTTCAAGGAGTGGAAGGGCGCGTTTTACCCGCCGGACCTGAAGGACGATGGAATGCTCGGTTTTTATGCGAGCAAGTTTCCGGCGGTGGAAATCAACAACACGTTCTACCGCTTGCCGAAGGAGAACGTGCTGCTCGACTGGGCGGCGCAGGTTCCGGAAACGTTCACCTTCGCCCTCAAGGCAAGTCAGCGCATCACTCACCACGCGCGTCTCAAGGAACAGGCGGCCGATACGGTCGACTTCCTGTTGAAGAACACCAGGGCGCTCGGCAATCGCCTCGGGCCGATTCTGTTTCAATTGCCGCCCAATCTCAGGAAAGATGCGAACCGCTTCCGCGGATTTCTGGGACTGTTGCCGGCTGACCGGCGCTACGCGTTCGAGTTCCGGCACGAGAGCTGGTTCGACGACGAGGTCTACGACGCGATGAGAGAGCGTGACATCGCGATGTGCATCTCCGAGCAGGATGAATTCCGCTGTCCAATGGTCAGCACAGCTTCGTGGGGATACCTCAGATTGCACAAGCTCAATTACGACGAGGGCTCGCTCGTCGAGTGGGCGAAGTGCGTGACAGGCCAGGGGTGGCAAGAGGCCTACGTTTTCTTCAAGCACGACGAAACCGAAAACGGCGGGTCTGGCCCCCCGGCGGTCTCGACCTTCGTGGCGGCCTGCGGCATTAACTGAGCGTCGATAGCGGCCATCCCCGCCGCTATGTTTTAGCGTGGCCCCGCCCGAGTCGATAGCGCAACCCCGCGTGCCCTTTACTCGCACGGATTTGCTCAGCGGAGAGTATATCGGCCGCGTCGCAGCGGTCGGGCTGCTCTATGTCCTCGCCGCGCGAGCGGGGCTCACCCTCGACGCAGTCTCAGGGTTCGCGTCGCTTGTCTGGCCGCCGACCGGCATCGCGCTGGCGGCCGTACTCCTCGCCGGTCAGAGAATGTGGCCGGGTATTTTCGTTGGCGCCCTCGGAGCGAACGTACTCACGGGAGCTTCTGTTCTTGCGGCGGCAGGGATTGCAACCGGTAACACCCTCGAGGCCATCGCGGCAGCTTACGCGCTACGACGATTTGCCGACTTCAAGGCATCGCTCGACAGTCTGCGCGACGTACTGGCGTTGATCGTTTTCGCTGCGATTCTATCGACCACTATCAGCGCGACGCTCGGCGTAACCAGCCTGTATTTGGCGGGGATGGTGGCGCCCGCCACATTCGCCGAAACGTGGCGCACATGGTGGATTGGCGATGCGATCGGCGCGCTTTTGGTCGCCCCGCTGATTCTGGTGTGGGCCAATCGCCGCAGCCTCGATCTGTCCGCGACGAGGTTGGTAGAAGCCGCACTGCTGCTTCTCAGCCTGGTTCTGACCAGTCTCCTTTTGTTCATCGTGCCGGTGACGCGCGAGGGTGGGCCTCTCGGCGCCTACGTGTTCTTTCCGCTGCTGATGTGGGCTGCGATCCGATTCGGACAACGTGGCGCAGTAACGGCGACTGTTCTCGTTTCAGCGATCGCCGTGGCTGGAACTGTGATGCGACAAGGTCCGTTCATCGAGCCGACGCTGCACGAGAGCCTGCTCGCTCTCCAGACGTTTATCGGAATCGCCGGCGCCACTTTCCTGGTCCTCGGCGCATCCATCTCCGAGCGAGAGAGATTTATCGACGAACTTGGCACTGCGCGCGACGTCGCCCGAGCGGCCAATCGCGCCAAGGCAGAATTCCTGGCAGTCATGAGCCACGAGCTCCGCACCCCGCTCAATGCAATTGCCGGCTACTCGGAACTGCTCACGCTCGGCGTTTCGGGACCGCTTACGGAAAAGCAGATCGACTCGATCACTCGCATCCGCAGCAATCAACAGCACCTGTTGTCGTTGATCGACGACGTCCTTAGCTTCGCCAAAATAGAAGCGGGTAACACCAAACTGACCACGCGCCCTCTATGCGTCTGCGAAGCACTGGATTCGCTGGAGCCGCTGGTGCGCCCGGAACTGATGCGCCGCGAGCTCACGTTCGTGTGGGACGGCTGTGATGCGACCTGGGAGGTCCTCGGCGACCCGATGAAGCTGCGACAGATCATGCTTAACATTCTGGGCAACGCGATGAAGTTCACCCCGGCGCAGGGACGCATCGAAATGTCTGCGCGCCGCTCCGGCGATAGTGTAGTCGTCCAGGTAGCTGACACCGGCATTGGCATTCCTGCCCAGCAGATCGAACAAGTTTTCGAGCCCTTCTTCCAGGTGCAGGCGGGCATGACGAGAGAGTATCCGGGAGTAGGGCTGGGACTCGCTATTTCCCGGGACTTCGCGCGGGCGATGGGTGGGGACATCTTGATCGAGAGCCCGGCCGGCGGCGGTACGGTTGTATCCGTTCGACTGCTGTCGGCCTCCTGAACGAGCTGGCTAGGTGTTCCGCGTAGCGTTGAGGGCTCTCACCGCGACGTACTCTGACTGATCGAGGAACCGTCCGATGACCGCCACCCCGTCTTCGACGGGGAGCGGTGATTCGCGGCTCGATGAATTTCGAATCAAACGCTCGATCTCCTCGCGAAGGATCATGAACTCCCGCCGCAGCGCGGACTCGCTCCAGCCAAGCCGGTGGCGCTGAAGGCCGTGACGCTCCGAAACGAGTCGCTGGATTTCAGTCGCGTCAGCCAGCATCGGCGAAGGCTCGCCTTTGAGCTCCTCGATTGCGACGAGCGCGCCGCCGATGTCAGCGAGAAGAGTCGGCAGGTGGTCGGCGAGCTGCGAGAACCTGAGACTCGCGGCGACCGCAAGGTTGGGATCGCTGCGCAGTCGGTCAACCACCCTTTCCACGGTGCCCTCCATTCCATCGAGGACAGCGCGTCCGATTTTGCCAAGACCCTTAACATCATGTTGGACGGTCACCGGCTCGCCGACAATCGCCGGCTGACGCTCCGCGTGCCTGGCACCTGCTTCGGCAGGGAGCCACAGGCTGAAGGTCGAGCCGTCGCCAAGCCGGCTTTTCACAGTGAGATCTCCGCCCATCAGGCGAGCAAGCCGGCGGCTGATCGTCAAGCCAAGGCCACTTCCCTCGCGAGTTCTGGAATGCCCCGACTCGGCCTGCACAAACGGGTCGAAAATCGACATCAGTTTGTCCGCCGCAATCCCGGCGCCCGTATCGTTCACACGAAAGCACACATACTCGCGCTGCGGTTGGAGCCTCGCGTCCGAGTCGGGTGACTCTGTGGCGCATACTTCGACCGTCACCTTTCCGCCGGGCTGGGTGAACTTCAGCGCATTCGAGAGAAGATTGACGATGATCTGCCTAACTCGTTCGTCGTCACCCAGGTAAACCGGCGGTGGTTCCGGAATCTGCAGGGTCGTGAGCTCCAGGCCTCTTGCAGCAGCTTGCGGCTGGACCAGTGCAAGTGCGGCAGAGATCGTCCCGGCTGCGGATGCCGGCGCAGAATTGACCGTGAGCCGACCGGCTTCGACCTTGGCGAGGTCGAGAATGTCGTTGACAAGCCCGAGTAGATGGTTTCCGCTCATTCGAATGCGCCCGATCTGCTCGCGCATTTTGTCTGTTAGGGGTCCGGAGATGCCGAGTTCCAGCAGCTCAGAGTAGCCGAGTACGGCGTTAAGAGGGGTGCGCAGCTCGTGCGACATTATGGCCAGGAATTCTGACTTCGCGCGGCTTGCCGCCTCTGCCTCCAGACGCGCCTCCCGTTCAAACGCGAGCTGCTGCCAGCGCTCTTCGGCCTGTTTACGGTCGGTTATGTCGCGGAGCGATACCAGCTCGACGTTCTCGTCCTCCCACTCGGCGTCGACGACCCGCAACTCGGCGTGGACGACCCCCCCACCCCGTCGCTGGATGATCTCGATCTCGGTGGTCTCACCAGCTAGCAACGCGAAGCCAAAGGGCGTCCCGATCAATTCGTCGGCGCCCCGGTCGAATAAGCGTTCGGCCGCAGGGTTGGCAAAACGAATATTCCCCTGTCGGTCGACGACCACGATTCCGTCGGGCAAACGCTCGATGATCGCGCGTAGACTCGCTGCTGGCTTTGCCGGCGGTGGCTCTGTCTCCGTAATCATCCGGTTGGCAGACCCCCCTCCTGTCGTGGAGTCAGTTATAGTACAGCTGGTACGGTATTGGCTTATCGGGGTACCGATGTCGGATAGTGCAACCAGCGGGCCGGGGCTCCATGCCTGGTGCTGGTTAGCGCTGGCCTTGCGGCATAACGATTTCCAACGACGAGACAAGGCTGGAGGATTTTTGTCGAAATACCTGTTGACTCTCTACGTCACCGGTTCGAGCCGGCGTGCGCAGATTGCGATCGAGAATCTGAATCGCATCTGCGAGCAGGAGCTTGAGGGGCTGTATGAGCTCGAGATAGTCGATGTTCTGGAAAACCCACAGCGCGCGGAGGATGAGAAAATCCTGGCGACGCCAACGCTGATCAAACAGCTCCCGCCACCGCTTCGCCGCGTCATCGGCGATCTATCTGACACAGATAAGGTCCTGCTCGGTCTCGAGGTGAGACCAAAGGTACCAAACCCAACGAGCCATCAGGAGACCCGATGAGCAAGACCGCGAGGACCGCGACCAATACCGAAAACCACGCGACCGTCGAGAAGCTTCGCACGGGCATTTCCAGTCTCGACATTATTGCGAAGGGCGGACTCCCCAAGAACCGCACGACACTCATCTCGGGGACGGCGGGTAGTGGCAAGACCGTGTTCGGAGTTCACTTTCTGGCCGCCGGCATAGAGCTAGGCGAGCCGGGGGTCTTCGTCACGTTCGAGGAAGCAGCGAACGACATCAGGAAGAACATGCAAAGCTTTGGCTGGGACCTGGCCAAATGGGAAGAGCAAAAAAAGCTCGCATTTGTCGATGCTTCGCCTGATCCAGATATCGACACGATGGAATCCGGTGGTTTTGATCTGGGCGCGTTGGTGGCGCGGATTGGAAACGCCGTGAAAAAAGTCAAAGCCACGCGCGTATCAGTCGATTCGCTCGGGGCGGTCTTCTCCCAGTTCTCCGACCAGAGCATGGTTCGCGGCGAGCTGTTCCGGGTTGCTTCCGCCCTCAAAGGGATGGGAGTTACGGCTGTTCTGACCGCGGAGCGCACAGATGATCACGGACCGGTCGCTCGTTTCGGGGTGGAGGAGTTCATCGCCGACAACGTGATGATCCTCCGCAATTCGCTCGAAGCCGAGACTCGCCGTCGCACGATCGAGATCCTCAAGTTCCGCGGCTGCGACCACCAGAAGGGCGAGTATCCGTTCACGATCGTACCGCATGGTGGTGTGATTGTAATCCCGTTGTCGGCAATGCAGCTGAGCATGAAGTCGTCGGATGTTCGCATCTCCTCCGGGAACAAGTCGCTGGACGAAATGTGTGGCGGCGGATTCTTCCGCGATTCGGTCACTCTCGTGTCGGGTGCCACGGGGACCGGCAAGACTCTGACAGTAGCGCAGTTTCTCCAGGGTGGTGCCGCAAACGGGGAGCGCTGTCTGCTGCTCGCTTTCGAGGAAAGTCGCGACCAGCTCGTTCGAAATGCTAAGGGCTGGGGTTTTGACTTTCAAAAAATGGAACGAGAGGGAATGCTGAAAGTAGTCTGCGATTATCCCGATGTCTCAGGGCTCGAAGACTGGCTCGTTACGATTCAGGCCATCATCAACGAGTTCAAGCCGCAGCGCGTTGCGCTGGACAGCCTCTCAGCACTCGAGAACGTGGGAACAGTCAAGGCCTTTCGCGAGTTCGTGATCGGGTTGACCTCGTTCATCAAGCACCAGGAGATCACCGGCATGTTCACTTCCACTACCGGAAGTCTCATGGGTGGCGACTCGATTACCGAGTCACACATCTCGACGCTGACCGATTCGATCATTCTCCTGCGCTACGTCGAGATGTTCGGCGACATGAAGCGTGGCCTGACGGTGCTGAAGATGCGCGGATCGTGGCACGACAAGGCCATTCGCGAATTCACGATCGACAAGGGCGGCATGCAGATGGGCCGCGCGTTCAGAAACGTTACCGGAATTCTCTCGGGGTCGCCGGTGCACGTTTCGCCCGCGGATATCGAGCGGGTATGGCGGCAGTTCGACGCCGATGTCGGGGATAGACGGAAATTGGACACGCTGCCTAAGGAACAGTACCAGGAGAAAAAGCGGCAGGGACAAAGGCCGAAGGTACAAGGCGATAGTTAGCCAGCTGTAAGGATTACAATTTGCGTTGACCGGTGCTGATGACTGCTACCGCGACGCCACCCAAGGAAACCCTGCGCAGCGCCGCGGTCGCCGCTATGCGGCAGAACGGGTTCGAGCCGGAGTTTTCGCCCGAAGTAATGAGGGAGGTTCGAGCGCTCGACGATCCCTCCGACGATCCCCTACCCGCTGATGTTCGCGATTTGAGAGCGCTACCCTGGTCGTCGATTGACAACCAGGAGTCGAAAGATCTCGATCAGATAGAAGTTGCTGAGCGTCTCGCGGACGGATCGATCAAGGTCCGAATCGGGGTTGCAGATGTAGACGCGCTCGTCCAGCTCGGCTCTGCCGCCGACGAGCACGCAGCGACCAACACAACTTCGGTCTACACCGGTGTCGTGGTATTTCCGATGCTGCCGGATCGACTGTCAACCAATCTCACTTCGCTCAACGAAGGCGAGGACAGATTGGCGGTGATCGTCGAATTTGATGTGGCCAGTGACGGAGCCCTGGGGCCGGCCTCGGTATATCGAGCGCTCGTGCACAATCGGGCCAAGCTCACCTACGACACCGTCGGCCAGTGGCTGGAGGGAAAAACTCCGGCACCACCGGCGATCGCCGCATCAGGCGAACTGAACGATCAGGTTCGCACGCAGGATGAGGCCGCGCAGCGCCTCAGGCGCGCGCGCAGCATCGCCGGCGCGCTCGACTTCGAGAGCGTTGAAGCGCGGCCCGTCGTGGTCCGCGGAAAGGTCGTCGATCTCGCGGTCGACCGCCGGAACCGCGCACGTGACATGATCGAAGACTTCATGGTCGCCGCGAACAGGTCTGTCGCCACTTTCCTCCTCGAGCGAGGATCGGCGTCGATCCGCCGAGTGGTACGCGAGCCCAAGCGCTGGGACCGTATCGTGGCCCTTGCGGCCGAAGTGGGGGAAGTACTGCCAGAGAAGCCCGACAACGTAGCGCTGAGTGCGTTTCTGGCACGACGTCGCGCCGCGGACCCGGAACATTTTGCTGATCTATCGCTCTCTGTCGTCAAGCTGCTCGGGCCGGGCATCTACGTCCTCGAGCGCCGGCTTGGCGATCGTCGCGACATGGGTCATTTCGGTCTCGCTGTCGCCGACTACGTCCATTCCACTGCGCCCAATCGACGCTTCGCGGATTTGGTGACGCAACGGATGCTGCGTGCGGTCACAACTGGCGGCGCATCTCCATACACGGATCAGCAGCTGATTGAAATCGCCAGCCGCTGCACGGAAAGAGGTGAGGCGGCGCGGAAAGTTGAGCGCACGATGCGTAAAGTCGCGGGCGCATCAATGCTTGCCGAGCGGGTCGGGGAGAATTTCGCTGCTGTGATCACCGCTTCGTCGCCCAAAGGGATCTACGCGCGTGTGCTGAATCCGCCGGTGGAAGGACGCGTGGTCCGCGGTGGTCGTGGCCTCGATGTCGGTGATGTGGTGCGACTCAAGCTCGTCGCGGCCGATCCAACTCGCGGATACATCGACTTCGCGCACGGGAGTGAGGGCGCATCGCGGAAGCTCGAACGGAGTCGTCGCAAGAAAATCGCTGCTGACCGGCTTCGCTCACACATCGGTGAGATGTTCGACGCCCAGGTCACAGGCGTATCCGACAGTGGCACCTATGTGCGCCTGCTCGATGGATCCGCCGAAGGCAAGGTGGTGCGGGGTTACAAACCCCTCTCGGTGGGAATGAAGATCCGAGTGAAGCTCGTGAGCACCGACAGCGTCCACGGATTCATCGATTTCGAGTATGGTGAGGGCCTCGATCCGGCGAAGGAGGAGCGCCTCGCCCGCAAGCGGGCGGCGGCCCTGTCACTGCGCGACTGCATCGGCGAGACTTTTCACGCATCAGTGTCGGGCATATCGAAAAAAGCAACCTGGCTGATCGTTCAACCCAATCACTTCGAGGGGCGGCTGGTACGGGGAAGAAAAGGCTTGAGCGTCGGCGACGAGATAAACGTTGTCCTCTTGTCGGCCGACCCTGTGCGCGGCTTTATCGACTTCGCGCGCGAGGATACGGTGCTGCCGGCAGTGGAGTAGCCGTGCTCACGGCTGTGTGCTCCTTCCGGCTTCAGCACAACTAAAGCGGGCGGCTTCGAGCGCTAAGCTGGGAGCGTTTGAGCTTAACTGCGTGACGCGAGAAGTTACCCGCGATGAAACCGCACGGCGACATCTTACATCAACAAGTCCCGCGCTCGAAGCTCAAGCTCGATGGCTCCAAGCTTAGCGCGCAGTGCTGCCCGCTTTAGTTGTGTGGAAGCCTGAAGGATTGCTGGACCCGTATGCCGAGACACTGCATCTGTTTCCCCCGTACGTCCCCGCAGACCCATATATTTTTCGCATGCACAACCTCCCAATCACAGAGGCCGTCATGCGACGCATATACTCGACCCTATTACCTGCTGCCGCTCTCGTCTCACTCGCCTGCACTACGAACGCGCAGAATGGTTCAGACACCACCAAAACACAGACCGCAGCATCAGGCACCGCTCAAGGCATGGAATCCTCACGCGCGGTCGCTGGGGGAGGAATCTCGGTCACTGGTTGGCAGGGAATGATCGATCCCCGTGAGGCCAGTCGCGGCGCGACGCTCAGCAACGCAAAGCTCGCCAAGGATGGCGACGCGCTGCACGTCACCACGGGTCCGGCCGTCGCGTACTGGGATCCATCCAAGACCGCCAGCGGCGACTACACGGTCAAGGCAAGGTTCACGGAGCCCAAGTACATGAATCTGAACGACCACCCCCACCCGTATGGGATATTCATCGGCGGCAACGACATGGGAACCGCCAACGAGACTTACCTGTACTGCGCGGCTTACGGCTCCGGGAGTTTCATCGTGCGCGGTTTTGGTCCGGCCGCGTTCCAGGTGAATGGTCGTAGCGGTGAAGCGAACGCAGCAGTGCACAAGGCTGCCGGCCAGGGATCGCCGGTGACGCAAGACATCGCAGTGTCGGTGAAGGGCGACAAAGTCACGTGCGCGATCAACGGAGCTGTCGTCGGCACTTACAACAAGGCGGACGTGGTTGGTACCGGCAAGCTCAAGTCCACCGATGGTGTGTACGGAATTCGTTTCGCGCACAACACCGAAGGACTCGTGACCGGATTGACCGTCACGAAACCATAGCGGCTCAACCGCGCCAACAAAACACTTGAGCCAAACGCTTCGATACGAGAGTCGAAGCGTTTAGCTTCCGCAAATGCCAGCCATAAGAGCCGCGGCCCTACCGCTGCGCCTGCGCAAACTCGTCGAGGAAGTGCGCCGCAAGGAGGACCGGCTCTCGCTCCTTCTCAGCCTCGTCATCGGCGCCCTCGTCGGGTTGGTCGTCGTCGCATTTCTCCTTGTCACAGGACGACTCGCGGCCCTGATGTATCCGCCGGGTGGCTCCGGCTGGTCTCGCGTGCTCGTTCCAACGCTCGGCTCCCTGGCGACGGGGTATCTTCTCTTCAAGTATTTCCCTCTCGCCCGCGGCAGCGGCATTCCACAGACTCGCGCCGCCCTCTTCATCCATGACGGTCGCATCTCGCTGCGATCCGTCGCCGGCAAGCTTCTCTGTTGCTCGATCTCGCTCGCCAGTGGCATCCCGCTCGGTCGTGAAGGACCATCGGTCTACATCGGATCGGGATTAGCATCAGTCATTGCTCGACGACTTGGATTGAGCAGAGCTCAGGTGAGATCGCTGATCCCGGTTGGAGGCGCCGCCGCGCTCTCCGCAGCATTCAATACTCCAATCTCGGCCGTGCTCTTCTCTCTCGAGGAAATCGTCGGCGACCTGCACGCTCCCGCGCTGGGCTCGGTTGTTCTCGCGTCAGCGGCATCGTGGATTGTGCTCCATCTCGTTCTCGGTGATTCCCCACTTTTCCATGTAGCGGGATACCATCTCGTGAGTCCCGCCGAGCTCGCGGCGTACGTCGTGCTCGGAATCACGGGTGGCCTCATCTCGGTTGCGTTCGTGAAGATGTTGCTGTGGCTGCGCGCGCGCTTCACCAGGCTTCCGCGGGCCACGCTGTGGTTGCAACCGGTCGCCGGTGGTCTCACTGTCGGCGCATTCGGGTACTTCGTGCCGCAAGTGCTCGGCGTCGGGTACGATCAGGTCGAGCGTGTTCTCAACGGCGACGTAGTTCTCAAGGTCGTGGTCATTCTCGGTGTGCTCAAGATCATCTCGACATCGATTGCATACGCTTCGGGAAACGCCGGAGGAATATTTGGTCCGAGTCTTTTCATCGGTTCGATGATTGGCGCGTCAGTCGGAGCGGTCACTCACCAGTTGTTCCCAGCTTCGACTGCGGGACCGGGCGCGTATGCGCTGGTGGGGATGGGCACGGCGTTCGCCGGAATCGTTCGGGCGCCTTTGACTTCGGTGATAATGATTTTCGAGGTGACGCGCGACTATACGATCATTGTGCCCCTGATGATCGCGAACCTGATCGCGTACTACATCTCACAGCGGCTGCAGAAGGAGCCGATTTACGAGGCGCTGGCGCGGCAGGATGGCTTGCACCTGCCGACCCGCTCGTCACGCACTCCACCGGAGGTGATGCTGGTGAGCGCGGCGACTCGAGAGGCGCCGATCGCGCTCGATCCCGAAATGACCATCGGCGAAGCTGCGGCTCACGTCAGGGAGAGTAACCTGGAGTCATGGCCGGTATCCGACGAGCTCGGACTTGTCGGTATGGTGCGCACGCGTCACATCGCGCACGCGGTGGACCGTGGCAGAGAGGAAATGACCGTCGCAAAGCTGATGCAGATCGCGCGCAGGTCAGACACGGAAGGAAGCGTGGAACTGCCACACGTCCACAACGATCAACCCCTCAGCCGCGCATTGGCGCGGATGCGAGACAACGGACACAAAGTGCTCCCGGTAGTAAGTCGCGCGAACGGGCGCATCATGCTCGGAGTCGTGACCTTCGACGACATTCTGAAAGCTTACGGAGTCGAAACGGCCGATCAACTCGATTACCGCGATCATCCTGACCTATGAAGACTCCACTCGTACAACCAGCCGCACCGCCACCCGCGGCGAGCGTTTCAGATTTTGTGGTCACTTTCGCAGTCGTCCTCGCGGCCGTCCTCGGACTCCTGCTGTTCGACACTGCCTTGGCAAAAGTGGATATCCGGGAGCGAAGAGCGTATGCCGCTCGCGAATTCCAGACCGGTAGCGGGCTACTCGCACAGGGAAAGATCCCACAGGCCATCGAGCATCTGCGCAGTGCATCGACACTCGATAACGACAACTCCAATTACGCCACTGCCCTCGCGCAGGCTATTCTCGCGGACGGGCGGCCAAGCGTCGCCGAACAGATGTTGTTGCCTTTGCTCGAGCGAAACCCGACCGATGGCGCAGCAAGTCTGGCGATGGCTCGCGTACTGGATAAGGAAGGAAGAGCGGGCGAGGCAAAATCGTATTATCACCGGGCCATCTACGGATCGTGGCCAGCGGGAGCGGAAAGAACACGCACTGCCGCGCGCTTCGAGCTGATCGATTTTCTGGCGCGCACGAATTCGAAACAGGAGTTGCTGGCCGAGCTGCTGCCGATTCAGGACGATTCAACGAACGACGTGGCTCAGCGGAAGAAAATCGCTCAGCTATTCGTGGTGGCCGGATCGCCCGCGAGGGCGGTTACGATTTTTCGCGATCTGTTGCGCCACGACGAGCGCGATCCAGACGCCTACCTCGGTCTTGCCGAAGCAGCGCTCGTTACCGGGGACTTTACCACAGCCAAGGCAGATTTGCTCGCCGCTCAGCGATTGATGCCCGCCGACAGCATCTTCTTCGCTGCTCGCATCGCGCGCGTGGACAGCGTCGTGGGACTCGATCCTACCCAGCCCGGACTATCGTTGGCGGAGCAGTTCAGGCGCAGCAAGAACCTGGTGCAGATGACGCTCACGTCGCTGCGGAGTTGTCTCGGCACGCGTGATCCCCAGGTTGCCGCGGCTTTGGATTCCGCCGCGATGCTGCTGGTGCCGTCGGCCTCTGGTGAAGGGCAGGCGCAATCGATTCAACAGAATCTCTCGCTGGCCGCGCAGTTGTGGGGACTGGGACGTACCAGATGCGCGCCTGACCGTGGCGACGGCGCCGTCGCGCTAATTCAGAATAGAATCGCGCAGTAAGCAGCCCCGGCCAGCAAAGCTGGTCGTTGAATGATGTTTTACGCGCGCGCGATCGGAGGAAATTTCGGCACCAGCCCCATTTCATCGAGGAACTGGTGGCCTCCCGTCGGCTTCCCCGCTCTCGACTTCACCCGGGTCATGACGAGACGGTCCTTCGCGCGCGTCATTCCGACGTAGAGTAGCCGACGTGCCTCTTCCACCTCGCGCTTGTTCAGCGAGCCGCTGGGCGGCATGGGAATGAAGCGCTCGTCTTCCACGCCGACGATGTACACGCGCGAAAACTCGAGTCCCTTGGTCGAGTGCAGTGTCAGCAGGTTCACCCGCGTCTTTGGCGTATCGACACCGTCATCCTTCGACAGGACGACTCTATCGAGGAAAGCGCAGATCTGATCCGAGAGCGTCCCTTCCGCGCATGTATCCATGAGACTTCTCAGGCGAAGCATCACCTCCGGGTACCGCTCATCGGCCGACTTGTCTGTCCTCAGTCGCTCCATGAGCTGGCGCCCGCCGAGCAAGTCGACCAGCTCGTCGACATCGGGTATCGATGCATCGCCGCATAGCTCGCGTTCGGTGCGATACCACTCCAGACACTCGCTGTGTCCGCTCAGTGCGCGGAGGGGTACGAATTCAAAGATCTTGCGGGCCTCGTCGCAAAACGAATCCCGATCGCTCAGCGCCAGTACGATTGCAAGGTGATCAAGCAGGTTGACGAGCGCTGTTTTGCGGGCGCATTCGATGCGCGTCTCGCTCAGAGCTGGAAACAGCCTTGCCAGCGCGCGAGCGTCGTCGAGCGCGCGATGCGATTGGCCGGTGTGAATACCATAGCGCTTCGCGAGGTGCTCGAGCTTGCAGCTCGTCGAGTGCAGTCCTCTCGCTAGAGGAAGCGTGTCGTAGGTGAGGAAGTCGGTGCCACGAGGGAGTTTCGCGGCCATCCGACGCAGAATCGGAACGTCGAACTGCGACCCGTTGTGCGCTACCAGCACGTCGGAGCCGCAGAAATCGCGGAAATCCGGCCAGACGCTCTCGAAGTAGCGCGCGTCGGCGACAGCGGTCTCCGAGATGTGGTGCTTGGACAGAGCCTGGGCGTTGATCGGTACGCGCGGCCTGACGAGGCTCTGGTACTCGTCCACGATTCTTCCGTGCCGAACGCGCACCGCGGCGATCTCCACCACCTCGGCGGTTTCAACGTTCTTGTCGGTGGTCTCCAGATCGAAAGCGGTAAAATCGCGGAAGGTGTTGGTGAATGAACGGGTGCGCATGTGCTGCGCGGTCTTGAACAGACCCAGACCGAGCCCGAGCAGAGGGAAATCTGCCGGCGTAACGCGCTCCGCATCCGGCGAGGGCGCGCCTCCCAGCTCGATGGTCGGGACGCCGATCGCCAGCAGCATTTTCTTGGCGGCGATCTCGGCCCCGCCCAATCGCGGAACCCACGCTGCCTTCCCGCCGTCCACGACACGCTGAAGGCGATCGGCGAGCTTCACAACTTCGTCGTGCGAAGCAGGATCACTCAATTCCTCCTGGTGCTCCTCGAGTATCGTCCGATAAGTGCCGACCTTCTCGCTGAGGATGTCCCCCACCAAATCATCGAGGCGCGAGTTCCGCTTGCCGAGCGTGTCGAGGTTCTGGAGCGAGTAATAGCCGCGCCAGATTTTTTTGGCGTCCCCGTGTTCTCGTGGCAGCGTACGCGCCATGTGCTCGAGCTGCTGAATGAGACTGCGGCCCACCTCGTCCGCCCACGCCTGCGCACTCTTGAACAGCGAGTCGGGAAGGACGGTCTGATAGAAGTTCTCGCGGTGTATCTCGTCCTGGGGCTTGGCAATGACCCGCAGAGCGGCAATGAGGTAGCGCACGACGTCATCGTCCGCGAGCGCGCGTCCCTGGGCAAGGCAGCATGGCACTCCCGAATTGAGAAAGAACGATTCGAGAGTCGCGCCGATCTTGTGGGTCCGGTAGAGCAGCGCGAAATCACCCCAGCCCAGCACGCCGTCGTGCGACGCGCGATCCCGCTGGAGATCTTGCAGGATCCAGCGCGTCTCGGATTCGTCATCGGCAAAATTGAGCGCCATCACGGCGAAGGGCGATTCTACTTCTGTCTGCTGCGCCGGCCGTTCGCCGAAGATCGGCTCGTTGATCGCGATCAGTCGTCGCGCCAGGGTCAACACCGCCTTGGCGCACCGATGATTCTTGTCGAGGAGGTGCTGGCGGTGTGGACCAATAGCGAAGTCATCAGCAAAGGTCACGAACACCCTCGGATCCGCCCCCGTCCAGGAATACACCGACTGCTCGTCGTCGCCAACCGCGAAGACGTGCCGATGGTCCTTCG
This sequence comes from Gemmatimonadaceae bacterium, assembly GCA_046262755.1. GTDB lineage: Bacteria > Gemmatimonadota > Gemmatimonadetes > Gemmatimonadales > Gemmatimonadaceae > UBA4720. The sequence continues at coordinate 26,370 of JBHEME010000020.1, read as the reverse complement.
CCAGCTCGCGGATGACGACGTACTGCACCGGATTCAGATCCTGGAATTCGTCGACGAGCACCGCGTCCCATCTAGCTCTCACAGTCGCCGACACCGCGGCGATCCTCAGCAGCTCGGCGGTCCTCAGAACCAGCATGTCGAAGTCGAGCACGTTCCGCTCGGCCAGTATCGCGCGGTAGCCATCGTAGTAGCGCTCGAAGCGCTTTCCCATCGACTCGCCGCGGAAACGGTGGCGCGCGAAAGCGTCGAGAACCTTCTTGCGCATTTTATCGGGACACTTGAGCCGGCGGAGTATCGCCTTTTGCTCGTCCTCGTCGGCGATGCCGAAGCCGTCAGCCAGTCCCAGCTCTTCTCCGAACTCGCGGAGGAGCTCGGTGCAGAACGAGTGAATGGTTCCGCGTTTGACGAGCTCGACCGGCGGTCCCAGCTCCTCGTGTAGCCGAGAGGCGATTTCGCCGGCGGCTTTGTTGGTGAACGTAAAGACACAGATGCGCGCCGGATCGAAGCCCCGCTTATCGACGAGGAAGCGGACTCGCTCGATCAGGCAATAGGTCTTTCCGGCTCCGGGACCCGCGCGGACGAGCAGGGACTCGGGCTCGGCCTGAATCGCCGCGAGCTGGGACGCTGACGGAGTGTGCGGAACATTGGCCGGCCGACGTAGGCCAGCCATGCGCTTGCCGTCAACGGCGAAGGGAGAGCCTGCGAGAGGAGTGAGCATCGGCCCGTCCAACCTAGTGGGAGAGGCCAACGGGTGCCACTAAAAATTCATTGCGGGCGTAATCGGAGACTCCACTTCTGTGATATATCCCCGATTTCATCCAGCACTTCCGCATCCGTCCGCCCGGACGATTTGAGAACGTGAAAGCTGTGATCCGCCCCTTCCACCCAATGCATCTCCCAATCGGTCTTCACCGTCTTGAGCGCGTTGTCCATCAAGTCCCGACGACACAGTGCGTCGCGGGTGCCGTTGATGCAAAGGACCGGGACTGTTATCGAGGGCAGGTGCGCATCGCGGAGCTTGTCGGGCAAACCCGCCGGATGCAGAGGATACGCGAGCAACAGTAATCCATCACAGGAAAATTCGTCCGCGGCGAGCATCGACGCTACCCTTCCGCCCATCGATCTTCCACCGATGACGAGCGTGCGCGGCTCGAGCTCCTGGCGCACGCGCGCAACCACCGCGGTGATCGAGTCCTTGAGGCGTGGCATCGGATCCGGCCGCTTCGATTTTCTTTCTGAGTAAGGAAAATTGAACCGCACTATGCCGAGGCGGCGCGAACGCAGCGCGTTAGCGGTCTTGAGCATCCCACGATCGTTCATGTTCCCGCCGGCTCCGTGCGCGCAGACGAACAACACCCGCTCGTCTGTCCCCGGCTCGTACACGGCCGAAATCTCGTCTCCGCCGACGGGAATCTTCCAGCTAACTGTGTCCATTCACCTCGACAACCGGTCGGTTGATCAGCTCGGCTACGCGCGGGTCATCCTTCTGCCCACCAGAATAGCGCTCGGCCGCGCATTTTGCGATCAGTGGCTTCAGACGCCATCCGTGTCCGCTGCTATCAAGCATAGGGGGGTGAGCCCGCCCGGGGAGACGGCTTAGCCTTTGCAAAACTCTCCAGTTCTCCAACTTGAACCGAAATGCCAAACTCAATGACAGCCACTCGTTTGCTTCGGATTGCAGTGCTGACGTCTGTAGGTTGTGCGCCCATCACTCCACCTACCGGCACCATGGCGCCAATTCAAGCGGGTCAGCCCCACGATCCGCATTCATTCGCCCGGCCGAGTGAAGCGCGGGTGACCAACGTCTCGCTCGATCTGACACCGGACTTCTCCACCCATCGCATTGCTGGTACGGCGCGACTGACAATTCAGAAATCCGCAAACGCGGACAGCATCATCCTCGACGTGCGAGATCTGGACATCAAACGCGTAACCGATCAATCGGGCTCGCCACTCGGTTACCGTGTCGGACCTGCGCAACAATTCGTCGGTGCGCCCTTAGCTGTCGCTATCAAATCGAGCACCAACACGGTCGTGATCGATTACGAGACATCGCCGAACGCCGCCGCTGTGCAGTGGCTCTCGCCAGAACAGACAGCCGGCAAGCGGCTTCCCTTCCTCTTCACACAGGGAGAGTCAATTCTCACCCGCACTTGGGTTCCGACGCAGGATAGTCCGGGAATTCGTCAGACCTACGACGCGACGCTACACGTGCCGGCAGGAATGCGCGCCGTGATGAGCGCCGCGCACTTACAGCCGGAAGGGCAGCTCGATGCGCGCGGTCTGGCCGTGTACCGGTTCCGGATGGTGCATCCGATTCCGCCGTACCTCATTGCGCTTGCTGTGGGCGACATCGCCTTCAGGCCAATCGGGACGCGCACAGGAGTCTACGCCGAGCCATCGGTGGTCGACCGCGCTGCCAGCGAATTCGCTGAGGTCGACAAGATGGTAGATGCCGCCGAGAAATTGTACGGGCCGTATCGATGGGGCCGCTATGATCTACTCGTGCTGCCCCCGTCATTCCCGTACGGCGGAATGGAAAACCCGACACTTACTTTTGCGACGCCAACTGTGCTGGCCGGGGATCGCTCTCTAGTAAGCCTGGTCGCACACGAGCTGGGACATTCGTGGTCCGGGAACCTCGTCACGAACGCGACGTGGGATGACTTCTGGCTAAATGAAGGATTCACGACCTACGTCGAGCGGCGCATCATGGAGGAGCTGCGCGGCAGGCCCTACGCGGAGATGTTGCTCGAACTTGGACGTGAGACGATGCAGACCGCAGTGGCAGACGCAGGCGGTCCTCAATCTCCCGATACGAGACTCCACCTCGAGCTGGCCGGTCGCGACCCTGACGAGGCGACTGGAGAGATCGCCTACGAAAAAGGCGCTGCGTTTCTGCAGACGGTAGAGTCCGTTGTCGGCCGGCAGCGGCTGGACGCGTGGCTACGCAGCTATTTCGATACTTTCGCGTTCCAGCCAATGTGGTCCGAGAAAATGCTCGCCTACATGCGCGAAAAGCTGCTCACGCCGGAAGAAGCACAACGAATCGACCTACAGCAGTGGGTTTTTGCGCCCGGAATCCCAGCCACCATCGTTCCTGTGCACTCCACCGCACTCGCTACAGTAAGTCAGCAAGTCGATGCCTGGAAAGCGGGCGGATCCACCTCCGCGATAAATGCGGCGGGCTGGTCTACGCACGAATGGCTCCACTTCCTTGGCGCACTTCCCGAAAATGTGTCCAATGGCAGACTCGCCGAGCTCGATCGGGCGTTCAACCTATCGGCCAGTGGCAACAGCGAAATTCTGGAAGCGTGGCTTCAGATTGCGATACGAAATCGCTACGAGCCGGCTTTCCCAGCTCTCGATCGGTTTCTCACTTCACAGGGCCGACGCAAATTTCTCACCCCGTTGTACACGGCGCTAATGAAAACCGATTGGGGTCAGCGAATGGCGCTCGACATTTACCGCCGGGCCCGGCCAACGTATCACTCAGTCGCGGTGAGCACGATCGATCGTGTGGTTCATTGGAGCGGACAGTAGCGCAACCCGGCGGATTTTACTGGATGACGGATAGTTAGTTCGTGCGCTGGTAAAAAAATTTGTTGATGGTAAGCCCGGCGACGCCGGTGTCTTTTCCCATAACGCCGAGCCCGAACTCGGTGGTGCCCTTGTCGGTCGGACTCTCGAACGAAGCTCGATTGATGAAGACCCCCTCGAATCGGTCGCGCTCTCCGTTCGCAAAATTCTGAGTGGCTGTCAACAGCGCTCCCTGAATTTTGGCGTTCGTCAGAGTGAATTGGCGTTTGATGGATGGATCAGGGCCTGCTGGCTCGTAACCGCTCCCTGCGACGTCTCCGTTCGGCTCAACTCGAAGTACTATCCTAAACCCCATATCTGTCACTTCGTACGTGCCCGAATATTCTTGCGGGTTCGATTTCACGACGGGCTCGCTCCGAACGTCCTTGTACTTTTCACGTCTGACTCCGTGGCGCTCCTTCACGACGTGTTTGCTCTTGTTGAAGGAAGCGACAATCGCCTGCGTGCGGGCCTGGAGCGCCGATGATGACTGTTGGGCGGTTACTGTCGCACAATCGATAATCGCGCCAGTGAGTGAAAGTGTAATAGTGAGGTAGGCAAATCCGGTCATAGCTCTCTCAATCCGGTGTCGTTTTTTTTCAGACACCGACCAGAAGAAAAGCGTTGAAGGGCCATGTTTCCGCCCCCAAGTCTACGCAGCTATGTACGAAAAGAACGTGCACCAGCGTACCTTTGCCGCTCAGTAAAATATTGTCAAATAAAGACTTGCGCGCTTTTACGGAGTACCTATCTTGATTCACACTCGCCCCGCGCATGCTACTCAATATTTCTCAGTCGTCATCAGAACAAAACGGCGGTGGATCAAGCCGGACCCGCTGGAAGTTGCCCCTTGCGCAGCGGCAGCGGTTGCGGAGCGTGATAGCTCGGAGCGATTCACTCGAGCACGTCACTCCGGCGCAACGCTCAGCGATTCGACAGATCTGTGCAACGCGGGAAATCCGCAGTCTGCCGCCTGAGCACTTTGTAGTCGGGCTCAAGGCTGCTCTTGTCAGCGTCGTCGACGAGGTCGGAATTCGGCCAGGTCCTTCCCGAAATGAGTTTATCGGACGGCTGATGACGGTTGGTATCGAACAATTTTACGAAATGAGTGCGGCGGCAGAGCGGGTGCAGAAAGCAGATGGCGAGTGTCGGGGCGTTCATGACGCTTTTATCTGAAGCTCTTCCTCTCGGAGGCTAACTGCTTCTTCGCCACGGATCTGGCGAACTCCTCAAACTCGGCCCCGGAAAGGTGAGAGCACACTTTGCGCAGGCGACGCGCTACGCTCTCATACAGCGCCACTTCCCTTGCCGCGTAAAAATCTCCCAGCCGTGACAATCTGTAGATCTGTTCCTCTGGTTCCACCCGCCTCGTCGCTCAGAAGTTTATCAGATTGTGCGCTGCCGCACGTTTTGGGCCCGATTCATCTCCAACGGACCGAAAGACTGTCTTCCGTGACTACTTGACTTTCAACTTGAAATAGTGCAAAGACAAGTGTTCCCCCGCTCCAGGCAGTTCTCCCCAGACGGCCTTCGGGAAAAGGCCGATCAAATGTCTTTATGAATCCACGGAAAGGTCTGACACGTTACGTTCCTGGCGATGGAGTTTCAGCGCCGAAAGCGCGGTCGCAAAACGAGCTAATCGCCCAGCTCCCCGTATCGGAGTTCGAGGATTTCTGTGCAACCGCCGAACTTGTAGCCTGCGCCGTACGCGAAGAGATCTTCGAGCCGGGTGAGAAGATTACGCGAGTTTTGTTTCCATCCACAGGGATGATCTCGATCGTCAGTCAGCTGAAAGACGGAACTATGCTGGAAGCAATGACAGTTGGTCGCGAGGGATTTCTTGGACTTCCTCTTTTTCATGGACTGCCCGCAACGAATCTGCGCGCAATGTGTCAGATCCCGGGTGAATTTCACGAGCTGAAGGCGGCGGACTTTTCCGCGCTTGTGGACCGGGCCCCGCGATTGAGGATGCTGCTTCACCGCTATAGCCAGTTTGCACACGAGGTAGTAGCGCAAACAGCGGCCTGCAACAGCATCCATCTCCTGGAGCAGCGCTGCGCACGATGGCTGCTCACCACTGCCGACGCTATCGCCCGAACGAGCTTTCCACTGACTCAGGAGTTCCTTTCGCAAATGCTGGGTGTCAGGCGTCCCGGAGTTACAATGGCTATTGGTGGCCTGGTGCGGCAGGGATTCATTTCACACCAATATGGCAAATTGAGTTTGCTCGACATTGAGGGCCTGTCGAGAGTTTCCTGCGAATGCTTTGCGACGCTAAAGGAGCGGGCTCGCGCCGTGCTCGATCAGGACAACTAAAAGGACTGTCCCTACCCCGTGTTTCGTAATCCCTGAGCAATCCCGCTTAGCGTGGTGCCAAGGACGTCGTCGATCGCCTCCAGCGCGTCATTTCCGGCATCGGTCGTTTCCCGTTTCCTTCTAAGCAGCGAGATCTGCAACAGCGACAACGGGTCAACGTAAGGATTGCGCAGCGCGATCGCTGATTGCAGCACCGGAGTATCGTCGAGCAGCCGCCGGTGTCCGCGAATGAGCAGCAGCGCTTCAACCGCTCGTTCGTATTCACGCGTCAGAAACTCCACCAGCTTCGTGTCTCCCCCGAGCTGACGTATGTATGTGCGCGCGATGTCGGCGTCGTTCTTTGCACACACCATTTCTACCTTGGCGAGCATGTCGTCGAAGAACGGCCAGCTCTCCGCCATGCGCTGCAGCCGTCGCAGTCCTTCGCGACTCGAGACTTCTTCTCCCAGGGCTGCGCCGACGCCGAGCCAGCCGGTGATCATGAGACGGATCTGGGTCCAGCCGAATCCCCAGGGTATGGCGCGAATTCCGGCGATCCCCGCCGTCGCGCCCGGGCGGTAAGCCGGGCGCGACCCGAAGCGGGCGTTCGCCAGCTCGTCGATCGGCGTAGCCTGCCGAAAGAGCTTGAAGAGCGCGTCGTCATCATAGACCAGCTTGTGATAGACGTCGCGCGAGCGGGACGACAGGCGGTCCATGACATCGCGAAAATCCACCACCTCTTTTGCGCTCACCTTTCCCCGCCAGTCGCTGAACTCGTGCAGCAGCACGCCGGCCGCGGTCACTTCCAGGGTTCTCTCAGCAACGGGCAGCAATCCGAACTGTTGCGAAATAATCTCGCCCTGCTCGGTGATCTTGATTCGGCCATGGGTCGTTCCGGGTGGAAGCGCGGCAATCGCCCGATACACCGGTGACCCGCCGCCGCGCCCAACGCTCCCTCCGCGTCCGTGGAATAAGCGGAATTCGATTCCCGCTTCGCTGAACAGTTCCGCCAGTGATTCCTGCGCCCGGTAGAGCGCCCACGATGCGGCGATCATTCCCGCGTCTTTACCGGAGTCGCTGTAACCGATCATCACTTCCTGCCGGCGACCCCGCGCTTCGATCTGTCGGGCGTAGGTTTTGTCCTCGAGCAAAGCGCGCATGACGGCGGGCGCCTGCTCGAGATCTTCCAGAGTCTCGAATAACGGGACGACATCAATACGTGAGATTGGTTTCTTGAGCGCGAGGTTGACCAGACCAGTCTCGCGCGCCAGCAGCAGAACGCGCAGGAGGTCGTCCGCGGACCTCGTCATCGATACTATATATGTAGATGCGGCGGCAGGACCCGCCTCATCCTGAATCGTCTTGATCGCGCGAAAGGTGTCGAGTGTCTTGCGGGTTTGATCGGAAAGCTTCCGCGTCCCGCGCACCAATGGCCCTCGGCCAACAATGGCGGCACGCAGATTATCCCTTCCCCGCTTCGCAACCTTTGCCAACAGCTCGTCAACAGCGGCAGTGTGAACGTCGGAGTGATCCCGTACGTCCATCATGAAGCCATGGAACGCGTACGCTCTGACAGCGGCAACGAGGGGATCGAGAGTAGTCCGGCACGCCTGCTGCGCACCCGCTTGCAGCAAGTAGTCGCGCACCAACGCGAGATCGTGCGCGAATGCCTCGACACCGGGATAAGCAGCCGGTTCTTTTCTTTCGCGACCCGCATCACGCGAAGCGACGAGACGCCGCGTCGCTTCGATGCGCGCGGACATGTAGCTCAACTTGAGTCGCAGCGGTTCGTCAGCATTGCGCTTGCCGTTTTTTTTCCAGACTTCCGGCAGGAGGGTGCGATCTGATTCCAGTGATTTCGTTAGCTCCTTAGAGGGCGGCACGATCTCCGCCGAGACGGAAAGCACGCGTGTGAGATCTTCGAGCGCTCGCAGGTAGCGCCCCAGAATCACGTGACTCGCGCGGCGCGCGGTCGCAATCGTGATCTCCGGCGTGACATACGGGTTTCCATCCCGGTCTCCACCAACCCAGGTTCCAAACCTGAGCGGCGTCGCGGCGCGGAACGAATCCGCAATGCGCGTGAACTCGTCCTCGAAGGCCATGGCCAGATTCGATTGCATTCGCACGCCGGCGTCGATCAGTCTGGTTTCGAGGTACCACAGCGCGGAGCTGACTTCGTCGAGCACCGTGGGACGATCGTGACGTACTTCACTGGTGAGCCACAGCAGCTCGACTTCGCCCTCGAGCGCCTGCTCGATCAGTTTCAATTCATCGGCGGGGGCTGACTCGCGGGCGAGAAGTTTGTCCGCGACGCGAGCCTGCAATCCGAGCAGAGTGCTGCGCGTCGATTCAGTTGGGTGAGCTGTCAATACCGGACGAACATCGAGCCTCAACATCGCCTGCTCGATTTGTTCGGGAGTAGCCCCCAATCGGCGTAGCTGTCGCATCGTCCACCGCGCGGAAGCTGGTTGCGGCTCGACGTCGGCCTTGCCGAGGTACGCGTTGCGGCGGCGGACGCGGTGTGTCTGCTCGGCAGTGTTGATCAACAGGAAAAACAAGGTGAACGCGCGTGCTGCGACGGCGCATTGGTCTACAGTGAGGGCATCCACCTCACGCAGGAGATCATCGAGCGAAGGCGCTTCGGCATCGCGGTGGCGTCGGGCGCGCGATCCGACGCGAAGCCGTTCAACGATCTCGAATGCCTCCGCCCCTTCAAGTCTCTGGATGACTCGGCCGAGTGCTCCTGCGAGCCAGCGTACATCCTCGTGGAGAGGTAGGTCCTCTTCACGAGTGGGGCCCAAGCGTGGTCGACCACCGAAAGGCTCATTCATGATAAGAAATCGACAGTCCGGTGATATGAAATCGACACTTTTTTGCACCCTTTCGGTTGGACGATTCAAATGAACAGTGCGGGCCGGAAATATGCTGCGACGAGCGCTGCTGCAGCACACGTCCACGCAAGACGCCGAATGTTGGCGGAAGTAAAACTTTTCGCCCCGCGGTTGCAATGCTTCCGCGAAAGAGGAGGTACCAGATTCACTAAGTCAGTGGGCCGGTTTTTCGCTCATTAGTCGGGAGCGAAATTAATTCAGACCGTTCGCCCCATGATGTAGTCGTCGCCGACCTGATCTCCAAAATAAAATGGAGCGGAGCCCACCACCGTAAACCCCATTCGCGTGTAGAACGCGACTGCCCACGGCGCTTCCTTCCAGACCTGCAACCAGATCACGTCCGCGCCACGGCCTCGCGCTTCGCTCAGGCACGAATTCATCAGCGCGGAGCCGATCCCGCGACCTTGCACGGCCCCATCGACGTAGAAGCGCACTATTTCGAGGGCATGCTGGCCGGTGACACCGTCTGGCGGAGCGGGCGAATCTCTCAGATAGGCGTAGGCGACGGGAAAGCTTTCAGCGTCTTCGACCGCGAAGAATGAAATGTGGTCGCCCGATAACGAGTGACGAATGTCCTCGACTGAAAATGAGCGAGCGAGGTACCGACTCAGCTCCGGCTCGGGGTGTGTGGGCCCGTAGGTTTCCGTAAAGAGCCGCGCGCCGAGCGATGCGAGACCCTCAGCATCGGACGGCTCGCAGCGACGAATTCGAAAACCCCGCGGAGCCTCGGTTACTTGAGTCGCCTCGCCAGCGCCACGAGATAATCGGCCGCTTGTGAGATTGGGTTAGCCCCGGTCAAAATCGCCTGATCGAGTGCTGGAATCTTCGGCTCGGTGATGGTGTTGCGGATTCCGAGACGCTTTCTCAGCTCGTCGCGAAATGCGCGCGCGGGACGATAGAATTTTTCGCGATACGCCCGCCAGGTGAGTAAATGACCTTGAACCAGTTCCACGCTCTGTTTGTCCAACTGCTCGTCTCGAAGCTCCGGACTTACTTCGAGGTGCGGAGGAGCCACAAGACTGCTCACGAATTCCTGATCTCTTCCAGCCTCGAAAGTCTTCATTTCCGACGCGAGTTGAAGCGTCTCTTCCTTGAGCTTGGCGGGAGGCAGGTCCTTGAGCTGCTCAACCAGGGGATCGACAAGATCCAAGGCGGGAACGATCTCATTCCTTTGATCGCTGCTCGTGAGCGGCAAAGGGGAGCAGACCAGCCACACGAACTCCGCAATCGCCGTAACGATGTAGCACACGAGAGCAACGATAACGAAACGCTGAAGCGTGGGCGAAGACCTGAGAACGCCATGGCCACGCCAAAGAACGTTGAGCGTAGAGAGGCTGGCGGCGAGAAGCAGGCGGGCAGCGCTTGCCAGTCGGATCTCACGGACCGCGCGGACAGCGGCGCGCCGCCAATCCAACATTTTTATCATAAACGTAAGACTACTTTCGGCCGAGCAGAGTCACGTTTTCCGGCGCACAGTTTGCCAAAAAATTAGCCGCAATCTGGATCCTACTTTCATCAGCCGAGGGTAAACGCATGAAACGCTTCACACTGGCGATCGCGGCCGGCGTCACTGCGCTTGTCGTCTCCGCGACGCCGAGCAGTGCTGACGGCGCGAGAGCGACCGCATACCAACAGAGTTGTCCGAACGCTCCAGCAGTCGCGAGGGCCTACCTCGCTGCGCAGGCGGGGAGGAAACTCACGATGACGCGTACCGCGATCATAGCCGAAATCACGAAGCAGACGGGAACGGACGGTGAGTTCGCCGGTCTGAAGCCATGCGATTCAGGTTATCCTAACGCGGTGAGGTTCTGGATCGACGAGGTGATCAAGGCGGGAACTGATAACAGTACGCCGAAAGCATAGCACTAAAGACCGCGACACCAACGCCGCTCAGGTAGCATTGCGAAGGCGGGGCGAGAGATCGGTTCTCTCGCCCCGATTTGTTCTCGTGCTAATCCTGAACCGTGAAGTTTCCCTTGACCGGTGACAGGTCGAATTCGCCGGAGCTACAGTCAGTTCCGGCTCCCAGTTCGTGGAAGTTGATGATGCTCGCAAAGTCGGGGGCAGTTCCGTTTCCATTGTCGACGACTTGGAATACACCTTCCCTGCCTTCGAGCGTATGATCGTTGCTGTGCGTAACGATTCCACTGATCGTAGCCGTGTTGTCCACGATGTTCACACAATTAACGTCGATCTGACCGTTGACGTTCCCACCCGCGGCCTTGTCCTGGAATGTCACGCGTCCTGAATTGCCGGAGGTACTGACTGAGATATGCTCGATGGACGTGCCGAAGGTGATGGTCCCGCTACCGGTCACGGATTGCCCCGCTGTCGCGGCCGCGCTGGCGTTCACCGGAGCGAGGCCTGTTGAACTCGTAGCTCCGCGATCGCAGGCAAAGGTGAACGACGCCAGTGCCAGCGTCAGAAAATAAGCGCGCGACATGTCGACCTCCGGAAGGGTTTAAAGCGAACGTAGCTCGAGCTGCGGCCTAGTAAAACTGGCTCAGCTCGATGCGGGAATTACTTAGGTAGGTTCCGTAAAGGCGAACGTACTGTCCGTTGCGCAGACTGCGGAATGTGTTGACGTCGTTGGTTCTCGGATTGTACGGCATTGTGACCGTATACCGGGCGTTGTTGGTGTCGAATGTGAACCAACCGTTTTGGTAATCGACCTGTCGCACCGTTCCCTCGAAGGCCTGCACATTTCCGGAGGTGCTGGTCGAGCCACCCCTGATCGACTGGTTTACCTCGATCACGTCGGTGTAGTACGAATTATTGTTCGTCTGTTGTACGTTCGCGGTGACCTGATCGCCCCTCTCGAGCGAGGTGACGGAGTAGTTCTGATTGTTGTAAACCACTCGTGTCTGGCTGTCATACTGCAGGTACACGCTCTGGCCATCTGACTGCTGAATGGCAACTTGCTGGGAGCGGGTGTCGACCGCCATCACCGTTCCCTGAACCTGGTTGCCGCCACCGCCCAGTACGCTGCCAAGCACGTTTCCCAGACCACCGAGACTGGAGCAGGCGGTAAATGCCATTAGCGCCACGCCAAGGCCCGCGCTCCCAAAACCACGCTGAGTTTTCGTCATTGCTCAATCCTCCTGCGGCATCCAAAGAGCAAGCGCGGTGCCGCAGGCAGAAAAGAGCGAGCGCGATCCCTACGGAAAGGGTCTGGGACGCGGCCATGGCCACGGCCAGGGATCGAACGAGTGACCACCCGCAAGTCCTCTTACAGCTGCTTCTCGAACACGCGGATCACTCGAGCGTAACAGCTCGGTAAGCGTCGCCTCGGAGCGCTCACCCGACTTCATCATCGCGCGAATCAGCGCGCGCCGCACTTGTTCGCTCTGCTCCGTGCGCAGGGCATCCTTGATCGCTGGCAGAGCGGCAGAATCGCCGATTTGACCGAGTGCCCAGGCGGCCTTGAGACGCGCGTCGTCGCTCTCATCCTTCAGCACCTGGAGCAATCCGGCCGGAGCCCGCAGCCCTCGGCCATCCAGCTGGCCAATTGCCCACGCCGCGGTGCCGCGCACTCGCGAGCTCTTGTCGCTTCCCGCGGCCGCGCCGAGTACATCGAGTGAGCTGCGATCTTCAATCTGCGCCAGGGCCCAAACCGCGGTTTCTCTCACGCGATCGTCGGCATCCCGACGCACTGCGTTGGTGAGCGCCGCGACTCCATTTCTGTCCTCAATGCTGCCAAGTGCCCAGGCCGCCATCTCACGAACTCGCGTATCCGCATCCTGAGCCAGGGCCGCAGAAAGCGCGGGACCTGCCTCGCGCGCTTCCGCTTCGCCGAGGGCCCAGGCTGCCACTCGGCGCACCGAGGCCGCGTTGTCTTCCCGCAACACGCGAACGAGCGCGCCTACCGTGCTCGTCGATTCCATGTGGCCTACTGCGATCACCGCGGCCTCACGAACAATTTCCGCGTCGTCGCGAAAGAGATTAACCAGTGAGGCGAGCGCGCGGCCGTTGTCGATGCGACCGAGTGCCCACGCGGCATTTGCGCGCACTCCCGGCGAGGCATCCCGCAACGACTGAATGAGCGGATCGACCGCGCTTGTGGGTTGGGCCAGACCCAGGCCGAAAGCGGCGACTTCCTTCACCGAAGCATCGTTGTTGGCGAGGCGGACGATGAATCCTTTGGAGATCTGATCATTCTTCTTCTGCGTACCGAGCAGTCGTACGGAAATTTCGCGGACGCACGCGTCATCGGACGACAAGCCCGTCATCAACTTGTCGATATCCTCGGTTGCGAGCTGCCCCTGATTCATGCGCAACTGGGAATTCACCGCCGAGACGATCGTCTTGAGCGGAGTCGAAGGCGCATCGTTCGCGTCTCCCCAACCCCATCCCCACTCGCGCACCGACTCCGCGGCCATGGCGCAGATCATCGGCGGGGCTCCGCGCGCCGAGGTGAGGAGCGCGGTCACATCCAGAGATCCGCGCTGCTGCTGCTCTCGTGCCGTTTCCGATGTCGCGCCTTCCCGCGCACTCGCACCGGAGGGTGTGCCACCAGCAGACACAAGCGCTGCCGCCAGTGCCAATCCAATCACTCGCATGATCACTCCTTTCTTTATTCCCACAGTCCGTTACCGTGAGGTAGGTTGAAAAATCAGCACTTCACTCGAAGAGGAAGGGCCCGGATTCCTTCGGGCCCGAATCAATTCAAACGGTTGACTGCGGCTTCAGCGCAAAGCTGTAGACCGCGCGCCAGCGCTACTCCAAACGCTGACGGTTGATCGATCCACACGACATGCCCTGCGTCGGGAATCACGGTCAGGCGCACGCCGGATACGCTGCGGACATCTTCGGAGATCATCCGCGCACCCATGTCTCCGATATCATGATCGCCAACGATCACGGCAGTCGGACATGCTCGTTTCTCCAGAAGCTCCACGAAATTCCACTCTTTCGGCATGGTCTGGCTCGCGGCTGAACCCGCGCGACTGTTGTAGAAGGCCATCCCGCCACCCAGACGCCGCCACTTCCTAAGGTCGTAGATGTTTGCGGAGGCGAAGCGGATCCGCCACGCCTCAATTCTCTCCCTGTCGGACAAGTTCGGGTGATCGAGGCCCGCCTTCCTGGTTTCTGCGGCAATCTCGGGCCGCTCAAACAATGAATTACCAGCTGCCTTCTGCCGGGCTACCAGTGCGGGCGAATGATCGGATTTCAGCGGCACTCCCGGTGAAATGAGGACCAGCCCCGACACGCGCCCGGGAAACTTCTGGAGATACGACAGTGCGACAAATGTCCCCATCGAGTGTGCGACGAGGGTCATTTTTTCGACGCCGAGCTGGATGCGAAGGTTCTCCAGATCAGACACGTGGTTGGCAAGCGTAATAAGCGAGTCAGGACAGGCGTTGGATCCACCCTTTTCGTACACTTTGTAGGGAGAGCGCAGAGATCCACGCTGGTCATAAAAAACGAGTTTGTAACGCGAGCTCAGTCCGGCGAAGGCGTCGACGAGATAGCCGTGCTCCGCGCCGAACCCGCCGTGAACGACAACGACAGGCGGCCCTTTTCCGAACTCCGCGACGTAATTCGAGCATCCGTCGGCGTTCATGACCCACCACTCCTCGCGCGACGCGTACGCGGCTGCGGCGCGAGCGTCGAGTGGCTGTGATTTCGCGCGGCTCGGCACGGTCAATAACGCCATTACAATCAACAATGAGAGCCGTGTTGTCACGGCGAGGGGCGCGGTTCTGGCCACGGCCAGGGCCACGGTCCAGTGGCGTGACCACCGGCCAAGGCCCGGACTGCTATTGCCTTTATCTCCGGATCTTTGGACTCGAGCAACCCGCGCAGCGCATCGACGGATTTTTCTCCGACGGCTGCGAGCGCCCTGATGTACGCGATCTGTAGCTCCTTGTTCGGCTCCGCGTGAAGGGCCGCTTCGAGTGCCGGGATCGATGCGGGGTCTTCGATCTGATATAGCGCCCACGCCGCGATCTCACGTAGGCGTGGCTCTTTGTCGGAGAGCAGCGCGATCAGTGCGTGCGGAGCCTGTCGTGGTTCCGCGTTGCCGATGGCCCACGCCGCGCGCTCCCGGACTTCAGGATTCGCGTCGGAAAGAGCGGCCGCCAGAGCGTCAGCTGCTCCGCGCGCGCCGATGCTACCGAGCGCCCAAGCAGATCTGGCGCGCACCTGCACGCTCGCATCGCTGCGCAGCGCAGTCGTCAGCGCATCGACTGCCGTCGGCGAGTCTTCCGATTCACCGAGGGCCCATGCCGCCATTTCGCGGACTCCGGCGCTGGGGTCTCGCCGGAGCGCGGTCGACAATGCCTCGACAGCGACGGCCGCATCACCGTACTCCGCCAAGCCCCAAGCCGCGATGCGACGTAGAGACGCACTGGTGTCGGTGCGCAAGACGTTAGCTAGAAGGATCGGCCGATCGTCCTTGCCCTTCTGCACCGGGGACTGCCCCTGAATGATCCGCAGCAGCGCAGCGGAGTTACCTGGAGCAAAAGCGGGAGCGCCGGCAGACGCACTCGCAGTCGCGCCCACCGGCGAAACCGTAACCACTGGCGCCGGTGCCGCCACCGGGGATGAACCGGTGCCGTTCAGGCTCATGTCAGTATGCTCGTTTGTAGCCGTGTGCTGACTGAGCGTAGTGATGGTGTGCTGGAGCTGCTGGAAGCTGGTCTCTTCCTTGAAATGTGTTTTCGACCCGCCGATGATCTCGCGTGAATCAGGATAGCCCTTCACGGGCGACTGCTGCGGAGCGAGGTCGAGATTGCCGGCGACTGGACCCCGTTGTACAGCCCGCTCGAGGCGGGGAGCAGGAGCGGCGGCCCCTACCAGTATTGAAATGAGAGCAAGGGAACCGATGAGGCTCGCGGACTGCCGGCGACTCGGACTCGAGTGACGGAGCTCTGGATCCAGAATGGCAAGCATGCGCCCCTCGAATTCCTTGCGACGAGCCATCGCCAGCGCCACCGAGGGAGTCGAGTCGCGCCGTACGCTGGTGACGATGTCAAGGAGATGCTCCGCATAGTCGGTCGCGCGCGCTCCGCAGGACAACGCAAGATCGTCACACGCGCGCTCGCTCTCGGACCGCAGCTGCTTTGCCGCCGTCCAGACAAGGGGATGGAACCAGTAGAATGCGCAGGCGAGACGGCCCAGTGTGTGACCTACAAGGTCATGACGCCTCACGTGCGCGAGCTCGTGCAACAATACCGCGCGCCGACGATCGAGAGTCCACTCATCGCACTCGGCTGGGAGAACGATCGTCGCGTTCAGGAAACCGCAAGCAAACGGCATCTTCGCCTGCTCACTGCGGAGCAAACGCGGCGGCTCTTCGAGACCCAGCCGGTCTGCCACTTCCCACATTGGCGCCAACCAGTCGTTCGAGTCGAGGGGCTTCGCGGTTTTGACTATGCGTCTTACGACGAGCGCCGCGTATGCTAACGATGCGGCGATCGCGAGGACGACAAGTCCCCAGATCGACACAAGAATGGAAACGGCGCTCATTGCGCTGAGTCGTTCCCTCGTACTCGTTGGGGGCGTCGAGAGTGCTCGCTGCTCCCGCTCGGGGATGACGTTCAATGTTTTGCCGGTGCGGCTCTCGATCTTGTCAGAACCGGCGCCGCTTCCCGTCGACACACCGGTCTGGAATGAAACCGCCTCGCGTACTGTGGCAGGCAACAGCCTGACAGGGAACGGCGCCCAGGCGGTGAGAGCCGGGACGAGCAGCAGACCGACCAGCGTAACGAGCCAAACGAGGTGACGTGAACCCGCGGACGCGCGCTGCATCACCACCGTGGTCGCGAGCGCGAGCACGAGAATGAGCGTTGCCTTTGCGAGCAGCACTAGCATCGGCATACCAGCGAGACCGCCGAAGCTCAGAGAAAGAGTGTCGGTCATGGTTCTATCTCCCGCTCTGGCGAGCGCGGCGGATGGTGTTGCGCAGTCTTCTGACCTCTTCGTCACTGAGGTCGACATCCGACATTCGGAGCAGCGCTGTGACCGCCTGCTCGGGTGAATCACCGAAGTATGTCCGGACGACGTGCGCGAGAACATCGTCGCGCGCCTTTTCGGTCGGTTTCGCCGGATAGTATATGTAGCGTGGTCCGTCTTCGCGGTGCTTAATCAGCTCTTTTTCGCCGAGTATGCGGAGCACCGATCTGACGGCCGAATAGGTCGGAGGATCGGGGAGATCGGCCATGATCTCAGCCACCGTCGCACCGGTGCGGCGGTGAAGAATGTCCATTACCTGGCTCTCTCGGCGGGAGAGTGCCGGCGTTTCTGCTTTTGGTGTCATCAGCGTAGTTGCCATAGCGGCTGGGAATGTTGGGACATTTCGGCGATCCAGCTGCCTGTATGTTGAAAAATCAACCCTGCTGAAAATTCAACAGCCTGCCCCGTTTGTCAAGGGGAGTCTTCTTGACCGGTGACCTGGACCCGGCGCGAAGCCGGATCCAGGAATGTCAACCTATTGCGCCAGAACGTTATAGTAGCGGGCCATCCAGTACGGCAGGATGTAATCGACCCCGGGCGTAGGCACCGCGCCATCTTCGCCGCCTTTGAGCTGGAACGGGCTGCGCTGCCAGAGGAAGTCGGTGGTATAGCGGTCCTGGACCGGGATCGGTGAGCAAGCCCGATTAGTGGCGCACGCAGGGTATTTACCATTGTTGTCCACAAGGACATTCCGTCGCGGACGAAGGAGCCAACGGCCGAGCATGTCGACTGTCTGCGCATCGCGAGTAGCGTTTATTCCCTGAAGTCCCCGCTCAATCATGTTGAAGTGCGCGTTCTGGTGGCTGCGCGTGCAGTTGCGAAGCTTCGTGAAAGCACTCAGGTACTGAGTGCGGGGCGTGCCTGATTCCTCGAGCCGAATCAGGTTGTAGAAGTTGATATGATCGAGATTGAACTTGTAGTAGCTGCCGTACGGATCGAGGCACTCGAAGCCAATGGCATTTCCAGTCGATGACGCGCTCGACGTGCGCATCTTTTTATAGGATGCATCCCATTTGATGGGATCGACGAGGCGACCGACCTGCAGGAAGCTCAGCTCCTGTTCGGGGCGCCCGGCAAAGGTAGTGCTGGTGGTGCCATCGGGCATTTTGATGTTCCAGCCGTTCTTGATCAGGAAGTTGAGACTGCGGGTGACGTCGCTCCTGATCTCGGCCTGGACCGCAGCATCACTGACCAGGCTGTACGCAACACCAAGCCCGAAGAAGACTCCGGAATATTGATCGCGCGAGGTATTGCCAAGCCAGGCGTAGGCCTGACCGTTGTAAGTCGCTTCGTGAACACCGTGCTTGACTGCTTCCTCAGCGAGAATTCCATTGGCGTAGGGCGAACTGCGCGGCACCAGGAAACGAGCGAGCAGGTCAGTGCCAGTGACGTCGATCAGCGCTGTGATCCCGTTCACAGCTTTCCGGATGTTGGCGAGCGCCTCGTCGGAGTGCGTAACGGAATACCGAAAAGACTCCGCGGCGAGGTAGTGGCCGGTCCAGATCGCGTTGTCTGCCGCCTGGGTGTAACCGGAAGGCGCCAGGATCATGAAGTCGGGGGAAGCCGGATCGCCGGACAAGTAGCGTGGATTGAGCAGCGTGTGGTACGGCCAGTGGTTGGCCTGAATGTTCTGGGAAATCGCTACCGCATCTGCTTCTGTCGGAGTCGGAACTGTGACGTCGAGCGCAAGTTGTGAAGGGCTAGACTTGATGGAGGACGGGCTGTCGGCACGGCAGGCGGTGATTGCCGCGATGGCGACGGTCACGACGACTAGTTTGCGCATGATAGGCCGGGTCGGGGTTGGAGTGGCGGAGACCCACCATACATATGTTCTCCAAACCGGTCAACCTTTTTTTACAGCGCCAGACTGTCGCGATCCGCAGAGTGCTTTTAGTCCGTCGCCTTCCCCGCTTTCTGCTTGGCGATCCACTCGTTCATCCGCTGCTCCAACACATCCATTGGCAACGCACCGGCCCCCAAAATCTCATCGTGGAAAGCACTTAGCGAGAATCTGTCACCGAGCTCAGTCTTAGCCTTTTCGCGGAGCCGAAGAATGGTAAGCTGGCCGACCTTATATGCGAGCGCCTGGGCCGGCCAAGCGATATAGCGATCGGTCTCGGATTGGATAGTCGCTTCATTGTTGCTGGAATGATCGCGGAAGAATTGCACCACCTGGTCGCGGGTCCAGTGTTCGCTGCCGTGGATTCCTGTATCTACAACCAGCCGGATCGCCCGCAACATCTCGTCATCGAGACGTCCGTAATCGCTGTAAGGATTCTGATAAAATCCGATCTCCTTCCCGAGCCGCTCCGAATAGAGCGCCCATCCCTCGACGTAGGCGGTGTAATTGGCTTGTTGGCGGAAAGGCGGCAGCGCTGGCAGCTCTTGCGCGATCGAGATCTGCATGTGGTGGCCAGGCACTCCTTCGTGATACGCCGTCGACTCGTTGTTGATGGTGAGCTGGTTGGCGTAGTCGTAGGTGTTGACGAATACGTGGCCGGGTCGTGAGCCGTTCGGCGTTCCCTGGTTGTAGTGAGTGGACGCTTCCTTCTCGATGAAAGCTTCGATCGGCATCACCTCGAGCTTGGCCTTCGGAAGCCGCCCGAATAGCGTCGGGAGCTTCGCCCACATTTGGCTCTCGTAACGGCGGTACTCATCGAGAATCTGCTCTCGTGACTTCGGATGCAGCGCCGGAATTTTCGGTATCGAATCGCGCAGCGCCTTGACGGTCGGAAAGCCGAGCTTGCGTGCGATAACAAGCTGGTCGGCTTCGATGCGCGAGACTTCACGCAGGCCGAGAGCGTGAATCTCGGCGGGACTCATGTTGGTTGTGGTCGAGCGACGAACGGCAAAGGCGTAGCGCTCTTCGCCGTTGGGGAGCGACCAGGTGCCGATCTCCGTCCTTCCTTTCGGGGCGTACTCGTCGCGGACAAAAGCGGTGAATGTTGCATACGCTGGGAGCACACTATCCTCGATCGCGCTCAACAGCGCCGCGCGCAGACGCTGCTGGTCGGTTTCCGAAAATGCCTTCGGAAACTGGCCCAGAGGCACGGCGAAGGGAGTGTCTTCAGGTTTTTGCGTAGCAATAGCGTTCGCCTGCTTCGCGACCTGTGTGAGCAGGATGCGCGGGGGCATCAGGCGCTCGGCCATCCCCTTTCGCATCTGAATGGTTACTTCGCGGAAGGCCCGGGGGATTTGACGAAGGCGCGCGATGTAGTCGTCGTAATCCTTCACGGTCGCGAAAGACAACGAAGTGACGAGCTGCGGGGCGTCGGTGTGGATGCCGCTCATCTGGTTCACCGGCATCTCCCATTCACGGAACTTCACCGCCTCGAGTGACTCGCGCAGATTGCGCACCATCAAGTCGCGGTTCAGTCGCTCCTGTTCCGGGAATCCTTCAGTGCTGATCGCCTCGAACTTTGTCAGGAAGACACGATTCTGGGCGATGTCGCGTTCGATCGCCGCCTGCGAGAAATCGCTCAGTCTATCGTTGTATCTCTTGTCGCCGAGTATGGACGCGAACTCCGGAGAAGTGCGGAGAGTGTATTCCCACTGTTCGTTGAGGAGACCGTGCAGGGTCTTCAGTCTGGACTCGACCGACGTCGATGGCGCGCGACCACTTACTGGATTGGCGACGCTACTCTGACCCGCGGCGGTGGTGCCAAGAACAGACAGAAGGGCCAGGGTGCCCACCGAATATTTCATAAGAACTCCTGCTCGCCGATGCGTGAATGTGCGTGTAGCTGTTGCGTCCCGTTCTCAACGTGGGATTCGCGGGTCCGGTTTCATGGTGAAGCTCTGGGTGTAGACCTTTCCGTTGACCGTCAGCTTCGCCGTAAAAGTCCCGACCTGTCTGCGATCGAGCGGACCGCCCTCATCCGCGGGCGGCGCGCCGCGGGGCCGGTCGCGCAGTGCGCTCCACGAGATGCGGTGCATACCCGCCGCCTTCGAGAGTCGAGGCGGCTGGCTCTGCCACAAAGGTGAAACACGCGCGATACCCGTTTGTGGCGGAGTCGTCTGGGGTTCGACAGTCGCCGGCTGCGAGCCGCCGAACTCGCTCGAGAATCTTCGTACTACCGCTCCATTGGAGTCGGCGATCTCGATCGTCACCGGTCCGCTCGCGTCGTTGCGCAGGTAGTAGTCGATGATCGCGCCCTGTGGCGGATTCTCGGCGTGGGGTTCGTCTTTCTGGAGCGGAGTACCGTTGTCGGTGCTCTCGACGACGTTGATGGCATCCGCGGGCTTGAATAAAAAGGCATCACCCCGCAGTCCCGGGTCGGTGAGCTGCCTTAGCGGACTGATGTCATCGATGACCCAGAAGCCCCGGCCGTGCGTCGCGACGATCAGGTCGTTGTTGTAGATCTCGACATCACGCAGCGATGTGACCGGCAAGTTGAGCTGCAGCGACTGCCAGCTGTCGCCATCGTCGAACGAAACATGAATTCCGCGTTCGGTGCCGGCGATGAGAAGCCCGCGGCGCAATGGATCTTCCTTCACGACGTGCACGTAGACGCCGGTTGGAATCCCATTGGTGATTTTCTGCCAGGTTTTTCCCTTGTCGCGTGTCCTGTAGATGTAGGGTTCGAAATCCTGGAGCTGGTGCCGGTCAACGCTCGCGTACGCCGTATTCGCGTCCGAGTGTGACGCCTGGATCATCGTCACTCGGCTCCACGGCGAAATCTCCGCCGGAGTCACGTTCTGCCAGGTCTTCCCGTCATCTTCCGTCAGCTGGATCAAACCGTCGTCGGTTCCGATCCAAAGCATTGGCGCCCGAATGGGAGACGGAGCGATGGTGTAAATCACCCCGCGCTTCCCATTCTGGTCGATGGCAGCCGCCGCCGTGGCGTCGAGCGTCGGAGGAACGAAGACTTCCGTCCGTGGCAGATCGGGACTGATCTGCGTCCAGGTCTTTGCCCCGTCGGACGTCTTGAACAGGAACTGATTGGCGTAGTAAAGGGCGTGTGGATCGGCCTTGGAGAATACGAGCGGCTGCGTCCAGTCGCCCCGCGCCTTTTCGGTTGACTTCGGATGAGTCGTCGTTTCGTCGGGGGTATTGGTGTCGAGATTCCATCGCTGCCCGTCGCCCCCGTAAACGACGCCGGGATTGAGACGATCGCCGGCCGTGTATCCGCTCTCGCCACCGGGCGCGATCGGCTCCCAGTCGTGCATCGATATCTCGGCGAATTTTCCCCGCGAGCGCACGGCGATCGCGCCCGAATCCTGTTGGGCGCCGGTGACCCAGTACGGAAAGCGATAATCAACCGAGAGGTGATAGACCTGCGCCGTCGGCTGATTGAGCCACGACGTCCACGTCACTTCGCGTGGGTCGTCGGCGCGGGCATTTCGCGTGATCACCGCGCCCTGGTCGCTGGCTACGATCATGGTGTTCGGATCGTCGGGCGACACCCATGGCTGGTGATAGTCGTCGCCGCCCGGAGACCCGCGCAAAACCACCCAGGTCTTGCCACCATCTTTCGTTCTGTTGACGGCGACGTTCGGAACATAGACGATGTCCGGGTTTTGTGGATCCACAGTGATTTTCTCGAAGTACCAGCCGCGGCCCCACAGTGCCGGATCATTGGAGAGTCGCGTCCAAGTCGCGCCCGCGTCATCAGAGCGGAAGAATCCTCCTTGTCCCGGCGGAGGCGACGACGGACGAGCGCCCGCCGGTGACGGCTGCGGCGCGGGCGTTCCCAGCGGAGGCTCAGGTTGCGGTGGCGCCTGCGGCGTCAGACAATCAACGATCGCATAGACGCGGTTGGGGTTGCTCGGCGCGATCGCGATCCCGGTTCGCCCGATTGCGCCCGTGGGCAAGCCATTGGTGAGCCGAGTCCAGTTGTCGCCGCCATCGGTGGACTTGAAGATTCCACCGCCCGGTCCGTTCGTCGGAGCATAGGTGAACCACGGCGGCCGCCTCGTGTTCCAGAGTCCGGCGTATATCACGCGAGAGTTCGAGGGGTCGATAGCCACTTCGACCGCGCCGACATTTTCGTCGCCCAGGATTTTCTTCCAGCTGCGCCCGCCATCGGTGGAGCGAAAGACACCTCGCTCCTGGTTCGCGCCGTAGAGTTTTCCGATCGCCGCGACGAACACCACGTTGGGGTTGCGAGGATCTACGGCGATCTTGCCAATGTGGTGAGTCTCGTCGAGTCCGAGATGCGTCCAGGTTCTGCCCGCGTCGACAGACTTGTACACGCCGTTACCGTATCCGACAGAATCGCGGAGCGTCGATTCACCGCTGCCGACGTAGACCGTGGTCGGCTGTGATGGTGCCACCGTGATCGCGCCAATCGATGCGACGGGTTGTGAGTCAAAGATCGGCGTCCAGACGCGCCCGCCGTCGGTCGTCTTCCAGACGCCGCCGTTTACGGCGCCGAAGTAGAAATCGTTCGGCCTTCCGGGCACCCCCGTCGCGGCAGCGACCCGCCCACCGCGGAAAGGACCGAGCATGCGCCAACGGAGGCCTGAGTAAAGGTTGGGACTGACGCCGAAATGCCCGAGCTCCTTGTCTTCTCCTCTCCACTCATGGGCGGGATGTGCAAGAAGATTCGACAGGGTTGGCCCCACGGCTGAGATAGTGAGCCCAAACTGGCCGGCGGTGGAGAGAAAGTGCCGTCGAGAAAAGACGGCCTTTGTTCCACTCGTATCGTTGTCGGTTTCCCGCTCCACCTCGGGATCACGCTTCCGCTTCATCGAATCGGTTCTCCGGCTCTGTAATTCTGGGTCTCTGGAAAATAGCCCGCACCAGCGAAGTGCGCGTTCGGTTGACGAAACTTTCACATTGCGCTATGCATCGCGCTATGGTGGACGTCAGCACGCAGATAGTGATCAACCGCCCACGCCAGCGCGTCGCACAATACACTGCGATTCCCGACAACGCACCTCACTGGTACGTGAACATTAAGTCGGTGAAATGGCAAACGCCGAGGCCTCTGCGAGTGGGATCGCGCATCGCGTTCGTCGCCGAGTTTCTCGGCCGGACCCTTTCGTACACCTATGAGATCGTCGAGCACATTCCTGGCGAGAAGCTCATCATGAGTGCGAGCGACGGCCCTTTCCCGATGGAAACCACCTACCTATGGAAGTCGGCGGGCGACGGACGCACCGAGATGACGTTGCGCAACCGCGGAGCTCCCTCGGGATTCTCGAGGTTTCTCGCTCCGATTCTGGCTGTGGTGATGCGCCGGACCAATAATAAGGATTTGAAACTGCTCAAGCAGATCCTAGAAAGAGGAGGTTACGCCTAACACCGTTATTGGCATTGGGAGCACAAGCGGTCTCGGTCGGGCCTCCTTACGGCGACAGCTTTATCGGCTGCAGTCTCTTCCCGCCCAGCTCCGCGTTTAGCGCCGCGAGGTCCTTCGCCGACCACGCATTGAAGGAGGCGACGATATCCGCCAGCTCTCTGCCGATGGCATCAGTCCGGTCGATCTGCATCTGCGACGGGCGTCCGTCGTAGAACACCACGGCGCCGTATAGATCGCTGAGATTCTCACGCAACCTTTCCTCGCCCGTGATCATTCCACCTTCCTTGGTCGCGACGATTTTCTTGCGCAGTGAGTCGACGTTCGTTGAAGCGGCGCGAAGGCGCGTCGCAAATGCGTCACCCGCCGGCAACTTGGAGGCGCGGTCCTCGAGCGCTGCGCGAGCGGCGTTCATTCGGTCGACCGCATCGGACATCGTCCCCAGCATCGTGACAAGGCGAGTCGCAAGGGCGAACTGCGCCTGGCGGTCTGCCATCGAATGCGTCGTGCGTGGATCTGGCACGACCTGCAACGGCATCGTGTAAACCTGATTGTCCTTTGTCATCCTTACGGTATAAGTGCCCGGCAAAACACGCGGACCGTATGCCGCGCCAAATGCAGCACTCGCCGCCGGTGGAACTCTCGGCGGCGGCAAGCGCATCGCCCATGTCACTCTGCTTAGCCCGCGCCGCTTGGTGCTGGGCACATTCCCGACCACTTTCCCCGCTGCATCGAGGACCTCGATCTTCATGTCGCCGAAGATGTGGCGCTTTTTCAGGTAGTAGGTAATAACGGCCGCGTCGGGCGGATTCTGGCCGACATATGCGGCGTCCCCGTTGGACCAGCCACCGCTCGCCGAAACTTTTTGCACTGTCGGGCGCGCTCGCATAAAGACGACATCGTTTGCCAGGGTCTCGGGAGTCAATGCGCGCAGTGGCGTGATGTCATCGATGATCCAGATCCCGCGACCGTGGGTCGCAATGACCAGATCGTTGTCGCGCGCCTGGATCGCCAGATCCCGCACAGCCACGGCCGGAAAATCCCCGCCTTTGTAGCGAGCCCAGTTGGCTCCGCCATCGACCGACACCCATAGCCCGAACTCGGTGCCAAGGAACAACAAATTGGGATTGACGAGATCTTCCCTGATCACATGCGCGTACCCCCGCACCGGACTTCCCGTCGCGATCAGTGGAGTCCAGGTCCTTCCGTAGTCGGTGGACCTGTACGCGTAGGGCCGCATGTCGCCGAAGGTGTGCAGATCGAACGTCGCGTAAACGGTCCCTTCGTTGAAATGCCCCGCGTCGATGTACGACACCCACGCTGCCTTGGGGAGCCCAGGAATATTTCCGACGACGTTCGTCCACGTCTTACCAGCATCGCGCGTGAGCTGGAGGTTGCCGTCGTCGGTGCCAGCCCAGATCAGGTTCGGATTTCTCGGTGACTCCGAGATCGCATAGATCGTGGTGTGCATCTCCGCCGCGGAGTTGTCGACGGTCACACCTCCCGACTGTTCCTGCAGCTGCTTCGAAGGATCGTTGGTGGTGAGATCCGGGGAGATACGGTCCCACGTCTGGCCGAAATCCCTGGTGCGAAACAGAAATTGCGAGCCGATGTAAACTGTTCCGTTGTTGGTCGGACTGATGTGGATTGGCGTGTTCCAGTTGAAGCGCAGCTTCCCTTCCTTATAGCGCGGCAACGGCTTGATAGGACGCGTTTCGTGCGTCTTCCTGTTCACTCGGCCGATTTCTCCGCCCTGATATTCGGCGTACACGTAGTTCTGATCGGTAGGATCGACGAACATCCAGAAGCCGTCGCCGCCGTACATGTTCTCCCAGCGGCTGTTGGTGATGCCTCCGGGATACTCGGAATCCCCGATCCACGAGCTGTTGTCCTGCAGGCCCCCGTAGACGTGATACGGCCGGTCATTGTCGACGCTGACGTGGTAGAATTGCGAGACAGGAAGGTTATCTGCCTTCCACCACTTGTTACCGGCATCGTAGGAGTACCAAAGTCCTCCGTCATCGCCCGTGATGAGATGATCGGTGCTGTTTGGGTCGACCCACACGTCGTGGAAATCACCGTGCGCGCCGTTGGAGATGCCGCTGAAGCTGTTGCCACCGTCCGAGCTTACCACCAGCGGGCCGTCCGGCTTGTAGACGCGGTTCTCGTTCTTCGGATCGACGATGCGGTTCAGCGCGGCGATCGCCGCGAGCGGCAGCGCGATCGCCGCGGCCGGGAGCGCCAGCCCACGCCCTGCGAGCAGCCGCTCGGGCACGGCTATCTGGCTTCGATCCGCGGAGGCAGGATCGGATCGGGCTTGCCGTCCGCCGCCTCCGGGCGGACCTCATAGCCGTAGTAGCCGCTCGTGCCGTCCCCTTCGCCGCCCGCGGTGTTGAGGATGAGCC
>JBHEME010000019.1:0-47252 GCA_046262755.1 Gemmatimonadaceae bacterium | reverse complement strand
CGGTCAAGAGAATGCGGACGGTATGGTCGTTACACCCGCGGCACTCAGCACATGGTGGGGGAGTTTGATCAGCGAGAAGCTGGACGCATCAGGCATGAAGTACATGCGGAATCGCTACTATAATCCCCAGACCGGGCAGTTCACGCAGCAAGATCCGATGGGGCTGGCCGGCGGACTCAACCTGTATGGGTTTGCGGCGGGCGATCCAGTTAATTTCAGTGATCCCTTTGGGTTATGTCCAGTCTGTTTGGTTGTCCTAGTTGAGGGGGGCGAAGCAGCTTGGGATGTCTACAGTGCCTATCGGGGCGCCAAAGTCTTTAGCAATCTGTTGGCCCAATTGACTCCAGGTTTGATCTCACATCTCGAGACCAAAAGTCACACAACGGGCAGAACAACCAACGGTCCTCGGATCCGTGTCGACTGGGAAGAGCCGACGTCATCTGGAGACCCGGGCAATGTACATATTCAAGGGGAAGGTCCGGACAAGGAGTACTTTCCGAAGAGGAAGGTTACCGACCCCGACGATCCAAACCAGTTACCCAAGGCGTTGCAAAACAACGACGAATTGAAGCGCCTAATCCGTCGCGCACTCGACCAACTTGAGAAATTCCGCGAGCAAAATAGCCATGCCCAAAACTAGCTCTCTTGCCGAAATCGAACTTCAGTACTACTGCCCCGAGCCTAACGATCCGGATACGGATCAGTCAGAACGATGGATGGTTGGACCGGATTTCACGAATGAATTGCGCATCGCAATATATGCAGATGATGATCGTCGCTCTTCAGTGCCTGAGGTTACACGGATAGGGCGACTCCAGGTAGAATTGGCAGCCACCCCACGGGCACTCGAAGCGTTCGGCCGATATTTGATCGCCCTGGCACGCCTGAAAACGTCGGATTCAAGCCCTCACGACCACTTCGAAGATGTTCAATCCGAGTCCGGTGGCACCGTTCACCTCATAGTGCGGCGCGAGAATCCTAGAGGATAACGTTTATCGGGATGCCAGTTTGGTGGTGTAAGTGTCCCTAATAAACATGCGATCGTCGACCGCCGACGCGGTCGGGCGCGACACCCTCGTGACGGCAAGAATCGACGCGAGCCATGCGCGACTGGTACGTGTGGGAGAGCCACCGAAGTCATGATGCCGCATCGGTCAACGTTCGCGCGTGGCTTGGGGGCGGCGCTCGCTGCTCCTGAGCCAGCGCATCGTGTGAAGGACTTGCTGCGGGCCGTGCTGACGACGGAGCCAGTGGCGTGGGAATCCGACGAGCAACGGTTGATGCACCACGTCAGCGAGCGGGTCGATGTGGCAAGCGGTGACCCGGGACGCCTCGTGTCACTCGCGCAGAACGTGCAAGGACTGCTGAAAACGGCGTCCTCGAACGACTCGGTCGAACTACTGCTCGAATTGGTCGCGGAGCGTGAACGCGTGCTCGGCATCCTGCGCAAGTATGCTCAGGGCACGATCTCCCGAACCGCCTTTCTGTCCTTCCTCGCTGAGCAGCACTGGCCGGAGCTCGTGCGTCACCGTGTCGCAGCGCTCTCACCGGCCGACATCGAGGGTCTCATGACAGCGCTGGAGCAAAGCAACATCGCGCGGCTGGAAACTCTTCTCGTGCCCTGACCTCTGTGTAGCCGCTGAGTGCTGTCGGAAGTCGCGGGCGAGCGCTGCGATATGGCCGCACCACATCGTGAGTTCGTGGGTGATCCACACGTCACCGCCGGCGCACACGAGTCGCGCGCGCAGCTGATTCGGATCGGCTTATGAGAGCGATGGCTATGGAGTAGCGAAGGAAGTTGGAAGAAGACGCCGTTGGGGCGACGTGCGATCGATGTTGAGGTCTCGAAAAACGGAGAAGTACTGGGTGGTATCGAAGCCAAGGCAAGAAAGTCACGCTACTTGCCGTGGCAGATGGCGAACTATGTGTATCTACGAACGACTGGTTACCCGTCGATGTTGTTCGCGACGCGACTGCGGTCAAGGACGGTGTGGGGCGGAAACCAGGTGTTGCTCGAGAGACGGGCCGATGGTGCGAGCGGGCTGACGAGCGCTCAACTGGATCAGGAGACATCAAGTGGTGAGTCGTGGGGGGAAGTAATCTCGCTTCACGGCAACGGACTAGATGCTCCGATTGCGGTTAGGAAGGCTGGCCGCACCAGGCTCGCGCCCTATGCCAACTGGCAGGGAGACTACGAGATCGGAACTACGGCTGATGGCACTCCGACCTCGCTCTGCAGCGGGACTACCACTTGCCCCGCGATCGACTGGCCCGGCGGTCAAGAGAATGCGGACGGTATGGTCGTTACACCCGCGGCACTCAGCACATGGTGGGGGAGTTTGATCAGCGAGAGGCTCGACGCATCGGGCATGAAGTACATGCGTAACCGGTACTACGATCCTCAGACCGGGCAGTTCACGCAGCAAGATCCGATGGGGCTGGCCGGCGGACTCAACCTGTATGGGTTTGCGGACGGAGATCCGGTGAACTTCTCGGATCCGCTAGGCCTCTGTCCAAATCCCATGGCGGGCGGGTTCGGTTCGCTGCAATGCTTCCTGCAGGACGCATGGGAAGGCGGGAAGATCGCAGCTAGCAACGCGTGGCAATCGTATAGCAAATGGCGCGATCAAAACGCCGCAAATTGCGATGTGCAGTGCATCGCCATGGGCTGGTCAGACGGCATGGCAGTTGTCGGCGGCCTAGAGGGCCTTGCTGAGAGCGCCGCTCGAGCAGAAGCAGGCGAGCTCTCCGCCGCAGGACGAGCCCTCGAGAAGCACGGAAGTCGTACGGGAAGTGTTTTTCCGCGCGCGGTTGGTAACGCAGGTGCAAAGAATGCCGCTGGGCAGTCGATTGTTGAGGATATTCTTACAGCGCCTGGCTCTCGAAAAGTAGATCTAACAAGCGGTAGATTTAAAGGTGGGTTCGACATCTATGCACCTGACGGCCGAGGCGTTCGGTACGATGCTAGCGGCAAGTTCATCACTTTCTTGGAGCCTCCGCGATGACGATGAAGGTTGTAGTCGCAAGCGATCCTGATCGAGAGGATCTCTTCGCGGAAATACAACAAGATGACCAGCCGTGGGCTGAGCTGACGCTTGACTCCGCGACAAAGAAATTTGTTTTGACCATCTATCCACCGGGTGACGGCGGAGCGCATGTCTTCCCTTTGAGCGAGGCTGAGCAGGCGATCGCAGACGCTAAAGACGCGCTGACCCGCCGCGGGTATCAGCAGCAGTAGTGAGTTGGCCAACAAGTTCGGAGGGACGGCACAGGAATCGAACCAAGTGATTACTCAAGGCACGCGTTTGATTGACAAGGCAGGTAACTGCAACGTTAATTGCCGCATCCTACGCCCGACGAGATCGCTGGGTAGATCCGTGTCACTGTCGATCCGTTTCAGTCCAAAGTTTGCGCTTGCCTGCAGTCAGCCAATCGAGTCACCAACAGCCTGGCTAAGGGCCGCTTCAAGCCGATAGGTCCTCCATGACGGAAACACTCGAGCGCGTCTCGACAGCCTCATCGAACAGGTTGAATCCGTGGGCCTGAGCGTGAAAGACCCTCATCGAACCTATAGCGACGTCTTGGTGACGGGTGATGCGAAGTTTTCTGAGAAAGCAGTGGACTACTACGGGACTGTTCATGAGACGGCGGAATGGACTTCTGGGGCGCCATCGCAGAAGGACAGAGGCCACGGATGGATGGATGAGAAGCAGTTTATTGAGTGGCTGCGCTCATGGGTGTCCTCGCAGCGGAAGTAGTTCTTGAAAGGCAAAACGCCCGACGATCTCGTCGGGCGTTTTTTTTTCGCTTTCAAACCTTTTCTTTTCACGAGATCGACGCGACAAGGCGCGTGGTCAGCAGTTTGAAGAAATTTCCAAACGGCAGGACCAGCTACGCCGACAGGGACAGGGCGATAAAATAAACAGTATCGAACGAAGCAAGCAACGCGACAAGCGAGATCTTCTTGAGTGGGATTGATCAGCGAGAAGCTGGACGCATCAGGCATGAAGTACCTGCCGAACCGCTACTACAACCCCCAGACCGGTCAATTCACGCAGCACGACCCGATCGGTCTCGCCGGTGGGTTGAACTTGTATGGCTTCGCTGGGGGAGACCCAATCAACTTCTCCGATCCGTTTGGGCTGTGCCCGAAGAACGCCGGTGGTGATGGTAAGACGGAACAGCTTGAGGATTGCGAGAAAGGAACCTCAGGCTCCTACGCAAACAAGGTCGTCAAAGGCGAAGGAAAGATCCTAAACACGTACCTTGGATTGGGCGCATCCTGCGGAGAGAATGGCTGGTGTGAGGGCGCCGCGGTCGCGTTGGGCGGTGCGGTGTAGCCATTGGGATGGTTGCTGGTGCCGGAGAGGCACTTGGCCTAAACCAGTACCTTCGCGCAGGCGTGAGAACCTACCGAGGAGAAAGGGAGTTCAGAGTTGCGGGAAAAGTGATAGACTGGCTCGCTGGCGAAGAGCGGACCCACTTGGACCTCGGCGAAAGTGTGGAACGCGGTTAAGAGCCTCATGAAGTAGAGCGAGCAAAGAGCCCGCTCTCTTCAACGGAGTCTCTTGCGAGTCGAGACGCCTGATCTTCAGGATGCTGATCTAAGTGCCTCAGGCCGGGCAGAAAACGCCCGGTCGAGGCCGTTCGAGGGTGCCATGGTCAACCCGCAAGCCGCACGTCAACAGATTGATGATCGACTTCAACACCTCAGATCGACTCGGTTCGAGGAGCTAGAAAAGCTTCCGCCGTTCGCAATCGAGGATATTCCCTTTGGGTCGGAGAACTGGTCCCTGACAACCTACCGCCAGTTTGAAAAGGGCGGTCTGCGAATAGTGGTTCAGATCGGACCACCTCAGCCCAAGTTCCTCCTTGTTCACGTACAAGCCGACGGCTTCCGGATGAGTAGGGACGGCGCGATCGCTCCGCTTTCTGATCGCGAGCTCGACGAATTCAAGTAGTCGCGACCGCGCAAACGGAAAATCCACCGACGCAGCATTGCATGGGGCTGCCGCAATCGCTGGATCCGCACGGCAACGCACCAACGCCTCAGGGTTGGCCATGTGCGGTCGTTATCGATGCTGGCGCGACGAGCGGGATGCTAGATCGGTTCAACACGCGTTCGCCAGTCGCGTGGCTTCCGGTGAGTGCGGGAAGAGCCTCTTGGCCTGTCGTCCATAGCTGCGCGCCAGCGCACACTTGCCGTGGCGTAACTCGTACTCGGCAACGCGCACATCGATGCGGTAGCTGCCAGGGTCCCACGCCGCGCCCGAAACCCACCCAGAAGTCCGACCGCCCCGCCCCACCCTCTCCATTGCGATGACCTGAGTTGCGCTCCGCGCAACAGACAGCGTCACAACCACGAGAATGGCCGTCGCACTCAGCGAGCGCCACCTCGAAGACGACGGATCGCCGACTAAGGGTTCTCCGCGAATTCCGCTCGTTGCGCCGACGACGCTCCAGAACAGAAAGGCTGGAGCCGCCAGCAGAAGCGCGACGTCCAATGCGCTCACGATCATGCTCATGACGATCGTTCCGGCGAGAACCAGCTGGGCAAGCACCGCGTCGCCGTCGGGAAGATCGCGCCAGCGTCTGAGTGACCGCATAAAGAGCGCAGCGAAAACTCCCAGCAGAGCGAGCGTCGGTACCAGGCCGCGCTCCGACAAAAACGCGAACCAATCGCTGCTCGGCCACGGATTCGCCGTCATTCCATCGTCGGCGATGGATCGATCGTTGGCGGGAGCGAAGCGAACGTATTCCACCGGCCAGTTCCCCGGGCCAACTCCGAAAAGTGGATTCGCGGCAGCCATCCGCAGCGAATTCTTGTATTGGGCCACACGGCCCCGACCACTTCCCCTGCTGTAATCGATCATCCCGCGCGCGGAGTCGAGATACGGCGAATCGCTATTCCAGTTGAGAGTGTTGGGAAGGACGATCGCGATGAGCGCACCAACCACCGCTGCCAGAACGAGCCGCGCGAACCGACCGCCTACCTTCCCACCACTCCAGTACTGCCGAGAGGCGAGCATGGGAACGAGCAGCAGCAGCGCACAGGCGGCGACCGCGAGCCACGCAGCCCGCGATCTCGATAACACCAGGGCCGCCGACAGTACCGCGACGCCAATCGAGCCGGCAAAGGCGGCGATCGAGCGGCGCGCCGTGACCGTGAACCACACCAACGAGGGCAGGCCGATCACCGCGATGTGGGCGACGAAATTACGATTGCCAAGCGTCCCACCCGGCGCTCGATTGGTGCTGAAGTACTCCGTGTCCAGCCCGTATGCCTGCAACAGGGAGCTCGCCCCCGCGCAAACCGCGGCGAGAGCCGCCGCTGACAGAATCGATCGGTACGCCGTTGGCGAATCGAGCTTTCGGGCAGCCCAGAAAATCACCGCGCTCGAGACACTGAGACCAAGTGCCCTTTGTGCGAGCCAGTAATTCGTCGCGAAGAGAGCAGATGCCGCGCTCCACAACAGAAACAATGCGACAAGCTTGTCGACCAGGTCGAACTCGATTTTACGCCTTCGAGCGAACACCAGAAGCAGGACGAGCAGCGCGACGACGTGCAGCACCAGCTCCTTCGGCACGAAGTAGCGATCGAGCTCAAACAATTTGTACGGGAGTGCCACCAGCACGGCGGCGACAATCCCCACCTGGAGGAAGAGCGTCGTTAATCGGTCCGCCATTGTCGGCGCCGGCCCTGTCAGCTACCTCTGCGGAATATCGAGCCTAACACGCCGCCCGAAACGCCGCGCGCGCGATTCACGCGGCGCAGCTGCTCGAGCTCGCCGTGGTCGAGCCAGATCCCGCCGCATTCCGTGCACTCGTCGACTTTTACGTTTTCAGTATGGTGCTCGGAGAGTTCGGAGCCGCACCGTGGACACTTGTTGTGGTGCTGACTGCGCTCAGCCTTCTTGCGATCGGCGTCCAGCTTAGCCCGCATTTCGCGGATGATTTCGGCGTTTTGTCTGGCGAAGTACTCGTCTTCGGCTTTGCTCGGCTTTTCGTCGGTCGGCATTTGGCAGTGAGGGGACGACCGAAATATATGAAGTACAGCGCCCCTACCGCTCGGAAATTCGGACCCCGCCGTTTGTGGTGACGACGCGCACGAGCGGTCCGCCCGATCCGAGTTGCGTATGAATGCGGCGGCCGATCATGCCTTGCACCGTGATCGGAAAGTCCACACGCATGCCCCCATTGGTCGTGCCCGTTTCGAGCTGGGCGTTGTACCCGCGGGGAATCGCTAGTGTTACACCGCCGTTCGTCGTCCGGAGATCGAGGCCTCGACCTCTCCAGGAAGTTCCCGACAGAGACGCGCTGACTCCGCCATTGGTCGTCTCGGCGTGGATGTCTCCGCCCACATCCTCGAGACGGATTCCACCGTTCATCGCCTGGAAATCGAACTCGCCCTCTACGTTTTCGGCCGACACACCGCCGTTCTGGGTCTGTGCCTGCAGGTTCGAGCGCTTCGGGACAAAAACGTCGTAGCTGACCGACCACGAATTTCCCCGCCGCGAGGAAGGTCCTTCTGCCCGCACCCGGCCGCCGTCAGTCAGGACACGGATCTGCTTCGCCAGCGACTGCGCTTCGCTGTCTTCATACGCCTGCGCCTGAATGAGAGCGACAACTTTCACATCGCTTCTATCCCACCCATGGAACGAGACGCCGCCATTCTCACGGCCGTCGACGACGATCTTGGAAGAAGCAGGCAGCGTCAGGTTGCGGACTTCGCAGAAATGCGCGCGGCCCTGATTCCAGTTGGACTCACAGTTCTGCATCCATCGCTGGGCGCGGTCCTCGGACTGGGCCCGGAGCCGGGCGGGGAAAACAACAATGCAGAGCAAGACTACGGGAATTATTCTGCGCATGGCGGGTGTCGTGGTGGCATGTCGGATCGCTAACACTTCTTAGATACTGTCATCTGGGAAAGGGTTGAGAAGCAATCAAAGCGTTTCAGCTGTCGCCGCGATCGCGTCTGCTGATAAGCTCGTCGATAGGTCGAAGGCTTCCGTCGACCGCGCGGATTCGGCGCGCGAACTCCGGCGTTACACCATGATCCCGCATTCGCACCAGATCACGAAGCGAAAGATTCGTGTAGCCCATTTCTCGAAAGGACTGCGCGAAGTCAGCTGTCACGCCGTGATCCCGGGCAGAAAGTAGTTGCTCGGCGGACAATCGGGAGTAGCCGAGTGATTCCAGAGCTCCGATGTAATCAGGTGTGACTCCGTGATCCCGCAGCTCCAGCAAATCACGCACATCAAGATTGGAGTGACCCGCGCTTGCCAATCCTCGAATGAAATTCGGCGTCACGCCGTGATCGCGCAGGGTTATCAGCTGGTCGGTACTGCCAAGTCGATACCCCAAATCTGAAAGACCGCGCAGATACTCCAAGCTCACGCCGTGCATTCCCATTGTCACAAGATCATCGACGGATGGTCGAGGATAGCCCTGTCGCTTCAGCTCGTCGGTGAAGGTAAACCCGACATTGTGCATGGCGAGGAGGAATTGCTGTTCGGCGCTCTGCCTCTCGTACCCCCTCGACATCATTTGCTGTGGAAAGGCAGCACTCGGCGAAAAAGTATAGAAGCCGGTACCCCGGCCGTTCCGCACGCGGCCATCGAACGAGAATGTCCCGGCATCACGAATCAGCTGGAAGCGAACTGGAGAATCTCCCGCGGTCAGCTGGCTAGGTGTGAGTCCTTGCAGCTCCGACAGGTTGACCCCATACGAAGTATTTCCGTGGTGACGACCCTCGACGTCGTAATCCTCGAAAACAAGAGTGACGCGGTCGCGCGAATCGTTGTACTCGAGTCTCCAAATACCTCGATCGCTCGATTGAGCGCTGGCGGATGTGATCGACAAAAGGACTGCCACAACGAGTAAGCAGTATTTGAGAACGGAGTCGCGGCGGCGGGCGGGCTTTGTGTGGGCAAGTGGGGACATGAGTACTCCAGACTCTTTTCGGGGAAGGCGATTGCGCTGGGGGGTTTGACCGGCCGAAGTCAAAAAAGGTTTGAATTGAAAAGGCCCCGCTAAGCGCCGAGGCCTTTCCTGAGGACTAGAGCGAGAGAAACCGCCCGCCTTTTATACACACCGCCGCTAGGGACTTACACTCGCGAAAAAGATCTCAAGATTGGTCGGTAGAGCTCCATAGGTTTTTCCCACACCAGTCCATGTCATTCCCGCGAATCCCGGCAAAGAGACTATGCCGTTGTAATCGCCAATGAACGGGCGAAAGCTCGAACCGCTCGGAACACCGGACATGGACGGGTCGAAGCTGGACTTCGAGACGCGTACCGAGCGCCAGGTAGCTTTTGCGTCGCTACTCCAGGTAGCTCCAAAATCGCTCGAAGTGGCGTAGGTCAGATCAACCATGGAGTTGTTCGTATAGCTCCGATCATAAAAGGCGACGTCAATGCGTCCGTCAGGAGAAATGCCAAGCTCGGCCGCAAATCGGTCGCCGTTAGGGACGTCAGCAACGACTTGGGGTTCAGACCACTGCGTGAGATTGTCTGCTGGGGCCGAGGTAAGAAAAATTTTCGCGCGCCCGCCCTCAATGTCCGCGTAGGCGACGTACAATCGATTGGTCACAGGGTTATAAGCCGGCGCTGGATATGAGCCTGGGCCTCGGAACTGACCTCCGCTGAGGGTGAAGCAGTAGGGCGGAAAGAGACAGACTGGATTGTTGAATACTCCGAACTGCAACGGGGTGCTCCACGATTTACCCTGATCCATGGATTTGCTGACGAACATCGCCGTGCCTTTGCCGCCCTGAATCGCGTTGTCGAAAGTTACATAGGCAACGCTTCCGTCCTTGTTCGTCACGACGCGCTGGTCCTGGTTGTTACGAATGGTTCCTGAGGAGATCTTGACCGGAACCGAGAACGAGGCGCCGCCGTCCTGAGACGTTGAGATCCAAACCGGAGAGTTGGTCCCACCAACCCCGTGGAACTGGGCCCAGGTGACGTAGATAGTGCCATCGGCGCCGACCCACATTCCTTCGTGATCCGGAAATTGTCCATTGGACCCTTTGGCAACTCCGGTCCCGTGGAACGCGCTGACGAGGGTCAACGGCGCGCCGGCGCGAACTCCCCGTGTCCAGGTCTTCCCGCCATCAGTAGACCGACTTAGCAGGAGAGCGGTGTTGTATCCGTCGTAGCTGAAGCAGGCGAAATACGCCGTGCCGTCGGGACCGAAAGCGACCGCCGGATCGCCGCCGAAATCGCCGTCGCCGGTACCATCCACATTCGGATCATTCGTGTACTTGGTAACTCCGGGAATGAACCCGTCCGGAAGTGTCTTTGTCCACGTCTTGCCGCCGTTAAACGTGGCGTTGACTCCGCAGCCGTCGTTGTAGTTCCAGTCGTTGTTTCCCGTGACGAGGTTTTGTGGGTCGTTAGGGTTGACCGCCAAAGGAGTTTCATTCTGCGCAGTCCTGTCGTTGGTAACGTTGACAACCGTATTAACGGTGGGACCGCTCGAACTTGCCTGGGCGACCTGCAAGCCGGCAGGGGCGTTTAGCGTTTCGGAAGGGGTCGTGCCGTCGGTGCACGCGGCAACGACGGCCAGAGAAATCACAGCCAGTGACGAAGGAGACAGACGCATTTGAGAGAACCCGCTTGGAGGGGGTGAAAAACAGATGAACATATATTTCACCGAGAGCAGGTTTTCGCAACACCTCGCCTCTTTCCTTGGCTAAAGACCACCGCCGCCAATAGGCCAAAGCTCAATAACTATCTGGCAAACCAATAAGTAGCCTTAACCAGAAATACGTTGCTGGGACGGCCGAAAATCTGCCTGGTCTCGCGACCGGTCTGGAAACGTCCCTCGAAGGGCAGGAAATCGCTGCGCTCCTGCTGCCAGACGAAGAACAGAGCCGAACCCGGCCGGTACTCCCACCGCACGACGGCGTTTCCACGAAGTGAGTGGGTTCGGAAATCAGGATTACCAACTGAAAACGAAGGTGCGACACCAGGACCGTCGGGATCGATCGTATATGAAACGATTTGCCTGGTCGTTGGATCAGTTACCGGTGTCACTGTACTTCCATTGTCAGTTCCATAGTGCAGGTAGTCGCGCGTTCCCGGCGTCGCTAATTCCTTGAAGCCCTTGAACCGGCCCGCAGATGCAAAGGGCTGCGCAAAGAGCTGGAAAGACAATAGCGGGGTGAGTGTCCACTCGACGCGGGTCGTCGCTGACAGCGTTGTCTGGAAAAGGTCGCCGAATACGTAACGCCTTCCGAAAGTCGACGTCGCCAGCGCATCGCCGGCACTGCGCACAAACTGAATCGTGTTGTGGTAGAGCGTCAGGCTCGGCGATATCGTCACGTGGACCGAAGAGCTCGGCCTCATATCGACGCCAAAGGTCAGGTCCTTGGCGTATCCGTGGTCCTGATCCCCGTAATAATCGCCGTACACATTGTACGAGACTTTTGACCTCTGACTGGTAACGAGCTGCGCCCAGCTTCCATACTGGGTGGGCTGCCGACCGCGCGGGCCACCGCGAGTCAGTCGGTCGTCGATGGCACCCGGGTCATACTCTCCGCCGAAATACAGTGACCAGAGATTCGTGAAGTTGAGTGTCACCTGGTTGAAGGTGCTCGTCCAAATCTTGTCGCCGCCGTAATTCCAGGCATGATTGGTCCCTAGGTACAGACCGTAGCCGCGGAGAAGCTTGCCCGGCTGAGAGTTGTTGTACGCGGTGCTGGCGCCAAGGTTGCGGTAGTCGACACGTCCCATGAATCCCAGGTCGTTGACTTCATATCCGGGACTGATCGACTTGGCCGTCGCATCGAACGACCAGTCCCCTGATTTGTCGAGCCCAAGCTTGGCCGAGTATCCGTCGAGCGAATTGGCGGCGGTGTCGACTTCGAGGTAATCGGCGTCAGGTCGCTGGTAGTAGCGCGCGCTGGAAGTCTGCGCGGCACGAATGACCGTCTGTGATCCTTCGATAAGGGACCTCGATAGCGCGCCCGTTAGCGACCATTGGCGATTTTTCCAGCGGTGCTCGAAGTCGAGGCTTCCGACGTCGGCACTCGAGCGGAGAAGATTTTTGAACGCCGTGTCGCTCAGGTCGCGGTTCACCGCAGTCCCGCCAAGTCCCACAATTGTGTTTCCGCCACGGAACGCCCGGGTCACTCTGCCGACGAAGTAGTTCGTTAAGGGCTCGACGGGCATCGTACCTCTCACGTTCGATAGATCGACGAAGCGCGCCTTTTCTTCTGCAGTTAGGGCGTTGAGCAAACCAACGGTCCACGAGCCTACTTTGCCGGTCAGCTTGCCCGCGCCGAGGATTGTCGTGGCGTCGGGCGCATCGACGAACTGCGCATCGACGAAGCGCTGCGGCTGTCGACCGATGCGTCGCGAGTAGAAGATCTGCTGCGATCCGTAGCTCGGGCCACCCCGTATCGAGCCGATGTTGAAGATGTTTGCCCCTTCAACAAAGAACGGCCTCTTCTCTGGGAAGAAAGTCTCGTAGGCCGATAGATTCACCACCGCCGGATCGACCTCTACCTGCCCGAAATCCGGATTTACAGTCGCAGTGAGTGTGAGACCACTCGGCAATCCGTATTTGAGGTCTGCGCCCGCCGATGGCTTCGCATCGTTGGCCTGATAAAACGGATTGACGGGATCGCCGGGGGCGCGAGTGAGCTTGGCGCTGACGTACGGCATGATCTCGAGACGTCGAGGAGTAGGGATGTCGACAATGCCGGCCAGGTCGCCTTCATTCGATACAAAGCCGGGATCGGTCTGCTTCCAGGGTGACCAACTGTCGCGCTCGTTGCGGCGGGCCACGTCGCGCATCACCTGAAATCCCCAAATGTGCTCGACCCCTTTCGGGCTGCCGCCAAAGCGGAGCTGGGAGAATGGAATTCTGTATTCCGCGGTCCAGCCCAGCGAATCGACACTGGTGGCGACCTGCCAGACAGCATCCCAGTTCAGATCCTCGCCGTTTCGGTCGTCGAACTCGAGAACGTCCTTTTGGACTCCCCGCGGATTCACCGAGAACCGGAAGGAAGTGCGTCGGTCGCGATACGAGTCGATCATGACGTGCAGCCAGTCAGAATAGATCCCTGACGCATCACGGCGTGCCAACTGCGCGGCGATAGAATCGGGGTGGGCGTCGAACAACCTGACGCCGACGTACAGCGCGTCGTCGTCGTAAAGGACCCGCACTTCCGTTGGGTCGGTGGGCGGCGCGGCAATTTTGGGATAGCTCTGGGTAAAATCGCCCGATGGAACCGCGGCATTCCACGCCGGCTCGTTCAGCTTTCCATCGATCGTGATTGATCCCGTCAAGCGAGAAGCACGCATCACCCGGCTGGAGGTAGCGGTAGCCGCCGTTGGTGGCGTCGTTCCCGGTGGCGTCGCGGGGGGAGTCGTCGGTGTAGGATACTGGGCGGCGGCAGCAGAAACGAAGATGAACGCTGGGACGACGGCAGTCCCGAGCATACGTGCAGGGTTCATTTGGGAACGGGTCTTGGAGATCGAGTGCGAACTTCTGTCGGTTGTTTAGACGGTCGAACGCGTTCAAGGGTTGGGAACGGGTTTGGCCCGGATCAGTTTGCCCCCAGGTTTCTCGACAGCTGCTTTCTGCTTCTCGTCGGCGAGTACGGGCGACCCTGCGGGTGGGACTCGACAGGCCGCGGTAGCACTTTCCTCGAACTCGCCTATGAGAACGTGGGCCTTGACCAATTCGGCCGGGCGCGCGCGCACGGTGATCGCCGAAATGCCTGTGCTGGGAACGTAGTAAGTGCTTCCGTGAGAGCGGATGTAGGGATTGATGATGTCCCCGGCCTGCTGCGGAGATAGACAGGACAATGGAATAGTTTCGGTTCGCAGGTCGGACGCCCGACGCGCATCACCGCGGTTGAGCGCCGGGATCACAGTTGTCGCGGCTACAATCCATACAGTGACGGCGAGCGCCGTTCCCGTAATCATTACAGCCACTCCGCCCAAGCGACGGCGCTGGGCGGTTACGGCGGCGTGTTCGGCCACCGTGATCGGGTTTTCGAGGGGCGGAAGATTGTTGAGCAAGGTGGCCGCCGCGTATTCGCGCTCGCGCAAACGCGTGGTAACGCGCGAACAGTCAGGGCACGCAGCGCAGTGAGCCATCTCCGGAGAATCGGGATCGAGCTCCCTGAGCGATGCAACGGCGAGGGCAGACAAGCATTCCTGGCAAGTCATCGAACAAGCTCCCCGTACCCTGGGTGTGTCGCGAGAATGCGCGCCCGAATCGCGCGCCTCGCCTTGAATAGATGAGCGCGCAGCGTAACTGGCTTCATTCGGGTGCGCTCCGCGGCTTCCTCGGGAGAGAGGCCCTGGAGGTCTACGAGATCGAACACTTCGCGTTGCCTCAACGGCAAATCCGTGAAAAGCTCGCGGATGATTTCTGCAATCCGCTCGCGATCCACCCGACCTCCAGGATCAGTCGTGTACACATCGCGGACAGGCCGCGCGGAAGGTGACAGGGACAGTCGGCTCCGACGTCGGGTCTTCCGTCGGAGCTGCAACGCTGCTCGCTTCGTA
The DNA here is from genome assembly GCA_046262755.1 of Gemmatimonadaceae bacterium. Classification (GTDB taxonomy): domain Bacteria; phylum Gemmatimonadota; class Gemmatimonadetes; order Gemmatimonadales; family Gemmatimonadaceae; genus UBA4720. The sequence goes on along the minus strand of JBHEME010000019.1, from coordinate 32,724 downwards.
ATCCTGTAAAGCCAGGCTTCCAGCGACCCGTCAGACCTGTAGTACCGAAGCCCGCGGTGCATTAGTACGAAGCTCTCCTGGGTTAGATCTTCGGCTTCGTCCGCATCCCGCGCGAACATGAGAGCCCACCGAAAAACCGCTGGCTGATAGCGAATGACGAGCGACGTGAAAGCGGAGTCGTCTCCCGCGGCAGCGAGGGAGGCCAACTGGACGTCGAGGGCGCGGGCAGTCCGGTCGCTCTCCGGGTTTAACGAGATCGGCATGGGAGACGCGTTGCTTCCCTGAGTGTCTCGGAAAGGGGCAGAAGGGATTGCGAGGCTAATATACGAGTGCATCGGGCGTCAGTCGGACGGAGGGATGCCGAACGCAAGCGGTCCCACTACCTCAAGATGTCGCAACACCGAGCGGCGTTTACCCGCTCACCGGCCTGCCGGGCTCCAGCGGCACGGCAAAAGCATAGTAGTAGAGTGGGCCCGATTGCGTCGCGGCCCGAAATTAGCAACATATGTTTAGACTCAGCGAGGCGCCTATGACAAATCGAATCGGATTACTGGTGACAATCGCATTGGCTGGAGCGTGCGCGGGGACCGGCCGCGTAGTATCTCCGCCGCTTCCCGCACTCCCTGGGTCCGCAATGTGGGCAGATTCCGCCGCCAGAGAGATCGAGCGCGCGAGCGTGTCTGGAGATATCGACCGACTCCATCGCACCCAAACCCTGCTCGACCGAGCGCTGGTTGCCTATCCGAACGATCCGCTGCTTCTCCACTATCAAGGCTATGCTTACTATCGCGAGGCCGGGATACTCAGTGGACGCCCGAAGGCCGAGGCGACCGGAATCCCGCTTGTTCTCGCGACCGCGCAGACAAAACTGGAGCAGTCTCTGGCCGGGCAGCAAATGGCCGAAACCCATGCGCTGCTCGCCAATGTGCTCGGACAGCTCATCGGAGTGAACCAGGCAAACGCACCCACACTCGGCCCGCGTGTGCAACAGGAAATGAACGCTGCAGTCGGCTTGGGCCCGAACAATCCCCGCGTCTGGCTGTTGCGGGGAATTCAATCGCTTTACACGCCGGCTCAGTACGGCGGGGGCGTCGACATCGCTGAGTCCCAGGTGAACAAGGCGATAGAGCTATTCACTACCGATGCTCCGCAACGTCCCGCGCCGTCATGGGGCCGAGCGGAAGCGTACGTCTGGCTCGGTCAAGTGCTCCAAAAGGAGAACAAACTGGGTGATGCGCGGACAGCGTATCAGAGAGCGCTGGCAATCCAACCAGATTATCCGTGGGTGACCTACTCTCTGCTTCCCTCTCTCGACAGATAATGAGGAAGCGCCTACATCAACCATTCAAGCGAGTCCGCTCGCAATGTGAGACGCATATGCTTCGCTCCCGACTGAAGCGATTCCTCGTCATGCTCGCCGTGGGCATAACTGTCGCCGGCTGCGGCAAGGACACTACCGCTCCTGAAGAAACGACACCCGAAACGCCGACTCCAGAGACTCCGGCCCCTCCGCCGACGCCGAGGACGGAGAGCGACCTCTATCTCGCTGCGGCCAGACTAGCCTGGAAGTACATAGAGAACGCGACCCAGTCGTCGACCGGCCTCGCCAAAGCAACCTACACCTTTCAGTACGCCACGGCCTGGGACATCGCGAGTCAGATCGGTGGAACGTATTCCGCGCACGAGCTCGGCATCATCGACGATGCGAACTACGATGGCCGAATCAAGAAAATTCTCTCTACGCTCCAAAGCGTCGCTCTGTTCGACAACGCGGGGTTCAACCGGTTCTACGACACCGAAACCGGCAGGATGGTGAGGCGTGACTTTACGCTTTCATCGACGGGTTTCGGCTGGTCAACGACTGATATCGGGCGCTTGCTGATCTGGTTGAAGATCCTCGCGGTGAAGCAGCCACAATACGCCGCGCAGGCACAAGCCATCGTGAATCGATTGAATTACTCGAAGTTGATCAACAACGGCACGCTGATGGGTACCGATGTGGCCGCCAACGGCGTGCGCAGCACCTACCAGGAGACGGGCTTGGGCTATGAGCAGTACGCGGCGGCGGGATTCACGCTTTGGAACCATCGTCCCAGCTCGTCGATGGATGCGACGAGTCATGCGACTCAGGTGGATGTTCTGGGCGTGAAGGTCTACATCGACACTCGCGGCGAAGCGCGAACCACCAGCGAGCCATACGTGATGATGGGAATGGAGACCGGGTGGTACAACGCCGCTCTTGCCGATCAAGCACAGCGAGTACTCGCTGCTCAACAGGCGCGCTACGACCAGAGAAAGATCCTTACGATGGTGACGGAGGACGCGCTTCCCGATACGCCGCCGTATTTCTTTTACTACTATAGTGTGTATCGTGCCGGAAAGGGGAGCTTCGCCGTCGAGGGGCCCGACAAAGGCACCTTCGTGGACCAACCTCGCTGGGTGAGCTCGAAGGCGACATTTGCATGGCGGGCGCTGGTCCCGACTCCCTACACCCTTGTCGCATTGAACGCCGTACAGTCGGCTGCGATTCCGGGCCAGGGGTGGGGTGGCGGGGTTCTTGAGTCGAACCTCCAGCCCACGGGAGGAGCGAGCCTGAACACGGCCGGGGTGATTCTGGAAGCTGCCCTTTATCAGAAGTCGGGACATTCCTTTCTCTCCCAACCGATCAGCTAGTCATCACGGCGGGCGCGCGTTTGCGCACCGGAGCTTCACTTAAAACGGCACGACGTTCCCGGGAGGGACTCGTGCCGTTCCGCCTCCCATCCCTCGGCATCTTGCTGGCCGTCGCGCTCAGCGGCTGCACCGACCGTCCACCGTCCGCTGTGGATCCAAACGCGACGGGCCTCAACAAGCTCAATCACATCATCGTCATATATCTCGAGAATCGCAGCTTCGACCACCTGTATGGTGAGTTTCCTGGGGCCGACGGATTTTCGTCGGCGTCTTTGTTTCCGCAAGTCGACGATGGTGGCGCGCCATATCAAACGCTGCCGCAACCAAGCGGATCCCCGGCGCCGAACGGCCTACCCAATGCGCCGTTCAATCTCGACAAGTATGTGAGTATCACCCAACCGACGCGGGACGCCGTGCACTCCTTCTACGAGGAACAAGGTCAGATAGACGGTGGAAAAATGGATCGGTTCGTCGTGGTGAGCGACGCTCAGGGTTTGGTCATGGGCGAGTATCATACGGGTGAGCTGCCCCTGTCCCGGGAAGCAACCACCTATACGCTCTGCGATCGATTCTTTCACGCGGCATTTGGCGGATCGTTTCTCAATCACTTCTGGGCAATCGCCGCTGCGACGCCGGTCTTTCCGAATGCGCCGGATTATCAGGTCGTGACCATCAGCGCCGGCAGGGTCGTCAAGAACGGCACTGTGACTCCCGACGGTTACGTCATCAACAATCTCGAGAGCGTGAACACTCCCCACTCCGCCTCGGGCGATCCAGCCAGTCGCGTACCGAGTCAGACGATGCCGACCATCGGTGACCGGCTGACGGAAAAAGGACTCAACTGGGCGTGGTTCAGTGAGGGTTGGGAAACCGCAAAGCTCGGTGCACCTCCGAATGGCTTCGCTTTTCATCATCAACCCTTTGCGTATTTCGCCAACTATGCGGATGGCACAGTAGGTCGAGCCCAGCATCTTCGATCACTTCACGAGTTCGATCTCGCCGCCAGAGCCGGGCTGCTCCCCGCAGTCTCTTTCGTGCAGCCTCTCGACACCCACAGCGAACATCCCGGGAACTCTCTGCTCGCGGGAGAGCAGGAGATTCTCAGGATCATCAACGAAGTCAGAGACGGACCGCAGTGGGAGGACGCGGCGATAATCATTACCTACGACGAGAACGGCGGGTTCTGGGATCACGTCGCGCCGCCGGCCGGTGATCGCTGGGGGCCGGGTACGCGGGTCCCGACGATCGTGATCTCGCCCTACGCGAAAAAGGGCTTTGTGGATCACACCATCTACGACACCACGTCGATTCTCGCGTTGATCGAACACCGCTGGGGACTGTCTCCGCTCAGCTCGCGGGATGCGGCGGCGAACGACATGCAAAACTCTTTCGACTTTACACAGCTTCCCGGCAACTAAAGCAGGCCGCGGATCCAGCCGCCGTCGACAGCGATCGAGCTGCCAGTGATGTAACTCGCGCGCTCGGAAGCGAGGAACGCCGCGAGTGCGGCAAACTCGCGCGGTTCTCCGAGTCTCCCCATTGGGATCTCGCGCTCCCACTTGGCAAAAGCGTCTTTTGGACTGGTGCCCGATTTTTCGCTGGCTGCGCGGGCGAGTTGTTCGACGCGGTCGGTGCGGGTGTAGCCAGGAAGAAGACTGTTGACTGTCACCCCGAATGCGGCCACTTCATTTGCCAGCGAGCGAGCGAATCCAATTACCGCCGCGCGAAGGCTGTTCGACAGCATGAGTCCTTCGATTGGCTGCTTGGCGGCAATCGACGTGACGTTGAGAATCCTGCCCCAGCGGCGCTCTTTCATTCCCGGGAGCACTGCCCGCGTCAGGCCCACCGCACTGAACAACAACAGTCGCGCGGCATCATCCCACATCTGCTCGCTGAAAGTTTCGAACGCGCCGCTTGGCGGCCCTCCGGAATTATTGACGAGGATATCGACTCTACCAAAAGCATCGAATGCCGACTTGGTGATTCTCTCCAGGCCGCCGGGCTCCGCGACGTCTGCAACTACCTCGACGACTTTCCCGCCAGATGCCTTTCTGATTGCGGCCGCTGTCTCGCGCAATGCATCCGCTCCGCGGGCGCAAAGCACCAACGATGCGCCCTCCGCCGCGAGCTCCTCGGCGATCGCGCGCCCGAGACCCCGGCTGCTCGCTGCGACGAGAGCGACCTTGTTGCGGAGTCCGAGATCCAAGTCAGCGCCTTAAGTAGGCGTCCGTCTTCTGCAGCCAGTCCTGTCTGGGTGGACTGAATACATCCACATCGAGTGTTTCTTCGAGGGCCTCGGCTTTGTGCGGAACGTTGGACGGGATGTGTAGGACTTCGCCGGCGCTCACAGTGATCTCTTCAGCGCCGTCTTCACCAATCCAGAACTTGAGAGCGCCCTCGAGGATGTAAGTGATCTGCTCGTTGTCGTGTGAATGCTTGGGGACGATGCAGCCTTTCTTCAGGTAGACGTGCGCGAGCATGATCCGATTACCGGTGACGAGGCGTCGCTCCAGCATGTCGGAAACGCGCTCCCGTTGCATCGAGTCCCAGCGGTAAAAGCTCACGTCGCTGCCTGTAGCCATCGGTTCCTCGATCGAATTAGTCGAAATCTGTTACGGTCGAGCTTCGGCGCCCGTCCCTAGAGAGCACGCCCCGGGCCATGCACCGCCCTGAGTAACCCCAACGCAGAAGAATCAAATGGCAGTACCATACGCACTCAGCGATGCACGCTTTACGCATCGAAGCGCGCATCGCGTCTACGATATTTGTCAAAAAACTCTTGCCATCGGCGTCGTCTTTGCGCTGATGGCGTGTGCAGATTTGGTTTCAGCAGACGCGAAGCACAAGAACCTTACGTCTACACCCACGCCTACGACCGATCCCACTCCAGCGCCTACACCAATCCCCGTCTCCGGAAATCCTATTTTGGGCGCGGCGTTCTGGGTGGATCCGACATCGAATGCCCAAGCCACCGCTAACGAGTGGCGGGTAACGCGTCCGGACGATGCAGTCCAGATGGACAAGATTGCGGAACACTCCCAAGCCATGTGGCTGAAGGGCGGCGATGCGGACGTGCGGGCAACGGTTGCCAACGCGGTGGCAGCAGTCGCGGGAACGGGTGCAACTCCGGTATTCGTCGCTTACAACATTCCGCAGCGGGACTGTGGTGGGCTGTCAGCAGGCGGAACCACGCCGGCCGAATACAAGTCGTGGATCTCGTCGGTGGCCAACGGCCTGGGAACGAGTCATTCAGTCGTCATTCTCGAACCTGATGCACTCTCTCAGCTCTCGTGCCTGTCGAGCGCTGATCAGACGACGCGCATCGACCTCATTTATTACGCGATCACGGTTCTGAAGGCGAAGGGCGCCACCGTTTATCTCGACGGGGGTCACTCAGCGTGGAAGTCGGCTTCGACACAGGCTGCTTTGCTGACGCGCGCGGGTATCACGGGTGCCGATGGATTCTTTCTCAACGTCTCTAACTTTCAATACACAGCAAACAGCATCAACTACGGCAGGGCAATCTCCACACTCGTCGGTGGGAAGCATTTCGTCATTGACACCAGTCGGAACGGCCAAGGTCCAACGGCGGACGCGCAGTGGTGTAATCCAGCTGGACGAGGGTTGGGATTTGCGGCGACTACAATGACGGCCGACCCACTCCTCGACGCCTATCTCTGGATCAAGCCGCCTGGCGAATCAGATGGAGCCTGCAACGGCGATCCAGTGGCTGGAGTCTGGATGCCGGAGTACGCGCTCGGCCTCGCGCAACGCGGCGTGATATAACGGGCTTGCTCGAACAAAGGAAAAAGACCGGAGCGTCGTGCTTCGGTCTTTTCTTTTCCCGATGCGCTGCTCAAATGCGCGTGGTCAGAAATGGATGGCCACGCAGATTGTAGAGGGCAGCCTCGAGGATTAAAGCAGCGGTATTGAGACTCGCATCACCAGTTGGCCGCAGTGAGCCCTCATAGACGCCCGCTCCCCAACCGCGACCCGGTATCAACGCCCCCTGCACCGCCTGCAGTGCAACGAGGGTGTAGGGTGTGGGCAGCAGCGCGTGCCAGGCGAAGGCAGCTTTCGAGCTGATCCAGCGCGGTTTCTCTACGTATCCCTGACCCGCGTGCGCATCGACCGTAAAGGATTTGCCGTCGCGGAAAATGTTGTAGTAATAGAAATAGAATGGAGGATCGGGGAGCGCGTCCTCGCTTACCATCGTGATTGTACCCGTGGTTTTGTAACGCGCTTCCTGCGCGGCAAGAACGCGCCAAGCCTGTAGCCTTAATTCGGGCGAGTACCAGCCGGTCTCCATCCCCATCATGATGTACGGCTCGCTGGTAATTCTTTCGCCGCCCCGTTTGTCGGCTACCAGAGGTATTCCGTAGACGTCGACGGGTTGAGCGTTGAGGCGCGCGTCGAGGGCGTTTTCCGCGCGGAATCCCCAAAGCGCATAGCCGGCTGCCGCGTACTGCTCGTAGCCCATTCTCGATTCAGGATAGGAGCGCAGCGCGCCGGTGCGCGGATCGATGTCCTGTCCCTGTAGATATCCATTGCTCATCAACCGGGTCATGTCGATCCGCCTCACGATTGCGGCGGCCTGTGTTGCGTACTGCGGCTCGTTAACCGAGATGATGCGCAGCCAAATGAGCAGGCGTCCGATGTCAGTAGTCGACCATCCATAGCCGCGCGACGAAGGTCGCTGGCTGCGGTCGATCATTCTCCCTGTTCGCGAATCGTACGACTTGTTGAATGCAGCGCGATCGAACAAGTCCATCGTAGAAAGCGTTTGCAAGGCGCGCTGCATGCGCTGGTTGTAAACCGGATCCGAGATCAGGCCGAGCTCGTGCGCCGAATACATGGCGCCGAGTGCGCTGGCGATGTCCCAAAGGGTGACGTACTGATAGGTATCGTGGGCGCGAGCGAGGCCGGTGGCAGGCTGGTAGTTCCTATCAACGAAGGTCCAAGCGGCGCGCGCCGCATTCAGAAACAGCTGCCGCTCGTCGAGGACCGTAACTGCTGAGCTCGTTGGTGGCGGGATTACCGTTGCTGGGGTCGGTGTAGTTTTCGGCTTTCGAGGGGGCCGGCGGGTACGTGATTGCGCGTCAATTGGCGTCGCAATCGCACACGACACCAGGAGTGCGAGCACAAAAAAACGTGAGTTCAAACGCATGCAGTTAGCGGTTGGCCGGAGCAAGAGGTCCGGTCCCATCCATGCAGGAAATCTGCCGCATCCCTAGGTCTTTACTGGACATGAGTTTCCGAGCGGGAAGAAACACATCTTTTTCCGTTTTCGTAGGAGTTTCAGCTCAAGGGGTACGAATCTGGCATACCCGCTTGCAGGCTAATGGTGCGTAGGGCCGCGAGGCTGGCGACGAAGACGATTCCAGACGCTAAGCCGCTCCTGCGCCGAAAGAACTACCAACAGAGAGAAAAAAAATGAAACGACAAAGCCATCGGATTGCAGTTCTCGCGTTAGTGGGACTCGCCGGTCTATCGGGATTTGCCCGCACTTCGTTCGCGCAGATGACTCTCCATCCATCGCTTTATGGATCCACGGAGTTTGATACTCGCGGCGAGCAGTTCTACCTGCTTGGTCTCTATGTGGGAACCGGCGGGCTTGGCTGGTCTCCGTATCTGAATGTGAACGCCTACCACCTCATTTATCCAATTCGGCTCACGCCTACCACGGACCGCAAAGCATCACTGAACGCCTTCTCGCCAACAATCGGCCTCGCCTATTCGGGCCTCCACAGCGGCGTGTCTTTTGGTGTGGGGTATTCGTGGTCGAGTAGCCAGGATCCGGCAGCCCTTGGCGCCGAATCCGGCGGCAGCAACGGTGTGACAGCCAGCTTCGGCGCCTACAACAACGGCGCCGGAACGCGGTCCCTGCACACCCAGTTTCTCTCGAACTACAACTTCGGAAGCCGCTACCTCTGGTCGCGTCTGCGTGGGTCGGTTCCATTTGGACGCTCGATTTCGCATCCGGCTCGCATCGGACTTGAGTTCGTCGGGCAGGGCGGCGGCAAGAATGGTCGCACCAGCAACTCGTTCCAGGTTGGACCGACGCTCCAGTACAACTGGACCCCGAACTTCCAGACCACCGGCGTGGTTGGTTGGAAGAACAGCGGCGGTGGCAGTTTCGGCCGCGAGAACTCGGCCTACTTCAAGCTCGAATTTTCGCTGTCGCCGTGATGTGCTGGGTGGCTTAAGAAAAAACCCCGGGAAAATTCCCGGGGTTTTTTCTTTTAGTGTTTGATCGAGTCGGCCGGCGCAGGCGGGACCGGAATGCTGGTCGGGACAACTGGATGCTTCAGATGGAATCCCGTCGCGTCCTGGTAGGCCTTCGCCACCGCGAGAACCTTCGCCTCCTCGAACAGGCCGCCGAGGAATGTCAGCGAAACGGGAGTGCCATCCGGCCGGAAGCCGTTCGGCAGTATCACGGCTGGATGTCCGGTAAGGTTTGTCGCAACAAGCTGCGATAGATTCGCGGCGTTGGTGGGAGTGACGATGACATCCACCGTGCGCATCAACTCGTCCCAGCGCTGAATTGCGATCGAGCGAAGCCGGTTGGCGTTCACATAATCGACTGCCGGAATGAACCTCGAAGTTCTGAAGGTATTCGGCCAGTCGAATTTACCCTGCTGAACCAGCTCCTTGTCCCGATCGGAACGCGTCAGCTCGTCGAACGCCGCCGCGGCTTCGGCGGTAAGAATGATGCGCATGGCATCATACGGCAGGTCGGGAAGCTCGATTGGCCGAAGATTTACCGCGAGCTTTTTCATCACTTCGAGCGCCGCATCGTCGAACTTCTTGGTGCCGTGCAGCGTTCTTTTTTCGTCCTTCGGATCTGTTAGGGGCAGGTCGAACGCCGACTTCACATAGCCAACGCGCAGCTGTCGCGGGGAAAGATTGGCGTTCCAGCGGAAAGTCGCTGGGATGACAGAATTATCCTGCCCATCGGGTCCGTAGATAGCGTCGAGAACAAGCGCGCAGTCTTCGACGCTCCGGCAAATGGGACCGAGCTTGTCCATCGTCCATGACAGCGCCATCGCCCCGGTACGCGGGACGCGTCCGAATGTCGGGCGTAATCCCGTGGTGCCACAGCGCGTTGATGGAGAAGAAATCGATCCCAATGTCTCACTACCAATAGCGAATCCGACTAGCCCCGCCGCAGTTGCTGATGCCGGCCCTGCCGACGACCCACTCGATCCCTGATCTACCTTCCACGGGTTTTTTGTCGTCGCACCGAACCAGATGTCCCCTTGCGCGAGCTCTCCCAGTGTGAGTTTGGCAACGAGCACGGCACCCGCGGCGTCGAGCCTCTGGACGACCGTAGCATCCGCGTCAATGACCTGCTCCTTGTAGGGCCCCGCACCCCAGGTCGTCTTGTAGCCGCGGACTGCCAACAGGTCTTTTGCGCCCCACGGTATTCCGTGGAGCGGCCCGCGATACTTTCCCCGCGTGATTTCTGCGTCGGCGGCGCGCGCCTGTTTCAGCGCGCGCTCCTCGGTAAGCGTAATCACGCACTTTAGGACCGGGTCGTACTTCTTGAGGCGGGCGAGGTACATCTGCGTCAGCTGCAACGACGTGACTCGTTGGCGGCGCACGAGCTCGGACAACTCCGTCACCGGCAGGAACGCCAAATCGTCCAGGTTCGAGCCCACAGTTCTAAGCGGAGCGCGGCTACGGACCATTGGCACTGGCTTCTCGACAGGAATTTGTTTTCCAGGCGGACGGGGGTCGAAGACAATTGCGGGACTCACTGAGTTCGGAATCGACACTTTGTGTAGCGCTTCGATTCGCTGCTCCTGCTGTTTCAGTCCGTCCAGCATCATTTCACGCTCGGCGGCATCAAAGTGGACGCCGGCCACCTCCTCGGCGCTGGCTATTGTCTCAACGGTGATGTCAGCGCCGCCCGCAAGTTTTGCCCACAGCGCTCCGGGGAAGAGCGTGGAGGTGAGGCCCGCTCCGGCGAAATAGCCCATGAAGGAACGTCGATCCAGCGTCGTACTCATTGAGGTGCTCCTCGCTGCGTGATTCCCGCGCCCGATGGCTGCGCGCGCTACAACTGTGACCTGCTGAACGCGGAGTCGCCGTCAAACTCCTGAAGCTTCTCCAGGTGCATCCACGTGTAATCCGCAGAAATTCTCTGCAGCAAGCCGAGGATATCCGTATCGCTGAGACGGCCCGACGTTTCTCTCAGTACGAATCTGCAGCGAAAGTGGTCGACGAGCGACACCCGTCGATCTTTGGACGGAAAGACCAGAGCGCCCCGATTGGTAATCATCTGCAGCTTTGTAGCACTGTCGGCGGTGAGGTTATCCAGATTCGCCGCCAGAACCCTTGGATCGAGATCGGACTCGATGTACACGTCGACGCCGACGACCCTTCTCGAGGCAGTCGCTACCACGTTCACGCCCCGATCGGATTCTGGTAGCTCCACCTTCTTGTAGTCTCTCGGCGGGCTCAGCTTCGAGCGCTTGCCGAGGTTGGAGATCACTGCCTCGGTGAAGGCGGTAGTCGACGCCGGATTTTTCGCTCCCACCATGTCGCCCGTGCGAACGCCGCTTTCCAGAGTCACCAGCACGGCCTGCTCTACGTCATTGGCGGCTTTTCCCTCGCCGACGTGGCGGAGCATCATGGCAGCGCTGAGAATCAGAGCGGTCGGATTTGCCTTGTTCTTGCCGGCGATGTCGGGCGCGGAGCCGTGCACGGCCTCGAAAATCGCAACCTCGTTTCCGATGTTTGCAGACGGCGCGAATCCGAGCCCGCCTGTGAGGCCCGACGTGAGGTCACTCAGAATGTCGCCGTTCATGTTCGTGGTGACGATGACGTCGAACTGCTCCGGCCGCATAGCGAGCTGGTGAGCGCAGTTGTCAATCAGAATATGTTTCGACTCGATCGACGGGTACCGCGGCGCAAACTCTTCGAAGGTGTGCTGAAGAAGGCCCTCGGTGAGCTTCATGATATTCGACTTCGTCGCGCAGTGGACGCGCTTTCGATCTTCAGCGATCGCGAACGAGAACGCGAGCTTGACGATCTTTTCGCAGCCTTCGCGCGAGATCAGCTTGAGACTCTCCGCTACGCCCGGCGTCTGCATGTACTCGATTCCGGCGTAGAGGTCCTCGATGTTTTCGCGGACGATGACGATGTCGAGCTTGCGGCCTGTGAAGGCGGTCTGCACTCCCGGGAGCTCGCGCACGGGGCGGATATTTCCGAAGGTCTCGAAGAGGGTGCGGAGCGTGACGTTGGCGCTGCGGTTACCGTAGCCGATCGGCGTCTCGAGTGGTCCCTTAAGCACGACTTTCGTCCGCTCGATCGAGGCGACAGCGTCTGGTGCGATTCCGGTGGAAATTCCTTTCTGAAATACCTTTGCGCCGGCTTCGTGCAGCTCGAATTCGATCGGCGCGTTGGTGGCGTTCACTACAGCAAGAGCAGCGTTTACAACCTCTGGTCCAATACCATCCCCCGAGAGGATGGTTATCTTTCGCTTTCCTGGAATCATCGGGGGAAGTTAGTCCCTCCGTGAAGTCGTTTCTACCGCGCGCGTAGCTCAGTTGGATAGAGCGTCGGCCTCCGGAGCCGAAGGTCGTGGGTTCGAGTCCCGCCGCGCGCATTCTCTCACCTTGTTGGGGATTGGCGCGCCGGTCAGTCGAGAGGCCGCCCTCTTCAGCAGCGACTCGCTTACACGCATCGAGCCTCGCTGGCTCCGTGGGCAGCTAAGGATTTCGGCGTAATGCCCGCGAGTCTCTTGCTACGCGAGACGCTGCTTGCGAGGACGCCCTCTCTCCTTCCCTGTCTGGCGTCGGAACTGCGTGCGATGCGTCGAAGCGCACGGGGCCTCGCAACAAGGCGAGGCAAAATGACGGCCGGGAGCTATGCGGATTTGAGGGACTGGCCGACTTGAGTCAATGATTGTCTGGCGTCGCCGAAAAGCATGCGCGTTTTCTCATGGTAGAACAACGCGTTGTCGATCCCGGCGAAGCCGTGACCCATGCTGCGCTTCAACACGATGATGTTGCGCGCGCGATCGACGTCGAGGATCGGCATGCCGTAGATCGGACTGCTTGGATCGTCGCGTGCGGCGGGGTTCACCACGTCGTTGGCGCCGACGACGAGGACGACATCGGTCTGCGGAAACTCTCCGTTGACCTGGTCCATCTCCAGCAGCTGATCGTAGGGTACGTTCGCTTCCGCCAGCAGCACGTTCATGTGACCAGGCATTCGTCCGGCGACTGGATGGATGGCGTATTTCACGGTCACGCCCCGCTTCTCGAGATCGGTGGCCAGCTCGCGAACAGTGTGCTGCGCTTCGGCCACGGCGAGGCCATAGCCGGGAACGATCACCACACTGCGAGCGTAGGCGAGCGCGATAGCGGTATCTTCGGGCGTTGTTTGTCGAACAGTGTGCCCGACCGCCGAAGATGCGGTAGCGGTATCGCCGGTAGATGCGCCAAACGCGCCGAACAATACATTGACAACGGAACGGTTCATCGCAGTACTCATCAGCAACGTAAGCAGCGTTCCCGATGCTCCGACGAGGACACCCGCCACGACCAGCATCTGGTTGTGCAGCACAAATCCCGTCAGCGCCGCGGCGAGGCCAGTCAGAGAATTCAGGATCGAAATCACTACCGGCATGTCACCGCCGCCGATAGGCAAAACGAACATCGCCCCGAGCAGGAGCGCCGCCGCAAATACCATCCAGAGTGCGCCGCTCGCTCCTCCGCCAAGGACTACGTCGCCACCCAGGGCAACGACTGCCAGCAGGATCAGTGCATTGACTACTCTCTGCAGCGGAAACTGGAGCGGCTTCCCGGAAAGAATCTCCTGCAGCTTTCCAAACGCTATGATGCTACCGGTAAAGGAGATCGCCCCAATCGCGGTGCCGAGGACAATGGAAGTCGATTCCCCGGCTGGTACGGAATCACCCGCGCGCGTAAGACGTAGGAATTCCGCCACTGACACGAGAGCCGCTGTCGCGCCTCCCATTCCGTTGAAGAGCGCGACCATTTGCGGCATGGCCGTCATCTGAACGGTACGAGCGGAATAGACGCCGAGTACAGCTCCAACGAGGGTTCCAAGCGCGATGGTCCAGAAGGACAGTATTTGTCGGTCGAGGAGCGTCGCACCGAGGGCGAGCGCCATTCCGATCGCAGCGAGACGATTACCGGAGCGTGCAGTAGAGGGCGAGCTGAGTCTTTTTAGACCGAAGATGAAGAGCACCGCAGCGACGATATAACTGACCGCGATCGCCGAGTCGCGAAAATCAAGCGTCATTGTTTTCCGCTGGCGGTGCCTCTCGCTTCTTGAACATCTCCAGCATCCGGTCGGTCACCACGAACCCACCGAAAACATTCGCGGCGCCGAAGACGACCGCGACGAACCCGAGGACGTGGAGCAACGGCGTGTCCGCGGAGCCAGCGACAAGCATCGCTCCGAGCACCACAATGCCGTGTATGGCGTTCGTCCCCGACATCAGCGGCGTGTGCAAAACGGACGGAACGCGGCTGATGACCTCGAACCCGACGAAGATCGCCATGATGAACACGTAGATCCCGAGCACCAGCTCCTGACTCATATCGAAGTCCCCGCCGCGGAAATATTCGGATTCGCACGACTCAAACGCTGCAGCGTCGGTGCGTGGCGTATCTGCCCGCCGGCCGTCACGCAAACCGCGTCGATGATGTCATCCTCGAAGTTGAGATTGAGTTCGCCCTTCGGTGCCAGCAGCGTGACGAAAGCGGCGACGTTCTTGGCGTACATCTGGCTCGCATGAAAGGCCAGGTCGCTCGAGATGTGCAGCGGTGCGATAATCGTCACATCGTGCTGCACGACCGTTTCGCCGGGAACGCTCAGCTCGCAGTTGCCTCCCTGCTCACCCGCGAGGTCGACGATCACCGAGCCGGGCTTCATTGCGCCCACCGTCGCCGCGTCGATCAGCAACGGCGCGCTTTTGCCCGGCACAAGTGCGGTGGTGATGATGACATCCGCCTGGAGTGCTCGCTTGTGAATCAGCTCCTTCTCGCGCTTGATGTGATCCTTGCTCAACTCTCGTGCGTAGCCGCCCGCGTCCTGCGCGTCTTCCAGATGCACATCGAGCTCGATGAAAGTCGCGCCCAGGCTTTGGACTTGTTCTTTGACAACAGGCCTCGTATCGAAAGCTTCGACCACGGCTCCGATTCTTCTTGCCGTCGCGATGGCCTGGAGCCCCGCGACGCCCGCGCCGATCACCAGCACCCGGGCGGGACGAACGGTGCCCGCCGCCGTCATCAACATCGGGAAGAATTTCTGCAGGGCGTTGGCGGCAAGAAGCACCGCCTTGTAACCAGCGACCGTGCTTTGGGACGACAACGCATCCATCATCTGCGCGCGCGTTGTCCGCGGCACCAGCTCCATGCTGCACGCCGTGATCCGTCGCTCGGCCAGCTGCTGGAAGAGAGCGGGATCGCCGGATGGCTGCAGCAGCCCGATCAGCACGAGTCCGGGCTGGAACATGTCGAGCTCCGCTTCCCCACTCGTCGCGTCGCGACCGGGCCGCTGCACCTTGAGCACCATTTGGGCGTTGCGATAGATCTCGTCCGAGCCATCGGCGAGATCACAGCCGGCGGCGCGATAAGACTCGTCAGTGAAGCCCGCGCGCAAACCCGCCCCCCGCTCGATCACCACGCGATGTTCGGCGCGGACCAACTGTGATACAACTTCAGGCACCAGCGCGACGCGACGCTCGCCGGCTGCTATTTCACGCGGAACGCCGATCAGCATTCAGTCGCGCGGGTTGCGGCCGGGTGTGATGCGTCCATTCATGCGCCTTAAGATAAGCGCTCCCATAGCCCCGTGTTTATATTCACGCTGAATGCCGCGCGAACACGAGTGGAGTGAGCTGCGCACGGGTCTTATTGCAGCTGTTGCGATCGCACTGCTGATAGCCGCGACCCTGATCTTTGCACGCGTCGGCGGACTCCACGGCAAAAAAGTAACGTTGTACGTCGCGACTGACGACGCCAGCGGCGTTCTTCCCGGGACAGAGGTCTGGCTGGCCGGCAGCAAAGCCGGCCTTGTGAAAGCCGTGTCTTTCCGGGCGCCCAGCACCGACACCTCTGAGCGGCTGCTCCTGACGGTGCAATTGCTGAAAGGGGCGCTGCCCAACGTACGGAAAGATTCCTACGCGCAGATAAGAGCAGGCGGAAGTGTGATCGGAACGCCGGTCATTTACATCGCAGCCGGCACGACGGCCTTTCCCGGGCTTCGTGAAGGTGACACCCTGCGAACACTGGACAAGCCCTCGATCGCCGAGATCCCCAGCCAGGTAACCGCCCTCGTGCCCCAGATCCGCAGCCTCTGGACGGACGTCAACGCGCTCAACGAGCGAGTGTCTCAGCCGACGGGGACGCTCGGCAGCTTCAGAGCGCACGGATTTCCGCAGCTTCCGGTGTTCCAGTCGCGAGCATCCAGACTCGCTGGGAAAGCAATGCACGGCAACGGTACCATCGGCCTGGCGATGCGGCGGGATCTGATGGGCCGGGCATCCCGCGCGATGGCCGCTACCGATTCGATACGAACTCTTATGACGCTGAACAGTGGCAGCATTGGGCGCTTCAGACGTGACACGACGCTCATGACAAAGGCGAAAGGAGTGATGGCGGAGCTCGACACGGTGCGGTCACTTCTCGAGGACCCAGCCAGCGCGATCGGGAAAGCCCATTCGGACAGCACGCTGACGCGTGAGATCAACCGATCCAGAGCATTGCTCGACTCGCTGATGAAAGACGTCAAGAAACATCCTCTGCGCTACATCAGTCTTTGACTTGACCGCTATTTTAAGGGCAATTACTTTCGGGTAAATCGCCCGCAGCAGGCGTCTTCCCTCCCCATATCCACTCCTCCAGCATTTCCTGAACTCCTCGAGTTCAGCTCTTAGCAGTTCTCCCCTTTTTTCCCGTTCCCCAGCCAGCGTGGATATCGCCGAGTTAAAGCGAAAGTCCGTGACCGAGCTTCAGGAGATGGCTGACGGCCTCAGGATCGATGGCTCGTCCGGACTCCGGAAGCAGGACCTCATCTTTCAGATCGAGCAAAATCTTCTGGACACGGACATCATGCTGCACGGTGATGGCGTGCTCGAGATACTTCCGGAAGGCTACGGGTTTCTACGCAGCCAGGACTGGAGTTACCTGCCGGGACCGGACGACATCTACGTCTCACCGTCCCAGATAAAGCGATTCGGGCTTCGCACCGGCGATGAGGTCCGCGGGCAGGTACGCCCACCAAAACCCTGGGAGCGATATCTCGCCCTTCTAAAGGTGGAGAGCGTCAACGGAGAGGACCCGGAGAAGGCAAAGGATCGTGTCCCTTTCGACAACCTCAGACCGCGCTACCCCGACGAGCGGCTCAGACTCGAAACCAAAGATGGCGACCTCAGCATGCGCGTCGTCGACATCATGGCGCCAATAGGCAAGGGCCAGCGGGGGATCATCGTGTCGCCCCCCCGGGCCGGCAAAACGATTCTCCTCCATAAGATGGCGAACGCAATCGCGGAGAATCATCCGGAAGTGACGATCATCGTTCTGTTGATCGACGAGCGGCCGGAAGAGGTGACAGAGATGATCGCCAGCACGACACGCGCTGAAGTCGTGAGCTCGACGTTCGACGAAGGCGCCGCCCGCCACGTCCAGGTTTCCGACATGGTGCTGGAAAAAGCAAAGCGCCTCGTGGAAAGTGGAAAAGACGTTGTCATTCTGCTGGACTCGCTGACTCGTTTTGCGCGCGCGCACAATACGGTGGCACCACAATCCGGAAAGATCCTGTCCGGCGGTGTGGACGCCAGCGCGCTGCACAAGCCGAAGCGCTTCTTCGGCTCGGCGCGAAACATCGACGAGGGCGGGTCACTCACCATCATCGCCACCGCCCTCACCGAAACCGGCTCTCGCATGGACGACGTGATCTTCGAGGAGTTCAAGGGGACGGGAAACATGGAGCTGGTGCTGGACCGCAAAATCGCCGACCGTCGCATCTATCCGGCGATCGACATTTTCCGCTCCGGTACGCGGAAGGAAGAACTGCTGTTAAGCCAGGCGGAGATCAACCGGGTGATTTTGTTGAGGCAATTTCTCGCCGACATGCCGGAGACCGAAGCGATCGAATTTCTATTGCGGCAGATGGTGAAGTCCAAGAACAACAAGGAATTCTTCACGCAAATGGCGCAGGGCTAATGGGGAGAGCGTGAACGTCGCGCTGGCGCGATTCCTCGGCGTCGACTACGGGCGAAAGCGAATTGGACTCGCCATCAGCGATCCGCTGGGTATGATCGCCTCACCGGCTGGGTTCATTCTGCGCCGTGAAGGCAAGCGACACCCGGTAGCCAAGATCATCGAACGAGCGAAGGAGCTCGAGGCCGCGGGATTCCTGTTTGGTCTTCCCCTCGACGGCGAGGGCCGCGAAACCGAGTGGACAGCCGAGATACGGGGGGTTGGAGCAGAAATCGCGAAACGTACCGCTATGCCTGTTCGTTTTATCGATGAACGGTTTACCACGGCGGCCGCATTGCGAACAATCAAAGAAATGGGCGAGTCCACGCGCGGACGAAAGGGTGACGTCGATGCCCTCTCCGCGGCGATTCTGCTCCAACATGCCCTCAATGTTCCGGATTAGTCCGCGCGGCGGACTCGTCTCCGGCGCTTTGCTGCTCGCTGCTTGCGGCGGGACGCCGAGCGGGCCGGCAACGCGCGTGATCGTGCCGCGCGGCTCCAGCTTCGGGGATGCGGCAGACTCACTCGCCAAAGCCAGGCTGATCAGTTATCCGAAATTATTTCGGATTTACGGGCGCCTTACGGGCGGGGACCGCAACATCAAGCCGGGCACCTACCTGCTCCGCCACGATACTCCGTGGAGCGACATTGTGAGCGCGCTCAATGGCGGTCACGGGCTAGTCAACACCATCACCATCCCGGAAGGCTACACCATTTCTCAGATCACACCGCTGCTGGCGCGCACGATCTCCGTCCCGGTCGATTCAGTCAAAGCGGCGATGCGCGACACAGCGCTGCTGCGGAGGCTGGATGTTCCGACACCGACTCTTGAAGGCTACGTGTTTCCGGATACGTACGCTTTTCCGATCGGTACAACGGCTCGACAGGCTGTTCGTGAAATGGTCTACGCTTTTGAACGCCGCTGGAGACCGCAGTGGGATTCGAGCCTCGTCGGTCTGAAGATCAATCGCAATGATCTGGTGACGATGGCGTCCATCGTGGAGCGGGAAGCGCGGCTGCCGGAAGAACGCCCGGTCATCGCCGCCGTCTACTACAACAGACTCAGAAAGGGGATGCTGTTGCAGGCAGATCCAACCGTCCAATACGCACTCGGCCATCACGTCGGGCGAGTGTTGTACAAGGATCTGGCAATCCAGTCGCCGTACAACACTTACGTGCACAAGGGACTGCCCCCCGGGCCGGTAGCGTCGCCCGGCGTCGCGAGCCTCGCCGCCGCGGCCAATCCGGCCAACGTCCCCTATTTGTATTTCGTTGCGAGCCCCGACGGTCATCACGAATTCAGAATGACCCTGGCGGAGCACACGAGCGCGATCAAGCAGGTGCGAATCGACAGCGCGCCGAAAACCCTCGCGTCGGCAAGGAAGGGCACGACCAAGACCGCATCCACGACAACGAGCCGACCACCGGCCAGGACGGCGAGCAAAAGCAGCGGAACGACGGCAAGGGTAGCAAAGCTCACCAGCAGCAAGACGTCAAATCCAACAGCAAAGAAAACGACGAAGCGTACCACTGCCGCGAAGTCCACGACCACGCGTAAGAAGCGAACCACTCCCTAGCGTATGCTCGATCCGAAGATCCTGCGTCTGGTAGCGATCACCGATGACGCGGAGGATCAACGCGCGATAATGGTTGAGCGTGTGCAGGCAGCGGTTCGCGGTGGAGCGACGAGCGTTCAAGTCCGGCTGAAAACCGCCACTCCCCGGGAAGTCGTCGAGCTGACACGCAGGCTCGTTACCACGCTATCAGTCCCGGTGATTGTGAATGATCGCGCCGACATCGCGCTGGCGGCGGGCGCGGCTGGCGTCCACGTCGGAGAAGCCGATCTCCCCGTGAGTGCGGTGCGCAGGTTTGCCCCTCCAAACTTCATCATCGGTGCATCCCTCGGCGGCGACGCAGAGCTTCCCAACGCAAAAGATGCCGACTACGTGGGTATCGGACCGATTTTTGGGAGCGATTCCAAAACTGACGCAGGCCACGCCATAGGAGTGGAAGGATTCAAGCGGCTGGCGGGAATGTCGGATCGTCCGGCGGTTGCTGTCGGCGGCATAGGCGCGGAAACGGTGGCTCAGATCTTCGCGGCCGGGGCAGTCGGCGTGGCGGTGATCAACGCGATCTTCAAGGCAGACGATCCCGAGACCGCGACCCGCGCTCTCGCGACCGCCATCGGAACGTGATGTCAGGAGTTGGCTGAGAGTCTCCGTGCCGGCGGTTGGCGTGTTTCTTCCTCGGAGCATGTGCCCGTCGCATTTCCTGGTCAATTGAAGCTTTAACCGGTGGGCTCAGAAAAAGATCGACGAGCTGGGGATCGAACTGAGTACCGCGTCCGTCGGCAATTGCCTTTGTCGCTTCGCCGAAACTGCGGGCGTGACTGTACCGACGCCGGTGAGTTATTGCGTCGAAAGTGTCCGCGATGGTCACGACACGCGCCGCCAGCGGTATCCTCTTCCCCTTGATACCGTGCGGATATCCTTTCCCATCCCAACGCTCGTGGTGGGCCGCGACGCCCTTGCCCAGGTCGGGGTAGAAGGGCGCGAGCGGAGCGAGAACCTCGGCACCGCGGGTCGGGTGCGTGCGAACCGCGCGTCGTTCTTCGGGGGTGAGCTTTGACTCGTCGTGGAAAATATCGGTGAGCGCCTCATGCAGCTTTCCGATGTCGTGGAAGAGGGCGATTCGCTCGATGCTGTGCAGCGTGCGCTCGTCGAGATCGGCCGCTGCACCCAGAATGAGCGCATAGGCTGCGACGCGCCTGACGTGTGCGCCGGTGACGGCATCATTCGCTTCGATCGCATCGAGCAGAGTTTCCAGCGTGGCCGCGCCGAGACGCTCGGCCCGCACTCGGCCACGATGCTCGCTATAGGCCCAGGAGCCGGCGGCGGCGCCGATCGTGAGTGGTAATATTTTCTCCATGCCCTGGTCTTTCGCAGGAAGCGAGCCCGCTGCGTCGCGGATTACATTCACGCCATGACAGTGGCCCGAGTGAGCGCGAAGGGTGCGCGTCGATGGCTGGCTGGCCACCCTTGGATCTATCGCAGTGACTTGAGCGAGAGGCCGATGATGGAGGCCGGTGCCGTTCTGGTCCACGACAACAGGGGAAAACCGCTCGGGTGGGCGCTCTGGAGCCCACTTTCAGAGATCTCGCTGCGGCTACTGGATCGAAATCCCGACGCGATCATTGATCAGGCTTGGTGGGACGAGCGAATTGCGTCGGCGCTGGCGAGACGGGTTCCGCTGGAGGATCACACCAACGCGATACGATTGATCCATGGTGAGGCAGACGGCTGTCCTTCGCTGATCTGCGACCGATACGACGACTGGCTGGTCGTTCAATTCATGAGTGCAGGACTCGAAGTGTTTCGCGATGAGATAGTGTCGTCGCTCCGATCGCTCGCCGATCCATCCGGGATTCTCGCGCGAAACGATGTACCACTCCGATCGAAAGAGGGTTTGGCGCGCGAGACAGATGTGCTCCACGGCGACGTGCCGCGCGAAATCGAAGTCCACGAGTATGGCGTGAAATATCTGGCCGCGCCGTGGACCGGGCAGAAAACCGGCGCATTCCTCGACCAGCGCGAAAACCGACACTTCGTCGGCACCGTCGCGCGAGGACGGGCGCTGGATTGCTTCAGTTACCACGGCTCATTCGCGCTGCACCTCGCCAAGAAAGCGACGCACGTGACCGCGCTGGACTCCTCCGGACCCGCACTCGTTCGAGCAAAAGAGAACGCGACACTCAACTCGTTCGAGAACATCGCTTTCGTGGAGGCAAACGCGTTCGATTACCTGCGGGAGAAGGAGCGGGAGGGAATCACATTCGACACGATCGTGCTCGACCCGCCCGCCTTCGCCAAGACCCGGGCGGCGCTTCCCGGCGCGATCCGCGGTTACAAGGACATCAACCTGAGGGCCATGCGATTGCTCGCGCCGGGCGGGTTGCTCTACACGGCGAGCTGCAGCTTCCATCTCACGAAGCCGCTGTTTCTGGAAATGCTCGAGGATGCGGCAGCGGACAGCGGCCGGCGCGTGTCGATTCGGGCGCTCACCGGACAGCCTCTCGACCACCCGGAGGTGCTGACGGTTCCCGAGACGGGGTATATCAAGGGTGCGCTGCTCGAAGTGATGGACTGAGCCTCAGCTTCGCTGGCAGGTCGGACAGAAATAAGTGGAGCGACCGGCCTGGACGATGCGCTCTATCGTCGTCCCACAACGGCGGCATTCCTTCCCTTCCCTGTCATAGACGGCGAATCTCTCGACACCACGGGTTTCTGTGTAGCGTCCCGGCCGCCGATTCTTCGGGCTGAGGACGAGCCGAATCGCATTCACGAGTTGCTCGAGCTGCTCACTCGTCACGCTGGCTGAAGCCTGTCGTGGGTCGACCTTGGCTTCCCACAGAGCTTCCGCCGCGTAGATGTTGCCGAGGCCCGCGACCACGGCTTGATCCATCAATGCCGGTTTGACGGCAATTTTTTTTCGCTTGAGAACATCGAGTAGGTACGCTGCGTCGAGCGCAGGATCGCTCGCCTCACGTCCGAGTTTGGGGAGAGAGGAGGAGCCTTTCTTGTCGAGCGTGACCGACGACAACGCGCGGCGATCGACGAGTGAGATACGCGTCCCGTCGGTGAGGTCGATCACCGCACGCGCAAAACGATCCAGCTCTTGATCGATGGTGCCGATCTCCCAGTCCCCGTTCATGCGGAAGTGAACCACGAGAGTATCGCCACTATCGAGGTGGAGGAGCTGGTGCTTCCCGCGCCGCTCGATGCGTTCGATGCGTTTGCCTTTCGCGGCGCGCGACTCAGCCGGAGACAGCCTCCGTCTGAGCGCGAAATGAATTGCGCGCACGGAGGCAATCGTTTTTCCGAGTGCAGCGCGCTTGAGAGCGCGCGCAGCCCGTTCTACCTCCGGAAGCTCAGGCACGATCCGCTTCGCCCTCGAGCTGGTGCTGCGTGCATAGTCGGGAAGATAACGCGATTAGACTGTAGAGCTCTGAGAAAAAGCGCTCTTGCGAGTTGTCAGGAGGTGTCTACCTTAAACGCCTGGCTGCACGACTGATCCCCTGTCCCACGACATGGCGCTACACACTCCTCGCTCTCTCAAGCACGAATACGAGCTGTACGTCGAGAATGAGATCGAGAACTACAAAGAGTCCGTGTCACGCTCGGCCATTCTCAAGATTGGCGACGAAGCGGCTGCGGTGCTTCGCGCGGGTGAGCAGTTCGCCATGGACGAACTGCTGCTATGGGCGGAAGTAGATCGCATCATCAGGAAGCGGCTTCGGATTCCCGGCTACGACACGTGGCGAAAAAAACGCATCAAACTGCTGGAGGAGTATCGTCGGCCTGAGCACTGGGGAATCCGCCCCGATGGAATTCTGGCGCGCGAGATCCATCCGTCGGCGGAATCGAAAGTGCTCGTGGCTGGGGGCGACATCGATCGCACGGCGCTGTATCTCGCCGCCCATGGGTGCGAGGTGACCGCGCTGGACAGCGAACCAAATTCGGTCGAGCGCATCATGAACGCCGCGCATGCCGCCGGACTGACGGACAAGATCCAAGGCTGCGTCGCCGATCTTACCAACTGGTCTCCCGACGCTCCACTCGGAGCCGTGGTCTGCACTCCCGCGGCGTTCGATGGACTCTCAGGCGACGAGAGGATGCGGGCCTTCGAGCTCCTTCAGGCGGCTACGCGCGATGGTGGCGTACATCTGGTCGGCACCATCGTGCGCGGAAGGCGCGGGCTGTCGGTCGCCGAGCTTCGGCGGCAATACAAGGGCTGGACTATTTCGGTGGAGGAAGACTCCGGAACATCCAAGAGCTTCCTCGCAAGGAAGATCGCCAGCTAGACGCTTGTGTCTTTGAGACACACCTGTCCTCCAGCTGTGTGTCACTCTGCAACACTTGGACGCGCCGCTAACTAGCTCTACAGTTGCAAGTTCTTCATTAACAATTACTTGCAAACCGCGTCGAACATGGCATGCCGGGTGCTTTGATCAGGCTCGCGCCACGGTGTGGCATTCACCAATGAGAGTAAGCATGAAAAAGGATCGTAAGGAAATCGGCTCCGCGGAGCCACTCGGAATCATCATCTCCAGAGGCGACAAGACGGAGCCGACCCCGGTTTTCTCCGCTTATATCTGGGGGCCGGTCCCCGAGGCAGTAGTCGAGCCGTCGGATCGCGCCGCCTGAATCGTCAGGACGCGCTACTATAGGATTGTAGCCGCGACATTGCAGTTTTTTGGAAGGCCCCGCTTACGGCGGGGCTTTTTGCATCCGCAAGCCCCCCGGACGCGCGTCAACTCCGCTGAGGCCAATCCCAACCCGGTACGCTGCTTGCCCGCTTGCCTCGTGTGGAACATCCAGCTCCCAATTGGGAAGGCGAGCGGCACGCACTTCTGGCTCAGCGGATCTCCGATATCGGTCTGGAGATCCGTGGCACGCTGCTCGAGCAGCTCGTCAACCAGCTATACGAGGAGCTCGGCGCGAAGGGTCTCACTTTCCGGCCGCCTGTATACCTGAGTGACCAATGGGGATGTCCGGACGGCACTCCACTGATTGGGGTGCCGTTCTACCTCGCTGATGCGCGCCTTTCGCGAATAGAGGAGGACTACTCCTCGGCGGTCGAGAACGCCGAAGAATCCATGCGCTACCTCCGTCACGAAGCGGGGCACGCCTTCAACTATGCATATCGGTTGTACGATCGCGCCGACTGGCGGAAAATCTTCGGACCGTACTCGCGTCCCTATCGGGAGCGCTATCGGGCCGACCCGTTCTCGCGCGACTACGTCCGCCACATCCTGGGCTGGTACGCGCAGAAGCATCCCGACGAAGATTTTGCGGAGACATTTGCCGTCTGGCTGACGCCTGATATTGATTGGCGCCGTCAGTACGACGGGTGCGGCGCGCTGGCGAAACTCGAATACGTAAATCGGGTGATGGAAGAAGTGGGACAGCAGGTACCCGAAGTCCCGGAGCCGTCTGAGGACGATTTGCCCGTCGCGGCGATGCGCTACACTGTGGCCGAGCACTATAAGGGGAACGAAGAGAACATTCCGATCCGCGATCCGCGAATCTTTGACGGCGACCTGAAGACGATCTTCGCGACGAAAGAGCATGCGCCAGCGGGCGCTTCCGCGGAGGAGTTCATCGCCCGGCACCGTCGCGAGATCGTGACGCGCATTTCGTACTGGACCGGCGAGAACTCCTCAGTAGTGCGGCGGTTCGTCGATTTTCTCGCGGATCGGGTGAGGGACCTCGGGCTAAAGCTGGGGGGTCTCGAAGCATCCACACTGATCGAGCTGACGGCTTTCGGTACGGCGGTGATGATGAACTATCGCTATACCAACGCCATCGACGGTACCGACGGGCTGGACGACAAATGAAGGTGGTCGTTCTTCACAGCAAGGATGCGTTGGATCCTCCGGTAGATCCGGTGCTCGACCAGCTCGATACTGCGCTCGCGGCAGCCGGGCACACGTCCACGCGGATTGCGGTGGACGATTCCGTGCAGCCGCTGATCGACCAGCTGAAAAAGCAAGAACCCGAGCTCGTCTTCAACCTGGCCGAATCGTTCCGGGGGAAGAGTGCGCTGGAGTCGAACGTCGCCGCGCTGCTCAACCTGATGGACTTGCGCTACACGGGCTCGAGTCCGGCCGGTCTCATCCTCGCCGGCGACAAGACGCTGACAAAAAAAGTTCTGGCGTTTCACGGAATATTGAGCGCGAAGTTCGCCACTATGTATCGAGGCCAGGTCGACTGGGCTGGCGACATTGATTTTCCGTTGCTGGTGAAGCCGCCCCAGGAAGATGCATCGCTCGGAATTACGCAGAAGTCCATCGTCAACAACGTCAAGGAGCTGCTGGACGTGATGGGCGGAACGCAGCGCGAGTATCAATCGCCGGTGCTCGTCGAGGAGTTCATCGATGGTCGCGAGTTCTACGTCGGCGTGCTCGGCAACAGCAAGGTAGAAGCGCTGCCGATCGTCGAGCTAGATTTCTCCAAGTTTCCGAAGGATTTGCCCAAGATCGCCAGCTGGGAGGCCAAGTGGGGCGATGATGGGGACGAGAAGGGAGCGCAGTTCGAGGGGACAGAATCCGTGTTTCCTACCGATCTATCCGAGGACCTGACGAAAAAAATCCAGCAGGTCGCGGTCGACGCGTTCCAGGCCCTGAGGCTGCGCGACTACGGCCGCATCGATCTTCGAGTGACCGCGGACGAGGAGATCTACGTCATCGAAGCGAATCCGAACTGCTACCTGGAGCAGAAGAGCGAATTTGCGCGAGCGGCGCAGAAGCACGGTCTCGAATATTCGCAGCTCGTTGCGAGAATTGTGGAGCTCGCGAGCGCGCGCTACTCGAGATGATCGATGCAAAAAAGCCGGCGACGTGGCCGGCTTTTTCGTTCAGTCGAAGAGCGCTGACGCTTAGCGACTCGACTTGCGGCCGCCGCGCTTCCGCCCGCCGCCGCTCTTACGGCCGCTGCTCTTGCGCCCGCCGCTGCTCTTACGGCCGCCGCTCTTCCGGCCGCCGGAGCTCTTGCTGGCGCCGCCCTTTCTACGTCCGCCCCTCTTCGCTGCTGCCATTGTTGTCTCTCCACGATGAAGTAGAACGCTCACCAACTCCCTGTTTGGAATCGGCGAGTCCAACATCGCGTCCTGACCGGCCCGCGAGTTACACAAACATCACTGCGACGACGAGTGCGAATCGGTTTGTAACTCGTCGCGAATATAGAATGCAAGAGATGTGCGTGCAATACTGATTGCCGCGGGTTTCCTCACAACCGAATCCTCACTTCCAAAACTCGCGGTCAATGAACAGGTTTGAACTCCTCTCGACCACGAAAATTTTTCTCGAGTCCGAACGGAGTAGCTGCTAGTGAAAGCGCTGGTCAAGGAATCTGCGGCACCGGGGTTCAAGCTCAAGGATGTCGCGGAGCCCGTGATGCGTGAGAATGAAGTTCTCATTCGGGTGCGACGCGCTGGAGTATGCGGCACGGACGTCCACATCTACGACTGGGACGCGTGGGCGAAGGGGCGTTGCAAGCCGCCGTTCGTCGTCGGTCATGAGTTCGCGGGTGACGTCGTGCAGGTCGGCCGACTCGTCACCGATGTGGAGGAGGGCGATCGCGTGACTGCCGAAGGGCACATTGTCGACGGACGATGCCTGCTTTGCCGGACGGGCAATGCGCACGTGTGTCCGTATACGCGGATCATCGGCGTCGATCGCGACGGGTGCTTCGCCGAGCTCATTGCAATGCCGGCCACAAACGTCTGGCACCTCGCCGACGAGATCTCTTACGACGTCGGCGGGATCCACGATCCGATGGGGAACGCGTTCCACACCGTGCTCACCGCGGAGATTCCGGGCGCGATCGTGCTCGTAACCGGCTGTGGGCCGATCGGCATATTCGCGGTCGGCATTTGCCGCGCGGCTGGCGCCTCGAGAATCATTGCGACGGATGTCAACGAGACGAGGCTCGCGTTGGCGAGACAGATGGGCGCGCACGACGCAGTGCACCCCGAGCAGGCAGAGGAAATCGTCAAGGCGGCGACCGGGGGCTTGGGCGTGGACGTCGCCCTCGAGATGTCGGGCGTTCCGGCAGCTATCCACCAGGCGTTCGCGCTGGTGCGTGTCGGCGGGCGGGTGCAGATGCTTGGTATTCCATCGAAGAAGGTCGATTTCGATCTGGCCAAGGAGGTAATCTTCAAGGGCCTCACCATCTATGGAGTCGTCGGGCGCCGGATGTACGAGACATGGCACCAGATGACGAGATTCCTGAGATCCGGGGAATTCGATCCCACGCCCGTAATCACGCATCGCTTTCCGCTGGAGGAAGCCGACGCCGCCATCGCGGCGATAAAGTCGGGAGAGGCGGGCAAGGTCATTTTTGAGGTCGCATGACAACCAACACAGAGGGTGCCGTGGCGTTGAATGCCAATTTCAATGCGGAGCTCGAGAGCGCGATCGAGAAGTTGAAGCAGGATCGCGTCTACAAGCGGCTCAATTACCTCGAATCGCCGCAGGGCGCGCGCGTCCAGATGGAAGGGCGCGGGGAAGTCGTGATTCTTTCGTCCAACAACTACCTCGGACTGTCCAACGACCCGAAGGTGGTGAAAGCGGGGATCGAAGGCCTCGACAAGTACGGCGCCGGTACCGGCAGCGTGCGCTTCATCTGCGGCACTTTCGTCATACATCGCGAACTCGAGCAAGCCATCGCTGATCTCGTTGGTACCGAGGCATCGCTGAGCTACGTCTCGGCGTGGAACGCCAACGAGGGACTCACCGCGACAATCGTCGAGCAGAACGATTTCGTCGTGTCCGATGCGTTGAATCACGCGTCGATCATCGACTCCATCAGGCTGGCGAAGGCGATCACCAAATGCACGACGGCCGTCTATCAGCATTCCGATCTCGATGATCTGCGATCGAAGTTGGAGGGAGCGAAAACCGCGAGGCGGCGAATCATCTGGACTGATGGAGTGTTTTCGATGGAGGGCAGCATCGCCAGGCTGCCCGAGATACTTCAGCTCGCTCGCGACTACGATGCGATCGTGGCTGTGGACGACTCACATGGCACGGGAGTACTCGGCGCGACGGGGCGCGGTACCGCGGAGCATTACGGGGTTCTGGGAGACGTCGACATCATCACGTCGACGTTGGGGAAAGCGCTGGGGGGTGCAGCGGGTGGTTTTGTGGCCGGAGCAGGAGCTTTGTGCGACATGCTGACCCAGCGGTCGCGGCCCCAGCTCTTTTCCAACGCCCTTCCACCGACTGTGGCGGCCAGCGCGCTGGGCGCGATCCGTCAGCTGGAGCACCATCCGGAGCTCGTTCAAACGCTGCGCGAGAATACCCATTACTTCCGGGGGGCGCTCTCGGAGGCGGGCTTCAAACCGCTACCAGGAGAGACGCCGATCGTCCCTATAATCGTGGGCGAGACGGCGACCGCCATCAAAATGAGTGACATGTTGCTGGATGAAGGCGTCTTTGTGACAGGGTTCGGCTTTCCGGTCGTACCTCAGGGGCAGGCGCGCGTGCGTTGTCAGCTCAGCGCTGCTCATTCACGCGACGATCTGGATCAGGCGATTTCGGCCTTCAAGACCGTCGGGACGAAGCTAGGCATAATCTAGAGGACGCCTTCATGCAGAAGTTCAGAGCAGTCGCCGTGGCGCTTGCCGTTACGGTGGTCGGAGCCGCGGGCGCGGGTGCGCAGCAGGTGCGGAACTTCGACAATTCATGGTTTTGGGGATTCAAGAGCGGGATCAACACCTTCTCGGCGCCCGGCCATGGCAACACGTCGACCGCCGATTTCGGTATCGATTGGCTGATCACCCGCACGAAGGGTGGTCTCTACGTCTCAGGAAACCAGTCGATCTTCCAGCGCGATGTCGATGTCTTCGACCAGGCGTCCAATACCAACGAGCGTACGGTTCGTGTCAACGATCTGCGGAGAATCACTTTCGCTGCGCTGGCTTTCCCCAAGCATTTTGGCGGCATCACGCCCTACGGCGGCATCGGCTACACCATCGCCGTCCTGGGGGACGCGCGTGTGTTCGTAGACAGCGCGAACACTTCCCCGAACAACGCATTTCTCGACAGAGTTGAACAGGCCCGCAGTCGAGGCGCAATCATCGGCATGGGCGGTGTACAGATACAGAGCAAGCGCGCGGCGATCTTCGCGCAGGAGACACTGGTGCCGAGCAACTCGAGTTTTCTCATTTCCAGCGTCATGAATTTCTTCGAGTTCGGTGTCCGCTGGAATTTCGGCAGCTCCATCGATCGGGAATAGCAGCTCTCGGCGCACCCGGTTGTTTGGATGACGGCCCCGACAGGGGCCGTCTTTTTTTTACGGCCTCGGCCTTGGGATCAACGGGAGGTTATAACGGCATCGAGTCAACTAAAGCGGGCGGCGTGGAGCGCTAAGCCAAGAGCGCTTCAGCTAGCTCACAGCTCCCAGCTTAGCGCTCACAGCTGCCCGCTTTAGTTGAGTACGAGCCCGTTCGCTAGACACTCTTCGATTGCTAAGAGGGTTTGCCGCGAGAGACAAAGGGATTGCCTCTAATTATCCAGCGGAGCGGCCAATCTGCCGATTGCGTTATCCCGATGCGCGTGGTGACCTGCACGTCGGCGTCGGCTAATTGCTCGCCTTCGCGAATGAGTAGCGGCTTGCGCTGCAGACTCTTCCCGCTCATCGCGCCGACGATCCCAAGCGCGGTGCAGAGTTTTCCGGGGCCGTTGGTCAGGTCCCGGATCTTCTCGATGCGGGGGCGGCGTTTCTTCATGAGCGAGACACCCTCGAGCGGCTCCAGCGCTCTCACCAGGACGGCGCTGGGCGATCCTTCTTTTCGGGTGACGGCGTTGAAGCACCAGTACATACCGTAAATGAAGTAGACGTAGGAAATACCAGGGCGGCCGTAGAGGTGCTCTGTGCGCGCGGTGCGACCCGCGGCGGCGTGACATGCCAGGTCGTGTTCGCCGAGGTAGGCTTCCGTCTCGACGATGATTCCGCTGGCAAGACCGTCATCGGTCTCGCATTCGAGAACGGTGCCCAGCATTTCGCGGGCGACGATCTCCGTTTCGCGATCATAAAAGCCGGGAGCAAGAGCGCGTCCGCGATGAAAGTCGGAGCGTGATCTCGAGTGCAGAAGGCCCGCCGGGGGTGCTTCTGCACTCGAGATGGTAGTCGTGCTCACCTACTCGCTGGCGGTTTTATTCCGACTTTTACGGGCAGCACGCTTCGGAGCTGATTTTCCCGAGTCATCTGATGCGGGGGCTTGCTTACGGGCCCGCGTCGACGCGGCTCGCTTTCTGGTCGGACGCGGCCTGGCTTCGGAATCCGATAGTGCGTCCTCGCCCGTGAGCGGGAGGTCGGGCACCGACTCCGTCGTTACCGGTGGGGGCGCAGGCCGCGAGGTCTCTACGACTCCGACAGACAGAAGATTAGCCGGTGGTGCTCCGCGTCCGGTTATTACGCCGCGGCCTCTTCCACGCGCGATTCCACCAGCTCTTGCTCCCATGCCTGTCGGCGCAGTTTGCGCCGCTGGAGCAACCCGTGGTGGAGGCTCGGCGTCAACGAGCTGCTGGGTGACGGGAGTTGCCGACACTGACGGGGCGACCTCGTAATCTCCGCCGCGGCGGCGGAGATCGACGATGTCGGCGTGGTGCGCATCCTGTAGAATGCGCAAGAAGTTCCGCTCGCTGAGGCTTTCGCTGTCGCGACCGAGGAGCTCGCGTGCTGTCGCGCGCACCTGACTGGCGCGGGCGGGTGCGCCGCCGGCGGCGTCCACCGCGCGACGAACGAGGTTGAACGCGTCTTCGCGCGTCAGGCGAAGTCCGGTAGCACCGATACGGTCACCATTTAAAGCGGGGGCTGGTGACGGTGCTGACTCGTCGATGGCAGGGGCTGCCGGCGCAACCTGGGCGGATGCGGCTGCGATGGAAGGTGTCCGCTGCGGACCGCGGTCGCGATCTCGTCCGCGTCCTCCTCTTCGTCCGCGACGCGGTCGATCCGCGCCCTCCGCTTCGTCCGCACTCGAAGTCCTGGCCGTAGTCACGCTGGCAGTCGGCGGTTCGAGTGCGGGCGTGCCAGCGCTACGCGGTGGACCCACTTCGAACTGTCCGTTCTCCAGTTTGGTCAAGGTCAGCAGGCCTTTGTGCGCGGCCTCGGACACGAACCTGGAGAACTTCGACATGCCGAGGTTCTTCTCATCGAAAGAGCTGTCGATGACCTGCATCACCTGCTTGAGACGGTCGGCGCGCATGACATCTCCATTGCGCTTCATGCGGGTGATCGCTTCAGTAACCAGCTCCCACGGATCTTTCTTGACAACTTCCTCTTCCCCGCTCTTCACCAATCCGGCGAGGGCGTTGTAGCTGTAGTACTCGTCGCAGTTCATCACGAGCAGGTCGCTCGAGGATTCGCGGATGCCGACGCCGATGACGTACTTGCCGTACTCCTTGAGTTTCGTCACGAGACTCGCGAAGTCGGAATCGCCGGAGAGCAGGATGAAGGTGCCGATTTCCGGTCTGGTGAATACCAGCTCCATCGCGTCCACGGCTAATCGAATATCGGTCGCGTTTTTTTTCGCCGATCCGTACGCGGTCGCCATGATCATGTCGATCGACGATTCCGCGAGCGGCACGATGTACTGTGGATAGCGTCGCCAGTCAGCGTAAGCGCGCTGAACCGAGACTTTGCCTTTGACGATGTCGGAGGAGAGGAGGTTTTTCAGCTCCGTCTGAAGCTCGGAGCGAATCCCCATCGTGACGTTGTCGAAGTCGATGAGCAGCGCCGCGTTGGGCGCATGGTGGGAGGGAGAGGGAGAGGACTGTGACTGTCCAGGCGACATTGCCTGGGGACCGCGGTGAATCGGTTTTACTGCGTGTGACCCTCGATGTGCCGGAGGGCCGTGTCGGTGTCCACCCGTATGGGTCGGAGACCGATGTTGCCGTGTACTCATTTTGGTTGGGATTACATGGTGCGAGGCTGCGTGCCTGCGCATTCAACGCCATAGGCTGCACACCTTTCGATGACCCTGCGACAATCGCCGCAGGCGGTGCGTCTTCAGGTTCATGCGAGCGCGTCAACCTTTTGTTGACCGTTTGCTGATCCTCGAAGTCGCGTCGTCCGGGTATAATTTATATCTAACCCCCCATGAATCAACTGCGTTTCCGCACGCGACTGGTTTTGATCCTGTCGCTGTTCGCGATCGTCCCTGCTCTCCTGCTCACTCTATTGTGGAGCGGAACGGTCAGCACGGCCCTGCCTTTCGTCACTGGCGGGACCGCGTGGGACAGCGT
>JBHEME010000018.1:0-48850 GCA_046262755.1 Gemmatimonadaceae bacterium | reverse complement strand
GTGTATGCTGCAGTGATAATTGTAAGTTTGCCCCTTCGTGGCAAACGTTCGCTGAAAGGTTCCGGAATCCTTAGTTCCCGACGTGACGCCGTCATCGAAGACGATGTCATGCGAGACACACGTCTGCCCGGTGTAGCCGTCGCCGCCGCTGCAAGTTGCCCACGTCCAGGTAATAGTCGTTCCCGCTGTAACAGACCGCGATGCGGGACTGAATGAGTTGTTGACAACGAGGACCCCGTTGTCAGTGGGTGGCACTGTAGGGCCGGTTGTAACGGGCGAAGTCGAATAACCGCTTCCCCCGCAACCTGCGATGGAGCAGACGACTGCCGCCACTGACACAAGCTTCGCGATTCGCATTCTTTGTCTCCTTGTCGCGGGAAATCCTATTTCAGATTGTCGAGGAGGCATTGACCTGTCCCGGTGCGCGACGAACGCCGGGCCAATCTGGTGACGATATCCTTCGAGCAGTCTGGGTGTGAAGACGACAAAACTCGCGGCAATCGCCATCGAGACGGCGGCTACCGGCATCCGCCAATACTCTTGGAGCGGAGCCTACCACCGGGCAATTGATATGTCAAGGAATAATTGGACTTATTCGGTGAATGACCTTAAATTGACGGCGGATGACTCCAATGACACGAGCGCCTAAAACGGCCAAAAAGCCTGATGCGACGCGCCAGCGCTTGCTGACACTGTTCCGGGAAGGAAGCTGGACCGTCGAAGACCTTGCCGAGAGGCTCGGTCGCACCGATAACGCCGTGCGATTTCACGTCGCGGCGCTGGAGCGTGCGGGTCAGCTGGAGAGAAAGGGATTGCGAACGGGCGGAGGGGCCGGGCAGCCAGCGGTTCTTTATTCATTGACCGCTACCGCTGAAGAATCGTTTTCTCGCGCGTATGCGCCAATCCTCGCCGCGTGTCTCGCCGAGTTGCGAGAGCTGATGCCGACACCGCAGCTCGTTGCATTTCTGAAGCGGGTCGGAAAAAGGCTTGGACGCTCCCTCACCTCGACAACGGGATCTTTGAGCGACCGGGTCGCGGTGGCGTCCTCGGTACTGGATTCGCTGGGGGGAATCACCGCGGTGCGCAAGCGCGGGAACGTCTACGAGATAGTTGGTCGGGCGTGCCCGGTCGCCCGGGCAGTTGAAGAGGATTCCTGCGTCTGCGCCGCGGTCACGGCGCTGGTCGCGGACGTCGTTGACGCAGACGTGCGCGAGCGTTGCGATCGCTCACATCGTCCCAAGTGTTGCTTCGAGATTTCGGAGAAGGGGTCGGATCGCGCGCGAGCAATGACTAGCGCGTAGGCCGGCGACGCCACGTTACGCCGCGTCGTGAATGGTTTTCAGCTCGATGATCTTGAGACGCCTGGTCATTGCCGGAAGCTTGAGCACGACGGTCTCCCCCACGCTGCGCCCGACCAGCGTTTTCCCGATGGGCGACGACATGCTGACGTGGCCTTCCTCAAACTCCACCGAGTCGCCGAAAACCAGGCTGTAGTTCTCCCGCTCGCCCGTCTTCTCATCCTCGACCACTACCTGCGAGCCTAGTCCGACTTTATCGGAGGGAATCTGGGACACATCGATCTGAGAGAGCTTGCTGAGGCGCTGGCGCAGCTGACCCAGGCGAGCCTGGACGAACTGCTGTCGCTCCAGAGCGGCCTTGTACTCGCTGTTCTCGCGCAGGTCTCCCAGCTCCACCGCTTTCCTTATCTCCTGCGGCAACACCACGTTCAGCTCGTGCTGGAGCCGCTCGGCTTCTTCGCCCAGTTTTTTCTTGAGTTGGTCGATCATGTGGGATGAACCTTGTCCGGGCAGCTCTCCAGGGTGAGAGCCGGCGAAAAATCGAGCGCCCGACCGTATGACCGGCCGGGCGCCGCATCTCCAAGCTAGGCGTTCACGACCGCGTAGGCAATTGCTAGCGGTGCTGTGGGAGCTTGGAGTCCGTGTGATCGATACCCGTCGGCGATTCCCCTGATCGCGCGTACTCCTTTCTCAGGCGAGCCATCATCGTCTCGCGGCGATCGAACAGCCGCTTGAGGCGGCGCGGTCCGTGTCGGGCGAACGCGTAAGAAGTCAGCAGCGGCAGTGCGACGGTCGAATCGAGGTAACAGACAACCGCGTCGGGCAACCGGTCCGGGTCTATTTTCCCCCAGCTCACGGCTTCCGCGGGAGTGGCGCCGGAGAGACCGCCCGTGTCGGGTCTCGCATCCGTGATCTGCAGAAAGAAGTCGTGCCCTTTCTCGTCGATGCCAAGAACTTCCTGGATCTGCGGCTCGGTCTGCAGCATGAAGTTCTTGGGGCTGCCACCCCCCAGTATCATGACAGCGCTCTTTCCGCCGCCTCGCTTCGCGTCGAGGACTATCGAAGCAGTTTCGTTCACATCCTGATTTGGGTCGATAAGGCATTCGTTTCCGTCGAGTGCCAGGGCGGCGACGTTCATGCCGATCGAGCTGTCGCCGGGTGAGGACGTATACACGGGAACGCCCGCAGAATACGCGGCGGACAACAACGACTTCTGTCCGATGCCAAGCGCTTTTTCCCGCTCGCGTACGTACTTGCCGCAGAGATTGTGAAATTCGGCGCTCGACATCGGCCGCTGGAACTCTTTTCCAGTGATGATTTTTCTGAAAAACGCGTCAGTGGACAGGAGGACGTCGTAATCGAAAAAGATGTCGTAGATACGGACGACCCCTTCCTCGCGCAGGACGACGTCGGACTCCTGCGCGTTACCACGGTGCATGGCGAGACCGAGACCAAAATGGGTGTCGTGGTAAAGATTGGCGCCGGTCGAGATTATCCAGTCGACGAATCCTGCTTCGATCAAGGGAATTAGCGCAGACATTCCGAGCCCCGCCGGCGTCAGCGCGCCGGTTATGGAAAGGCCAACGGTTACGTCGTTCGCCAGCATTTTCTCGGTGAATAGCTGGCACGCTTCGCGAAGCCGCGCTGCGTTGTAGGCGAGGAAACTGCCTTCGATGAGGTCGGCAACGCTCTCTTTTCCATTGATGCGGCGTGGATCGATGCGTTGTCCCTTGAGAAAGCGACTGGCCTCGTGGGCGGTGTGTTGAAGGCCCTTCTTCTCTCGTTCCTCGGCAGCAAGTTTTTGCTGCGCTTTGGGACCAGCCGCCGACGGTTTTCCATGGCGCGACGATTTGAACCCGCTTCTTTCCCTGCCGTCGCCGTCGGCGCGCTTACTTCCTTTTGCCATTACGCTGTCCGTTATCCATCTGTTCGCCGGCAGTTTTTCCAAGCGACTTATAAGCGCTAATGATCGCCTGGGCCGCCTCGGCGGGGTCGTCGGTCACGAGCATGAGATCCAAGTCGCCCTCGGAAATCTTTCCTTCGCTCAGCACGCGCGCCTGCAGCCAGCGCAGCAGCCCCGCCCAGTAGTACCGCCCGAAGAGGATGACAGGAAACCGGTAGATCTTGCCGGTCTGAATGAGTGTCAAAGCTTCGAACAGCTCATCGAGCGTACCGAATCCGCCGGGGAAGATGATAAACGCGACGGAGTACTTGATGAACATCGTCTTGCGGACGAAGAAATACTTGAACTGGATCAGTGTATCGACGTAGGGGTTTGCGCCTTGCTCGAACGGGAGCTCGATATTGCAGCCGATCGATCGGCCATCGCCCAACTGTGCGCCTTTATTTCCCGCCTCCATGATTCCCGGCCCGGCGCCCGTAATGATGGCGAAGCCTGCCTCGGCCAGAAGCCGAGCCGTCTCGACAGCTGCGTCGTAGTGCGGATCATCAGGCCCGATGCGCGCCGAGCCGAAGATCGTAACTGCCTTATCGACTGGCGCGAGGGTATCGAAGCCTTCGATGAACTCGCCCATGATGCGCAACACGCGCCAGGGATCTGTGCGGGTGAAGTCGATGCTCGGCCCGGATTGCTGAAGCAGCTTTTCGTCTTCGGTGGAAGGCGCCGCGTCGCGAATCGCATCGTCGACGACACGTGTGGCGCCGGCCTGGCGTCCAGTTGCCTGCTGCGATGGAGGGGTGCGCCCGGCTTTGAGGTGGCCCTCCTCGGTGCGCTGCCTCAGCCCCTCGAGCGCACGTTGCTCGGCGGACGCCATGACTTCGGGATTCAGCTTCTTTCCACCGGCGGTACGCGCGCGCGACGATCTTGGCGCCTTCGTGGGGCGAGCTTTCGCGATATCTTTTTTGTTCTTCATCGTTGGCCGCCGTCGCGGGCTTCCGCTGCTCTCTGAAATGGGAAATTAAAGTTGCGTGCGTCTGCAGGAAGCTCGCCAGGTGATGGTGCGCAAGTTGTGCTGATCATCGCCGACGGCGCGCGACCGGACGTGCTCGCGCGATCCATTGACGCAGGTCGCCTCCCCGCGCTGGCGCAGCTGCGCGAAGAAGGAGTGTTGTGCTCGATCACTTCTGCCTTCCCTTCGGTGACAGGGCCGGCCTATGCGCCGTTCCTGATGGGAAGATATCCGGGAAGCGTGGGGTTGCCGGGGCTTCGTTGGTACGATCGATCGCGGCGCATTGCACGGATCTCCGGCCATTCACGAAGCTACGTCGGGTCCGAGATGAGGTTCATTGACCGGGACATAGATCGCGCATCACCCACGATCTTCGAGCTGGCGAAGCCGAGCATTGGCGCACTGAGCGTGATCGCGCGCGGTCTCAAGCGACGCGACCGCATCGGACAAAACCCGGGGTTCGTCGCGCGCGCGGCGGCGACCCATTTCAGGGGTAACGTGCGAGGTTGGCTCGAGATCGATCGCCGCGTTGGAGATCAGGCGGCGCGCCGTCTGCGCACGCAGCGACTCAAGTTCGCATTCGTCGCGCTGACGGGCATCGACAAGACGTCGCACTCGGCGGGGCACAACGCCGAGCTCGTGTCTGACGCGATGGGGATTGTCGACGAGACGGTGGCGCGGATTCGCTCCGACGCAGAGCGGGACGGGAGGTGGAAGAAGATGCATCTCTGGGTCGGCAGCGATCACGGTCACTCGCCGGTGCGAGATCATGAGGACCTGGTCCGCCTGGTATCCGACTGGGGCTACACAACGCTCGCGCATCCGTGGGCCTTCAACACCTCTGCGGACATCGCCGTGATGGTAAGCGGCAATGCAATGGCGCATTT
The DNA here is from genome assembly GCA_046262755.1 of Gemmatimonadaceae bacterium. Lineage (GTDB taxonomy): Bacteria > Gemmatimonadota > Gemmatimonadetes > Gemmatimonadales > Gemmatimonadaceae > UBA4720. The sequence continues at coordinate 43,756 of JBHEME010000018.1, read as the reverse complement.
GTATTTCGATCTGGAGCAGCGAACAAGAAGGTGGTGGCCCAGCCTGCAGAGTGAGTGGAACGACTTTGCGGAAAAGCTACTCGCGCGCGACTCCGTAGATCTGATGATCCTTCCGACCGGTCCGTCCGGCTGTGAGATCCGTGCGCACGGGCGCGGGAAAGCCCATCTCGAGTGGGCCGAGTCGACGTACTCGTACTTTACAAGCGGCGGTGATCCTCTGGGGATCGGAGTACAGGAGCGACTGTCCGACGTCGAGGCATACGACGCCACGATCTCGAGCGACTATCCCGACTCACTCGTTCAGATAGCGAACCTCGCGGCTTCGGCGCGAAGTGGCGATGTCATTTTGTCGGCATCGCGTGATTGGGACTATCGCGCCCGGTACGAGCCGATTCCGCACGTCTCTTCTCACGGCGCATTGCACCGTGAGCATATCCTCGTTCCGTTACTGCTGAATCGGAGGCCGGCGCGATCGCCGCGCCGGACGGTGGATGTGATGCCGAGTGCTTTGGCAGCGCTCGGGACCACCGCTCCAAAAACTCTGGAGGGTGTCTCGTTTTTCTGACCTAGTACGTCAGGGAGTGACGGTGATCGTTCCCGTCATTCCTGCATGCTGAGTGCAGGTGTAGGTAAATGGCCCGCCCGCGACCGTGAACTTGCGGCTGTGGGTCCCGCTCGAGAAATCCGGGATATCGCCAGTGCCGTCGCCGGAGCTTCCGGCGGCAGTTTTCCCCGCCGGAGTGTCCCAGGTGATGTTATGGATCACGCCAGTGTCGTTGAGCCAGCTTACGGTAGTGTTGACTGGTATGCTGAGAGTCTTCGGCGAGAAGTTGTTTAGCACCATACAGACCGTGTTGTCAGCGCAATTGACCGGTGGTGGCGGCGGCGGCGGAGTCGTAACGCCATCGCCTCCGCTCCCTCCGCACGAAATAGCTCCGAGCGCAAGCATCAGCCCAACAATCGAACCAAACAGTTTTTGCATCAAACCTCCTTCGGCAGAGTCGAATCACGTGCCTTCCACCAGGCATCAACGTTGGAAAAACACGGGGGCTTTCTAATAAAAATTCTGTGCAAGGTAGATGCAAAGTGTACGCGGCAGATGCATGGTAAATATCCGCGAGCGGCAAGCATGGGCAGGCGAATGCCGATGTAAAGCAGTAGCGCTACTGCTTCATCGAGCATGTGTAGAGACGCCAATCAGATTCCGCGGCGGCCACCGCCGCGATGTACCCCGCCTGAGGGGCAAAGAGCTTATGCGTGATATTCGCTCGTTGCGCTGCCCCACCAGACCAGACGCCTTTCCCCTCCGCTTTCAAACGCGCCTCGCGTACAACCCACGACCGGAGAAAACTGGCGTCACGCTGATTGGGCGCTGTAGCGGCAAGGGAACGCAGCTCCTCGTCCGACATGAATCGCTGCGCGACATCCAGGAGTCGCCGGACCGGTCTCTCGTTCTCGACGTCGATTCCCACTTCGCGATCGGGTGCAAACGCGAAAACTCCCAGGTCGGCCGAATGGGAAATGTTGAAATTGATATTGTGATCGGCGAGCGACGGCTTTCCGTTGAATCCGTATTCGAAGCGCAGCTTCTCTGGCGCCATCCCGGTGAAGCCGGCGAGCAACGAGCGTAAAATCCCGCGCGCTACGACGAACTTGCGCGATACGGAGGGGGTCATAGTGTCGGCGCGGGTTCGCTCCTCGGGCGCCAGGGAGCTCGAAAGCTCATCCCGCCGCTCGTCGCTGACTCGGAGCGACGCTACCCAGACCTGCACTTCCTCTTCAGTCAGCTCAAGCGAGCTCAATGACCTCAACCTCCGCCTTCCCACGCGAGACATTCAATCTCGCGACACTGGGCTTCAGATTGAACCGTCTCGCGCCGGCGGCACCGGGGTTCACGATGAGCTTGTCCCCAATCGCTTTCACGAGCTGGCGGTGGGTGTGGCCGTAGACGATCACATCGGCGTCATAGAGTGCCGCCAATTTCTCCGGAGTGGGGCTTCCGGTCTCGTGGCCGTGGCTCACGTGGATGCGGACGCCGTCTATCGAAACAGCAATCTCCTTCACCAGTTCGGGATCGTCGGCTGAATCGGTGTTGCCGAAGGTTGCCTTCACGGGGGCGATCAGTCGCAGCTCTTCGAGGATATCCGACCCGCCTACGTCACCAGCGTGAAGAATGAGCTCGACGCCGGCAAAAGCATTGTGAATACTGGTCCTCAGCAGCCCGTGAGTATCCGAGATGAGTCCAACGACGTGCTGGCGAGAAGGTGACATACTCTTTCTATATATTAGGAGGCACATGCCCTGGCTACGACTGGCGTTGAGACTCGGGTTGCGTGCAGTGCGTCGGCCGAGTCTTTTTGTCGATCTGCTGCGGGTGAGCTGGCGCTTCAGATCCGAACATTGGTATCGGCAATTTCCCTTTCTTCCTCTGCCCGATCCCACCTACCTGCGCTGGCGCATGTACACGGCGTACGGTGACTACAACGCCGTGCCATCGGCCGCCGATGTCGAACGGTACTCTCGCTGGGCTACGTTGACCGAATGAGCACCGCGGTCGCCCCGGCTTTAAGCCTCGAAGAGTTGATCAAGGCGCAGGCCTTCGGCCTTGGCTTCGATCTAGCCGGAATCACAACTCTGGGGCCGGTTGAGACAGCGCCCTTCTTTGACGAATGGATCGCGCGTGGTTACGCCGGCGAAATGCATTACATGTCCCGCGGCGCGGCAAAGCGACGTGACTCCCGGAATCCGGTGCCTGGTGCGCTGAGCGCAGTCGTCGTCGCCTTGAATTACGGCGGCAACTCCCCGCCGGGACCGGTCGCGCGTTACGCGCGGGGTGACGATTACCACGATGTCATGACTGCGAAGTTGGGTGAGCTGCACCGTTGGCTCGAGTCGGAGCTCGGTCGGCGTATCGCGGGCAAGGTTTACGTCGACACAGGCCCAATTCTCGAGCGTGATCTCGCTCGGCGTGCGGGACTTGGCTGGTTTGGAAAGAACACGAACCTCGTCAACCCGCGCATAGGTTCTTTTTTCTTCATTGGCTCGCTCTTGATTGATTTGGATCTGGAGCCGGACACTCCGTTCGAGGCGGATCGTTGCGGAACCTGCACGAGGTGCCTCGACGAGTGTCCTACTCGAGCGTTTGTCGAGCCGAGGGTTCTCGACGCGACGAAATGCATTTCGTATCTCACCATCGAAAACAAAGGCTCGATTCCGCTGGAATTGAGGGAGCAAATGGGGTCGCTCATTTACGGGTGCGACATCTGTCAGGAGGTTTGTCCGTGGAACGTTCGGTTCGCGTCGGACAGCGTCGAATCGCGCTTTGAGCCGCGTAGTGCGCTGCGTGACAGGGATGCGCGGGCGCTCGCGATGGAACTTCTATCAATGGACGACGACACTTTCCACACACGGTTCAAAGGCTCGCCGATGAAACGCGCGAAGCGCCGCGGCCTCGCGCGCAATGCGGCGGTCGTTCTCGGAAACATTGGCGATCATGACGACGCGTCAGCTCTGGCGGTGTCGCTCGAAGAGCCCGATCCGCTGATAGTCGAACACGCAGCCTGGGCTCTCAGCCAGATTCGGTCTCGCGAATTCTCCGAACCTGGGACGAGCGTCTAGAGACCTGTCAGGAGGGGTGTCAGCCGGACGCGCGACGCCCCGCCGAGGCGCCGATGGATCTCATGATTTGCGTTCGCCTATTCAGACGTGAGATACACTCGGCGAAGTACAAGGAGAATCAAACTGGCGGACTCGCCGGTGACGGCCGGCGTAAGGCGAGATTTCCAATTCCGCCCAGAAGCCCGATCCCAAGCACGATCCAGGTCACCGTCGGGGAAAGCAGCCAGTTGCGATCGAAGGCCGCGTCGATCGAGTATCGGCCCGGACCAGTCATCGCGAGGCCGACGCCTGCCGCAGCGTAGAGCAAAGGCACTTCGATCCCGTTGTTGGCCACGAACAGTCCGTTCTTGCGGTGCACCGTGATTGACGCAACCAGCATTACCGACAGCAAGAGTGCGGGGCCGACAGGACCAAGAAATCCGAGAGCGAGGAGCAATCCGCCGATGAGCTCCCCCAATCCAGCGAAGGTCGCGAACACACTCCCCGGCCGGAATCCGAGCGACTCCATAAAACCGCCAGTTCCCGCGAGTCCGTAGCCACCAAACCAGCCGAAAAGCTTCTGCGCTCCATGCGCTGCGAGCACCAGACCGAAGACGACTCGCACGACAAGAAGACCTGCATCGAGCAGTCGAGAATCGATTCCATCAATCGCGGGCATATGCGGACTCCGAAGGAAGCTAGTCGGGGGCGTTACTCCCGAGAATTTTCAGGGCCAGGCAGGCAGCGCCAAACCCATTGTCGATGTTTACCACGCCTATTCCCGGGCTGCACGTCGCCAGCATTGTGTTGAGCGCGACCATTCCACCCTGAGCAACGCCCGTACCGACCGAAGTAGGAACCCCGATGACTGGTGCGCGGAGCAGTCCGGCGACAACGGCCGGCAGCGCGCCATCCATACCGGCGACGACGATGCAGACACGCGCAGCGCGGAGCTCCGGCAAAACGGACTGCAGGCGGTGTATTCCCGCCACGCCGACATCGAAGTGAGTTGTAGTCGGAACGCCCATAGCGTTGAGCGTCGTCGCCGCCTCCATCGCCACCGGAATGTCCGCTGTGCCTGCAGTTACCACCGGCACTGGGGGCAAATCCCGCAACGGACGTGGATTGCGCACTGCCATTCGAGCTTCGGGATGGATCGTGGCCAGCTCCGCGAGCACCTGCATTTGTTCTTTGCTCAGCCTCGACGCGATTCTAAGCTCGTTATCCGCCGAAAAGATCTCTCGAAGATGCGCCGCGGTCTTTCCCGGACCGAACACCACCTCGGGAACTCCAGTGCGTGCTTCGCGCTCACGATCCCAGCGGACGTCCGTCACGATCCCACCAGCGGCAAAGAGAGACTTCCGCTTTGCAGACCGCCGAGGTCGAGCGCGACGAACTTGAAACCGGCCTTCCTGCATTCGCGGCGGAGCGCGGAACGAAGTGGGTCCGATGTAATGCGTTCGAACAGTTCAGGAGGAATTTCGAGCCGAACGATCGTATCGTGCCAGCGGGCGCGCGCGGGCCAGACATGGTTGATCCGCAAAAACTCCTCGACGGCCTCGATCTGTCGCAGGCGCTCAGGACGTACCTCGCTCCCAACCGGCATTCTGCTGGCGAGACACGGCGCCGCGGGCTTGTCGGCATTCGACAAATTCCAGTGACGGGCCAGTAATCGCACAGCCGACTTGTCCAGTCCGGCGTCGACGAGCGGCGCGACGACGCCCCGCTCCATTGCAGCCTGGAGCCCGGGACGATGCTCGCCCAGATCGTCGGTATGCGTGCCGACGAAGATCACTCCTGCCGCCCTCCTCTCCAACGCCAGCACTTGAACCGTATCGTAAAGAGCGCTCTTGCAGTAATAACAGCGGTCTCCCGAATTCCTGCGGTACGATTCGAGCGCCATCTCATTAGTCTCGATCTCTTCGACTCGCACTCCGATCTCGCCCGCGATGCGGTGCGCGTCTTCGCGCTCGGCTCGAGCAAGCGACGGACTGACTCCGAGCAGTGCGACCGTCGGAACGGCGGCGCGAACACAGCCGGCGAGCACCACCGTAGAATCGACGCCCCCTGAGTAGCAGACGTACGCCGTCCTGTTTCCAGTGGCCGCGCGGATCGCGCTGATCAGTTTCTGTTCGAGCTCCATCAGGATCCCCGCGGCTCCCGACCGTTGGGCCGGTGCTGATTCAACATTTCCATCACCTGAGCGCGGACCTCGGCCAACGGACGCGCCGTTTCAACGGCGACGCGCTTAAGATCGTCGAACTCAGGTTTCGCTCGCTGACTTCCATCAGGAAGCGTCGCCACTTTCACGCGGACATCCTGTCCGTCGAAGCGAATCAGGCGCGATTCCCGCGACAACGCTTTTCGCACAACATCGAATGTCTTGACGCCGATCGTGGTGAAAAGCAGGAACACCCGCTCTTCCAAACGCGCCAAATCCGGGGTTTTGACCAGTGCTTCGACCCGAGTACCAAGCCTTCCCTTCTTCATGGTTGTGTGCAACAACACCACATCCAGCGCACCATCGGCGCGAAGGACGTCCGCCGCGCCGGCCAACTCCTCCGGAGACATGTCGTCGATATCCGCGCTCAACACGTGGAGATGCTCCGTGTGCACGTGCTCGTGTGAATGATGATCGTGATCTTGCCGCTCGATCGCCGCTTCGCCGATGATGATGCGAAGAGCGTTCAATCGACCGCGGATGTCGCGAGTTCCGGCGCCGTAACCGCTGCGCAGAGGCTTGTATTCTTCTGGTGCGGACCCGCTCGACAATACTTTCAGCAGCGCGGCGCCGGTGGGAGTAGTCAGCTCGCCTGTACCCGGCGGGCCGTGACGGACACTCACTCCTTCGAGTAATCGAATCGTGGCGGGCGCTGGGACCGGGAGCACTCCGTGAGCTGTCTTCGCCGTCCCGTCGCCGAGGGACACCCGGGTGTTATAGACCTGCTCGACGCCGAGCAGCTCCACACCCCAGATCGAGCCGACTATATCGAGAATTGCGTCTACCGAGCCAACCTCGTGCAGGTGAAGATCGTCTGGCGGAACTCCGTGGATTGCGCTCTCGACTAATCCGATCGACTCGAACGCCGCGTGAGCCCTCTGGGCCACTTTCTTTGGCAGACTAGCGGCATCAATGAGTCGATGAATTTCTGAAACGGGGCGGCTGTGCGGCTGCGGGGGGATGTCGAAATCGACCTTGATGCAGTGCACTCCCGCGCGTTGCACGTCCGCGATGCGAACGGACACACCGTCCAGCCCCAGAGTCGAAGGCAAACGCTGCAGCCAGGCTTTATCGAGGCCGACGTCGACCAGGGCGCCAAGAAACATATCGCCGGCAATGCCACTGGCTGGATCGAGAAGCGCGATTTTCATCCGCTGAAGAGTAATGTAGACAGCTTATCGAAGAGAGCGCCGCATGACCTTAAACTAATCAGCGCGGGAGGAATCGAACTTGCACCCGCTCCCCGCGATGGATGCCCAACGTTACGATGTAGCGGTCGTCGGCGGTGGTCCCGCCGGATTGACCGCATCGCTTTGGCTCGCGCGGTACTTACATAAAGTCGTGGTCGTTGACTCGGGCGATCCCAGGAATTGGGAGACGCGTGGGATCAATGGTTTTCTCAGCAGACCGGCTATCAGACCCCCCGAGCTGCGCGCCCTCGGCCGCGAAGACTGCGCAAAGTACGGTGTCGAATTCGTAAGCGGAATTGTCGACGAAGCCATCAATGAAACTGGCGAGCTCTTCGCGATCCGCCTCCGCGATGGGAGCGTGATGGAAGCGAAGCGTATTCTGCTCGCGATCGGGATCAAAGACGTTTGGCCCGATATTCCCGGCCTCGACAAATGCTACGGCGAAACGGTGCACGTTTGTCCCGATTGTGATGGCTACGAGACTCGCGACAAAAAAACAATCGTAATCGGGACGGGCAGGAAAGCAGTGGGGATGGCCCTCGCCCTCACCACCTGGACCCGCCAGATCGTCATCTGCACAAACGGTCATAAACCGGATATGGATCAGGAGCTGCTAAATCAGCTCAAGGCGCTCAACATTCCAGTGCTCGAGGAAGGCATCAACTGCGTCGTTTCGAAGCAGGCCGAGATTGCGGGCGTCGACCTCGAAGGCGGAATGTCACTCGACTGCGAGCGCCTTTACTTCGCGATTGGGCAGTACCCGGCTGATGATTTGGGCGCACAGCTTGGATGCAAGCGTGATTTGCTGGGCCGGCTCGTGATCGACGACCGCAATCACACTTCAGTGCGAAACGTCTACGCCGCCGGTGATATCGCTCCCGGCCCTCAGCTCGCTATAGCGGCGGCAGCGAGCGGAGCGATCTCAGCGATCGCGATTCACGCGTCACTGGTTCCCGAGTCGCGCAAGCTACCCGACTGAGTCCTTACCAGCGCAGCGTCACCGCCTGAGGCTTGTGCTTGCGAACAATCTGCAAACGCACCGATTGATCGCTGGCGTTCCTGATTGCGCGCACGAGATCGTTTGGATTAGCGATTTTGATACTATCGGCTTCCACTACGACGTCACCTCCACGCAGTCCGGCGGTCCGGGCGATGGACCCGTCGATCACGTTCGTAACGAACACTCCCTCGGGTCTGACGCCGAGGACCTCGCACAGATCGTCATTCAGGGCGGTGAACTCTGCCCCAGCGAACGGATAGACTCCGCGGCCCAGTCCGAGTGCAGGCACGAGCACTGACGGCAGCCGCGGAGGGCTGCCCTCCGGTCGACGCAGCATGACCCGCGCTCGGCGAACACCTTCCGCCGGCTCGCCAACTCCGACCGCGCCGCCGCTTCTCTGTAGCATGATCTGATCAGAGGGGGTGACCTGCACGATGGTTAGCTCCTCCCAATTATCCGGCCGCCGTCCCAGAGTACCACGCACCACACGCACGTCGTCATTCCTTCTCAGGCGGAGCTCGAACGGCGTGCCCTCCCTGAGCCAGTTTCGCAGCTCGAGGGCGGCGCCCCGCATGTCGTGGGAGTTGAAAGTCATCAGCACGTCTCCGGCGCGAACGCCGGCTTTCGCGGCTGGAGATCCGGGCTCGACCTTGCTGACGACCGGATAACGATCGAAGAAAGCGGTGCCGCTTTGATTCATTATCGCTTCATCCGAAAGCATGACGCCGAACCAACCCGTTGGTGGATCGACCTGAACGCGAACGGGCGCCTGCGCTCGTGTGTTGCCCGCCAATGCGAGTGTGGCTATTGCCGCCGCTGACCGAACCGAAAAAATTCTCGTCACCGACATCGATTTGCTTCGCCTCTTCATCTAAAAGCCCTTCAAGGCAAGGCCCACGGGTCGAGCGACCATCTGCTGCGTTGCCACACGCGCTCCCATGGTTGCCAGGTAGTACTGGTTGATGACCGGGTCATGCGGAGCGGTCTGCAGCGCGCTTTCCATGGCGTTTCCGACCTGGTCCAATGCCGCGAGGCGTGCTGAGTAGATCCGGGAGCTGTCGCCGGTCGTCGCGCCGGTGGAGCTGTTAGCCGCCAGGTACGCGGTGGCCCGCTGGTACTCGGTGAGCGCACGATCGAGTGCCGCGGACGCATCATCCACTGAAGCGAAGGTCGCCGTGCTAGTAACGGTTGAGGATGTGTTCGCCGCCGGAGCTGCCTGTCCCAATGCCGTGGTCGGCTGGGTTTCTGCGGGACCCGATGCGTTGGGCAGGCCAACGGTGGTCCGGCCAATCGCGATTCCGCCTACGAGCAGAATCACGGCCGCCGCGGCCTGCATCCAGGATTGGCTACTGGACCATCCTCTATGTTGGCCCGCGACGAGGCCTTCCTCTCGGGCCCGGGCGGCGATGGTTCGCCATTCATTGAGCGGCGCCTCATCGCGCGCCCGCTCGACGGCAATGAGCTGATCCAGTTTTTCTTCAGACAGCGACATGTTCCTTCCCCTTTCCTGCAACAGGTATTGAGTCATCAACCAGGTGCGCGAGGAGCTTTCTCAGCCGCGCCCGCGCCTTGAACAATTGCGATTTCGATCCGCCCGGCGTGATTCCGAGCTCCTCCCCGATCTCTCCGTGCGTATACCCTTCGATATCGTGCAGCACGAAAACGGCGCGGGCTCCGGGCGACAGTCTAGTCATGGCCTGCTCGATCGATTCGGCAATGAACGTCCTATCGCTGTCATTTTCCGTGATCGCGGAGTCATCCTCGATCTCGGTTTCGAGCCTGGCCAATCGTCTGATCTTGCGAAGCGCATTGAGAGTCCGATTAACGGCTATCCGGTGAGCCCATGTTCCGAACTGCGAGTCGCCGCGATAGCTTGGGAGTGCCCTGAAGATCTGCATCCAGACCTCCTGTGAGATGTCCGCCGCCAGCTCCGGATCTCCACAGAGCCTGCGTACAACCGCATCGATGTGCGGAGCATGCTGCGACCAAAGCCGCCGCAACGCTCGCTCATCGCCGGCGATGGCGCGCTTGAGATCCAGCTGATCGAATGGCATCTCGGACAATGGTTTAGTCACAGCGCGACAGTGAAAAGTTTCCTCAAAAGATCGGGTGACGTTTGGGCGTTTGGAATCGTCGGCACACGTAGGCCGGCGCCCCACGCAAGGCTTGGGGACGAGCGCCAGCAAGTTGGAACTTAAGCTCATGCAATTCGTATAAATGGTAGTAGTCCAAGGAGTTAGCGTTGCTTAGAGTCATTCTCACCGCCCTGACGGTCACACGCGCGGGTGACGGCCTGCCAGCGAAGTCGCCTACTTCTGTAGGTATGTCCGTCAGTCGCCTTGGCGCGATCGAGCGCGTCGTCGAGCGTGGCATCAAAGCCGGGGGTTATCCGGGGGCCGCTGTAGTGGTGGGAAGAAAGGGCGCCGCCGTCTACGAGAAGGGTTTTGGCAAACTCTCCTGGGCCAGCTCCAGCACTCCGGTCGACGCCGAGCGGACTATATATGACGTGGCGTCGCTCAGCAAAGTAGTGGGGACGACTACCGCAATAATGATCCTCTTCGACGAGAAGAAGATCGAGCTCGACGATGCGGTGGTTAAGTATCTCCCGACCTTCGGTGGCGGGGACAAGGATCGCGTCACCATTCGCCAGCTGCTTACCCATACCTCGGGATTGCCGGCAGGCAAGGACATCTGGCGCACGGCCCGCAGCCCGCTCGAAGCGCGCGCCATGGTGCTGGGCACTTCACTCGAAGGCCGACCCGGTGCGCAGTACATCTACTCCGATCTGGGCGCGGACGTCCTTGGGCTCCTCGTCGAGGTCGTAGCTGGCGAGCCGATGGACCGTTTCCTCCAGAAGCGCGTATTCGAGCCTTTGGGAATGAACGAGACGATGTATCGCCCCGCTGATTCTCTTCGCTATCGCATCGCTCCAACTGAAGTGACTCCGCCTCGCGGCTATCCGCTGCAGGGCGAAGTTCACGACGAGAATGCCTACGCACTGGGCGGCGTTGCCGGACACGCTGGCTTGTTCAGCACTGCTGCCGATCTCTCCGTTTTCGCGCAGATGATGCTCAATGGTGGTGAATACAACGGCGTCCAGATAATCAGCCGGCCGACCGTCGATCTGTTTACCTCGAGAGCGTTCGGTCACCGCGCTCTTGGCTGGGATACGGCCGACGGTGATTATGGATCGGGCCGCTACCTCGGACCGACCGCGTACGGTCACACCGGTTTCACCGGGACGTCGATGTGGATCGACCCCGAGCGGCAGATGTTCGTGATTCTGCTGACTAACCGCGTCCACGCAGCGCGAGCGCTGCGGCCAGCGAAGGTTATCTCCGACGTGCGAGCCGACCTGTCTGATGCCGCGGTGCTATCCGTGCTCGACGGGCCCGAAGTGAACGGCGCGCGCCGTACGTTCCGCGCGGATCGTGAAGTTGGATGGAATCCGCCGCCACCGCGTGCCTCGCGCCGCCGCCACGGATCGTCGCGGCATCACTCGATCGCGAGTGCGTCATCGAGACGTCGGACTGCTTCGGCGAAGAAGAGCACGTCGAGCAAAAAGGCCACTGCCAAGAAGAGCACTGCCAGGAAGAAAAAATAGATGGCAGTGTGCAACATGTTTTGTCCCAACCGCGGGCGCCGATGGGCGCCCGCTCTTGTTTCCACAGCTTGCAGCAGGTGATTATTCGTAGGCAGGGGGAGACGATATGATCGAAGACAATGGAACTGCACCGACGACGGCCTCGTCCTCGACGACCGGCGTCGTAAGCGAAGACCAGGTGAAGCTTGCGCTGCGCCGGGTGAAAGACCCGGATCTCCAGCTCAACATCGTCGATCTCGGCCTCGTCTATAACATCGTGGTCGATGGCGCGACGGTGAAGATCGACATGACTCTGACGTCGCCCGCTTGTCCGTCGGGCCCCGAGCTGATGACGAACGCGGAACGGGAGATCAGCGCGCTACCCGGCGTCGAGAAAGTTGAAGTGAATCTTGTCTGGGCACCCTTCTGGACTCCCGAGAAGATGGAGCCGCGCGTGAGGGCATACCTCGGGTTCTAGGTCGGCCGTTAGCGAACGGGTCTAGGGGTTCTGATCGAGTACGCGAAGGAATCCGGCACCCATCGCTTCGACCTGCCACTTTCTCAGCTCGGGTACTGTCTCGAGCTGGTTGATGGTCCTCGCTCCGCTTCGCGCGACGTTTTCGAGACGCTCGCGCGAGCATAGCACTCCCGGATCAAGCTCGAGTCGAGTCGCGGTCTCGTCGCGCACCGACTTGAGGCGCGACACTCGAGCGTCAAAATCAGCATCCTTGTTCCAGCGCTGTCCCCGCGGGAAGCGCGGCAGCTCTGCTTCCGGCGCTTCCATTCCACGACGAACAGCGGCGATGATTTCCGCTCCACCGCGTTCGATCATTCCTTTGGGCATACCTTTTATCGCGCTCAATTCCGAGACGCTTCGCGGCGCGCGGCGGGCGAGCTCAAACAGGACTTCATTCCCCATCACGCGAAAAGTCGCGCGGTCGAGATTCGCCGCAACGGTGTCGCGCCAGTTGGCGACCTCCCGAAGGACCGCCAGCTCGCGGCGCGTCAGGTCGCGCGCGCCCTTTAGACGAAGGAATCCTTCCATACTTCCTTCGGCTTCCCAACGCGTGCCTTCGAGGCGCGCGAATTCCTCGCGTGCCCATTGAAGCCGTCCTTTCTGTTCCAGCTCGCTTTCCATGTGATCCTTCAGCTGCAGCAGGTAGCGCGTATCCTGGGCGGCGTACTCCAGCATGTCGTCGGTCAAAGGTCGCATGGACCAATCGGCGCGCTGATGTTTTTTGTCGAGCCTGACGTCGAAATACTGCTCCAGCAGCGCCGCCAATCCGAACGACTTGATTCCGAGCAGCTGGGCGGCAATGCGTGTGTCGAAAATGTTCGTGACGTGCCAGCCGTAGTCCTGGTGCAACAGTCGGAGGTCGTAGTCAGCATCGTGAAAGACGATTTCCACCGATGGACTTTGCAGCAGCTCGCCCAATCGCGGTGGAGACCCAATCGGGAGCGGATCTATTATCGCGCTCTTCTCACGAGTTGAGATCTGGAGCAGATAAATGCGATCGAGAAATCGATGGAAGCTCGCTCCCTCGGTATCGAGAGCGAGCTCGTCGACCGCCGATATCTCCTCGAGGAAGCGACCGACGTCTTCTTGTTTGTCGAGATACAGCGCAGCCTCGGCGAGGTTTCGCTGTTGTAGCGGGGCGGGCATGCGCCAAATCTAGCGGTTCGTGGTGCCCGGCCTCAGGTGGGTTAACTTTCGCCTGTGCGCGACTCTCACGAGTGGAATGATGACTGAAGATCTGAAGGTGCACATCTATCCGAGCGACTGCGATTCGGTGGGGCACGTGAATCACGCGCACATGCTGACGTTGCTGGAGCGGGCGCGTTGGCAGGCTCTGGAGCGTCACATGTCGTACGATGCTTACATGAGGTCGAGCCTGTGGGCCGTGGTACGAAAGGTCGAAGCTTCGTACCAGGCGCAGACCTTCCCGGGAGACGACCTCAGCATTCGAACCGGGCTGACCTCGGTGGGGAACACGAGCTTCATCGTGCGTCAGGAAGTCCGCAACCAACGCGGCGCCGTCGTCTGCGACGCTTCCATCGTCTATGTCACTGTCTCCCCTGACGGGAAGCCGATACCCGTTCCCGATCAGTGGCGCACTTTATTCTCACCGTGGGATGAAGAAGCGGCGGTGAGGGCTCAGGTCCCGCGAGGTTGACCACTCCTGTCCCGCCCGAGAGCAAGGTAAGCGCGGCCGAACAAACGGTTCCCGCGCAGATCGGCGGGGTGCTGTTTCGCCATCGCAGCTGGCTGCCGCTGCTCTTTCTCGGCATTCCGCTCATCATGCCCGGCTCGACCTCGCCGTTTCGCTGGGAGATTGGTATTGCGCTGATCGTGATCGGCGAGGTGATTCGTCTCGCGGGAGTTGCGGCCGCCGGCACTGTGACCCGCCGCCGTTCGCGGAACGTGCAGCGGCTCGTCACCTACGGCATCTTTGCCTGGAGCAGAAACCCTTTGTACAACGGGAATTTCCTGATCTGGATGGGATTCGTAGCGATCTCGGGCGTTCTGTGGTTTTTGCCGATCGCAGTTCTTCTCTTCGCGGTGGAGTACGAGCTGATCGTACGCTACGAGGAAGGAGTGCTCGAGTCGATTTTCGCTCGCGACTACCTGGACTACAAGAACGAAACCCCGCGCTGGATCCCGCGCCCCCCGAAAGGAGTGAGGCACGCGGGTGAGTACCATTGGGGGGAAGCAGTGAGGAGCGAGATCAGCACGTTCCTGCAGTACGCGGTGCTGTTACTGGCATTCTGGATGAAGAGCCAGATCGTGCAGGGGAATGTGGAGGTCGGCGCAGCCGGATTTATGAAACGATTCTAGAAACTGCAACGGAACGGGCGAGAGTTGTCAGTAAAGAAAGGGCCGAGAGACCAGTTCACTACTTGGGGACATCACATTAGGCGTAAGCACAACCTGCTTGTACTGAAGCACCAAGAGTAGCGTCCCGACGTCGTGAACTGGTCCCTTAGATCTTCGCCACTGACAGCTCTCGCCCGTTCAGTTGCAGTTCAGATTGCGAGCTTTGCCCGACACTCAACACAGACCGCCCGACTCCCGGAGAAGCGAGCTTTCACTTTTTCCACGAACGACCCGTAGAGATGAAAGTCGCACAACGCCCGCCGGCACGACGGACAAACTCCACCCTTCCCCGCCCTGAAAAAGACGCCGCAACTATCGCACTGCCACCGGAACGTGGACTGGCGAAAGATCGGCACTTACACGATCGCCAGAGTCTGCGAGCCGCTCCACGACGCATTGGGCTTGAGCTCTACGGGTGACCCGATCTGTGCGGCCTCGATGCAGACCATCTTCAGGTAGTCTTCAGTGTCGAGCCCGATGAAACCAGTCACCTTCTCAGCCCATGGATTCCAGACCACCGCATCCTTGAATCCCTCCGAACGAACCTCGATGCGACGGCCGTTGCCACGATCTTCGACTTCGACTTTCTTCGGCGCCTTGAGATAGACGCGATCGGTCTCGTCAGCGATCACGAGCTTCTTCGCTTCGTCCTTGGTCTCGTTTCCACCTTGCGTTTTGTCGAGATACCACTTGCCACCGAATCCGCGGATGGCGGTCTCACGGATATCGGCAACTCCGATGTACGTGTGGAGCGCGGCGGTGAAGGTGAATAGCTCATCGCCGGTATTGAACGCCTCGAGCTTTACATCGAGAGTTTTCTCCTCGATCGTGACCGTCAGCTCGGTACGAAAATGGAAAGGCCACTGCTCGCGCGTCTTGTGATCGTCGGTGAGAATCAGTTTTACCGAAGAAGAGTCTTCATCGGAAGAATTGGCATCTTCCGCCAGCCGCCACTCGGATTTTCGCGCGAAGCCATGCTGTGGCAGCCCGCCAAGATTTGCGAACTGCGGCCACACCACGGGAATCCCACCGCGGATGGGATCACCCGGAGCGAACGCAGCCGTCTTCCCTACGAACAGGACTTCCTTCCCGCCCGCGGGAATCCACGACGTCACTTGCGCGCCGTTGAGATAGATGTCCGCCGAGCTTCCCGATGGATGGGAAAGTAGTACGGTGGACATACCGTTTTTTCCCGGGACGATGGTAGGAGTCAAACCCGCTGTTACCTGTTCGGGCGGCCGGGGGGTGTTTCGCTCTTGAAGACGTCGCGATTGATCTGGATGTACTCCTTCAGGTTCCCGGGCACGTCTTCTTCGGGGAAGATCGCGGTGACGGGGCACTCGGGCTCACACGCGCCACAATCGATGCACTCGTCGGGATGGATAAAGAGCTGGTCAGGCCCCTCGTAGATGCAATCGACCGGGCACACGTCAACGCACGCTCGGTCCTTGGTGTTCTTGCAGGCTTCGGTTATGACGTAGGGCATGTCGTCTCGGAATTTTCCGCACCCGTTGCGACGTGGTCCACCAAGTCGGGAGCTTTGCGAAAAATAGACCCGGCGGTTTGAATATCAACAGTAAAAGATGGTGCTATTTCCATAAGCGGAGAATCGAACGCGTCAGGCTCGTCGCTGGACATCAGGAACGAGGTCGGCCACCGCATCTCGAAGATAGGCCGCGGCATCAGCCCGCTCCGTTGGATCCCATTCTCGTGCAAGCTCCGCCAGATGTGCGCGGCGAGCAACGACCAGACGGTCCAGGACCTCGCATCCTCCGGCAGTGAGCTCAGATGGTCCGCCGTTATTAGCCGCTGTGGCTGTGATCAACCGTCGAGCCGCCAATTCCTCGAGAGCGGCAGCGGCGCGCTCGGTAGCAATTCCCCGGCTGGTGGCGATCTCCGATGGCGAACGTCCTGGTTCACGCTCGATCCGCACGAGCAGCCAAGCCGCCAAAGGGCTCAAAGTTTCTCCTGCGCGTGACACGATGCGTTGGATGTGTTGCCTCTGGACATCACGATCGGCGAGAGAGGAGAGCGTGGCGTACAGTTGTGCGGCAATCGCTTCTTCATCCGACGGTCGCGCGAATGCTTCTCCCGCCTCGCTGCCGGTATCGCGCGCGGTGGCAGCAACTGTAGCGCGCAGTGGGCGCTCTGGGAGAAGCCAGGTCAGGGCGAAACCGACAGCGCAGACAATCGTAGCGACAAGAAATACGGTGCCAAGCGACTGCGTGAACGCCGCCGCGTAGGCCTCTCGTGCCGCCGGTTGAAGGTTCAGTAGCGCGTGTAGGCTCATACCGCTCGCGGAGGCGGGCGCACCAGGCAACAACCGGGAGAGATTCGCGCTCACGCGCGATGCGAAAATGGCGCCCAGGATGGCGGTGCCGAGTGAGCCGCCGATGAGCCGGAATAAAGTGGCTCCCGAAGTGGCCACACCCAGGTCGCGATAGTCAACGGCGTTCTGCACCGCTATCACCAGCACTTGCATCACCATTCCCAGTCCCACCCCAAGCACCAGCATGAGAATGGAAGCAAGCGCGTTGCTGCTCGAAGGCGTCAGCCGCGAAAGCAGGAATAATCCAATGCTCATTACCGCAGTTCCGAGCAGCGGAAAAATCTTGTACCGGCCGGTCCGGCTGATCAATTGTCCCGACATGATGGAGGTCGTGAGCATTCCGCCCATCATCGGTATCATCTGCATGCCCGAAGCAGTCGGACTCACACCCTTCACCACCTGGAGATACAGCGGGAAGTAAGTCACGGACCCGAATAGCGCGAAGCCGACGATCCAGCCGACAGCCGATGTAATAATGAATGTCTGTTGCCTGAAGAGATGAAGCGGCAACACCGGCTCCGACGCCTTTCGCTCCACCAGGAGGAATAGCGCCAGTGTAATCGCCGAAACGGCGATCAAGCCGAGCATGAGCGGCGAGGACCACGAGTAGCTCGTCCCGCCGATGTCTGACACCAGAGTGATGCAGCTGAGAACCACAGCCAGCAGCGCGGCACCGGCATAATCAATCGTTCGTACCGCTCGTCTTCCGAGGGAAGGCAAAGTCGCGGCAAGCACGACTAGCGCAGCCACACCGAATGGCAGGTTGATGTAGAAGATCCAGCGCCACGACAGGTGCGTCGTGAAATAGCCGCCCAGCAACGGGCCGGCGATGCTGGCAAGCCCGAATACAGCGCCGAAAATGCCCTGATATCGTCCTCGATCCCTCGGTGGGACAATGTCGCCAACTACGGCCTGCGTTGTGACCGTCAGTCCTCCTCCGCCCAAACCCTGCACTGCGCGAAAGAGAATTAACTGGATCATGTTCTGACTCATTCCACACAGAACGGATCCGACGAGGAACAGGACGATCGCGGACTGCATGACGATTTTTCGGCCGTAGAGGTCGCCCAGCTTGCCGTAAACCGGCGTGACTACTGTCTGTGCCAAAAGGTAGACGGTCACCACCCAGGCGAGGTGATTGAGTCCGCCGAGCTCGCCTACAATTGTCGGGAGTGCCGTTGAGACGATTGTGGAATCGAGTGCGGCTAGAAGCATTGCCAACACCAGGCCGCTGAACGCGACCAATATCTGGCGGTGACCGAGGCGCCGATCGGTCACGATCTTCGGTTCATTACTTGATAATCCGGGCCAGGACGCCGAGCAGCATTACCAGTAAGATGGCCATCATTACCGTCGCCAGACGCCGGCGAGTTCGTCTTACCGCCGCCCAGACTTCTTCGTCGAGATAGAATTTGTCGGGCGCCGCCTCTCTAATGACGGCCCGGTTGCGCAATCTCTGAATCGCCCGAGACTGGCCGAAGCCGAGCCCGGAGTACGACTGCGCTGTGTCGGGCGATAACGCGCCCGCCGCTCGAAAGTCGTCGATGACTTCCTGTTCGCGCCGCCGCATCGCCGCGACGGCAACTGCTCCTGCTGCTCCCATGTTGTTCTCCGGTGTTGCGGCTATTTCCGCCAGGGAGGCAAATCGCCCCGTTTCTTCTCGATGTCGGGGTTTTCCCGAAAGAGAGTCGCGGTGCGTCCGATGACTTGTACCACCGCGGCGTTGGTCGCCAGCGCCAGCGCATTGGCTGCGTCCTTCGGCTTGATCAGCTCCTTATTGCCCAGTTTCACTTTCACCAGCTCGCGAGTGCGAAGCGCATCGTCCAGTGACGTGATCACAGATGGCGTGAGCCCTTGGTGTCCGATGTGCACGCTTGGATCCAGATGATGTGCTTCCGCTCGCAACTCCGCTCGCTCTCGTCCGGTCACTGGCGCATCCGCCCCGGCTTGGTCATGAACATGCGCACATCAATTGGTGTTCCATTCCAGTAATTGGCGTCGCTTCTCATCACCTGAAAATGAAGGTGCGGTGTATTGGGCGGGGCATTGCCGGTGGTGCCGACGAATCCAATCACATCTCCCTCTCGTACCTGCAATCCTTCTTGAACATTCGGCGCGTATCCCATCAGATGGGCATAGTAATGAACATAGCGGCCGCTGGCGTCAGCGATGTAAATCGTCGTCCCGCCCGCGCCGCCGTTGGCCAGCTTGATGATGCGACCGTTGGCCGCGGCCAGCACCGGCGTGCCACGCATCGCCAAAATGTCCGTCGCCATGTGGATCCGTCCCCCGCTCCGTCCTTCGTGGAAGGTATCGGTCAGGCTCGAAGGCTCGACGCCTTCCACCGGAACCATCAGTGGATGCGCGCGAAAGTAGGCGGAGTCGGAAGCGAGCATCGGAATCATGTCCCGTCGCAGCGGCGCTTCGGGATCCGTGACAACTACCGGTGGCATGCGCTTCGTCGGCGCATCGCTCGGCGAGCGCAGGTTGACGCACATCGTCGCGCCGATCACTGCGCTGAATAACGTCGCGCAGATGCGGGAGATTCGCGCTACGCTGTTGGCGCGCACGTAGAAAGTTTCGAGCTCAGCCTGCTGAAACACCCGCGAGCTGTTGCTGGCCCTCGAGCTCCGCCGCCATTCTGGCGATCCCTTCCTCGATAGTTCTCGAGTTGTGCATCGAGCAGAACTTGGGGCCGCACATGCCGCAGAATTCCGCGCTCTTGAAGTACTCGGCCGGCAGCGTTTCGTCGTGATACTCCTGGGCGCGCTCCGGATCGAGGCTCAAACGGAATTGCTCTTTCCAGTCGAAGCTGTAGCGGGCGCGCGATAACGCATCGTCGCGATCGCGCGCACCCCTTCTACCGCGCGCGACATCCGCCGAGTGCGCGGCGATCTTGTAAGCGATCACACCTTGGCGGACGTCTTCGGCATTGGGCAGGCCTAGGTGTTCCTTAGGCGTGACGTAGCACAGCATATCGGATCCGAACCAGCCGATCATCGCCGCGCCGATTGCGCTGGAGATGTGATCGTAGCCCGGCGAGATGTCGGTAACCAGCGGCCCCAGCGTGTAGAATGGCGCCTCGTTGCACACTTCCTTCATGCGTCGGACGTTCATCTCGATCTGGTCCATCGGAATGTGGCCTGGACCCTCGACCATTACTTGTACCTCGCGGGCCCACGCTCTTCGCGTGAGCTCGCCGAGCGTGTCGAGCTCGGCGAACTGCGCGCGGTCACTCGCGTCGGCGATGCACCCCGGTCGCAGGCTGTCGCCCAGCGAGACCGTGACGTCGTGGTGGCGGAGGATGTCGAGAACATCGTCGAAGCGTTCGTACAACGGATTCTGACGACGGTGCGCTATCATCCACACCGCGTGGAGAGATCCGCCGCGACTCACGATTCCAGTGATGCGTCCGTGGACGAGTGGAAGGTGCTCGAGCAGGATTCCGGCGTGCAGCGTCATGTAATCAACACCCTGCTTCGCCTGGTGCTCTATCATATCGAGCAAGTCGTTGGCGGTCAGTTCCTCGAGCTGCTTGTCCCATTTTCCATCGGGTCCGCCCTGGACGGCCTGATAGATCGGTACCGTGCCGATCGGCACGGGAGAAGAAGCGATGATGGCGCGGCGAATTCCGTCGATGTTGCCGCCCGTCGAGAGGTCCATGACAGTGTCGGCGCCGTACTTGATTGCAACCTGGAGCTTCTCGATCTCGCCGTTGACGTCCGACGACACCTGCGAGTTGCCAATGTTGGCGTTGATCTTTACGCGCGCGACTTTCCCGATTGCCATCGGCTCGAGCGCGCCGGCCAGGTGGTGGACATTGGCGGGGATAATCAGTCGCCCGATGGCGATTTCATCTTTCACGAGGTCCGGCGAGATTTCTTCCCGCTCGGCGACGAACCGCATCGCGTCGGTGATCTCCCCGCGACGCGCGAAACGCATCTGCGTGCGTGCTTCCATCTTTCGACTCCCTACGCCGGTACTAACCGGATCAGGTTCTGAGGGACTTTCTCAGCCCCGCGTCGCTTTCCAACGTGGCAGCGGTCCTGCGCGGGGCACCCCTGTCTTTTTCCAATATACACCCAGACCGCTACTTGGGGCCCGCTTCGCACCCTTGCCAGTCTTCCGCACACAGGCATTTCGCGACAACCTTCTCCCGAATGAGAAGCGAAGACTCGCATCCGGTTGTGCACGTCGAATATCCTGAGTGGATCGATTCTGTCGTCGATTGGGACGCGCCCTACGCGACAGACAGTGATCGAATGCGATTGGCGATCGCGGTCGCGCGCACGAACGTCGAGCGCGGGACCGGCGGACCGTTCGGCGCGGCGATTTTCGAGACTCCTTCCGGGCGCCTGGTAGCGGTTGGGATGAATAGCGTTGTCCGTCTGAACAATTGCGCGCTGCACGGCGAGATGATGGCGTTCATGATGGCGCAGCAGCGTGTCCGTTCCTTCACGCTCAACGCTCCGCGGCTGCCCGCGCACGAATTGTTTACAACGTGCGAACCGTGCGCGATGTGCCTTGGTGCAACCCTTTGGAGTGGGGTACAGCGTGTAGTTTATGGCGCCACACGCGACGACGCATCGAAATTGAAATTCGATGAAGGGCCCGTTTTCCCCGAATCGTATCGCTATCTCGAGCAGCGAGGAATCACCATCGTGCGTAACGTCCTCCGCGATGAGGCTCGGACAGTGCTGGAGCTGTACCGCGCCAAGGGCGGGAAGATCTACAACGGATGACGACTCCTTCGTATCACCAAACCCAACCTCGTCACGCATGAATACGAGTCTCGACGCGTCCTGGCTCGGTGAGGCGTCAGCAGCGCTTCGCGAAGCTAACGCGGCGTTTGCAAAAGCCCACCCGGGTGAAAGCCCCGGTCGCCAGCCTGTGCACACCGTCTATGGCGGTGCACAGCTGTTCAAGTCGGATTCAGTTCCCAAACTGGGTGCCATCGCGCTTCGCGCCATGGACCAATACGCTTCTCGGCCCCGCACTCTCGGCGGCGCGCTTGGCATCTCGGACCATCCAGCGCTCAAGACGATCGATCGCCGGGTTCGCGACAAGCTGGCACGGGAGCCAATCGAAGATTTTCGCATCGATTTCGAGGACGGGTACGGCAACCGTCCCGAGGGCGAGGAGGACAACCATGCTGCGGTCGTGGCGCGCGAGCTGGCGAAAGGGATGCGCGCGGGCACGTTGTCCCCCTTCATCGGGATGCGGGTCAAGCCGCTCAACGAGGAGCTGAGAGCTCGGAGTATCCGCACGCTCGATCTCGTCCTTACCACGCTGCTCGAGCAGACGCGTGGGGAGCTGCCGCCCGGATGGGTCGTCACGATCCCCAAGATCACAATTCTCGAGCAGGTTGAATACACCGTAACTGTATTGAAACAGCTCGAGCGCAAACTAGGTCTGTCGTCGGGCTCGTTGTTGTTCGAGGCGATGGTGGAGACGCCGCAGATCGTGCTGGACTCGAGCGGTCGATCGTTGCTGCCGAGAATTCTGGACGCCTCGGATGGGAGACTTCGCGGCGCGCACTTTGGCACTTACGACTATACGGCAGGCATAAACATCACCGCGGCATACCAGCGCATGCAGCACCCCGCCTGCGAATTCGCGAAGCATTTCATGCAGGTGGCGTTCGCCGGCACCGATGTCTGGCTCTCCGATGGATCGACGACAGTCATGCCGGTTCCAGTGCACCGTGAGGCGAAGGGCGGCGCGGAGCTCACGAAAAAACAACAGGCCGAGAACGCAGCGAGCGTGCACCACGCCTGGCGACTTCATTTTGACGACGTGCGTCACTCGCTCGCCGGTGGCTTTTATCAGGGGTGGGATCTCCATCCCGCCCAGCTTGTCACGCGCTACGCGGCTCTTTACAGCTTCTTTCTCGATGGGATAGACGCCGCCGGTGTTCGTCTCAGCAACTTCGTTGGCAAAGCCGCGCAGGCGACACTCGTCGGTGACGTGTTCGACGACGCGGCAACCGGTCAGGGCCTGTTGAACTTCTTTTTGCGCGGAATCAACTCAGGCGCCATCACCGAGGCTGAGGCTCTGAGGATGACCGGCCTGACGACGGCTGAATTCCGCGGCCGATCGTTCGTGAAGATCATGCGCGGCAGGCCGTGAGCAGCGGCACGTTCGAGCTCGTCGACCTCGTCGCGCGATGGGTCCACGTTATCGCAGCGACAATGTGGGTTGGCAACTCGATGCTGTTCAACTGGCTCGATCGAAACCTGCGGCCACCCACGCCCGAGACCGGCGGGAGTCCCGCCGCTAAAGGAACACAGGGCAACATCTGGTTGCTGCACAGTGGTGCGTTCTATTTCGTCGAGAAGACGTTGCTCGGCGGACAGCCGCTGCCGAGGCCGTTGCATTGGTTCATGTGGCAGGCGTATACGACCTGGTGGAGCGGATTTACGCTTCTCATCGTCGTGTATTGGTTTGGTGGTCGGGCGACTCTCGCTGATCCCACTGTTGCCGCTCTCAGTCACCGTGTGGCGGTGGTGATCGCGGTTGGAGCGGTGGTGGGTGGTTGGGCGCTCTACGAATCGATGCAGCGATACGTCGCCCCTCGAGCGCCACGACTCGCGACGGCGATATGGGTTATTGGCCTTGGCGCCATAGCCATTGCGTTGACGCGACTGTTGAATGGCCGCGCGGCTTTTCTCCACGTCGGAGCGATGCTCGGAACGATCATGGCTGCCAACGTCGTTTTCACCATCGTTCCCTCACAGCGCGAGCTTGTTGCGTCCGTGAACGAGGGACGTGGTGCCGACCCTGCGGTCTCTGCACGTGCGAAACGCGTCTCGATCCATAACAACTACTTCACGTTCCCCGTCATCGTGCTGATGGTGATAAGCCACTTTCCGGGAGTATACGGGAGTCGGTTGAATTGGCTGTTGCTGCTGGTGCTGATCGCTGCGGGAGCCGCGGTGAGACACGTCCTGAACATCCGCTTCACTGTCCCCGCCTGGCGGCCGATTCTCGCGGCGACGATAGCGGCCAGCGTGTTGGCGCTTGTCACATTACTTCGTGTTGGGCGCCCGCCGCAGATTCCGTTCGCTTCAGATTCTTCGGCGCCCGTGAGTTTTACCGAAGCTCGGCGCATTATCGATCGTCGCTGCGCTGCATGTCATTCAGCAACACCCAGCGATCTCGCTTTTGGTCCTGCCCCTGCTGGTGTGACGTTCGATACGCCCGACCAGATCGCGTCGCAAGTCGTCCGTATTCGTGAGCGCGCAGTGGTCACGCGTACGATGCCGCCTGGCAACAAGACGAACATCACCGACGGGGAGCGGGAGGTACTTGGTCGGTGGATCGCTCAGGGTGCACTGATGCGATAGAGAGGCCGGGACTTTCGGCCTCTACTCAACTAAGCGGCGGCACTTGAGGGCTGGGTCGGCTCTAGCTACCTCGGTATGTCGAGTATCCAAATGGACTAAGGAGCAGTGGAACGTGGTAATGCTCCCCACCTTTGATCCGGAAGCTCACCACGACCTCAGGAAAAAAGAATTCACGCCCCGCCTTGGAGAAGTAGTCCGCGACATAGAAGGTCAACGTGTAACTACCCTCGCCGAGGGGCGCTTCCTTCTTGTGCAGTTGATTTACTCTTCCGTCCGCGTCGGTCACGCCCGAGCCCAACAAATCGTCCGCGCACTCGAGTGTCACCTTGATCCCTTGAGCGGGACGACCGACAGCTGTGTCCAATACGTGCGTGCTGAGGGTGCTCACCTTGCCTCCTCCCCTAACAGTTTGTCCAGCCGCAATCTCATGATCTTTCGCTGCTCCTCAGCTGCCACGCCAAGCTCGACATCAGGATCATTTCGCAGACGCTCACGCGCAAGCGCCAGCATCTCTTCGGCGCTCTTCCCGGTCGCGAATACTATATAGATGTGTCCGAATCGCTGCTCGTACTCTCTGTTCGCGGCGGCGAGCGCCTCGCGCACGCCCTGACCCGATCGGGCGACCCGTGATTGCTCCGTTGACGCCCACGCGCTCCCGCGATCGGCGTGCGAGCTCGCACTGATGCGGTCACCGATTCTCGGGTGATGCGAAAATGCCTCGAGCCAATCCGATGGTTCGAGTGACCGCCATACTTCGTCAGCCGCGAAGAGAACAGAATCACGCGTCCCGAAAGGGCGACGACGAACCATCTCTGAGACCCAGCGTGTCGCGCCACAGCAAGCCTGCAACACCTCGCTCGCTTTAGACTCCGGCATCGTATCGAGCTCGGCTACGCTCAGAGTCGACTGGCTGTCAGCCAACGGCGCGACCGAACAACCGCAGCCGCGCGACGCCGCCGTCGGGATAAATGTTCAGACGAACGTGAGTGGCCGGCCTGGGCGAGCGCACCGTCCAACAATGCTGCTGATCCGGCTCGAGCGGCACTTCCGGCACCAACACCTTCCACCGCGCGGTACGCGCAGCGAAAGATCGGGCGGCGTCCACGTACTCGAGCATGCATTTGCCCGGCGCGTTTCCCTTGAAGTGATCGGTGTCGAGCTCAACACGCTCGATCAAACCGCGACGAGCCAGACGAACTATCGCCCAATCATTCCCGGGTCCGCGCCGACGTTTGGTTTCCCAGCCATCGCCCATGTGCGTCGATCGGCCCGGCAGGATCAGGTTCTGTCGATTTCCGTAGTGCATGTCGCTGCATGACACCACGAACCCGCCGTGTTCAATTGCTGCAAGATCGATCTCACGGTCCGATTGAAATAGTTCCTCGTCGGGCACCACTTCTCCGTGGACTCGCAATCGGGCCACGCCGCCGTCTGGAAAGATATTCAGGCGGAGATGCGTCACTCTGCGGTTTGATCTGATGGCGAACAGGCTCTGGGTGTCGCCCTTCAGCGAAGATTTCTTGAGCAGCTGTTCCCACGCGATGGAGCCGGCCAGGATCCGATCGGGAGAGGGTGACCCGCCGATCGCAACAGCGTCGATGCTCACCTCCGGCGGGTAATTCCCTGTGAAGAAGCTGGTATCGATGACGATGCCACGAACGATTCCGGGCAAGCCAAGCCGAACGATAGCCCAATCATGTCCCGGCGTGCGGCGCCGCCGGGTCTCCCAACCGTCCATCCATTTGCCACGATCGGTGTACTCACCTTCACGCCATTCGGGGCGATTCCCCTTGACGAGATTTTCCTTGGGAGCGAAGAAGTCATCGTTGGCGGCTATGACAGAGCCACCCAGACGCTCCGCGGCGAGGTCGGGAAGATCAGTGAACGACGGAGGCTGAGATTTCGCGCGCTTTTTCGCAGCGACGGACATCAGCCAAAGATACGACGTCCAGACACATACGTCGCCGATACAGTGCCGAACAGTTCTCGTCCCGCGTACGGAGTGAGTTTGTGGCGATGCGCGAGTGCGGATGGGTCGACGACGAAAGGCGCGCTGGGATCCCAGATGACGATGTCGGCGTCGTATCCGGCGGCGAGTTTGCCTTTCCGCGCATCCAGTCCGGCGAGACGCGCCGGACCCACGCTCATCCACTCGGCTATTTGCTCCGGTTTCACGCCGCGACGGCGGGCACCAGTCCAGACTGCCGCCAACGACAACTGCAGTGACGCAATCCCGCCCCAGGCTGAAGAGAAATCGCCTCCCACTCTTTTCATTTCGGGCGGAGCTGGCGAGTGGTCCGAGGCGACGAGATCGATATCTCCCGCGATCAATGCATCCCAAAGCGCGTCACGCTCGGCGGCGCCGCGAATTGGCGGCGCACACTTGAACTCGGTGGCGCCGTCCGGAATCTCCTCGGCGGCGAAGGTGAGGTAATGCGGACATGTTTCGACGGTCAACGGAAGGCCTCGCTCCCGCGCCGCCCGCACGATCTCCAGTGAGCTGGCCGATGACAAGTGAACGACGTGGACAGCTGTTGGGCACCGCTCCATGAGGCGCACCAGCAAAGCGATCGCAGCGTGCTCCGCGGCGACGGGCCTGGTTCGCAGGTAGTCTCCGTACTCCGGAGACCGCGCGCCGTTCTCGAGCAGAAAGGAAGGATCCTCGGCGTGGACCATCAGCGGAAGACCGATTCGCTCAAGCAGTGGAAAGGCCTCGCGAAGGTCCTGTTCGCCCACCTCTGGAAACTCGTCGACACCCGACGGAGAGAGAAAGCACTTGAATGCGCGCACCCCGGCTTGAGCGAGGCCTTCCAGCTCGCCGGTGTTTCCTGGAACTACGCCGCCGATGAATTCGAGGTTCACCACGCTCTTGCCGGCCGCCGCCTTTTGCTTCACCTCGAGCGCCTCGACGGTGGTTGTAGCGGGAATCGAATTAAGCGGCATGTCGAGGATGGTTGTCACTCCCCCGGCCGCGGCGGCGCGCGTTCCGGTCTCGAATCCCTCCCAATCCGTCCGCCCAGGCTCATTCATGTGGACGTGGGTATCGACGAGACCCGGCATAACCATGGATTCGCCGGCGTCGATCAGCTCAATGCCGCGGGGGATCTTATCCCAGGCGTTGACACTTCCGATCTTACCGTCGGCGATGTGCACAGACGCTGCGCGTACACCCTGCGTCGTTAATACGCGGTGTCCGCGAATGACGAGGTCGGTCACCCCGTCTCGATCCAGAACCGCCGCAGGAGGTTCGTCGCTACGCGAAGCCGATACTCCGCCGTCGATCTGAGATCGTCGATCGGCGCAAGCTCTTCCGACAGCACGCGAGAGGCGTCGTCTATTGTTGCACCGTCTGCCAGCGATTTCTCCGTCTTCGGGACGCGTACTACGGTAGGCGCGACGCTGCCAAAGGCGATGCGCGGAATCCGGTCTCGCACGCCAGCGACGACGATCTTGGAGATTGCCTGCGCCGCGCGTGTGCCAACTTTTCGGAACCACTGCCTGCCCTCGACCGGCTTCACCTCGACGGCTACGATCAGCTCGCTGGGACGCATAACCGTCGCGCGATACCCGGTGTAAAACTCCGTGATCGGTACCCGCCGGTCGCCTTCGGTACTGCTGAGAACTATCACTGCGTCGACGGCGGCAAGAACCGGGAGCGAATCGCCCGCTGGGGACGCGTTGGCGACATTGCCGCCGATCGTTCCGCGATTCTGAATCTGAGGACCGCCAACCTGGCGCGATGCTTCGACCAGCATGGGCAGTCGCGTCGCCACAAGCTCCGAGCGAATCAACGACGTGTAAGTTGCCAGTGCGCCGATGACGAGAGTCTCTCCCCGCACCGAGATTTGCCGCAGCTCGTCGACTGCCCAGATGTCCAGAAACCGCTTCGGCTCTAGCGTTCCGAAATTCAATGCGACGTAAAGATCCGTCGCTCCTGCAATCGGCGTACGTCGATCGTCGCGCATGATTGCAAGCGCATCGCCGAGCGACGCAGCGCGACGCACCTCGAGCCCGGATATCACCGTTCTCATCGCGCGGCACCTGTAACTTCCGCGGGCTCCGGCATTCCTCTCCACTTCAGAACGGCGCGGTAAATCGCCGAATAGCCGGTGCAACGGCAGAGATTTCCAGCGAGGGCGACTTTCACATCATCGAGCGATGGAGCTGGTCCCAATCCGACCGCGGCCATGATCATACCGGGCGTACAGATTCCGCACTGGGCTCCTACTTCGTTCATGAACAGATTCTGTAGCGCGTGATTGTCGCCAAGGCCCTCGATCGTTATGACTTCCGCGTCTTCTACCTGCGCAACGGGAATCAGACACGCACAGACTGGCTCGCCATCGACAAGAACGGTGCAGGCGCCGCACTCGCCCTCGCCACAACCTTCCTTCGTGCCCGTCAAACCGCATTCTTCGCGCAGGACATCGAGGAGCCGGGCCATCGGATGCGATTTCACATCCGTGACAGCACCATTCAGGACGAGCTTCATGCCGTTGCTGTGCAGCTGGCTATGAGCTCGGGAGTTGCGGGAATTTCGCGCACGTCGAGTCCTAGCTGGCGCAGCGCATTTACGACGGCGGGGGCCGGACCGTCCATGGGCAGCTCGCCCAGTCCTTTGGCGCCAAACGGTCCGCCCGGGTACGGATTCTCGAGCATCACCACGTCGACTTCCGGCATGTCGAGCGTCGTCGGAATCGTATAGTTGGTGAGCTGCGAGTTTGCCATCGCGCCGTTGCGCATCACGACGCGCTCGAGCAGAGCGTAGCCGAGTCCCTGTGCGGTGCCGCCCTCGATTTGTCCCCTGGCGAGAGCGGGATGTATCGGCCGGCCAAATTCCTGTACCGCAGTGACCTTCAGCGGTCGCACCTCGAAGGTATCCGGATCCACTTCGATTTCGACTACGTCGCATCCCCAGCCGTAGGTCGCGTAGGCATCGCCGCGATACAACGCATCGTCCCACTTGACCCAATCGGGCGGCTCGTACATCTGCTCGACGGAAAACGCGCCGTGTCGGGCGTGATAATCGGCAGGCGACAATCCGTTCAATCGCGCCTTCATCTGCAGCGCGCATTTCTCCAGGATTTTCCCCACCACCATGCAGGTGCGGGACGCCACCGTTGGACCGCTATCCGCCACGCGTGCCGTGTCGGGCTGCGCTACCTCCACGCTCTCGTAGGGAATGCCCAGCGCGTCGGCCACTATCTGCGCATGGGTAGTGCGGGTTCCCTGGCCTATCTCGGTGCTTCCAGTCGCGATGCGAACACCGGTCGCGGTCAGGTCGAGCCTTGCCTTCGACTTGAGGTGGAGCTCGCCACTGCCGGTGAATCCAGCGCCGTGATAGAACAAGGACAAACCGACCGCGCGTTTTGTGCCTCTATAATCTTGCCGCTTGCGGAGAAAATCCGTCCGCCTCACTGCTTCGTCGAGCACCATCAGCGCGCTCGTGTCGTCACGCAGCGTCTGCCCGGTGGCGGTGGTATCGCCGGGCCGCAATGCGTTCATCTTCCGCAGCTCGATGGAATCGATGCCGAGGACTTCCGCAATTCGCTCCATGTGGACTTCGACTGCGAACTCCGTTTGTGGCGCGCCGAACCCGCGAAATGC
This sequence comes from Gemmatimonadaceae bacterium, assembly GCA_046262755.1. Lineage (GTDB taxonomy): Bacteria > Gemmatimonadota > Gemmatimonadetes > Gemmatimonadales > Gemmatimonadaceae > UBA4720. The sequence continues at coordinate 14,008 of JBHEME010000018.1, read as the reverse complement.
GCCGTTGGGCGGAGTGTTGGTAAAGACGGCTCGTCCGCGAATGTTGACGTTGTCGCAGCGATAAGGTCCGGCGGCGTGGATGCATCCGCGCGACAGCACTACCGGGCTGAGCGTGACATAAGCGCCGCCGTCCATCAGAACGTCGATGTCCATCGACACGATGCGTCCATCGCGCATTACACCGGTGCGATGCCTCACTATCGACGGATGCCGTTTGGTAGTCGCGACCATGTCCTCCGCCCGATCGTAAATGATCTTCACGGGCTTCCCCGATTTGATCGCGAGCATCGCCGCGTGTCCCGCGATCATGGACGGATACTCCTCCTTGCCGCCGAATCCGCCACCAGTTTCAGTCTGGATTACACGAATCGGTGGACGCTCACCGAAAAGGCACCTCAGCGCCTTGATCACGTAAAATGGGCACTGGACTGAGCCGAAGATCGCAACGCCACCGTCCTCGGGAACAGCGATTACTCCATTGGGTTCGATGTAAACGTGCTCCTGGTGACCGGTGCGGTAGGTCCCTTCGACAACAATGTCTGCCTGCGCCAGCGCGGCAACCGGATCGCCCTTCATGATGTCGATCTTCTTGAAGATCCCAGTCGATTGCTCCGGATCGAAGAGCGGCGTTTCCTCTTCGTACTCGATCTCGACGTGCGCCGCGTTCAGTCGTTCCCGATCCTCGTGCGCGAGCAGCAGTATCGGCTCCGCCATGTGCCGTACCTCTTTCTCGACGAGGAACGGCTGGTCGCGCTCGATGAGGTCCACGGCGTTGCCACCGATGATGTCGCGGTAATCGACAATCGTGAAGCCGCTGGTATCGAAGTCGAAACGGATGGACTTCACGCGTCCACGCGGAATCGTCGAGCGGACCGTGCGGCCGTGGATCATGCCGGGAAAGGTCAGGTCGTCCGCGTACCGCGCGGTTCCGTTGGCCTTTCCAATCCCGTCCTTGCGCGCGACGCTCTTACCGACTGCTGTCATGCCCGATCTACCTCAATGAGGACAGTTATTGTCGGAACATGCGACCGTGCGAAGCACGGGGCAAGATTTTCTTCGCGCTACGGCGTAAGCGCTAGACGACGGCTTGCCCATCCCCCACATTGAAATCAATGGCATTTCGAGGCGGAGACTCCCGGTGACGGCGCGGTATCGATGACAACTCATCGCGAGATTGTGCGCGGCCTGACTCGCGCCGCCGACGAGGGTGAGTCGGTCGTGCTCGCTACAGTCGTCCGCATCACCGGCTCCAGCTACGGCGGCGTCGGCGCGCGGATGCTGATTCAGCGCGACAGTTCCACCATTGGCCTGGTGAGTGGCGGCTGCCTCGAGTCGGATCTCGCCGAGCATGCGCGACGGGTGTACGAGACGGGTGTCGCCGACCTGGTGAGATACGATACTCGCGATGATGACGACGCGCCCTGGGGACTCGGACTCGGCTGCAACGGATTGATCGACGTACTACTCGAGCCGGTGTCGCCTGCGCAGGGCAGAGACCTGGCGATGATTATCGAGCGCTCGCTCGCATCTGACAGCCCCTCTGTGATCGCCACTGTGATACGGGTCGCCGATTCGGACGCTAGTTCGCCGGCGATCGGCGGGCACGTATTACTGGCGAGCGGAGAACTCCAAACGGTCGGCAGATGGGGCAGCGGCGACTTTCTGGCGGATGTCGCGCAGCATCTGGATGAAGCGCTAGCGATGGGACGACGAGGACTGGTGAAGGAGTTCGGTACGATTGAAGTTGCGTTCGAAGTGGTGACGCCGGCAGTCAGTCTGATCATTTGCGGTACCGGCCCTGACGCTGCGCCCGTCGTGCGCTTTGCGTCACAGCTTGGCTGGGGTGTGACCGTTGTGGATCATCGTCCGCTCACCGATACGCATATCGCACGCTTCCCGGGCGCGCGCGTGGTCCAATGCAAAGAGCCTTTGCAACTCGCCGAAGTAGTCGCACTCAACGCGCGCTCTGCTGCGGTTGTGATGTCCCACCATTTTCCTCGCGACCGTGACTACGTAAAGGCTCTGCTGGATGCCGACATCGCCTATCTCGGTGTGCTCGGGCCCCGCGCTCGGACGGAGCGAATGCTGGCAGACATCGCCACCATCAACCCCCAGCCGCCCACGATCGGCGAAAGGTTCTTCGCGCCTGTTGGCCTGGACCTCGGTGGAGAGGGGCCTGACGCGATCGCGCTGGCGATTATCTCCCAGGTGTCGGCGGTGACGAACGGTCGCGGCGGCGGACATCTGCGTGATAAACGAGCGCCCCTGCACTCATCGTCGCATCCGGCAACAGCGGCGAGGGTCTGATCCGCAGGGACGCTTCGCCTCGAATCGGTGCCGTCGTTCTCGCGGCGGGAGGATCGACGCGTTTGGGCTTCCCGAAGCAGCTGATTCTGTACAAAGGCGAGCCACTTGTTCGCCGCACAGCGAAAGCCGCGGTTGAAGCGGGCGCGAAACCGGTAGTCGTGGTTCTCGGCGCTCGCGCCGATACAATCAGAGGCGCATTGACCGGCCTCGATCCGGTGACCGCGATCGTGAACCGGGATTGGCGGAACGGCATTGCGTCGTCGGTCGTGGCTGGCTTGTCGGCTGTATTCGCCGATCCCGACTGCGACGCCGTGCTGATAACCCTCGCTGATCAGCCGCTGATCGACGCCGCCGCACTCAAGCGCCTAATCGCCGCGTTCGACAACCGGCACCTGATCGTGGCCTCGGGTTACGGCCATACGATCGGTGTCCCGGCCATTTTTGCGCGCGACTACAAAGAAGATCTGTTGCAGCTCACCGGCGACACCGGCGCCGGCGCGTGGCTACGCAGCAAAGCAAAGGAAGTAACACGCGTCCCCCTCGCTGCCGCCGCGGCGCACGACATTGACACACAGACCGACGCAGCCAACCTGATTCACGAAAAGCCGTTGTAGTAAGCGCCGGAGCTCACAGCTTATCTCAGAGCCCGGTTTAGTTGTGATAGCCTCTACCAGTGTCGCCTCGCCCCCAAATTCGTCCAAGTAGTATGGGAAAGCTCTTCGCTTTTATTGGCGCGACCGTAGGCAGCTACGCCGGCTGGTTCATAGGCGCGCGGATCGGCTTCACGACCGCTTTCATGGTCAGCATGGTCGGTACCGGAATCGGGATGTACTACGGTCGGCGCCTCGCGCGTAACTACTTCGACTAGAAAAAAAAGGCGCGCTCCCAGAGCGCGCCTTTTTTGTTATCGCGGTGCGCGATCAGACGGACTGCTGCTGCACCACCATCGGCTGATTCAGCTTGAGCGAGATGCGCCCACCGTTCGGAACGCAGCCATCGACCTTGCCGGTCATCCCCGCCACAACCGCCCCCGCGGCAGCGCCTGTCGCGGCGCCGATAACTGTGGACTTCGTCTTGTGTCCGAAAATCTGACCGGCGATCGCACCGATCACAGCTCCTGTTGCAACCTTGCGACCGTCGTTGCTGGCATCACCGTTACGCACCTTGTCGACTTGTGCGTACGTGATCGTGGAGCTCACCGGGTACGTCTTGCCGTTAAACGCAATCGACCGAACGACAAATTCGAACTGAATGTTGTCGTTGACGTTGTCGCTGCGCTTGGTCGAAGTCACCTCTATGACTGCAGTCGCCCCAGCTGGAATCGAAACGCCGTTAGAACCCTGAACCGATTCAGCAACGTTTGCGGTGAATCGGTCGCCGACGTTGTAGGTGTTCGTGCAAACGCGCTGGCCGGAATAGAGAGAAATCTCCGAGCCGCTCGCGATAGTGCCGAGCGAGCGCTCGGCTCCAGCGTTGCCCTCGGTGACGGTGTTGCCGCTGGCAGTGGTCACAGGCGCCGGAGTCTCTGATACCGGCTCGGGATTGGTGCGCGGAGTCGTAGCTACGCGACGCGGTGTTTTGCTGGGCGTGAGAATCTCAGCCGGCGTCTGACGCTTGGTCGAGCGCGGGGCCTGAGCGGCCGGAGCTTGGGCCGGAGCCACCGTGATCGGTACGTCCTTGAGCTGCGGCTGCGCCATGGTGTCGGCGTTGGCCAAGGCGATGTCGTGCGCCAGGGAGGTATCTGCGGCGAGCGCGTCTTCGGGCTTGTCGCCCTGTTTGCAGGCGCCCAGCGCCAGAGTAATGCCGAAGAGGACCGGCGTCGCGATCCTCGAAATAGTCTTTGTCATGTTTGTCATCTCAAAAGCAAAAGGGATGCGGTCCTGTTCGGGCCGCATCCCTCGGCGCTTAGAAGCGCGGTATGCGGCCCATGGGAACGCTCTGACCACCGATACGAATACCACCGCCGACGCGGCCTGTGCCGGGCACCGGGAACGGCATTCTCTGGCCAACGGAGATTCCGCCACGGGAGCGACGACCATCCGTCCGCGGATCGCAGCTGTCGCCGTCGCCGACAACACCACCGCGAATGACCGCGCCCAGAATTGACCCGATTATTGCGCCGGCAGTCGAGCCGGTGCTGACGCGACCATCGTCCCCACCAGACGACGGACCGCTTGGGTAGGATACCGCGACAGGTTGCGGACGCGGAGAAACTGGCGCCGGATCAGCGCTAGGTGTCGGAGCGACTGACTGCTCCACCGTCTCGTTCACGCTGGCTGGCGCTTCGGTCTGAACGACCTGGGGCGGCGATTTCGGAGCGGGACGATGGCGTCTCACTGGAGCGGAAGCAGCTTGCTTGCGTGCCGGAGGAGTCGTGCGCTCGATAGCCGAGACAACCTGCGTACCTGCGTTCGACTCGTTGGCGAGGGTGATCCCATCGGACGAGGACGCCATCTCCAGGTCCTTCTTGAGATCGTCGTTAATCGCGCTCTTCTTTGAACCGCTGCACGCGGCGAGGAGCACAGCGCCAGCTCCTGCGATCAACAGATACCCTTTACGCATAAAAAACTCCTTCCCAATGACCAGGGACAAACGACTTTCAGACATCATAGAGCGCTGACGAAGCCAAATCATTCGCGTCAGCGGCATCTATAGAGGCACGCCCCGAGCCTGGCGTTCACCCCATGGTGAGGGGGTTAAGTCGGTTTGTTAAGGGATGATGTCACCGGCCAGGGACACCGGATGTCTCGGACGCGAGACACGCTATTGGACGCTCAAATGGGCAGATTCGGACCGGCGCTTAGACCTACTCGCGTGCGCAGGTTGCGCGAAAATCAGTATTTCCCGTTTGGCGCGAGAGTAGCTCTAACTCGCCGCATGCGATACACCGTCCGCTTCCTTTCCGTTCTCGGGACGCTTGCAGCCGCCACGCTCATCGCAGGCACCCAGTCCTGCGCCAGTTCGTCCGCCGCCACCATGTCCGAATCGCAGAAGACGGCGATCGCGGATTCGTTGAAGGCAATGGTCGTCGCCGCCTACGACCTGTCGAAGCCGAATCCCGTGAAGAGTCTGATGAGTCTCTACCCGACTGAGGGCCGAGTGATCTCCGCTAGCGGTGGCGTAGCAACAACGACCCGCGCCGAACTGGAGAAGGGAATCAACGCATTCTGGACGTACGTCGGCCAGAACATGAGACAGCCCCGGTGGGAATGGACTTCAATGACGGTCGATGTGCTCGCCCCCGACGCGGCCGTGATGACGAGCACATATCGCATCCCGCACCTTACGCCGATGGGAATGAATCACGTCATCAGCGGTGCATGGACAGCGGTGTTTCAGAAGCGATCAGGCCGCTGGGTGATCATTCAGGAGCACCTTTCAGACGTGCAGAGCAACCTGAATCTCCCGGTCGACTCCAGTGCCCACGTCGGGCACTAGAGCTCTTACTCCTCGGAGTCCCCGCCCCCTGTGGCGCTAACCGAACCACGGAGCTGTTGGCCCATCTCGGCTTCTCCGCTGATGATAGAGCGCCAGGTAAGCTCCGGCCCTCTGCGGAAGCCTTTCTGGGTGACCTTCACTCCCTCAGGAGAGATGGCGACCATGTAGGCCTTTCCGTCGATGTCGATTTCGCGCTTCAGGGTTTTCTCGAGTTTTGTCGCCATGCCCCCTCCGAGGGTAAAAGTCAGGTCCGCGTAAAATACGCGGGTATTGCCCCGCCTACGAGGCCCCCCGCGCGTAGAGTGCGAATTAGGGCGCTCAATTGTAGCCTGCCAGCGGGCTTGCTCGTCCTTAAGAACACGGAGATTAGATGGCTTTGCAGACTCCGGGCGACGACAGCGCCCACCTCATATACGAATTCGAGCGGCGCGCCTACCCCGTCAGAAATTCTCTTCTGACGATCGGTCGCGACGCGGCGAGTCACATCCTTATCCGCGAGCCGGCAGTGTCGCGCAACCATGCGGAGCTGCGGTCCGAGGATGGCAAATTCGTACTGCATTCGATCGGGGTTAACCCGACGATGGTCAACGGCGCGAGCCTCGTAGAGCCGCGCTCGCTGCGGGAAGGCGACAAGGTCGAGGTCGGATCCGCCATTCTCACCTTCACCACGAAGCGATTGCCGCTGGGCGTATCGGTGATCGAGCCGGGCGCCGCGAGCAAGCGCGAGAAGGACATCAGCACCCGCCGCAACACCATCAAGCACCCGATACTTGCCGGCGACCTCGATCCCGATTCGCCTCGGCGAGTTCCGACGAACGTTATTCTTGGCGCGGTCGGCGTGATCGTTGTGATACTCTACTTGCTGGGTCGATAAGCGCATTTCATGGACTCGGCTGGCTAGTCTGGCATCGAGTCAACGACAGCGGGCGGCATTGAGCGCTAAGCTGGGAGCCGTTGAGCGTGAAAACCGCGATTAGGGACCGCTGCACAATCCCGACCCCACACAACTCGTTACGAACGCTGAAGGGCTCTGAGCTTAGCGCTCAGAGCTGCCCGCTTTATTTGAGTGATTGCCGGTTACCAGCTAGATCCGTTTAACCGGTAGCAGTCAGGTCCCAGAACCCGCAAACCGAGACAGCACCATCCCCTCCAGCCCTTTCCTCAACGGCTGGAGCTCTATCGTCTCGAGTACATCCGCCGCAAAGGCGTAGGTGAGCAGCGTGCGCGCGGTCTCGGGCCCGATCCCCCGACTATTCAAGTAGAACATCGCCATCTCGTCGAGACGCCCGACGGTCGCGCCGTGCGTGCACTTCACATCGTCCGCGAAAATTTCGAGCTGTGGCTTGGTGTCTACCCGCGCGGATGGTGAGAGCAGAAGATTGTTGTTGCTTTGTTTGCCGTCGGTCTTCTGCGCTTCGGGGTGCACGTAGACCTTTCCGTTGAACACGCCGTGCGAGCGCCCGTCGAGCACTCCCTTGTACACCTCGTGGCTCGGACAGTTGGGCGCGATGTGCTCGATGCTGGTCTGGTTGTCGATGTGCTGCGTTCCATCGGTGAGGTAAAGCCCATTCAGGGTACAGGTCGCTCCATCGCCGTCGAGCGACGTGTAAATATTCGTGCGGGCCAGCTGCCCTCCTACCGCGAAGGAGAACGAGTGAAACTGACTGTCACGCGCCTGGCGAACCTGTACCGTCCCGACGTGGAACGACTTCTCGCTCTCACGCTGAATCTTGTAGTGATCTATGTGCGCGCCGTCGCCGACGGAGATTTCGGTGACCGCGTTGGTGAAATACACATTGTCGCTGATGCTGACGTAGCTCTCGACGATCGCGGCGCGTGAATTCGGAGCGGCGACGATGAGATTGCGTGGGTGCGCGACGGCCCTGCCGTACCCCTGTGACACGAAGACGAGATGGATCGGCTCATCGACGACCGTGTTTGCTTGCAGCTCGACGAACGCTCCGTCACGAATGAACGCCGTGTTGAGGGCGGTGAAGGCGTGATTGTCGAAAACCGCGATCTTCGCCAGATGTCGCTGCGGTCGGCCGATGTTGGAGCGAATCGCGCGCGACAGGCTGCTAACGCGTATTCCGTTGCCGAGCCCTGCATATGATGACAGGTCTTCCGAGAACTCGCCGTTGACGAAAACGAGCGTGTGCCACTGCTGCTGGCCGAAGTTGAACGGCTTCAGATCGGCCGGCGCAACGATTCCGGCGGTGCTTCCCTCGGAAGAAACGCCTTTCGCGCTGACCATCGCGCGGCGAAAAACCTTTTCAGAGATCGGTGCGACGCTGGTGAAATGCCAATCTTCATTCTTCGTCGTTGGATAGCCGAGCGCCTCGAACCGCGCCATTCCCTGCTGGCGCAGACTGAGAAGCCACTCCGGGGCGTCGGATTGGCGTTCGAAATCTTCGCGGTAAGCCTGGATCGAGGACAAGCCGCGCGCCGAGGCTGCGGTCATACCGCTATCGGTTTCAAGACCTTTCGGGACCACGGCTCCGCGTGGGGTTTTTCTGGTAGCAATGTCGGTCAAGCCGCGGCTCCAGCACCCGCCTCGCTCTGGAGCCAGTCGTAACCCTTCTCTTCCAGCTCGAGAGCGAGCTCCTTGCCGCCAGACTTCACGATCCGCCCGTTCGCGAGCACGTGAACGAAGTCGGGTACGATGTGGTTGAGCAACCGCTGGTAGTGGGTGACAACGATCGTCGCGTTTTCGGGAGAACGCAGAGTGTTCACCCCCTGGGCAACGATGCGAAGCGCGTCGATGTCCAAACCGGAATCCGTTTCGTCGAGAATCGCCAGGCGCGGCGAAAGCACCGCCATCTGGAAGATCTCGTTGCGCTTTTTCTCGCCGCCGGAGAATCCCTGGTTCACCGATCGTGACAACATCGACTCGTCCATGTCGACGAGCTTGAGTCTTTCCTGCACGAGATCAAGGAATTCGAGCGGGTCGACTTCCTCCATTCCATTTGCCTTGCGGATCTCATTGTAAGCGGACCGCAGGAAGTAGGCGTTCGAGACACCCGGAATCTCGACGGGATACTGGAAGGCGAGAAAAATTCCGTTCTGCGCGCGGACTTCGGCGTCCATCTCGAGGAGATCCTGTCCGTTGTAGGTCACCGAACCCTTTGTCACTTCGTACGACGGATTCCCCGCCAGCACCTGCGCCAGCGTCGATTTCCCCGACCCGTTGGGGCCCATCACAGCATGCACCTCGCCCGCGTTAACACGAAGCGAGATGCCCTTCAAGATTTCACGATCGCCGATGCCGGCGTGCAAATCATTTATTTCTAGCACGAAACCAGTGATTGAATGTTGTTTGTATCGCGTAAACTGCATTGCTGAACAACTGCCAATTGGCGGTAAATGGATAGCCTGGTGTTCTAGGTCCGGAGCGTAGCCAAGCCCACACTGCGCGCACACGCTCTTCGAGACTTGGCCTTTCAAGCACCATCGAATTCCGGAGGGAGACCCGGTGGGTCAGCTCACGCAGGAGGCGTGTGCGGCGTAGCAAGAGACTCGCGCGCCGTTGCAGTTTGCGCGAGGCTCGATGCGTGTAAGCCGCCTAGCCGACGAAGTGAGCTGACCCACCGGGTCGACGCGCCCGAATCTCGAACGTTCGGGATCAACCGACAGATCCCTCGAGCGTGATGCCGAGCAGCTGCTGGGCCTCAACCGCGAATTCCATCGGGAGCTCCTTAAACACTTCCCGACAGAACCCACTCACGATCATCGACACCGCGTGCTCGGCGCTCACCCCGCGCTGCTTGCAGTAAAAGATCTGATCTTCACCGATCTTGGACGTCGATGCCTCGTGCTCCAGCGTCGCGGTGTTGTTCTGCACCTCGATGTACGGAAACGTGTGCGCACCGCACCTGTTGCCGATCAGCATCGAGTCGCACTGCGTGTAGTTGCGCGCGTTCTCAGCCTTGGGCAGCACGCGCACGAGTCCACGATAGCTGTTGTTGCCTTCGCCCGCTGAGATCCCTTTCGAGACAATTGTCGACTTCGTGTTCTTGCCGATGTGGATCATCTTCGTGCCCGTGTCCGCCTGCTGCTTTCTGTTGACAACCGCGACCGAGTAGAACTCGCCGACCGAGTTGTCGCCCTGAAGTATGACACTTGGGTATTTCCAGGTGATCGCCGATCCAGTCTCGACCTGGGTCCAGGAGATTTTGGAGTTCACACCGGCGCACTTGCCGCGCTTTGTCACGAAGTTGTAGATGCCGCCCTTTCCTTCGGCGTCGCCCGCGTACCAGTTCTGAACGGTCGAGTATTTCACCGTCGCGTTGTCGAGCGCGATCAGCTCGACGACCGCCGCATGCAGCTGATTTTCGTCGCGCTTGGGCGCCGTGCATCCCTCGAGGTAGCTGACCGACGCGCCCTCGTCGGCGATGATCAGGGTCCGCTCAAATTGACCCGTGTTCTTGCTGTTGATGCGGAAATACGTCGACAGCTCCATCGGGCACTTCACGCCCTTGGGTACGTAGGCGAACGATCCGTCGCTGAAGACAGCCGCGTTCAATGCCGCGTAGAAGTTGTCGCTGTGCGGAACGACGGTGCCGAGGTACTTCTCGACGATGTCGGGATGATTCTGAACCGCCTCGCCAAATGAGCAGAAGATTATCCCGTGCCTGGCGAGCTCTTCACGCATCGTCGTTCCGACAGAAACGCTGTCGAAGATCGCGTCGACGGCGACGCCAGCGAGCATTTTCTGCTCGTTGAGCGAGATGCCCAGCTTCTCGTAGGTCCTGAGCAACTCGGGATCAACTTCATCGAGACTCTGAAGCGGCTTTACGCTTTTGGGCGCCGAGTAGTAGACAAGGGAGTCGTAGTCAATCGGGGGATACTGGACGTTGCCCCAGTGCGGCTCCTTCATCGTAAGCCAGCGCCGGTACGCCTTGAGCCGCCAGTCGAGCATGAATTGGGGCTCGTTTTTTTTTGTCGAGATGAGCCGGATGATGTCTTCGTTGAGCCCGGGCGGTACGGTGTCGGTTTCGATGTCCGTAACGAACCCGTACGCGTACTCGCGGTTGACCAGCGCTTCGATTCCCGAGCTCATTCCAACTCCTTGGCGTTTCTATACTTCCCTTCGTAGATTCAATCTAAAGCGAATCTGTCGGGATAGTCAAGCTGACTACTGTCTCTGTATCTTCTTGTTTCGTCAGCACTTACGTGGCTGGAGCATGGGCGCACCCGGACAGCTTCCAATCAGTAGAGGGACCTTATGACGGTCTCACCACGGCCATTCCTGGGCTCTCCTGGGCCGCAGGAGTTTGAGCCCGTGGCGCTCGTGGCAGAGCTGGGGGAAGGGACAATCCTGCAACGGTTGCGGTCCGCTGGTGACGCGGTCTGCCTCGTCAGGCAAAACGGAGAGATCTCGGCGCTGAGTGATATCTGCACCCATCAGCATTTTTCGATGTCGCAGGGCGAGCTGCTGGAGGATGGGACGCTGCAGTGCGCCTGGCACGGAGCGCGTTATGACTGCCGGACGGGAGAGGTGAAACAAGTACCCGCAATCAGTCCCCTTCCTGTTTTTCAGGTCCGCGTCGAAGGTGACACGATTCTGGTGGGTCCACGCTGCGCACGGATCAACGGAAAGTACCAATCCTCGACCGCGCGGGTGCCATGAATCTCCGCCGAGATTTCCCGCTGCTCGACAACGACCCCGGGCTGCATTACCTCGACTCCGCTGCGACTTCACAAAAGCCGCGCGTCGTTCTCGATGCGATTCGCGAGTTCTACGAGACGAGCTACGCTAACCCGCATCGCGGCGCGTATGCCCTGTCGGTGCGCGCGACAGACTGTTATCAACAGGCGCGCCTGACGATCGCGAATTTTCTGGGTGTCAGCGATCCCGATTGCCTCATCTTCACGCGGGGCACGACCGAGGGTCTGAATCTCGTCGCCAGCGCGTGGGGTCGAACGAACGTTGGACGCGACGACGAAATCGTGATCACGGCGATGGATCACCACGCCAACTTCGTCCCCTGGCAGCAGCTTGCGCTGGAGAAGCACGCGAGGCTCAAGGTCTGCGAGCTTACCGCGGATGGTCGCCTCGACCTCGATTGTCTCGGTGGACTCTTAACGCCACGGACCAGAGTTGTGGCCTTCAATCATGTGTCCAATGCGCTCGGCACGATCAATCCGGTGGAGGATATCGTCGCGCTTGTGCGGAGTCGAACCGACGCGATCACCGTATGTGACGGCGCGCAGAGCGCTCCGCACCTCCCCGTAAGATTCGATTCGATGGGGGTCAGCTTCTACGCGTTCAGCGGTCACAAGATGCTGGGACCGATGGGGCTTGGTGGCTTGGTCGGAAAGCGTGAGCTGCTCGAGACAATGCCCCCGTACCAGACCGGTGGGGACATGATCGAGTTCGTGTACGACGATCGCACCACCTGGAATGTGCTGCCGCACAAGTTCGAGGCGGGGACGCCGAATGCTGCGGACGCTGTAGGTCTTGCGGCGGCGGTCGGATACCTGGAGCAAACCGGCATGGATCGCGTGATCGGCCACGAACGGGTGCTAATGTCCACCGCGCAGGATCGGCTGAGTGCAATCGAGGGAATTACCATTTACGGCCCGCCGCCGGCTCAACGCAGCGGCGTGATCAGCTTCACGCTCGCCGACGTGCACCCCCACGATCTGGCGACGATACTCGATGGTGAAGGAGTCTGCATCCGCGCCGGCCACCACTGCGCGCAGCCATTGATGCGGAGACTCAACGTCGTCTCAACGGCACGCGCGTCGTTCTACGTCTACAACGACGAGAGGGACATCGATGCGCTCGTCGCCGGCATCATGAAAGCCCGCGAGATCTTCGGATATGTACCGGCCTGAGCACAGCGCGGAGATAGCCGCGCTGTACCAGGAGATGATCCTCGATCACTACCGCCGACCGCGCAACAAGGGAGCTCTCGAGAACCCCGACGCCCGCGTCGAGATGAAGAATCCGTTGTGCGGAGATGAGATCGAGCTCCAGGTCGCGTTCGACGGCACAAACCTGCGTGACCTAAAGTTTTCCGGTCGGGGCTGTTCGATATCGCAGGCATCCGCATCCATGATGACACAGCTGGTGAAAGGAAAGAGCGCGGCGGAGATCGATGCGATCCGTACCCGTTTCCGCGATCTGATGCTGGGCGACGCGACCGCGGCGACTGACGAAAGGATCGGATCGCTTCGCGCATTGTCCGGTGTGTCGAGGTTCCCGGCGCGAGTGAAGTGCGCGCTGCTGGCATGGAATGCCTTGGAAACCGCGATCGCCAGCCGACAGCTCTAGGCGTCGAGGTTCAACAGGCTCCTTTTTTCGCTCACCGGTTTTTCCACGAGCAGCTCCCGAAATCGCTTCACGTCTTTGACACGAGGCACATTGTTGAACATCACGTACGCCTCGACCTCGGCATCTGCAGGCAGCCAGTCGATGATCTGAAGAAGTTCCCCGTCAGTGTAGTTCGCATAGTGACTCTTGTTGCCGTGAAGACGCCAATAGAGCAGTTCGGGAGTCAGCGACCGCCGGACAAACGGATCAACAGCGTGCACCAGACCGAGTTCACGACACAGCGAGAAGACCAGGTCGTCTTGCCAGGGTCCACGCGGCTCCCACAGCAAACGAACTCCTCGCGGGCGCTCGATCGTCGCGAAGAAATTCTGCATCGCCGCGACATTTTCGTCCGTGGCTCTGAAGCTTGGCGGGCACTGAAAGAGAATTGCCGTCACGCGCAGTCCCCGTGCGGCTTCCAGCGTCTCGTCCCACGCCGCCATCGTAGTGGAATTGATTCGAAAACCTCCTGCCTCGGCCCGCTGGGTATCGCTGAACGGCCTACGCAACCGCCGATACGTGCGGCTCGTGTGGAGGTGCGTAATGACTTGCCAAGCTTTCATCGTGAACTCGAACGCCGGTGGGGCCTGCGAGCGCCATTTGTCCAGGGTGGAGAGCGGCGGCGGATCGTAAAACGTCTGCTGCACTTCGACAACTCGAAAGCGCCTGAAGTACGCCGCCGCCCCGATTGTGAATCCGCACATCCCCAGCTTCATCGCCATAAATTGAACCTTAACGACTTACCCGAGCTCGTAATGACGAACCTCATCGAGTCGATCCGCGCCGAGTACCTGCGATACAAGGCACTCGCGGAGGCGGCGATCCTGGCGTGGCTGCTCTCCATGCGTCTCAGTCACTCCGGCAGCGGCGCGGGTCTGGCGCGGCTCAGTCGCTCCCTGGTCGGCTTCCTGGCCGCCGCGCTGCCGATGGGCGCGGTCAGCTACC
>JBHEME010000017.1:0-53475 GCA_046262755.1 Gemmatimonadaceae bacterium | reverse complement strand
ATCATCAAGTTCACGACGTTGTTCGGACTTCTCGCCGTCGAGCTTGCCGTCTCGCTGACGCAGGAACGCGGCTCGAGTCTGACACATATCCTCGCGGCGGTATTCTTCCTCATCTCCGTGACGTTCGTGTGGCGCTCGTTCTACGCCATGCGTGTGAAGAGCGCGGTGGCTTGATCCGCTCGCTGTTCGCCCGCAAGCCGATCTCGGAGCTCCTCGCCGAGGGCGAAAACCCGAATGGTCTGAGGCGGGCGCTCGGTGCGGGCGACCTGATAATGCTTGCGATCGGAGCCGTAATAGGAGCGGGGATCTTCGGCTCCATCGGCTCCGCCGCGGCTGGCCAGGTAGACGCGGCGGGAAACGTGATCAGGGTCGGTGCAGGTCCGGCCCTCATCCTGTCATTCCTGTTGCTGGCGGCGGCGTGCGCACTGGCGGGGCTATGCTACGCCGAGCTGGCGTCGATGATTCCCCAAGCCGGGAGCGCTTACGCCTACTCGTACGCAACGCTCGGTGAGCTGGTCGCGTGGATCATCGGGTGGGATCTCATCCTCGAATACGCCGTCGGAAACGTTGCGGTTGCAATCTCGTGGGGCGATTACTTCAAGTCGCTATTGGGCGATTGGATCTCGATGCCGGTCTGGCTCACGACCGGTTACCGTACCGCCCTCCTCAGCTCGAGCCCCGAGATCCACGGCCTGCTAGACACCGCCCCCCACATCGCGGGTATACCGATTCTCATCAACATTCCCGCGTTCGCCATTGTTGCGCTCATTACGTGGCTTCTCCTGCTCGGGGTACGTGAGAGCGCACGCGCCAACAACATCCTTGTTGCAATCAAGCTGCTCGTGCTGGGTCTGTTCATCATCATGGGGGCTCAACACATCAACACCGCCAACTACCACCCGTTCGCTCCGAACGGTTTCCAGGGAATTCACCAGGGTGCTGCAATAGTGTTCTTTGCCTACATCGGTTTCGATGCGATTTCGACGGCGGCGGAGGAGACAAGGAATCCGCAGCGCAACCTACCGATCGGCATCCTCGGTGGTCTCGCCATCTGCACGGTGATTTACATCATCATCGGGGCTGTGCTGACGGGGATGGTCCCATCGAAAGACCTCGGGAGCGCTGCCGACCCATTGGCCTATGCACTGAAGGCAACGGGAATGACGAGCATTGCCAAGATCGTCGCGTTGGGTGCGGTGTTCTCGCTGACGGCGGTGCTGCTCGTCTTCCAATACGGACAGCCGAGAATCTTCTTCGCCATGGCGCGCGACGGTTTGCTTCCACACTGGGCGAGCAAGGTGCACGGGAAATATCGCACGCCCTATATCACGACTGTGCTTACCGGTGTGTTCGTTGCGTTGTGGTCGCTGATCGGTGACGCTGGCGAGACCTACGACCTGACCAACATCGGGACCCTCTTCGCGTTTGCTCTCGTTTGCATTGGGGTAATCGTTTTGCGCTACACCGACCGCAGCCGGCCCCGACCATTCAAGGTTCCCTTCGTGCACGTGGTCGGGATTGTAGGCGCAGCGCTCTGCGTGTTCGTGATGCGCGGCCTCCCCCACCTGGCGTGGGTGCGGTTCGGGTGGTGGCTTGTGATTGGTCTCATGCTTTATGTGGTGTACGGCTACGGGCATTCCACGCTGCGGCGACGAGCTCTCCCGATTCCGATCGAGCCGCCTCCACCGATAACGCGCTAGCGCGCAGCAATCATCGATGGTGATGGTCTATCGGCAGTTGCGGCGCATACCACTGACATCGTGGATTCTCGTCTCGATGCTGGTCGGCGTTCTGCTCGGGACGCTCGCGCCGGAATTCTCACAGCAGCTCAAGCCGATCTCGAACGTATTCCTGCGGATGATCAAGTCGATCATCGTTCCCCTCATTTTCGCCACGCTGGTGGTCGGCATTGCGGGACACGGCGATGACATGAAGCGGGTGGGACGTCTCGCCCTGAAGTCGATCATCTATTTCGAGATTGTGACGACGCTCGCGCTGGTGATTGGCCTCGCCGCTGTAAACCTGGTGCGCCCGGGAGATGGAGTTGCCCTCTCCGGCTCAGCGGAAACAGGAAAGGAGCTGGCTCACAACACCCAGACGGGCGCGAGCTTTCTCGACCATCTGGTTCCAACCAGCTTCTTCGATGCTGCCGCAAAGAACGAAGTCCTGCAGGTCGTATTTTTTGCTGTTCTGTTCGCGGTCGCCTTGTCGAAAGTTCGCGGGCGCTCCAAGGAAATCGTTCTGGCTGGATGCGAAGGTCTCGCGGACGTGATGTTCAAGTTCACGCTGATCGTAATGCGCTTTGCGCCGTTTGGAATCGGCGCCGCAATCGCGGTAACCGTGGGACAGAGCGGCCTCGGCGTCCTGCTCAATCTCGGCAAGCTGATTCTGACGCTCTATGGCGCGCTCGTCGTATTCATTGTCCTCGTTCTCTTGCCGGTCGCCCTGCTGTTCAGGGTTCCACTCCGTCGTTTCGTGAGAGCCGTGCGCTCTCCGGCTCTGATCGCTTTCTCCACGACTTCTTCAGAAGCAGCGTTGCCACTGGCGATGCAGTCCATGGAGGCGATCGGGGTTCCGCGGCGGATCGTGGCGTTCGTAATGCCGACGGGCTATTCGTTCAATCTCGACGGTTCGACACTGTACCTCGCCGTTGCATCGGTGTTCGTCGCGCAGGCAGCGGGTCACCCCATGACGACGACCTCCCAGCTGCTGATGATGCTGGCGCTGATGATCACGAGCAAAGGCGTCGCAGCGGTGCCGCGCGCGTCGCTAGTAATCCTTTCGGGGACGCTGGCGACTTTCGGGCTGCCCCTCGAGGGAGTGGCGATAATTCTCGGCGTCGACGCGCTAATGGACATGGCGCGAACGAGCACGAATCTTATCGGCAACTGTCTCGCGACAGTCGTGATGGCTAGGTGGGAAGGTGAATTCTCCGAGCCGCAGCCCGAAGTGCTCCTCGCGCAGGAAGGACTTCTTCCGATCGAATCTGTGCCCCCGGGACAGCCGACTTCAGTCGCTGCTCCAAGCGCTTTCTGAGCGGCGATCCGCGCTCCATCAGGCCTCCAGTCAGCGCGACTGACACCGCCGCACGCTCGTCGCTGAACAAGTGCTTGGCGAGAGCCCGTACGTGGAGCACCAATTCCTCCGCGGCTAGACTCAACAGCGCGCTGGCGCGCTGATCCCCATTGGTCGCCGCGGTGAAAACGACGGGTGCGAGGGTCGCGAACGCTCTCGCGTCGGCCGCGGCCGCCCACGGTATCAGGTCTTCGACGTCCTCGCACTGAGTGGCAGCGAGGATGGGAAAGAGCAGCGCCGTGGCCGGTTCTCTTCCGTCGCTCGACGCAGCAACGATTCCAAGGGCGCGGCGACCGATCCACCCACCGCTGCCTTCGTCGCCGAATGAAGGCCCCCAGCCACCGCAGCGAACCACCGTGCCCGACGGACTTCGCCCGTAGGCTATCGAGCCCGTTCCGACTACAAGAAGAATTCCGGCGCGCTCCTCGAAAGCGTCGTACAGGGCGATCATTCCGTCCCCCTCTACTACCACTTCCTCGGCTATCTCTTTCTCTTCGAGTGCCACTGTCAGCGCGCGCCTCTCTTCGTCGCGGCCGGTCCCGGAGACACCGCAGTAGAGAACCCGTGGGACCACTGCACCGGGAAGCGCTATCTCACCAAGCGCGCGCCCCAGAAGCTCCGCTATGACATCCGCCGATCTCGCCGCCTGACCGGGAGCAACCGCGGACTTGGGTCCCTCGACGCTGGCCAGCACTTCACCTTCCGCGGTCCCAACGATCAACCGCGTTTTCGATCCGCCTCCATCGACTCCGGCTACGATCTCACTCACTTCCACCGGTCTCCGCCCGTCGGAGCAGCGTGGGTAAACGATGAAAGAACGCCGACGCCGATAGTAAAGGTCGTTCCAATAAGCACGAACCACGGGAACGCGATGCGTGAAAGCGTCGTCAAAGTCCCCTGTAGCGAAGGGAAAATCGGCATCATCTGCTTCGCGAACACGACGAAGCTCATTGCCACGATGCCGACCGCCATGCCAAGAATTGCATCACGCTGAATCGCCCGGCGCCATAGCATGCCGAGAAAGAAGCCTCCAAGCAGCGCTCCGTAGGTGAACGAAGCGATAGAAAGCGCTATGACGACGACGGGTGTCCCCTGTTGGCGATAGAGGAGCGCGGCGATCAGGAGCACAGCTCCCCAGAAGAGTGTGAACAGCTTTGCCATGCGGAGCGTCCGAGGGTCGTCGGCTCTGCGACCGGTGACCGGGAGGTAAATGTCGTGAGTAGTCGACGCCGCAAGAGAGTTCATCGCCCCTGAGTGCGCGCTCATTGTCGCGGCGAGCACTGCAGCCACGATCAGACCGCGCAAGCCGGCCGGCATTGAGTCCACGACGAAAGTGGGGAAGATGGAATCGGGTACGGCGAAGGGACGCGCCTGATAGAACGCGTAGAGTCCGATGCCGATCATGAGGAATAACGCGAACTGAAAGAAGACCGCGATCCCGCTCCCAATCAGCGCTTTTCGCGATTGCCTGAGGCTCGACGCTGCAAGCAGTCGCTGCACTATCAGCTGGTCAGCACCGTGAGAGGCCATTGACAAGAAAGCACCGCCGATCAGCCCCGCGAAAAGCGTGTATGGCTTATCGAAACCAAAGTAAACGTCGAGAACCTTGAGTTTCCCCGCACCGGTCGCGGTGCTCAGTATCGAGCTCCAACCCCCACCGACTCCCTTCCCCAACAAATACACCGCCGAGACTCCGCCGAGCAGATAGACGGTCGTCTGCAAAACGTCCGTCCATACTACCGCGCGCATGCCGCCATGGTACGTGTAAATAAGCGTGAGCGCTCCGAGCACAAGGATAGCAACCGGCATCACGAACTGTTGCGGCACGGCGGGGCCGATAATGAGGGCGATCGGAATGGCCGTAGCAAAGACGCGGACCGAGTCGGCAAATGCGCGCGTCACCATGAAAACGATCGAGGCAAAGCGACGAGTCCCGATTCCGAAGCGTTTCTCGAGCAACGCATACGCAGTGACGAGGTCGCCCTGGTAGTAACGTGGCAACAGCGTATAGGCGACGACGATACGGCCGAGGAGATACCCAGCGGCGATTTGGAGGAATCCGAGGTTTGTAGTATACGCCAGGCCCGGAATGCTGATGAACGTCAGTGCGCTCGTTTCAGTGGCCACCACCGAAAACAGCACCGCCCACCACGGGATCGCGTGACCAGCGACGAAGTAATCTTTCGAGTCTTTCTGGTTGCGCCCAAGCCAGATTCCGAGCGCCGTGGTGGCGAGCAAGTACACCACCAGCACAATAAAATCGAGGGCGGTGAAATTCGTCTTCATTTCACCGCCCTCGAATGTTCTTGACTTGCAACCGCGTCGTTACGCAGAGAATGAGCTTCCGCAGCCGCAACCGCCGGTTGAATTGGGGTTCTTGAACGTGAACCCAGAGCCCTGCATCGAAGTGACGTAATCGATGGTGACTCCGTTCAGGTACTGCGCCGAGAATGGATCGACGAACACGTTGAAGCCTTCGGTATTGAGAACGATGTCGTCCTCCGCACCGCGGTCCTCGATGACCAGACTGTACTTGAAGCCGCTGCAGCCGCCCGGCTGCACGCTGACGCGCAGGCCACCCTCGGTCGCGGTGACCCCCTCGGCCTCCATAAACTTCTTGACCTCCACACCAGCATTGGGCGTGACGGTGAGGTCGATTTCAGGCTGTGACGATACTGACATTTATCCTCCGGTACTGCTTGAAATTTATGCGACTTCGCGTGCTGCAGGTAGGGTTGCGATCGACCTGTCCTCGCGGAACGACCTGGCAATCCAGCTGAATGCTACGACGGCGATGCCGAGCATTACCAAACCCTCGACCATGTTGCCCAGCACGAGCTTTCCGATGCCGAACAGCGAGGAATACACTGCCACGATCCCGGCGATCCAGTTTGTCCACGCCAGCGCGCCGCCGGGTATGCCTTCGCGACCAAAGCCCGCTCGCTCCGATATCCTGCGCCAACCAGGGCCTCCAGGCCGGACCCTTCGATAAAACGACTCCAGCACCGCCTCGGGCTCGGGCTTGGTGGCGTAGGTCACTGATAACCAGACGACTGTACTCACCGCGACGGTAACGAGCATTACCCAGGCGTCGCCGCGGAGGTCTCCCGCTGGGAAGCGGCCTCTCATCATGCCAATCGCGGCGATCGAGACGACGAACGAAGTGACCATGGCGCTGATCTCGCTCCAGGCATTGATGCGCCACCAGTACCAGCGAAGAATCAGGACGAGTCCGGTTCCCGACCCGAGCGCCAGCAGGAATTTCCAGGCGCCCTCGATGGTCTGCAGGTTGTGCGTGACGAGCGCTGAGGCGAGAAAGAGGAACACAGTTGCCAGACGCGAGACCATGACGTAGTGCTTTTCGGTCTCGTCGCGCCTGAGGAATCGCTTGTAGAAATCGTTGACGAGGTACGAGGCACCCCAATTGAGCTGTGTTCCCACTGTAGACATGTAGGCTGCGGCGAACCCCGCCATCATGAATCCGCGCCACGGAGTCGGAAGGAGATCTACAAATGCCTGCACGTACGCCGCCTCGTGGTCGTGTGCGGGTCCGATTCCGTTCGGATAAAGCAGCACGGTGCAGAGGCCCGTAATGATCCACGGCCAGGGGCGAATCGCGTAGTGCGCAACGTTGAAGAACAACGTCGCCAATACTCCATCCCGCTCTGTCTTCGAGGAGAAAATTCGCTGCGCTATGTACCCACCACCGCCCGGCTCCGCCCCGGGATACCAGGCGGCCCACCACTGCACCGATAGGAATACCGCAAGAGCCAAGAGCGGCATCCAGGCGTACGCTTCAACGCCCGTGGGCGTAAGCTTGACCGGCAGGACCGAGAGCGCCGCGTCGGCGCTGCCAAAATGAGCGGTGAGGCCGGATTTCAGCGCGTCCATTCCACCGACTGCTCTTACAGCGTAGACCGCCAGAATGATCACAGCGGTCATCTTGATGACGAATTGAACCAGGTCGGTCCAGAGAACAGCCCACATTCCCGCGCCAGCCGAATACGCGACCGTGATCACGAAGCAAATACCAACTGCAACCACTTCGCCCGACACGTTCATTCCCAGCACGTTCACGTCGTGCAGGCCGAGCGAGATGGTGAGGATCTTGATCATCGCTCGCGTCACCCAGCCGAGTATGATCAAATTGATCGGCAGCGCGAGGTAGAGCGCGCGAAAACCGCGGAGCACCGCCGCGGGCTGTCCGCTGTAGCGGATCTCTGCGAATTCCACGTCGGTCATGACGTTGGCCCGCCGCCATAGTCGCGCAAAAAAGAAAACCGTGAGCATGCCGCTCATCAGCATGTTCCACCACAGCCAGTTCCCGGCGACGCCGTGGGCTGAAACAAGCCCCGTTACGACGAGCGGAGTGTCGGCCGCGAATGTCGTCGCGACCATCGAGGCACCGGCCAGCCACCAGGCGACGTTACGCCCGGACAGGAAATATTCGTTGAGGCTCTCGCCGCCGCGCTTGGTGAAGGCGAAGCCGATGCCGGTCGAGAGCAGGAAATAGGCGACCACTATCGCCCAATCAATCGCAGTTAGCGCCATGGCTCAGGGGATTGAGGTGGATAGGCAAGACGTTTGCGATGTCGCTGCACTCTGGGCCGCCAACGCATGGGAGCGCCAGAGGGTATCATACGGTACCACCGACTCGACAACTTACCGGACTATTCCAGATGATGCGATACCAACGGCTGCTCGTGCTTCTCCTTCCAATTTGCGGCGGCTGTGTCGTGACGAGCAAATCGATCGATCCAACCGGCGAGCTGGCCGAGGCGAAAGTTCGGCCCGGCATTACCGTACTGCTCAGCGACAGCCTCAAGCTGATCCGCGACAAGCGCATCGGACTACTGACCAATCAAACCGGCATCGATGAACGGGGCACTTCCGACATAGACCTGCTGCTTCAGCGAAAAGCACGCGACGCGGGCGTGAAGCTGGTGCAGCTCTTTTCCCCCGAACATGGTCTGCGCGGAACCGAGGATCGGGAAAACATTGCAAATACCATAGACACGAAGAGCCGACTCCCGGTCTATTCGCTTTATGGCCAGCAGACGATGGCTCCGCCCGACAGCATTCTCCGCAACCTCGACGCTCTCGTATTCGATCTGCAGGACATAGGCACCCGCACCTGGACATATGTTGGCGCAATGGTTTACTCGATGCGCGCGATGGCGAGGCTGCACAAGCCGATTATCGTGCTCGATCGACCCAATCCGATCACGGGCTACATAATCGAGGGCCCCCTGCTGGATAGCGCACTGGCGAATCCTGACGACCCGGCGCCAGGGCGACCGGGGCAGGCGTACGCGCTTTATCCCATGCCATTGCGGCACGGCATGACGATGGGGGAGCTCGCGCTTTACTTCAACGACGTGTTGAACATTCGCGCCGACCTGCACGTGGTGCCGGTACAAGGGTGGCGCCGCGACGTCTGGTTCGATCTCACCGGATTGCCGTGGGTGAAACCATCGCCCAACATGCCGTCGATTCACAGCGCGATGCTTTATCCGGGCTTGGTTGCATTCGAGGCGACGAACCTATCGGTCGCTAGAGGAACGCCCGAGGCTTTCCAGCACGTTGGCGCCCCTTGGCTGAACGCCGCGGCTACCGTCGCGATCCTGAAGGACCGCGAGATCCCGGGCGTACGGTTCTTTGCCGAGACGTTCACGCCGATAAACCCAACCGACGGCAAGTACGGCGGCCAGACGATCCCGGGCATCCGCATCGAAGTGATCAATCGGAGCGCGTTACAGGCCGCAAGAGTGGGAGCGAGTTTATTGTGGGCGATCAGGAAGACTGCGGGGAACAAGCTGACGATCCGCGATCGCGAGTTCGATCTGCGCTTTGGCTCGCCGCGTGTTCGCGAGGCATTGTTGCGGGGCGAGGATCCAGACGAGCTGATCGATCGGGAGTACAAGGCGGCATACGCTTTTCGGGAGAGTACGCGACAGTACCTGATTTATAGGTAAACCGATACTCTCCACCGATTACTGACATCGCAAACTGAACGGGTGTGAGTGGTGAGAAGCATAGATGCCAGTCAAGAGTTCACGACGTCGGGACTTCACGAACCGCCATTCCGAGCACAAGCAACTGCCTGTGCCGTAACGCCAAGTAGTAAAGTCCCGACGTCGTGAACTGGGATCTACCATCTATGCTTCTGAAAACTCTCGCCCGTTCAGTTGCAGTTCAGCACTTGCTCTGCGTGAAGCATAGCTCTTGCAAGCACTGAACGAGTCTCACTCCAAATAACTCTGGGAGGCCTGAATGCGGATTCTAACCCTGTCCCTGTCAATGCTCGTCTTGGCGGCTTGCAGTGGTCGGCAGGTCGAGGTGCGGACCGGACCCGAACCGGCAACCGACGTCGCCATTCATCTCACCAACAATTTGAGTCAAGCTGTCAACGTTTACGTGGTCAGCGGCGCCAACGACATCTTCGTGAAGCAGGTCAGCGCCAACAGCGTCGAGCACATTCCCGTGTCGGGAATTGCGGCCGGTTCGACTGTAAATCTTCGCGCGGTTACGGTCGACGGCACCCGTACTTACACCAAGAACAACGTTACGCTGTCGTCCGCTTATGAGTGGCGATTACCGTAACGAACATGTGTGTCACCAGTTAGTGCGCTGCTGGCAATAGCTCATTGAACGACTTAATTTTAGGGGTCGGCGAGGTTCTGGCGCCGACCCTTTTTTTCTTAGCCGCAGGGCGAGTCGGCACACCTGCTGACTCAATCCGGACGCTGGCCCGAGGTGCATGCCAACTCCCACCGACTACCTGAAAAACGGGGCGCTGCGGACAATCGAGCCGGTAGTGGCTTTCCTCGCTCGAAATAACGTCAGCCCGAACGCGATCACAACGGTCGGTACACTGCTCACCGTGGCCGCAGGCGTCGTTTACGGGACGGGCCATATCATGACTGCCGGGTGGCTGATGGCGGTGACCGCGTTCTTCGATGTGGTCGACGGGTCGGTGGCCAGACGCACAGGCCGAAGTACGGCGTTTGGGGCTTTCTACGACTCGAGTCTCGATCGTGTCGCGGACGGCGCGCTGATGGCGGGACTTACTGTGTTCTACGCGACGAATCCGGTGCATCACAACATGTACATGATGGTCGTCTGCCTCGCCGGCATGGTTGGTACCTTTCTCATCTCGTACACGCGTGCGCGTGCGGAATCGATCGGGATCGACGCGAAGGTCGGAGTCATGCAGCGCCCGGAGCGCATTGTGCTCCTTTCCGCCCCGCAGGCGCTCTTCGGTCTTTTTTGGAATGGGTGGGTTCTAATGGGCATCGTCATCCTGCTCAGCGTTACGGCGTGGATCACCGCGGTACAACGGATCGCATTCGTTTATCGTTCAACAAAACACGCGACGGCGCCACCGATCAGAATGGTCAGCGATCCGCCGGCGAAGCCAGCGAGCATCTCCGCGCCACGCCGCGCACAATCATAATTCAAGACGGAGAAAAAATTGGGCAGATCGCCTTCAGCTGACGCCCCTAAGTCAATAGCGCCGGCCAACGGCCGCCTCGGCATTCTCACACCGGGACTCGGCGCCGTAGCAACCACCTTTATTGCCGGCGTGGAAAGCATCCGCCGCGGACATTCCAGACCCATCGGATCGCTGACGCAAATGGCCACGATCAGACTGGGCAAGAGAACCGAGAAACGCGCACCCCTGATCAAGGAGCTGGTACCGCTCGCCCGGCTCGAGGACATCGTCTACGGTGCGTGGGACCCGATCCCCGACGACGCGCTCACTGCGGCGCGTAAGGCTGGAGTTCTCGAAGAGCGCGACATCGAGAGAGTCGCGGACTTTCTGCGAGGAATCAAGCCGATGCCGGCGGTGTTCGACAACAAGTACGTGACCCGCATCACGGGCTCCAACGTAAAGAAGGGCAAAACCAAGCGGGACCTCGCCGAGCAGCTCAGACAGGACATTCGCGATTTCAAGTCGAGGAACAAGTGCGATCGCATCGTCATCGTCTGGTGCGCATCGACCGAAATTTTTATAAAGGCCGGTCCTCAGCACGCAACAATTGAACAGTTCGAGAAAGCGATGGACAAGAACGACGACTCCATCGCGCCTTCGATGCTCTACGCGTACGCCGCAATCATGGAGGGCGTTCCGTTCTGCAATGGAGCGCCCAATCTTTGTGTCGACACGCCCGCACTCCTGAAATTGTCGCAGGACCGCGGAGTCCCAATCTCCGGAAAGGATTTCAAAACCGGACAGACGTGGATGAAAACCGTCATCGCGCCGGGGTTAAAAGCCCGAATGCTGGGTCTTGCCGGCTGGTACTCTACCAACATTCTGGGCAATCGCGATGGGGAGGTGCTCGACGATCCGCAGTCCTTCAAAACGAAGGAGGAGTCGAAGCTCAGTGTGCTGCACACGATCCTGCAGCCCGAGATGTACCCCGACTTGTACAAGGATTTCTCGCACGTGGTGCGCATCAATTATTACCCGCCGCGTGGCGACAACAAGGAAGGCTGGGACAACATCGACATCATCGGGTGGATGAATTACCCGATGCAAATCAAGATCAACTTCCTCTGCCGCGACTCCATCCTGGCGGCGCCCATCGTCCTGGATCTCGCGCTGTTTTCTGATTTCGCCCAGCGGGCAGGGATGAAGGGCATCCAGGAATGGCTCTCGTTCTATTACAAGAGTCCGATGGCAGCCCCGGGGTTGCAGCCCGAGCACGACCTTTTCATCCAGCAGACGAAGCTCAAGAACACCCTCCGTCATTTGATGGGCGAAGACCAGATCACGCATCTCGGCCTCGAGTATTACGCCTCATGATCCGCTCCGCACTCGTTCTCTCGGTGATGGCAGCTTCCCTCACCAGCTGCGGTCCAAACCCGAAGGCGACCGAACTCCGACTGTGGTCGGACACGTACGCATTTCGCGTCACCGTCGACCCGATGCCCCCTCGGGCGCTCGAGCAGACTCCATTTCGAGTGGTCGTCTACGACAAGCGCACGAATCAGCCGATCGAAAACGGTGAGGGCCGAATTTTCGCGAGCAGCGCGGACGGGGCCAACACCAACGACGGCTTCAAGAAAGAAAAAGAGCTGGGCACCTATTCCGGGCGACTTTTCTTCGCCACGACCGGTGATTGGGCCGCGGCCATTCAGTTCCGCGGCGAGAAAAACCCGAACTTGCCCCTCGAACGCGTGGACTGGATCCAGTCCGTGCGTCCGGCAAGCGAGCCCGGTACCTGACGAACCAGTGCGGCACTTTTTCCGAACGCAGCTCGCACCAGTGGAGGTTCTTCGCCTCGCTGACGATTTCTTTCCGGAGATCGGGCTCGAGCGCACCGGCCACACGGCGAGGTCACGGATCTTCGCCGGTGACCTTGGAAATCTCCAATTGAGCGTGCGCAAGGAGGGTGGGCACTACACGTTCGTCGAAGTCTCCACCGATCAAATGGGCGAGAGTCGCCTTGACCGAAACGCCAAGAAATTCTTCGTCGAGCTTCACAAGACCGGCGATCCCCGACACCGCATCGAAGCGGCCTACTAGGATGGCGCGGTCCGGTACAGCCGCTTCCACGCCGGCGATAAATCGAGACAGCAGCGCGCGCGGAAACGTCGCCACAGCGGGCGGCTCCCTCTCCCGCGATCAAAAGCTCGAGCTCTACTACTACATGAGATTGACACGATCCCTCGAAGAGCGGCTCGTCAATCTTTATCGTCAGACGAAAGTTGTGGGCGGTCTGTTCCGCTCGCTCGGACAGGAAGCAGACGCGGTTGGCAGCGCCTACGCGCTCGACCGCTCCAAGGGTGACATACTCTCACCGCTAATACGAAACCTTGGATCGATGCTCGTCCAGGGCGCGAGGCCGAATGAGATCATCAAGCAATACATGGCAAAAGGCGACTCGCCAACCCGTGGCAGGGAGCTGAACATCCACTACGGCGACCTGGTGCGGGGATTCATTGGCCAGATCTCTCACCTCGGTGACATGGTACCCGTCATGGCAGGGGTGACTCTTTCCTTTAAGATGAGAAAGCAGGATCGCGTTGGCCTCGTTTACGTCGGTGATGGTGCGACCTCGACGGGAGCTTTCCACGAGGGAATCAACTTCGCCGCGGTGCAGCGCTGTCCACTCGTCGTGGTCGTCGAGAACAATGGCTACGCGTATTCCACTCCTCTTAGCAAACAGACGGCGGCGAAACAACTCGTTGACAAGGCTCTGGGCTATGGCATCGCTGGGGATCAGGCCGACGGGAACGACGTTATCGCCACATATGAAACGACCAAGCGAGCGGTGGACCGCGCAAGATCGGGAGGCGGAGTATCTCTCATCGAGCTGATTACCTACCGCCGGAAGGGCCACGCCGAGCACGACAACCAGTCGTACGTGCCGGAAGGAGAGATCGATCGTTGGGCGAGTGAGAACGACCCAGTCGATCGCTACGTGAAGCGTTTGCTCGATGAAGGATTCGAGAAATCCGCGCTCAGCGCGGTCGACGCGCGAGTGGTCGAAGAGATAGATCGCGCCACGGACGAAGCAGAAGCTTCACCGATGCCTGATCCAACCGATTCGCTGGTCGGGGTCTACTCCGATCCACCCGCTGTCGCGCCGCTCTGGTTCCGGGAAGGAATCAAGTCGGCTGTGGATGTTCACGAGCGCCCGTCGAGCTGGGGAACTCACGATGTCTGAGATCACCTATCTCGAGGCGATCCGTGAAGCATTGTTCGAGGAGATGGACCGTGACGAAAATGTCTTCTGCCTCGGCGAGGACATCGGTGCGTACGGCGGAGCATTCAAAGTCACGGATGGATTGATGGCCAAGTATGGTGAGCAGCGGGTGATCGACACTCCGATCTCGGAGGCGGCGATCATCGGAGCGGCCGCAGGCGCCGCTCATACGGGAATGCGCCCGGTGTGCGAGATGCAGTTCATCGACTTCATCTCGACCGGCTACGACATGTTGACTAACTACGTTGCTACCGCGCGTTATCGCGCGATGCTTCCGTGCCCCATGGTTGTACGAGGACCAAGCGGCGGCTACGTGAGGGGTGGTCCGTTCCATTCGCAAAATCCGGAAGCGGCTTTCCTGCACACCCCCGGTCTGAAGATCGTCTATCCGGCCACAGCTAGCGACGCCAAAGGACTGCTGAAATCAGCAATTCGTGACGAGGATTGCGTTCTGTACTTCGAGCACAAATATCTCTACCGGCGCATCAAGGAAGAGATGCCCGCTGGTGAGCACCTGACACCGATTGGAAAGGCGAGAATCGCGCATGAGGGAAGGGATGCGTCGGTGATCACTTACGCGGCGACTGTCTGGAAGGCGCTCGAAGCGGCGGAACAGCTCGAGAAAGAGGATGGACTTTCTGTCGAGGTCCTGGACCTCCGCTCACTCCTCCCCATGGACGACGATGCGATATTGGCCACGGTCAGAAAAACCAATCGCGTCCTGATAGTCCACGAGGACACTCGCACTGGCGGGGTTGCGGGAGAAATTACCGCCCGCATCAACGAGAGCGCGTTTGAGTGGCTCGACGCTCCGATACTGCGTGTGACTGCTGCGGACGTACCACTACCGTATTCACCTCCACTCGAGGACTACGTGCTTCCGCAGACATCCGACATCGTGACGGCTCTTCGCAAGCTTGTCGCGTACTGATGTACCACCGGGGGACGAGAAGGAAAGCGTCGCCGCGCGAAACGTCGGCGTAGGCTGCGTCACAACAGTCGCCGGCTTTTTCAGCGGCGGGATGGTCGCCGTGCTCGTCGCGAAGTTCTTCGGCAGTGTCCAGGGTTGTCAGCCGGCCGAGGGACTACCGGCCTGCAATTGGTATGTGTATGCTGGTATCGGAGCCCTGCTTGGCGCGCTGACGCTGCCGGTATTGGCGTTGACGCGTTTGAATCGTAGTGGAATGACAAATAGCCAAACGAAGGAGAAGTAGTGGCGCGTGTAGACATCATCATGCCGCAAATGGGCGAGTCGATCGCCGAGGGCACACTTTCGAAGTGGTTGAAGAAAGTGGGCGACGAGGTGAAGCGCGACGAGCCCATTTTCGAGATCTCCACTGACAAGGTCGACGCGGAAATCCCCGCGCCCGCGGCTGGTGTGCTCGCGGAGATAATCGTCAAGGAAGGACAGACCGTAGCGGTTCAGACGGTGGTAGCACGCCTCGAGACCGAAAAAGGAGCGGCAATTACGGCTGAAGCAGTCCCCGCGAAACCAACTGGTACCACCGCCACAACAGCGGCCGCGGCGCAGCCGCGTCAGCAACCATCACCTTCCGTCATTGCGGCGACGCACACGGGCAACGGCAATTCATTCGAGGAGCGAATCCGCACTAAATCTTCCCCGCTCGTGAGGAAGATCGCCGCCGAGCACGGAGTCAACATCGCTTCCCTCCACGGTTCGGGTGTCGCTGGACGTGTTACCAAGCGCGACATACTTGGCTTCATCGAATCCGGATCGGCGATGCCGACCGCTCCTGGGTTGAGAAGTGGTGGCGCTGAAGGGTATGGTGTCCCCCTGCCGCAGCCATGGCCCGGAGATGTCGTCGAGCCCATGTCGAAAATGCGGGCGCTTATCAGCGACCACATGGTCGCCTCGCGGCGGACGTCCGCTCACGTCACGTCCTTCATTGAGATCGACTTCACTCGCGTCTCGCGAATCCGCGCCAAGAAGCGCGCCGAATTCGAGGCTGCCACGGGACAGAAGCTGACGTACATGCCGTTCATCATCAAAGCGGTTACTGAAGGCCTGCACGCTTTTCCGATCATGAATTCATCGGTTGCCGGCAGCAACGTCATCTACAGAAAGCAGGTCAACATCGGAGTCGCCGTCGCGCTCGAGTGGGGGCTCATCGTGCCGGTGATCAAGCGTGCCGATGACTTGTCGCTTTCCGGAATCACGCGGGCGCTCAACGACCTCGCCGCGCGCGCCCGTGCCAAGAAGCTCTCACCGGAAGAAGTGCAGGAAGGCACGTTCACCATTACGAACCCCGGAGTGTTCGGCTCGCTCATGGGCACGCCGATCATCAATCAGCCTCAGGTTGCGATCCTCGGCGTCGGTGCGATCGAGAAGCGGCCGAAGGTGCTGCCAGGTGCGGACGGAGAAGACACGATTGCCATTCGAACCTGCGCCTACTTTTCGATCTCGTTCGATCATCGCGTAATCGACGGGGCCATTGCCGATCAATTCCTCGCATTCGTCAAGAAGACCATAGAGACATTTCCGGAGACAGGACTCTAGATGCCCAAGGCTTTGACGTTACAGCGCACTACGGTTCCTTCCGCCGAGCGCAAGAACTACCGGGAGCGACTTAAGGCCCTCCGCTCACACTACTCGGCGGCGAACTGTCGCTTCTGGGTCTTCGAGGAGAGCTCGCTGCCGGGAGCATTTATCGAATTCACGGAGGCCGATGACGAACAGACGCTCACCATTGCGCACGCGAACGCTCCTCACAAAACGCTCGATCCTTCGCGAGTCTACCAGGAAGTGGAGCTTTAGGATGCCCGCGCGAACCGTCGATGTCGAAGGCGAGAAGTGGGAAGTCTATCCCTCGGGCTACATCACGCAGTACACCCAGGACGAGTATGGTTTGCTCTTTTCCCGACAAGCGGGCGATAAGCGCGAAGTGAGGGTGACCCGCTATTCCCCGCAGGGCACGCGCTCCCGCGAGCAGGCATTCGCCGAGCTCTCCGAAGCCCAGCTGAAAGAGCTATTCGACCAATCCCAGCCAAGCTTTACGTCGCCTGAGGCCGGCTACGAGCGGTGAGCGCAGAGGCGGCGGGACCCGGCGGGGAACCGGCTTTCGTCGACCTGCACACACATTCTACCGCCTCTGACGGCACTCTACCCCCCGAACAGGTAATCGAGGCGGCCGCGCGGTGCGGACTCTCCGCTATTGCGCTGACCGACCACGACACGATCGACGGACTCGGCCCCGCCCGGGCAGAAGCCGAGCGCGTGGGGGTCCGGCTCGTGGCAGGTGTGGAGCTGAGTGCGTTTCAGGAGGATCACGAGGTGCACCTGCTCGCTCTGCATCTGCTGCACCTCGAAGCGCTTCAACTTCGCCTTGCGGAGTTGCGCGCCCTCCGGCACACCCGTGCTGAAATGATAGTCGCCAAACTCAATTCACTCGGCGTCCCCGTCACACTCGACGAGGTCCTTCTCGAATCCAACGGCGGGGCAGTCGGCCGGCCGCACGTTGCCCGCGCACTAGTCGCGCGCGGAGTGGTTCAGGATTTTCGCGACGCATTCGCCCGGTACCTTGGCAACAACGGGAGCGCCTTCGTTCCGAAGCACCGACTCTCTGTCGAGGATGCCATTGGAATCGCTCACGAAGCCGGCGGCCTGGCGATCTGGGCACATCCGGGCGATGGAGGCCGCCGCGCGCGCCTCGAGCCCCTAGTCGCCGCCGGCATCGACGGCGTCGAAGTCAGGCACCCGAGCCACTCCTCCGAAGACATCAAGCGGTTGAGCGCACTGACCGAGTTCTTCGGCCTCGTTCCGAGCGGAGGTTCCGACTGGCACGGTTCGGCTGAGGGTCCGAGGAAACTCGGAACCATGAACGTTCCTCTTGGATGGCTCGAGCGGCAAGACGAAAGGGTTGCGTCGCTGACTTCGCCCAGTCGCAGTTGATCGACTCCCGGCCGGAGACGAACGCGTGGAGATAGATGGCAAAGTCGCTCTCGTAACTGGAGCCGGCACCCGCGTGGGGCGTGTGATCGCGCTGGCTCTTGGACGAGCGGGCATGCGCGTCGGCGTCCATTACGCGGGTTCGGAGAAAGGCGCGCGTCAGACGGCGGAAGAAATCGTCGACGGCGGAAGCGACGCCCGAACGCTACCAGGCGACCTCACTGATCCCGCCACGGCTCCGCGGCTCGTCGAACACACCGTCAAAGTTTTCGGATCGCTGGACGTGCTCGTGAACTCCGCGGCGATAATGCTGCGAACTCCCGTCGGCGAAGTCCTGGTGGAGGATTGGGACGCCATGTTCGCGCTGAACCTTCGAGCTCCTTTCTTTCTTGCCCAGTCTGCGGCGCGTGCGATGCGTGACCATGGCGGCGCAATAGTCAACATCGCGGACCTCGCCGCATTCGAAGCGTGGCGCGGTTATATACCACACTCGATCACCAAGGCGGGAATCGTCCAGATGACACGCGGACTGGCTCACGCTCTTGCTCCGAAAATTCGTGTGAATGCGATAGCTCCGGGTCCGGTGCTTCTTCCGGAGGGCTGGACCCAGCAAGACGCCGACAAGCTGATCTCGACAACCCCCCTGGCACGACTCGGCACACCCGACGATGTCGCCCAAGCCGTTCTGTATCTGCTCAGCGCCGATTACGTGACGGGCGAAACGATAATCGTGGACGGGGGACGTCACGTTCGCTCCTGAGCCGGTTCTCGCACGGGCTATATTTCAGTGTGTCACACATCTCTAGATGAAAAAACCAGTAGCCGCAGTGCGCGATTACGACGTGGTCATCGTCGGCGCGGGCCCCGCGGGAATGACCGCCGCTCTCTACACCGGACGCGCGATGCTGCGGACGGCGGTACTGGAGCGCGGCTTTCCTGGTGGCGAGCTGCTGAACACTGAGTACCTGGACGATGTAATCGGCTTTCCGAAGATTCTCGGGCACGAGCTTGCCGAAAAGTTCGCCTCCCACGCCAAGCAGTTTGGCGCCGAGTTCTTCGAAACGACGACGGTTACGGCGGTTTCGAAAATGCCGGACGGTCACTTTCATACAGCGACCGAGCAGGGAGAGATCTTCCGTTCACCGGCCGTGATCGTGACGGCTGGCGGCACGCCCATCAAGCTCGGGATTCCGGGCGAGCTCGAGTTCGCGGGAAAGGGAGTCTCCTATTGCGCCATTTGCGACGCGGCCTTCTTCAAGCAGCAGGTCGTCGCGGTAGTAGGTGGAGGCGACGCCGCGTGCGAAGAAGCCGACTTTCTCACCCGCTATGCGTCCAAGGTGTATCTGATTCACCGGCGCAACGAGTTCCGTGCTTCCAAGATTCTGCAGCAGCACGTGTTTGACAATCCGAAGATCGAGGTGATCTGGGACACCGTGGCGGAGAAAGTCGAGGGTGATTCAGCACACGGGATGACCGGCCTGAGGCTGCACAACCTTGTCACTCAGGAGCGCCGACTCCTCGACGCAAGCGGGCTGTTCGTGTTCATCGGATTTCGTCCCAACACCGGCGTAATCGACGGACATTTCGAGCACGATGTGATGGGTTATGTGGTCACCGACAACGCGATGATGACTTCCATTCCGGGGCTGTTCGTAGCGGGAGATCTGCGCGCGCAGCTGACACGTCAGGTCACAACCGCTTCCGGTGACGCAACTACCGCCGCGATTGCTGCGGACAAATACATCACTCGTTTCAAGGAAATGGAGCGCAACGGATCAACCGCGGCCGCTACGCAGCAGGCCATGCAGAGCTCTCACGTGAGCGCCGGCGGATACACGTGATGATGCGGTTCCCGTGCGCTCGCAAGAGCGCGAGTCGCGCCTCGATCTTATGAACGTCCAGACGCTCACGGTCGGTGCATTTCAGGAGAACTGCTACCTCGTAATCGACGATCTGACGAATCGCTCAGTGGTGGTTGACCCCGGCAGCGAAGGGGATCGCATCGTTCGGGCAATCGAGAACTCCGGCACCGAGCTGGAAGCGATCTGGGTTACCCATGCACACGTGGATCATGTCGGTGCGATTGCGTCAGTAAAACGCAAATGGAATGTGCCGGTGTATCTGCATCCGCTCGATCGCCGGCTATACGAAGCCGCCCCGCGGCAGGCAGAGGTGTACGGCGTCCCGTTCGAAGAGGCGCCGCTGCCGGACCGCGAATTTTCAGATGGTCAGCGGCTCAAAGTAGGCGAAGTCGAGATGACGGTGATGCACGCGCCGGGTCACGCGCCGGGTCACGTCGTGATTCACGGGCAGGGTATTGCGCTGGTAGGTGATTGCCTCTTCGCCGGCTCGATCGGACGCACTGACCTGCCATTCTCCAATCCCCCGCAGCTCGCCGCTTCACTGGAAAAAATCGCCGCGCTCGCTCCGGAGACCGTCGTATATCCGGGTCACGGTGTTGATACGACGATTGCGGAGGAGAAACTCTCTAATCCCTTTCTCAACGGAACGGCCCGGATCGTTGGGCGCTGACCCGAACTCATACGCAACGACGATGACAGCGAAAACAAGGACGGAGAAGGATCCACTCGGCGCGCTCGAAGTACCAGCCGAGGCGCTGTACGGAGTTCAGACGCTCCGCGCGGTGCAGAATTTCCCGATCAGCGGATTCCGTCCGTTACCGGCGTTCGTGGACGCGACCGTCCGGATCAAGCGCGCTGCCGCGCTCACCCACAAGGAGACGGGCCGTCTCGAGGCCAAATTGGCCGACGCGATCGTCAAGGCGGCGGATGAAGTGCTCGCAGGTCAGCACCGCGACCAATTCGTGGTCGATGTCTATCAGGCCGGCGCCGGCACTTCACACAACATGAATTGCAACGAAGTGCTGGCTAATCGCGCTAACGAGTTACTCGGCGGGAAGCGCGGCGCGTACGCTCCGGTGCATCCGAACGACCACGTCAACATGGCACAATCGACTAACGACGTGATTCCCACCGCCATCCGACTAGCGTGCGTTACGGAGCTCGCAGGTTTGGAGGGAGCGGTGAAGGAGCTCGCCACAGCTTTCGAGACAAAAGGAAAGGAATTTGACGATGTTCTCAAATCCGGTCGCACGCACCTCCAGGATGCAATGCCCATCCGCCTCGGGCAGGAGCTCGAGGCGTACGGTGGCTCGCTGCGTCGCGGGCTGAAGCGAGTCCTCGAAGCGGCCGACTACCTGCGCGATCTGGGAATCGGTGGAAGCGCTGTCGGCACCGGCGTGAACGTGGAGCCGGAG
This sequence comes from Gemmatimonadaceae bacterium, assembly GCA_046262755.1. Classification (GTDB taxonomy): domain Bacteria; phylum Gemmatimonadota; class Gemmatimonadetes; order Gemmatimonadales; family Gemmatimonadaceae; genus UBA4720. The sequence goes on along the minus strand of JBHEME010000017.1, from coordinate 32,501 downwards.
TATCCAAAGCTGATGGTGAAACACCTCAAGGCGTCGACCAGGGTGGACCTTCGCGAAGGGAAGGATCGCGTCCAGCTAATGCAGAGCATGGGCGACGTCGCAGCTTTCAGCGCTCAGCTCAAAGTTTTGGCTATCGATCTCAGCAAAATCGCCAGCGACCTGCGCTTGCTTGCAAGCGGTCCGCGGACAGGGTTCGACGAGATTCGCCTTCCAGCAGTGCAGCCAGGATCATCGATCATGCCCGGCAAAGTGAATCCATCGATCCCAGAAATGGTCAATCAGGTCTGCTTCCAGGTGATCGGCAACGACGCCTGTGTGACGATCGCGGCCGAGCATGGGCAGCTCGAGCTGAACGTCATGATGCCGGTGATTGCCCACAATGTTCTCTCATCAATGATGATCCTTCGAAACAGTGCGCGAGTATTCGCGGAGAGAACTGTCAAAGGCATGGAGGCGAACGAAGAGCAGTGCGAGTACTGGCTCGAGCGGTCCGCCGCGTTGGCTACGGCTCTCGCGCCGCAAATCGGCTACGCCAGAGCCGCGGAGATCAGCAAGCAGTCAGTCAAAGAAAACGTGCTGATCCGGGATCTCGTCAAGCGGGAAAAGGTTTTGCCGGATGCGGAAATTGACGAAGTCCTCGATTTGAGGAAGATGACGGAAATCGGCGTGCCCGGCGGCAAACACGGAGGCGTGTCCGCGGGGTAGCGCAGCTGAGCCAACTGCAACGGAACGGGTGAGAGTTGTCAGAAGCATAGATTGTAGATGCCAGTTCACGACTCCGGGACTCTTCTAGCTGGCGTTAGGGCACAAGCAGTTGCTTGTGGCGACAAGGGCGGTAGTAAAGTCCCGACGTAGTGAACTGGGATCTGGCATCTAGGCCACTGACCGCTCCTGCCCGTTCAGTTGCAGTTCCCAAGTTAATGGCGAGGGTGACGGGCCTTCTCCCCTTGTCCCGCTGCCCGACATTCCCTATCCTGAATCATGCGAATAACAACGTGGGCAGAGTACGGCGTCATCTGCGCCTTGCACCTCGCGAAGCGCAGCGAGCTTGGCCCGGTCAACGGCCGCGAGATCGCCCGGTTGGAAAGACTGCCGGCGGACTACGTCGAGCAGATTCTGCTTCGTCTGCGGCGCGCTGGCGTCATCACCAGCACCCGCGGGGCGCGCGGTGGTTACGTGCTGGCGAAGCCGGCAAGGGAGGTGTCGATTCGCGATGTGATTCATGCGTCGGAACTCGAGACTTTCGACCTGCACTGCGTCAGTCATCCTGTAGAGGAGGAACGCTGCTCGGCCTCGCACAACTGCAGCATCCGCCCGGTGTGGTTGATGCTGCAGCAACGCATAGACGACGTGCTCCAGGGAGTGACACTCGCCGATCTCCTGCACGATGAGCCGACGGTGCGAGAGAAGGTCGGATTAGCGGGCGTCGCAGTTGCGGGAACGGAGAAGCCCGGTCTTCCGATTCTCCAATCTGTTTAAGTCGCCCCCCCCAGCCTACGATGAAAAACGGCGCGTCGGAATTTCGACGCGCCGTTCGTGTTTATGCCGAAGGGGGGACTCGAACCCCCACGAGCTTGCGCCCACTGGCTCCTGAAGCCAGCGCGTCTACCAGTTCCACCACTTCGGCGAGATGTTCGAAGATAGAAATAGATATTTATGAAGTCAACGCAACCTGGCGCGAGGCCCGCAGCGCGGTTCGTTCAGCGGTCAACGCCACGGGCTTTCTCCGCATCGTTGTTGCTTCTAACTTGTGCACGAAGTCAAATGGCAGAGACAGTCGAGAAAGATGCGAAGCAGTCGATCGCGCGGAACAAACGCGCCAGACACGACTACCACATCATCGACACCTGGGAAGCGGGTGTGGTTCTGACTGGCAGCGAGGTCAAGTCGCTCCGAAACGGAAAGGCCAACATCGCTGACTCCTACGCGATAGTTAAGGATGGAGAGGTTTTTCTGCTCAATCTGCATATCTCGCCTTACGAACAGGCGAGCTACTTCAACCATGAACCCACGCGCACGCGGAAGCTCCTTCTGCACCGGAAGGAAATCCGCAAAATGATTGGCGCGGTCGAGCGCCAGGGCCTCACGCTCATTCCGCTGGAGCTCTACTTCAAGCGCGGGAAGGCGAAAGTCGCGCTCGCACTCGGCAAAGGAAAAAAACTTTACGACAAGCGGGCCGACGAGAAGCGGCGTGACGACGAGCGCGACATGCAGCGCGCGGTACGGACACGATGATCTTATTGCTCTTCGCGCTGCAGACAGTCGTGGCGCCGCCCACCATTACGGTGCGTGATGGCGCCAGCATGGTCTCGATACCCGTCATCCTGAGTGGGGGTGAGCCGTCCGTACGCGCGGATGCACTGCTCAAGGCGTTGCGCGGCATGCTCGTTACAGGAACGAACCTTCACTACACACTCGTTTTGCCCCGCGCGCGCCTCGACATCATCGACGGCATTCCGTTCGCGCGACGAGATTCGATGGCCATTCCGTTGACCCGTCCGCCGCAAGTTCGAGGAGGACAGCTCTATCTCCCGTTCCAGTTCGTGAGCGAGATTCTTCCACGGTACGGAGGCGGTTTCTTCTACGACGCTCCCCGTGGTGAGCTGCGTACTTTCGTGGCGACCGTGGCGGAACGCGCTCCCCCGACGCGGGCGCCAGCTCCTCCGACCAGGCGCCCGGCGAGGCGCCTCGTCGTCATCGATGCCGGCCACGGCGGTCCCGACCGCGGAATGAGTGGTCCGATTGGTACTACGCCGTGGTTCGTCGAAAAGGATGTGACGTTGTCGGTTGCCAGGAAGCTTGAGACGATCCTGCGTGCGAAAGGCCTCGACGTCCTCATGACGCGAACGACCGACACTCTTATCGCGCTGGCGGATCGCGGCCGCATCGCCAACAGCAAGCACGGCGACGTCTTCATCTCGATCCACATGAATGCGCCGGGGTACGGAACCGCGGCCGGCGCCCGGGAGCGCGGCTTCGAGACCTATTTTCTGGCCGAAGCCAAGACCGAAGACGAACGGCGCGTTGAAGAAATGGAAAATGAATCGGTGAAATTCGAGACCGGTGCAAATGCATCGAAGGGTGATCCCCTCAGCTTCATCATTACAGACATGGCTCAGAACGAGCATCTGCGCGAGTCCAGCGATCTCGCTCAGACGATTCAACAGGGACTGATCGATGTTCACCCCGGCCCGAACCGCGGAGTTCAGCAGGCAAATTTTGCGGTACTGCGTGGGTCCTACATGCCCGCGGTGTTGATAGAGCTCGGGTTCGGCAGTAATCAATCCGAGGCGACGTACCTTGCTGATCCTGACAATCAGCGGGCTCTGGCGCGAAACATCGCGGAATCGATCGTGTCGTACCTTGCGCACTACGAGTCACGAGTCGGGGGCAGCCGGTAGCGGTGGTTTCGTCCGCGCTGGCAGTCACCGTCGCGGGAATAAGTTTTCAAAACCCACTATTACTGGCAGCAGGGACCGCGGCCTACGGTCGCGAACTTTCCGGTGTAATCGACCTGGAAAAACTTGGCGGCTTGATCACCAAGGCCGTCAGCGTTGAGCCTCGAAAGGGCGCGCCAGCGCCCAGAGTCGCCGAGTTCGACGGGGGTATGATCAACGCTGTCGGACTGGCGAATCCAGGCCTGCAGGAGGTTCGTCGAGACCATCTTCCCTGGCTCGAACAACACGTCGAGCGGGCGAGAGTAATCGTGAACGTCGTCGGAAACAGGACGGAGGACTTCGCGGAGGTTGTCGCGGGACTCGACGACGTGGCCGTCGTAGCGGCCTACGAGCTCAATGTCAGCTGTCCGAATGTCCGAGCCGGTGGTATCGAGTTCTGCGCGGATAAAAGCTCGCTGACCGCAGTGGTGAAGAGCTCGCGCGTCGCAACCCGCAAGCCTCTTTTCGTGAAACTGTCGCCCACCCTGCCTGACATCGCCGCGGCTGGACTCACCGCTCGAGACGCCGGAGCCGATGGAATCTCGGTCGTGAACACTTTGCCGGGGCTGGTAATCGATGTTGAATCGCGCACCCCGGCACTGGGTTTCGGAACAGGCGGTGTCAGTGGCCCCGGGCTTCTTCCGATCGGCGTCCTCGCCACCTACCGTATCGCCAAAGCAGTAGATATTCCGGTGATAGGTATCGGCGGAATCTCGAAAGCCACCGATATTGTCCAGTATGTCATCGCCGGTGCTTCACTCGTTGCAATCGGTACCGCAGCGATGCAGCAGCCGAAGCTTCCCGGTAAGCTGGTGGACGAGCTGGAACGCTGGTGCATCAAGCACGGCGTCGTCAGCTTGAGCGACATGCGAGGGACTCTCAGGATGCCGAGCTGAGATGACGAGCAAACCGAGACCGGGAGAAGCGCGCCCCAAGTCCCGGACAAAATCTGCCGATGGCCGGCCCATCGCGATCGTCGCACTCGATTTTCCGCGTGTCGATCAGGCCCTCGCAATGGTGGAGACGCTGGGCGATACGTGCCGCTTCTACAAAGTCGGGGGAGAACTATTCACGGCGATCGGACCGCAGATCGTGCAGACACTTCGCGCTCTCGGGAACGAAGTTTTCCTGGATCTAAAGCTTCACGACATCCCGAACACCGTGCGAGGGGCGGCCCGCAGTGCCGCGGCGATCGGCGCGAAACTTCTCACAGTTCATGCGACCGGCGGTCGGGAGATGATCGAGGCAGCTGTCGAGGGAGCCGGCGACCGGTGCGGAGTGCTTGGCGTCACCATCCTCACATCGCTCGACGCGGCCGCGCTCGGTACAGCGTGGGGCAGGAAGACACTCGAGGTTTACGGCGAGGTTCTTCGGCTGGCTGGCGACTGCGCCGCTGCCGGCGCCCATGGGGTCGTCTGCAGCGGACTGGAGGCCAAAAAGATCGCGGCGAAATATGGCGAGGACCTGAAGCTACTCATCCCTGGAATCAGGCCCGCCGGCGGGAAAACCGACGATCAAAAACGCACCGTGACCGCGCAGGAAGCGGCGCGAGCCGGCGCGCGCTACCTCGTCTTTGGACGGATGATCACCGAGGCTAAGGACCCCAAGTCTGAGCTGGTTTCGGTCATGAGGTCCATCTAATCGGTCTCGTAGTCATTTCGGATAAGGGACCGCGTCACGCTCGGGCATCCACACAACTAAAGCGGGCGGCTTTGAGCGCTAAGCTCTGAGCTGTTGAGCTTACCCTTCGAGTCAATACTGTTTGTCAGTTGAAGTGAAGTTTTCGCAGCCTAGCGGTGGGGGTGCACCCAACCCGTCGTTAGCTGAAAGGCTCCGGGCTTAGCGCTCAGGGCTGCCCGCTGCAGTTGACCAGATGCTAGTCGGGGCGATTTCCTTCTGAAGCCGAGATGCTCTAACCCCGCTGCCCACCACATCTTGGCGTCCCTCTTGGGCTTGTTTTGAACCCCGGGTCGGTGTATTTTCAAAGGCTAACTCGGAAAATTTTGGGGGGCCTTTCGCGCCCTCTGGCCAACATCGTGGGGTTCGGACGTGAAAGTACGCAGCAGCGTCAAGCCGATCTGTGAGCACTGCAAAGTCATCAAACGACAGGGCGTGACTCGCATCATCTGCAAGCGCAATCCAAAACACAAGCAGAAACAGGGCTAATTATGGCGCGTATTGCTGGCGTCGATCTCCCGCGTGAGAAGAAGGTCGAGATCGGTCTGACTTACATCTTCGGAATCGGCCGCGCCACCGCGCGCAGAATCCTCGGATCGACAGGAGTCAACTCCGAGCAGAGAATTCGTGATCTCAACGATGCGGACGTCAACCGTCTGCGTCAGGCGATCGAGAAAGACGTTCGCGTCGAGGGTGCACTACGCACCGAAGTCGCGATGAACATTAAACGGCTCATGGACATCGGCTCGTATCGCGGAATTCGTCACCGCCGCGGTCTGCCGGTTCGCGGTCAGCGCACCCACACAAATGCCCGCACCAAGAAGGGGCCACGCCGCGCCATCGCCGGCAAGAAGAAAGTCACCAAGTAACGTGGATAATAGGTAATCATGGCAATCGGTAAGAAGACCAAGAGAATCATCGAGGCTGAAGGCATCGCTCACGTCTCGGCGACTTTCAACAACACGACTATCACCATCACCGACACCCACGGTAATACGATTTCCTGGGGTTCCTCGGGGAAGGCCGGCTTCAAGGGATCCAAGAAGTCAACGCCGTTTGCTGCCACCGTCGCCGGCGAGCAGGCTGGACGCGAGGCAGTCACGCTCGGCGTTCGTCGCGTTCACGTGAGGGTGCAGGGACCGGGATCGGGACGCGAGTCGGCGATCCAGGCGCTCGTCGCCGCCGGTTTGCAGGTCAAGTCGATCAAGGACGTCACGCCGATTCCGCACAATGGCTGCCGTCCGCCCAAGCGTCGGAGAGTCTAGCCGATGCGCTACACCGCACCCAGCTGCAGACAATGCCGCCGAGAGGGGACGAAGCTTTTCCTCAAGGCGACGAAGTGTTTCACGGAGAAGTGCCCCGTGGAGCGTCGTCCGACGCCCCCGGGTCAACACGGAGCTTCGACCGCTCGCCGTCGCAAGATGTCCGAGTACTCCAAGCAGCTCCGCGAAAAGCAGAAGATCAAGCGCATCTACGGCGTCAGCGAGCAGCAGTTCCGTAACACCTTCGAGCGCGTGGCACCGCTCCCGGGAATCACGGGACATAACCTGCTTGCCGCGCTCGAGTCGCGTCTCGACAACGTCGTGTATCGCATGGGTTTCGCCGGCAGTCGCAAGGCAGCTCGCCAGCTCATTCGGCATCGCCACGTCGAAGTGAATCAGAAGTCGGTCGATATCCCCAGCTACCTGGTGCAGCCGGGCCAGGAGATCCGCGTCCGCATGAAGTCACGTGAACAAGCCAGCGTGATGGCGGCGATGGACCAGGCTTCGCGCGGTGCGCCGCTGTCCTGGATCGCCGTCGACCGCGACACCTTCAGCGGCAAGATGCTGGAGAGACCGACCAGGCCGAACATCCCGATCGCCGCGCAGGAGCAGCTGGTGGTCGAGCTTTATTCGAAGTAACAGAATCCCAGCAGCATCGCGTTCGCAGTCGTATTGAAATCATAGAGTAGGACGAGACCCTAACTCTCGTTACGGGCTCACCGCGCGTTAGGGGCGGGGTGGCACGTTCAAGGAAACGAAAAAAATGGCAACCGCAATTGATCTCAGGGGTCTTGTCCGTCCGCAGCTTGTCGAAGCGACGAAGCGCGAAGACAATCCCAATGTCGCAGAATTCCGTCTTCAGCCGCTCGAGCGTGGTTTCGGCCACACACTCGGCAATGCGATGCGGCGTCTGCTGCTCTCATCGCTTAGAGGGTCCGCAGTGTGGGGGTTCCGCATTGATGGAGTCCTGCACGAGCACCAGACCATCCCAGGGGTCGTCGAAGACGTCCACCAGATCATAGGGAATCTCAAGGCGCTGACACTCTCGCTGGACGAAGGCGTGGAGAACACCATCCTTCGCATCTCGAAGAATTCGGCCGGTCCCGTGACCGCAGCCGACATCGAGGGCCAGGGTGGAGTGACGATCGTAGATCGTACCCAGCACCTGTTCACGTTGCAGGGCGATCGCGATATCAACGTCGAGCTTTACGTCGGACGTGGACGCGGCTACGTCGAGGCTGACCAACACGTCGTCGACAAGACGCTACCGGTCGATGTCGTAAGAATCGACTCGATCTACAACCCCGTTCGCCGCGCCAACTTTGCCGTCGCCGAGACGCGTGTTGGACAACGCACGGATTACGATCGGTTGACTTTGACGGTGGAGACGAACGGGACGATCACGCCGGAGGAGGCAGTTAGCTACGCGGCAGCATTGGCCCAGACGCACTTCCAGTACTTCGCCGGGTTCGGCTCACACGCATCCGCTCCGCTGACTCCGGGCTCCGATATGCCCGGTGGGGATGCGCACCGTTTGGCGGAAGTGCTGCGTACGCCGATCGAAGACTTCGAGCTTTCTGTTCGCTCGGTGAATTCACTGAAAAACTCCAACATTCGCACACTCGGTGATCTGGTCCGCCAGAGCGAAACACAGATTCTGCAGGTCAAGAACTTCGGCAAGAAATCCCTGAACGAGATCGCGGATCTGCTCGAACGGGAGAACCTCAACTTCGGCATGAAGTACGAGGAGACTCCCGACGGCGTTCGCATCACCGATCAGGGCACGCCGCCCAACCGTAACGTCGCCACCGTCGGCGCGGACGACGAAGAGGAAGTGTAAGGAATGCGTCACCGTAAACAGGGCAGACAGCTCCGTCGGACCAGCGAGCAGAAGCTGGCACTGATGAGAAGTCTGGCCAAAGCGCTGATCGAGCGCGGGTCCATCGAGACGACCGAGGCGAAAGCCAAGGAGCTCCGGCCGTTCGTCGAGAAGCTGATCACGAAAGCCAAGACGGGGACGCTCCACAACCGCCGTCTAGCGGGCCGTCACGTCGCGCACCGCGCCACCGCGGACAAGCTGTTCCAGGAGGTCGGACCGCGTTTCGCCACACGAAAGGGCGGTTACACACGTATTCTAAAGACTGGTCACCGCAAAGGTGACGGCGCCGAGATGGCGCGCATCGAATTGATATCGGCTGAGAGCTGACCCATGGCGCAGATCAAGAGAAACCGCTGCTACGTCTGCGATAAGGGCGTCGCCCACGGCAACAACGTATCGCACGCGAACAACAGAACGCGCCGCACCTGGAAGCCGAACCTTCAGGTTGCCCGAATACTCGTGGATGGCAAGATCACGAAGGTGAAGGTGTGCACCCGGTGCTTGCACGCGGGGAAGATTCAACGCGCGCCGAGAGGGAAGACGGCTGCGTAACAGCCAGGGATTTTGATGAGGGAAGGGAGCCTTGAGGGCTCCCTTTTTCTTAACTGATAACTGCAACTGAACGGGCGAGGGCGTTCAGCGACTAAAGATGCGAGTGTCCAGTTCAGGACGTCGGGACGTCACTGGCGCCGCAACGGCCACAAGCGACTGCTGTTCTCTTGCGCGCGTGCGGTGCGTCCGGACGTAGTGAACTGGGACCTGTAATCATTTGTCACTGACCACTCTAGCCCGTTCAGTTGCAGTTTTGAAACCTGTGCTTCGCCGAACTCATTTCGATAACTTTTCTCCGTGCCCCACTTGAGTCTGAATGCCTAAACGCCAAGACCTGAAACGCATTCTCGTCATCGGCTCCGGCCCGATCATCATCGGCCAGGGCGCGGAATTCGACTATTCGGGCACCCAGGCGGCGAAGGCGCTTCGTGAAGAGGGGTTCGAGGTGATTCTCGTCAACTCGAATCCCGCCACGATCATGACCGATCCGGAATTTGCGGACCGCACCTACATCGAGCCGGTGACTCCCGAGTACGTCGAACTCGTAATAGCCAAGGAGCGCCCCGACGCACTCCTGCCGACGATGGGCGGGCAAACGGCGCTCAACGTGGCGATGAAGCTGTCCGAGCGTGGAGTGCTCGAGAAGTACGGCGTCGAGCTGATCGGTGCCGACGCGCGCGCGATCACCATGTCGGAGGACCGAAAGCTGTTCGCCGAAGCGATGAAACGGATCGGCCTCGCCGTTCCCACTGGCGCAATTGCGACGACGATCGACCAGGCGTTCGATCTCATCGAGCTCACCTCGTTCCCCGCGATCATTCGGCCCGCATTCACCCTCGGCGGGACCGGTGGCGGGATCGCCTATAATCGAAAGGAATTCGAGGAGATCGTCCGCCGAGGTTTGGATTTGTCGCCGGTCAGTCAGGTTCTGATCGAGCGAAGCGTCATCGGCTGGAAGGAGTTCGAGCTCGAGGTGATGCGCGACGGCGCCGACAACGTGGTGATCGTCTGCTCGATCGAAAACCTCGATCCGATGGGTGTCCACACCGGTGATTCGATTACCGTAGCACCGGCGATGACGCTCACCGATCGCGAATATCAATTGATGCGCGACGCCGCCGTGGCGGTGATTCGGGAGATCGGCGTGGAAGCCGGTGGTTGTAACATCCAGTTCGCCATCAATCCGCGCGACGGGGAGATGCTCGTGATCGAGATGAATCCGCGCGTGTCGCGGTCGTCAGCGCTGGCATCCAAGGCCACGGGATTTCCGATTGCTCGCATCGGTACCAAACTGGCGGTCGGGTATCGCCTCGACGAAATCCCGAATGACATCACGGGAACGACTCCGGCTTCGTTCGAGCCAGTGCTCGACTACGTCGTCGTGAAGTGCCCGCGGTTTGCCTTCGAGAAATTCCGCGCCGCGGATCCGCGCCTCACCACCCAAATGAAGTCAGTTGGCGAATCGATGGCGATCGGACGCACGTTCAAAGAAGCGTTCCAGAAGGCGATCCGCGCGCTGGAGGTCGGGCGGCCCGGATGGACTGTGGCGTCGTTGCCAGCGGACGATCGCCTCGATGACGATTCTCTCGAAGCTCTACGCGGCGGATTGAGACAGCCCACTCCCGAGCGAATCTTCCAGGTGAAACGCGCCCTCATGATGGGACTCGAGATCGATGAGATTCACGAGCTCACGGGGATCGATCCGTGGTTCCTGTCCCAGATGCGGGAGCTAGTCGATGCGGAACGAGCCTACGGGAGCCTGGCGGTAGTCGACAAAGATGTGATTCTGCGCATGAAGCGCCTCGGGTTTTCCGATCGGCAGCTCGGTGACTTGCGCGGAGAGCCAGAGACGATCGCCCGCAAGCGTCGGCTCGCGTTCGGGATTACGCCTGCTTACAAGATGGTGGATACATGCGCAGGAGAATTTCCGTCCGCCACTCCATACCTGTACAGCAGTTACGACGAGGAGAGCGAGGCCCCGCGCAGCGGCAAGCAATCGGTGGTGATTCTTGGCAGCGGCCCCAATCGCATTGGCCAGGGAGTGGAGTTCGACTATTGCTGCGTTCGAGCGGCGCTTGCTCTGCGGGACCAGGGTTACGAGACGATCATGATCAACTCGAATCCGGAAACCGTATCGACCGACTTCGACATCTCGGACAAACTCTATTTCGAGCCGCTTGCACTGGAGCACGTCCTCGACATTGTGGAGCGCGAGCAACCCCTAGGGGTGATTGTGCAGCTCGGCGGCCAGACCCCGCTCAAGCTTACGGCCGGTCTCGCTCAGGCAGGTGTTCCGATTCTCGGGACGCAGCCGGATGCGATCGACATCGCGGAGGATCGTCGTCGTTTCGACGCCATCGCGCGGAAACTCGGGATCAGGCAGCCTGAGAACGGCACGGCGACAAGCATCGACGAGGCGATTGAGGCGGCGGAGAGAATCGGATACCCGGTGTTGGTGCGACCATCCTACGTGCTTGGCGGCCGAGCGATGGAGATTGTGTACGATGAGCGCTCGCTTACGCAGTACTTCGAGCGTGCTGCACGGGTGTCGGAGGACAAGCCGGTTCTCATCGATCGATTTCTCGAGGACGCCTTCGAGGCCGATGTCGATGCGATCTCGGACGGTGAGAGAGTGGTCATCGGCGGCGTGATGCAGCACATCGAGGACGCGGGCATCCACTCTGGCGACTCCGCGTGCGTGCTTCCACCCTATCTCATCGATGAAGAGCACATCGATGAGATGCGTCAGCACACTGTAGCCCTTGCCATGGCCCTGAATGTGGTGGGGTTGATCAACGTTCAGTACGCGATAAAGGGCGGACAGGTATACGTGCTCGAGGTAAATCCACGTGGCAGTCGGACGGTTCCGTTCGTATCAAAGGCGATCGGTGTACCCCTCGCTGCCATTGCTGCTCGCGTGATGTTGGGGGAGACGCTCGACGACATCGGGTTCCTCGAGGAAGTCGCGCCGGCCTATGTCTCAGTCAAGGAGGCGGTCTTTCCGTTCAATAAATTCCGCGAGTTCGACCCGATCCTCGGCCCGGAGATGAGATCTACCGGGGAAGTCATGGGGATTTCTGACTCATTCGGCAGTGCTTTCGGGAAAGCGCAGCTCGCCGCTGACAACGTCTTGCCGACTGAAGGAGCGATTTTCATCACGGTCAACGATTCGGACAAGCGCAATGTGACTCCAATCGCGCGGCGGTTTCAGGAAATGGGCTTCAGGCTTTATGCGACCAGCGGAACAGCTCAGTACCTGCGCAGCCGCGGGATCCCCGCGCAGACAGTGCTGAAGATCCATCAGGGGCGGCCGAACGGGGTCGACCTGATGTTGAACGGGGAAGTGAAGCTTCTGATCAACACGCCCCTGGGCAAGGAATCACAGCGCGACGACTACACCATGCGGCAGGCCGCAATCGCGCACAGGGTCGCTTACACGACCACGCTCTCGGCGGCGAACGCAGCCTGCGATGCCATTCTCTCTCTGCGCTCGCGAGCCCCATCGGTATTGTCGCTGCAGGAGTGGCACGCGCGCATCCCGCGGGAAGCGAGCGTCTAGGTGGCCGCGCCGGTCATTCATGAATCCGCGTACGTCGACGAAGGGGCGCGGATCGGGGACGATACAAGAGTCTGGCACTTCTGTCACGTCATGGGCGGGTCGGTGATCGGGGAGCGCTGTTCACTGGGCCAGAACGTCGTAGTGATGAAAGGCGTTCGCATTGGAAACAACGTCAAGATCCAGAACAACGTCTCGGTTTACGAGGGAGTGGAGCTGGAGGACGATGTGTTCTGCGGACCCTCGATGGTTTTTACGAACGTGATTAATCCTCGCAGCGCGATATCGCGGAAGAACGAATACAAACCAACTCGAGTGCGGCGCGGCGCGACCATTGGCGCCAACGCGACGATTATCTGCGGAGTAACCCTGGGAGAGTACGCGTTCATCGGCGCCGGCAGCGTCGTCACCCGGGATGTTGGTGCGTACGAGCTCGTCGTCGGCGTGCCCGCGAAAAAAGCAGGATGGATGTGTCGGTGCGGTGAACGCTTGCCTGACAAGAATCCCGAGCTGTGCAAGGTGTGCGGGACACGATACAAGCTCGAGGGCAAAGAATTGCGGCGGATTGGGAAGTGAGCCCGGGAAAGCCGTTTCGCATTGCGCTCGTCGGATGTGGCCGTATCAGTAAGAATCACTTCGACGCGATCGAGAAAATCGATGGGCTCGAACTGGTCGCGGTCGCCGACGCCGACCCGGAGCGCGCGGCACAGGCGGGGAAAGAGCGCGGCGTTCCGCATTTCACGTCCTACGAAAGAATGCTGAAGGACACGGACGCCGACGTGATAACCATCGCGACTCCGTCCGGCCTCCATCCGGAGCAAGGGGTGTTGGCCGCGCGGTCAGGGCGTCACGTCGTGATGGAAAAACCCATGGCAATCTCGCTCACTGGAGCCGATGCCCTCGTGCAGGCGTGCGACAGGGCTGGCGTTCGTCTCTTTGTGGTGAAGCAGAACCGTCTCAATCCGCCGGTGCAGCTGCTGAAGCGTGCCGTCGATCGCGGTCGTTTCGGGCGGATCTACATGGCCAACTGCACCGTGCATTGGGCGCGTCCGCAGGACTACTACGATCAGGCTTCATGGCGCGGCACGTGGGAGTTCGATGGCGGAGCGTTCATGAACCAGGCTTCGCACTACGTCGATCTCATCCAATGGCTGATGGGCCCGGTGGAAAGTGTGATGGCGAAAACCGCCACGCTGGCGCGAAGAATCGAGACCGAGGACACCGGGGTTGCTATCCTGAAGTTCCGTTCGGGCGCGCTGGGGACGATCGAGGTGACAATGCTGGCGTATCCGCGAAATCTCGAGGGCTCGATCACGCTGCTTGGCGAGAAAGGCTCGGCGAAGATCGGCGGAACGGCTGTCAACAAAGTCGAGCACTGGGAGTTCGCCGAGTACGACGACGATGACAAGCTCGTGGAGACGGCGGACACCGCACCCCCTAACGTTTACGGCCTGGGCCACCAAGGCTACTACCGCAATGTGCTGGCGGTGCTGCGAGGGGAAGCCAAGCCCGATACCGATGGCCGCGCCGGACGAAAATCTCTCGAGCTGATCCTCGGGATATACGAGTCCGCCAAGACTGGCAGGGAAGTCCCACTGCCCCTCAGGGCGCAAGTCTGACCTGTATGCGTGTATCTTTACAGGCTATACAAATGCTGCTCAGCTAACCTCCGCAAATGGCCGTACCACTCCTCGATCTGAAAGCTCAGTACGCGACAATTCGCGATTCCGTCGTCGACGCGATGATGAAGGTCGTCGAGGACCAGGCATTCATACTGGGCGCGCCCGTCGAACAGCTGGAACGCGAAGTCGCCGAGCTCTCGCGCACCAAGCACGCCATCGGCTGCGCGAACGGAACCGATGCGATTCTGCTTGCATTGCGAGCGCTCGACATCGGCAGGGGAGACGAGGTTCTGACGACCCCGTTCACGTTTTTCGCAACGGCTGGCGCCGTGCACAACGTCGGCGCCCGACCCGTCTTCGCCGACATCGACCCCGACACTTTCAACGTCTCGACGGAAGCGATCGCCGCGGCCATCAGTTCGTCCACCCGGGCGATCATTGCCGTCGATTTGTTCGGTCAGATGGCGCCGATCGAGTCGATCATGGATGCCGCGCGCGAGATCCCCGTGATCGAGGATGCGGCTCAGTCGATTGGTGCCCGCCGCAAGGTCGATGGGCAGTGGCTGATGGCGGGAGAAGCCGCAACTGTCGGCACATTCAGCTTCTTTCCCTCCAAGAATCTCGGGGGCTACGGCGACGGCGGGATGATTGTGACGCAGGACGACGATCTCGCCACGCGTCTGCGGCGACTGCGAGTGCATGGTGGATTGAAGACGTATCATCACGATGAAGTTGGCTACAACAGTCGTCTTGATGCCCTCCAAGCCGCGGTGCTCTCAGCGAAGTTAAAGCACCTGGAATCGTGGAGCAGTGCGAGGCGAAAAAACGCGTCTTATTACAACGCGGCCTTCGCGGACCTGGACGATGTGCGTACGCCGACTATCGATCCGGTCAATGAATCCATTTACAACCAGTACACGCTTCGTGTAGCCCGTCGTGACGACCTGCAGAACCATCTCAAGAGTCAGAGCATTGGATCGGCAGTTTATTATCCCTTGTCGCTGCATCTCCAGCCCTGTTTCGACTACCTCGGATACCGGAAGGGTGCTTTCCCGGAGAGCGAACGCGCCACCCAGGAAGTGATCTCACTTCCGGTCTATCCGGAGCTCAAGCAATTCCAGCTCGACGAAGTCATCGACGCAGTCCGCGGATTTTACGGGCGTTGATGCGCACCCAACTCAAGCAAGAGACTTCATAGTGCAGCTAAAGGATCAACTTCTCGCCAAGATCGACAACAGAACCGCGTGCATCGGCGTGGTTGGACTCGGCTACGTCGGGCTGCCGCTCGCGCTCGAGTTTGCGAACGCCGGATTCAAAGTGATTGGCTACGATGTCAGCGAGCGCGTGGTCAAAGGCCTGATGTCCGGGAAGTCGCACATACAGGATGTGCCAAGCAAGGAACTGGCGAGGCTGGTCAAGTCGCGAAAATTCGAGGCGACGAACGATGAATCGAGAATGCAGGAGATGGACGCCGTTTCGATCGCGGTCCCAACTCCTCTCGCCAAGACGCGCGATCCGGATATGGGCTATGTCCTCGCTGCAGCGGATGCAGTCGGCCGCAACTGCAGGCCTGGGGTGGTGGTTATTCTGGAGAGCACCACGTATCCAGGCACGACCCGTGAGCTAATGCAGCCGAAGCTAGAGGCGGCGGGACTAACTGTCGGTGAAGACGTGTTTCTGGCCTTCAGTCCTGAGCGAGTAGATCCCGGCAATCCCACCTGGAATACCAAGAACACTCCCAAAATCGTCGGCGGAATTACACCCGCCTGTACAGAAGTCGCGACTGCGCTCTACGCAACCTGCCTCGACACGATCGTGCCCGTGTCGAGCACCGAGACGGCGGAGCTGGTAAAGTTGCTCGAAAACACTTTCCGCTCGGTCAACATCGGTCTCGTGAACGAGATGGCCATCGTCTGCGACAAGCTGCACGTCAACATCTGGGAAGTGATCGAAGCGGCGGCGACAAAGCCATTCGGATTCATGAAGTTCACTCCGGGGCCGGGAATCGGCGGCCATTGCATTCCGCTCGATCCGCACTACCTCGCCTGGAAGATGAGAACGCTCAACTACAAAACGCGCTTCATCGACCTGGCGAGTGAGATCAACAGCGAGATGCCGGCGGTTGTCGTGCGCAAGGTTGCGCAGGCCCTCAATGAGGAGAAGAAGGCCGTCAACGGCAGCCGCATTCTGGTGCTAGGTGTAGCCTACAAGAAAGACATCGACGACATGCGTGAGAGTCCAGCGCTCGACGTGATCAGACTCCTCGAAGACCAGGGTGCGAAGGTCTTCTATCACGATCCGTTCGTGCCGAGCTTCCGCGAGGACGGACACGAGCACACCAGCGTGAAGCTGACCGACGGCGAAATCGGCAAGGCCGATGCGGTGGTGATTGTTACGGATCACTCGGCGGTTGACTACCAGCGAGTCGTGGACATCGCCAGCGTCGTGGTCGACACGAGAAACGCGACGGCCAAGCTGACGAAGGGAAAGGGAAGAATAGTCTCGCTGGCGTCGCCGAGCGCGTACGTGACTGCCTAACAGAATCCAGTCGTGAACATTTCAGTTGTTGGTACGGGCTATGTCGGCCTCGTGGTCGGTGCATGTCTGGCAGAGACGGGCAACACCGTTTGCTGTGCGGACATCGACAGGAAAAAAATCGAGGGACTGGAGCAAAACGTTCTTCCCATCTACGAGCCCGGTCTCGAAGCGTTGGTTGAGCGCAATCAGAAAGAAGGGCGCCTCAGCTTCACAACCGACTTGCGCGAGGCGATCGAACCCGCGGAAGTACTATTCATCGCAGTCGGAACGCCTCCCGGCGAAGACGGGTCCGCCGACCTCAAGTACGTGCTGCAGGTGGCCGAGCTCACCGGCCGGTACATGACACGGGAGATGGTGGTTGTAACGAAGTCGACGGTGCCAGTTGGCAGTGCTGCCAAGGTAGCGGCAGCGGTCGCCAAGGAAGCCCAGTTTCCGTTTCATATCTGCAGCAACCCGGAGTTTCTCAAGGAAGGCGCGGCAGTTGAAGACTTCATGCGACCAGACCGGGTGGTACTCGGCGTAGAAAGTGCTCACGCCAGGCGCGTCATGACCGATGTTTACGCGCCCTTCGTCCGAACGGGAAAGCCGATTCTGCTCATGGATATCTCGTCCGCGGAGATGACCAAGTACGCGGCCAACGGAATGCTTGCGACCCGCATCTCGTTCATGAACGAAATCGCGAATCTGTGCGACAAGCTCGGCGCCAACGTTGATTTTGTGCGTAAGGGAATCGGAAGCGATTCGCGGATTGGTCAGTCGTTCCTTTTCCCGGGACCTGGTTACGGCGGCTCCTGTTTTCCCAAGGATGTCAAAGCGCTTGTGAAAATGGCGGGGGAATGCGGGGTAGAGCTGGCCGTCCTTGCTGGAGTTGAGCGCGCCAACGAGCGACAGAAACAGCTGCTGCTGAAAAAACTGAAGTGTGCGCTGGGTGAGGAGCTCAAGGGGCGTCGCGTTGCGCTGTGGGGGCTTGCTTTCAAGCCAGGAACCGACGACATGCGCGAGGCCCCGTCGCTGACGCTGATCGAAGGGCTCCTCGGGGAGGGCGTGTCGATTTGCGCACACGATCCGGCCGCCACCGCGCATGCGCGGGCTTTGATTGGCAACCGAATAGATTATGCGGAGACTAATTATGAAGCGCTCGCCGGTGCGGACGCGCTCGTAGTCGTCACCGACTGGAACGAGTATCGGCACCCGGATTTCGTCCGGGTCAAGCGGACGCTCAAGCAGCCGGTCATCGTCGATGGCCGCAATCTTTACGACGTCGAGAAAATGAGGGAGCTGGGCGTGCGCTATTTCTCCATCGGCCGCCCGTCGGCCTGAACTTGCTCGTCCTCAGAGGGTACTGACATCCGGATGTTCAACGCGAAATCGCTCACGCTGGCCCTGCTGCTTGTGGCACCGCTGGCCTGTAAGCCGGCGTTCGACCCCAAACTGTATCCGTCATCCGACAAGCTCTATCAAGTCGCGCTCGCCGAGTTCAAAGCTCGGCGTTACGATAACGCCGCTAAGGCGTTCGAAAAGCTGACGCTGGACCTGCCGGCTCGCGACCCCCGACTTCCGCCGTCGTTCTTCTATCTGGCGCAATCGCAGGAAAAAAACGGAGACGCGCTGCTGGCCGCCGCGACATACAACCGTCTGGTCGACGCATTTCCCCAGGACACGCTGGTGGACGATGCGCTCTTCCTTTCCGGCAAGGCATACCAGCGCGAATGGCGTCAGCCACAGCTCGATGCCACCTACGGCAACAATGCGGTAACGGCGTATCAGTCGTTGCTGTCGAGTTATCCCGATTCTCCGTACGCCGCGCGTGCCAAGGCGGAGCTCGATCGACTCGACGAGTGGTTCGCCGAGAAGGACTATGATACGGGCTACTTGTACTTGAAGCGCAAGGCATTCGACTCCGCGATCATCTATTTCAAGGATGTGATTCGACTTCATCCGAACGCTCCGAAAACTCGCGATGCCTATTTGCGGCTGCTCGAGGCGTATCGGGCCATCAGGTACACTGAGGACGCCCGCGATCTCTGTGACGCGATGAGAAAGGCGTACCCGAACGACCGGGATGTCAGCAAAGACTGCGGCCCCGCTCCGGCGGCGAAGGCCGCAACATAGCACCGTGAGAGTTGGGGTCTTCGGCGGCACCTTCGACCCAATTCACATCGGCCATCTGCTGCTGGCTTCTGACGCCCGCGAAGCACTCGAACTTGATCGGCTGATTTTCGTGCCGACCGGGACTCAACCTTTCAAGGTAGACTCGCCGCCAGTTGCGTCCGCGCAAGACAGGTTGGAGATGGTGCGTCTGGCGGTCGCGGACGACGCGAACTACTCGGTCGACGACACAGAAATCAGTCGGAAGGGGTTATCTTTCACCGTCGACACTCTGGAACAGCTGACGAAGCGCTCCCCGGCTGCAAAGGTCTTCCTCCTTCTCGGCGAGGACACGCTCGCCGCATTCGGACAGTGGCGAAATCCCGAGAGGATACGGGAGCTGGCTACTCTTGCAGTCATGACGCGGGCAGGCTTCGAGCGACCGGCGGGTTGGAGCTCGATCCCGGGGGTCACCAGCGTGTCGACGCGCCGAGTCGACGTGTCGTCGACCGAGATCAGGGAGCGGCTGCGCGCCGGGAAATCGATTAAGGGATTTGTGCCCGAAGGTGTCGAGAGGTTTATCGAGGCCCGAGGGCTTTATCGTTGAGGCGGAAAGCGTGCGTCTAAGGAATATCAGGGAATGCTGACAGGTCTGTTGAGCGGAGTATTTGGAACCCGTCACGATCGCGAGCGCAAGCGCGTTCAGCCGATCGTCGACGAGATCAACGAGCAGTACGCGCGTCTCCAGACAATTTCGGAAGACGACCTCAGGGCGCAAACCGGGAAATTCCGGGCTCGCATTGCAGAAGTTACCAGCGGGATCGAAACGCGCATCGCCGAGCTCAAGGAACGAAAGCGCGGGGCCGCGGACCCTGTTGTTCGCGAAGGGATCGACAATGAGCTGAGTGGGGTCGACGGCAGGGGTGGGGCCGAGATGGAGCTGCGCACCGCGATCGCGGACGTTCTCGACGAGCTTCTCCCCGAAGCTTTTGCCACAGTTCGCGAGGCTGCGCGTCGCCTGCTCGAGACCAAGGTAATGGTGACAGGGCAGGAGATGGACTGGAACATGGTGCCCTACGATGTGCAGCTGATGGGAGGAATCCAGCTTCACAGCGGTCGTATCGCCGAAATGGCGACGGGTGAAGGAAAAACCCTCGTCGCCACACTTCCGCTCTATCTCAACGCGCTGCCGGGAAAAGGCGCTCACCTCATTACGGTCAACTCGTATCTGGCACGCCGTGACTCGGAGTGGATGGGGCACGTGTACAAGTACCTGGGCCTCACCGTTGGCTGCATCGACGACACCGAACCGGGGACGATGGAACGCCGCGCCGCGTACGAGTGCGACATCACTTACGGCACCAACAACGAGTTCGGGTTCGACTATCTGCGCGACAACATGGTCCAATCCCTGGAGCAGCGCGTCCAGCGGAACCATGTCTACGCGATCGTCGACGAAGTCGATTCGGTGCTCATCGACGAAGCGCGGACGCCGCTGATAATCTCCGGACCGGTTGGAAATGAGACCGACGCCGAGTACGCGCAGCACAATGCCGCTGTCTCCCGGCTGGTGCGCAGGCAGACCGACCTTGTGAATGCTCTCGTAGCCGCCGGCGAGAAAGCGTTCGAGGCTGGGGACAGCGACGAGGCGATGCTCAATCTTTACAAGGCGCAGCTCGGGGGACCCAAAAACAAACGCCTGCTCAAGGTTCTGAATGAGACCGGGGCCAAGCAGCTCGTGCAGAAGATGGAGCTGCAACACATCGCCGATCGCAGACTGCCCGCCGGCAAGCAGCAGTACCGGGACATAGAGAATGATCTTCTCTACGTTCTCGATGAGAAGGGCCACACCGTCCACCTCACGGACGCGGGAGTCGACTTCATGTCGCCGCAGGCGCACGACGAGTTCGTGCTGCCCGATCTGTCGCACGATGTCCACGCAATCGATCACGATCCGGACATGACTCCGGCGGAAAAGCTGGAGGCTCGCAACACTCTCAATCGGGAGTACGCTGCAAAGAGCGAACGGTTGAACATCGTCCACCAGCTGCTCCGCGCTCACGCTCTGTTCGAGCGCGATGTGAACTACGTCGTGCAGGAAGGACAGGTCTTGATCGTGGACGAGTTCACGGGCCGCACGATGCACGGGCGTCGCTGGTCGGAAGGATTGCACCAGGCGGTTGAGGCAAAGGAAGGCGTCCAGGTCAAGGGCGAGACCCAGACTCTCGCCACCATCACCATTCAGAATTACTTCCGCCTCTACGAGAAGTTGTCTGGCATGACCGGCACAGCCGAGACGGAAGAGACCGAATTCCACGAGATCTACAAGCTGGGCGTCTCCGTAATTCCGACGAATCGTCCCGTCATCCGAGACGACAGGCAGGATCTCGTCTACAAGACACGGCGCGAGAAATACAACGCCATTCTCGAGGAGACACAGCGACTGCACGGGCTCGAGTTTCCGGTACTGGTGGGAACGGTGAGCGTCGAAGTATCGGAGACCTTGTCGCGCATGTTCAAGCGCGCCGGCATTCCGCACAACGTGTTGAACGCGAAGTACCATCAGCGCGAAGCCGAGATCGTGGCGGGTGCCGGTCAGCCGGGCGCGGTGACGATCGCTACGAACATGGCCGGTCGCGGAACCGACATTAAGCTCGGGCCTGGTGTCACCGAGTCCAAGCCGTCGCAGCGCAAGGACGCGGAGAACCAGATTGCCGACACCGTCGAATGCGGGGGGTTGCACATCATCGGCTCCGAGCGACACGAATCTCGGCGTATCGATCGGCAGCTCCGTGGTCGAGCCGGCCGTCAGGGTGATCCGGGCGCCTCCCAGTTCTTCCTTTCGCTCGAAGATGACCTAATGCGACTCTTCGGCTCGGATCGCATCGCCAAGCTGATGGATCGCATGGGAGCGGAAGAGGGCGAGATGCTGACGCACTCGCTGATCACGAGATCGATCGAGCAGGCCCAGAAGCGCGTCGAGCTGCAGAACTTCCAGTCCCGCAAGAGGCTGCTCGAGTACGATGACGTGATGAACCAGCAGCGCGAGGTCATTTACTCGCTGCGCTCGTTTGCCCTCGAGGGCGGGGAGGAGCTCAAGGCCGAAGCGGAGAAGATGATCGAGAAGGGCGTCGCCAAGCGCGTCGAGAACATGCTGGCAACGTTCGACTCGCAGGAAGAATGGGATTTCGCGCTCGTCCGGCAGGATCTGTTGATGCACTACCTCCTGACGGTGCCCGAATTCGAGGAAGGCAGTCTGCCAACATCGGAGCAGGATGCCGAGCAACGTGCGCTGGAGGCGGGGCGGAAGGCATTCGTGGACAAACTAGCAAGTCTTGGAGAGTACTCCGACCAGCTGTTGTCGCTCGTGATGCTCCACGTCCTCGACGAGAAGTGGAAGGATCATCTTTACGATCTGGACCAGCTGAGGAACGCGATTGGCTACAGGTCGTGGGGGCAGAAGGATCCGCTCATCGAGTACAAGCACGAGGCGTACAACATGTTCGTGGATCTGATGGGCGACATTCATAACACGTTCACCGAGAGATTCCTGAGGGCGCAGATCACGTTCGAGCAACCGCGTCCGTTGCCGCCAATGTTTCTCAGCGATGATGGGGCGGAAGGGAACGGAGAGCCGCGCAAGCCGCCCGCTCCGACAAAGCGTTTCAACGCCCTCGGCGTGCTCGAGGATGTGACTGATGGCAACGGCGAAGGAACGGAAGCGACCCTGGACATCGCGCCACCGGAAGCACCACAGCGTGGCACGGCCGTTCGTCCCGAGCCGACGGTTCACGTCGGCGGTAAGAGCTCCTCGCTCAGTAAGGCGGTCGCCGGAAGCGCCATTCCTGGTGTGCCGGGGGTACCTGGCGCACAAAGGGACTGGACGAATGTCGGGCGGAACGATCCGTGTCCGTGTGGATCGGGGAAGAAGTTCAAGAAATGCCACGGCGCGAATCTCTAGTCAGTCGCTTCAGCTAGAGGAGAAGTCGGCGTCGGTGCCGGTACGTCGGAGGGGGTCCTCTTCGGCTCCGGGCTCTCGCGACCAGAGGTCCATGGCACCGGTTGTGGATCGGGACCATATCCATCCGACTGCTTTGATCGCTGGTTACTGTCGCTCGTGGGTCGTCGCCTGCGAGGACCCCCTCCGACTTCCCAACGATATCGACGCTAGATCGGCCTCCTTGCTCGCGCCTAACTGACCTAACGCGCGCGAGCGCGCCGCGCGAAGCGCGGCATCCTCGTGCAAAGGGGGCCGGCACGGGCTGCAAGAATGCGTAGGCGTGTGCACTTCGAGATCTGTATAGGGAGGCGAGGGTGTCCGCGCAGGCGACGACCCACGAGCGTCCCGCACTCGGTAACAGCGGATCGGGTGGATGTGGAGGTTGCGTCCAACGGATCACCTGGATGGAGGGACGCGAGAGCCCGGAGCCGAAGCGGACACCCTCGCCGACCAAGACCGCGATGCCCGACACTGGCGGTGTCGTGATGACGCACGACGCTCCCGGGTGCCAATACCGCTCTGCCGGACTGCGACCGTCTCCAATCCGACCAAATGGAGATTGGGTGGCACTAACCATAAGAGAACTTCCAACCAACGAGCGCCCGCGGGAGCGGTTACGCACCCACGGCGCGCAGGCGCTCAGCTCGAGCGAGCTGATTGCGATCCTGCTCGGCAGCGGATCCGAAGGTCGATCGGCCCTGGGAATTGGACAGGAGATCCTCTCCAACTGCCGCGGCTCGCTGCGGCTTCTCGCATCGCAACCCGTAGCCACACTCACCAGCGTCAGCGGCGTGGGAACGGCTCGTGCGGTTGGAATACACGCCGCGCTCGAGCTGGGCAGACGAATGGCGGCGGAGGAGCGTCAGGAAGGCGCGCCGGTACGCTGGCCGCGAGATGTCTACGAGATCTTTGGGCAAAAACTGGAGGACCTCCCGGTCGAGGAGTTCCACGTCGCAGTCCTCGACTCCCAGCACCGGCTCGAGCGAGACATCACCGTAACGCGAGGTCTTCTCAATTCGTCGCTCGTGCATCCGCGAGAAGTTTTTCGTGAGGCCATCGCGGAGCGGGCGGCAGCGATCATTCTGGTTCATAACCACCCGAGTGGAGACCCGACACCTTCACCCGACGATCGGGTAGTAACGGAACAGCTCGTACAGGCCGGCAAGGTACTCGACATCCCAGTGCAGGATCACGTTATTATCGGAAGAGGGCGCTACATAAGCTTTGCGGAGGCGGGACTGCTGTGACTGCAGGCGCGGTAAGGGAGAAAAGCACCGAAAACGTTCCATCCTGGCTGAACGACGAGCTTCCGGAGAGGCTCGATCGCGAGCTGCTCGTGCGCGCCTACCGGTTCAGTGAGAAGGCCCACGAAGGGCAGAAGCGGCTGTCCGGCGACAAGTACGTTTCCCACTGCGTCGAAGTCGCCAAGATCCTCGTCGAGCTCCAACTGGATTCAGTGACCGTCGCCAGCGGGCTGATTCACGATGTCGTCGAGGACACCGCAGTCAGCGTCGAAGACATCGAGGCGGAGTTTGGCAAGGAGATCGCCGAGATCGTCGATGGCCTCACCAAGATCGGACACCTGCCACTCAACTCCTCGCAGGAGCGACAGGTCGAAAATTATCGAAAGCTGCTGCTTTCGATCGCGAGAGATGCGCGGGTCATTCTCATCAAGCTCGCCGATCGCCTCCACAACATGCGCACTTTGGAGTTCCTTCCCGCGGAACGTCAGAAGCGAATCGCGCAGGAGACGCGCGATCTGTACGCTCCGCTCGCTCACCGATTCGGCATGGCGCGCGTGCGGTGGGAGCTGGAAGATCTCGCGTTCAAGCATCTCGAGCCGTCGGAGTACAAGGCGCTAGCGAAGAAAGTCGCCACGCGCCGCGCTGAAAGAGAGAAATCGATCGCGCAGCTGCGAGAACCGCTGGAGAGTCATCTCAAGAAAGCAGGGATTGCCAACGTCGAGGTGAGCGGGCGCCCCAAGCACCTGTGGTCGATCTACAAGAAGATGAAGAAGTGGGACAAGCCGTACGAGGAGATCTACGACCTCCTCGCCATTCGCGTCACCGTAAACAGCGTGCCCGACTGCTATCATGCGCTCGGCGTCATCCACGATCAGTTCACGCCGCTGCAGGAGCGCATCAAGGATTACATCGCGCAGCCAAAATCAAACGGATACCAGTCACTGCACACGACGGTTTTCGGTCCGAGCAAGCAGCTATTCGAGATCCAGATCCGCACCCGCGACATGCACCGGACCGCCGAGTACGGAATCGCCGCTCACTGGCGATTCAAGGAAGATTCCAAGAGCGCCGACGAGCTCGATAGGGCGCTTCAGTGGTTCCGGCAGGTGCTCGAGCTACAACTCGATGCCAAGACGCCCGATGAATTCCTCGAGTTCCTCAAGCTCGACCTTTATCAGGACGAGATTTTCGTCTTCACTCCGACGGGCGACGTCATTCAGCTCCCGAAGGGTGCGACGCCCATCGATTTTGCCTTCGCCGTGCATACCGAGGTCGGACTGCATTGCCAGGGCGCGCGCATCAACGGTCGCATCGCGAGCCTTGCCCGCGAGCTCAAGAATTCAGAGACGGTGGAGATCATTACATCGCCTTCGGCCAAACCGAGCCGCGATTGGTTGGCGCATGTTCGCACCGGTAGGGCGCGCCACAAAATCCGCCAGCGTCTTCGCATCGAAGAGCATACGACTTCCATCAAGCTGGGGCGGGAAATCCTCGATCGCGAGATCAAACGGCGCAGGCTCAGTAAGCCGGAAGACGGCGACTTGCTCAAAGTCGCCAAGAGTCTCCATCTCACCGATCTGAACCACCTCATCGCATCGATTGGTCAGGGCGACGTCAACGTCTCTCAGGTTCTGAGGGAACTGTACCCGGAGACCGACGGCACGCCCGAAGTCCCAAAGCCGGGTCCGCTCGACTGGCTCGTCGATCGGGTGCGGGGCGCGCCCAAGGGCGTCCGGATTCAGGGCGTCGACGGCATGATGGTCCGTTACGCCCAGTGCTGCCAGCCCGTACCCGGAGACCCCGTTGTGGGGTATGTAACCAGGGGACGCGGCGTCAGCATTCATCGTTCGGATTGCCCGAATCTTTTGATGCTGGTGCAGGAGCCGGAGCGTCGCCTCGAGATAGATTGGAAGGAGCTCGAAGGCGAGAAATTCATGGTGCGGCTGGCGCTGGAAGCGACGGACCGCCGTGGACTCTATGCCGATCTCGCCACCGCGGTCTCGGCCACGGGGACCGACATCAGGAGCTTCGAGTTGCACAGCTCCGATGGACACGTGGTCGGTGAGCTTGCCGTCGAAGTTGGAAACCTTGCACACCTGCAAAAAATTCTGAAAGCAGCACGACGCGTGAAAGGTGTGACCGAGGTCGCCCGACGCGAACGGCTGTCGAGTGACATAAAGAATGTCGAAAGCGGTATTTAACCTTCAGGCGCCATTCGAGCCTGCGGGAGACCAACCAAAAGCAATCGCCGAGCTGACACGCGGACTGGAGCGCGGTGACCGGTTCCAGACGCTGCTGGGCGTCACCGGGTCGGGCAAGACGATGACGATCGCCAACGTCATCCGGAATTTCGGACGGCCGACGCTCGTCCTCTCGCACAACAAAACCTTGGCTGCGCAGCTCTATGGCGAGATCAAGAGCTTTTTTCCGACCAACGCGGTCGAGTACTTCATCTCGTACTACGACTATTACCAGCCGGAAGCATACGTGCCGACCACCGACACGTACATCGAGAAAGACGCCTCGATTAACGAGGACATCGACCGTCTGCGTCTACGCGCCACCTCGAGCCTGATGGAGCGGAGCGATGTGATCATCGTCGCAACCGTCTCGGCGATCTATGGGCTGGGCGATCCACGCAGCTACCGCGAGCAGATGGTGACGTTGACCAAGGGTCAGAAGATTCCGCGCGACGATATCCTCCGCTCGCTCGTGAAGATCCAGTATTCGCGGAACGACATGGGGCTCGAGCGCGGAACTTTCCGCGTGCGCGGCGACACTGTCGAGATCTTGCCCGCTTACGAGGAGCAGGGTGTACGAGTGGAGATGTGGGGTGACGAGATCGAGCGAATTACGAAGATCAACCCGCTCACCGGCGACACCATCGCGAATCTCGACAAGGCGGCGATCTACCCGGCCAAGCACTTCGTTACCTCGCGACCAACGATCGAACGCGCCATCGGCCTGATTCGCGCCGAGCTTGCCGATCGTCTGACCGAGCTAAGGTCAACCGGGAAACTGCTGGAGGCACAGCGGCTCGAGTCTCGCACGAACTTCGACATTGAGATGATGCTCGAGATCGGCACCTGCGCCGGGATCGAGAACTATTCTCGTCACTTGTCCGGGCGGGCAGCGGGTGAACGGCCGGCGTGTTTGTTCGACTACTTTCCGGAAGATTTTCTGGTGGTCGTCGACGAATCGCACGTCACGCTGCCGCAGATCGGTGGAATGTTCAATGGCGACCGCGCGCGCAAGCTGACGCTGGTCGACTACGGCTTCAGACTTCCCAGCGCGCTCGACAACCGGCCGCTCATGTTCGACGAGTTTCTCTCGCTGACACCGCGCGCGCTCAATGTCTCCGCTACGCCCGCCGAGATGGAGCTGCGACTTTCGGAAGGAGCCGTCGTCGAGCAGATCATTCGTCCCACCGGCCTTATCGATCCGGAAATCGAAGTGCGCCCGGTTCGCGGTCAGGTTGACGATCTGTTGAACGAGATTCGCATCCGGGAGCGGCGGGGAGAGCGCGTTCTGGTGACTACCCTCACCAAGCGTATGGCCGAGGATCTTGCTGACTATCTGCAGCAGATGGGTGTGCGCGTGCGGTACATGCACGCTGACATCGATGCCATCGAGCGGATGGAGATCGTGCGCGGATTGCGGCTTGGCGAGTTCGACGTTCTGATCGGGATCAACCTGCTACGGGAGGGTCTGGACCTCCCTGAAGTTTCACTCGTCGCGATCCTCGATGCAGATCAGGAAGGTTTTCTGCGCAGCGATCGCTCACTGATTCAGACCGTGGGTCGGGCGGCGCGAAATCTCAGTGGCCGTGCCATCTTCTACGCCGACAAGATCACCGGCTCGATGCAGCGCTGCATCGACGAGACGAATCGCCGCCGCGAGCTGCAGACGGCGTACAACGTGGAGCACGGCATCACGCCGGCGAGCGTGATCAAGAGCGTCGACCAGGTTCGTTTCATCACTCGCGTCGCTGACGCGCGTACCGAGCGCGAGGAGCGAGAAAAAGAGAAGCTTCGCCGGGTGGCCGAGTCCTCGCCGCACTACGGGAAAGACAATCTCCCGGCGCTCATCGCTGATCTCGAGGCACAAATGCGGGAAGCCGCAACCAATCTCGACTTCGAGACCGCCGCACGGCTGCGCGACGAGCTGTTCGAGGTGAAGGCCAAAGCGGGCAGACAGGAGAGCGGGAGAGCATCGCTGGCAGGCCTTCACGGCCGCTGAGCGATGCCAGCGCATCGGCACATCGTACCGGCGCGGGCAGATCGGGGCCAACTCAGGCTCACCGAGCCCGAGCTACGTCACTGGGGAGAAGAGCTCGGACGTTCCGCCAAAGTTCCGCTGCTCATAACCCTCACTGGAGAGCTGGGCGTCGGCAAGACGACGCTTGCTCAATCCATCTGCAAAGGCTTTGGCGTAGTCGAAGAAGTCACGAGTCCCACCTATGCGCTTGTCCAGCAGTACGCCGCGACGAAATCCGTGGTCTATCACATCGATCTTTACCGGCTCGATTCGCCGGATCAGCTCACCAATCTTGGCTGGGACGAGATCGTCTCTTCGAGATCGCTGGTACTGGTCGAATGGCCCGAACGGGCTGGCCCCAGGTTGCCCGCTGATCATCTGCCGATAGATCTCGATTATTTGCCCGACGATTCCACTCGCCGCATCCTCCTCGCCGGATGACCGACCGCATCACCATCGCTCTCGATGGGGCGACGTACCAGGGCAGCGTGGCGCTACTCTCCAACAATAGAGTTGTCGCCGAGCGAACGCTTCCTGAATCCGATGGAGCGGGCACCGGCTCGAAGAGAGGCGAGCGCCTCATGCCTGCGATCTCCGAATGCCTTGCAGAATTGGACGCGCGTGGTAAGGACATTGAACGAATCGTCTGCGGCGCCGGTCCCGGGAGTTTTACCAGTCTCCGAGTTGC
The DNA here is from genome assembly GCA_046262755.1 of Gemmatimonadaceae bacterium. GTDB lineage: Bacteria > Gemmatimonadota > Gemmatimonadetes > Gemmatimonadales > Gemmatimonadaceae > UBA4720. Next base: position 3,701 of record JBHEME010000017.1, on the reverse strand, counting down.
TGGGTCGGTCGCCAAAGGACTTGCGAGTGGCTACGGTGTCGATCTCTACGCGCTTTCTTCTCTCCTGCTGACGGTTGCCGGAGTGCAGTCTCAACTTGCAACCGGTCCGTACGTCTCGCTCCTGAACGCAATGCGCGGCGAGTACTACGCGCTTCGAGTAATGGTTGAGCCAACTGGCCAGCTGCGATCCATGGGTCGGACGGGGATCCTTTCCGCCAACGAACTGGAAGAAGTTCAGCAAAAGGAACATGGACTTCATTTTATTGGACCTGGTCAAGCGATCGACGCCCAGCCACACGCCAGAGGGGTGGGAAAGGTGCTCGAGCAGGTTCTGAAAAAGGGGCCCGTGGATCTGGCGGCGTGGGAGCCGGACTACGGACGACTGGCGGAAGCCCAGGTGCGTTGGGAAGCGACCCACAGTCGTCCTCTCGCGCGATGACAGCGCTGCTTCGACCTGCTGTCGAAGGCGACCTGAACGATGTAGTCCGCATCGAGAGGTCCTGCTTCGCCGATCCCTGGAGCGAGGAATCTTTTCGCCGTCTTCTGGTGGGTGGACCGGCTATCTTTCTGGTAGCCGTATTCCCACCCGATTCCGCGCTCGCCGGCTACGTCGTGGCTTTCTCGGTTGAAGATGACGCCGAGATTTTGAACCTGGCGGTGGAGTCGAGGTTTCGCGGGAAGGGATTGGCTGGGCAAATGGTCGACGCGGCTTTAATCGAGCTCAGTGCCCGCGGGGTCAGGAACGCTTTTCTCGAGGTGCGGGAATCGAACACCGCAGCTCGTGCGCTGTACTCGTCGAGGGGATTCAGGGAGATCGGACGCAGACAGGGGTACTACCGGCGCCCGGTCGAAGACGCACTGGTGCTGCGTCGGGTTCTGGAAGTCGCCGAGGGAGATGAAGAACGATCCGCGGGCAGTTTTGCTGACCGGTGAAATCGTTGGTTTGCTCGGGCGGTGAGCCCGTTCTATACTATTCTGGGCGGGAACCGAACTCTCGCCAGGAGGCACAGTGAGTCGAAGTCTGAATAAAGTGATGCTGATCGGAAACCTGGGCAGCGATCCGGAGGTCCGCTCGACGACGGGTGGCAACAGGGTCGCGACTTTTTCGCTCGCGACGAGCCGGCAGTGGAACTCGCCGAATGGTGAGAAGCAGGAGAAAACCGAATGGCACCGTTGCGTGGTATGGAACACCAAGGGCTCGGGGCTTGCCGACGTGGTCGAGAAATACTGCAAGAAGGGCGATAAGATCTATGTCGACGGCCGGATCGAGTACCGCCAGTGGCAGGACAAGGAGAACCAGACGCGCTACAGCACCGAGATCAACGTGCGTGAGCTGATCATGCTCGGTGGTGGTCGCGGTGCGCAGGGAGGCGGAGACTTCGACGCCGAGGGTGCTGGGCGCAGCCGTGCACCGGCGACCGCGGGTGCCAAGGCCGGTGCTGGCGGGACGGCTACCGATTTCGAGGATTTCCCCGGAGCCCTTGAGGAGTCCGACGACGATCTGCCTTTCTGACTGCTCCGGGTTCGAGATGGGATTGGACGGCCCCGCGTCGCGGGGCCGTTCTGGTATCTGCTCAACTAAAGCGGGCGGCTTTCAGCGCTAAGCTCTGAGCTAATCAGCTAGGTCTAAACTTCGGTTATTCGACTCGGTGTTCTCCAGATCTCTGCCTCTCTCTTATGGAGCATACCCGAGCAAATGGTGCAAACACGGGTCGATTCCGAGGATCTGAGCTGAACAGCTCCCAGCTTAGCGCTCAAAGCCGCCCGCTTTGGTTGACTCGTGGCCTGGACGTCCCGTGAGTACCCGAATCCGATCCCCAAGGAGTGACTTTCCCCCACCAAGACCCGTCAAGTACGTTGACCCGTCCAAGCGGGCACAATTTTCAGTCAAGTTCAAGGGAGCACGAGTGATCGGTCATTCTTCCAGAGTTTACGCGGCCATCGTTGCAGCGGGCCTGCTCTTTTCCGTCGCGGTGACGAAAGGCGTCGCGGCGCAGGTTCCGACATCGGACAGCGTCCGCACCGACACGACCAATAACCTCGTAGTCAGCTCCGACACGACCAAGGAAGTGAAGCACGTCGTGAAGAAGGGGGACACTCTCTGGGACCTGGCGCAGTTCTATCTCAAGGACCCCTTCAAGTGGCCGGAGATCTTCCGTCGCAACACCGACGTCGTCGAGAATCCGCACTGGATTTACCCCGGGGAAATCATCCGCATTTGGGGTCATGAAGTGAAACCGGAGGCATTGGCCAGCGCTGATAGCGCCGGAGAAGTCGTCTCACACGTTATTACGAGACCGCAGGACGCTGGACCCTCGGACCTTACCGTTTTTGCATCGCCAATGAGTCGCGCCTCCGCGACCATCGGCGCGAACAACGATGTAATTGGCCGCGCGCGTGGTGGCGGGGTGCGTCGTGGTGAAGTCGAAGCGGCTCCTTACGTCGTCAGAAACGGTGGACCGAGAGACGCGGGCCGGCTCGTCGCCAGCGTCGATCGTCCGGGGATCAAGACCAGCATCGTGCAGTCCAGATACCAGCTCAACGACGACATCTATATCGACATGCCCAAGGGCGTCGTCCCGCGTGTAGGCGACAACTTCATGTCCTTTGTGCTGGGTCCGGTCCTCGAAGAAGGGCAAGTGGTGATCCCGACCGGCATTCTCCGCATTGAAACCCTGGCTCCCGGACAACGCACTCTCGCGCGAATCGTTCGTCAGTTCGGCGAAATCAGACTCGACCAGGGCCTCATCCAATCCCCCGATCTGTCCTTCCCGCTCGGTCCGATTGGTCCCGTTGTGGGCGGAATGCGCGGCAAGGTCCTGTACGTGCACGATGAGCCGGTGCTTCCTTCGATCGGCCACTACGTCATCATCTCGCCGACCTCGAAGAACGGCGTCAGCGTCGGCGATCAATTCACGTTCATCGATAACTCGACGGGACGCGAAGACGAGAACCCGGCGCCGGCAGTGACCGCCGGACTCGCGCAGGTTGTCCGTGTCACGTCGTACGCTTCGACCGCAATCATCATCAGCCAGGTCCAACCCACAATTCGTGACGGAATGCCGGTGAGAATGACCGGCAAAATGCCCTAAAAGACCAGCGGGGAATTAAATTAGGGCGGTCAGATGATACCGATCGCCCACTTCATCGCCGTCACGTTTTACCTCGGCGCCGCAGGGATCGCGGCGCTGCCCTTCGCGCGTCGCCTGAGGGCACCAGTTGGCGCGGTCATCATCGCGCTCCTCCTCGGAATCGGCGCGCATTCCACAGCTCTGGCGGGGCTGACGAGGGAAGCCGGCGCTGCCTCACTGACGGGTCTTGGCCCGGGCTTGTCCTTCGCCGGTCTGGTGCTGGCGATCTCCCTGGTGATCGTGGAATTGCTCGCGCGTGAGGTCAGTCTCACACTTGTAGCCGCTCCTTTGGCCGCGCTGGTGACGATGGCCGGGAATCTCACCGGCATGCATCCTTTTCTTCAGCCCCAGGGAACGCGCGCGGTTTGGCTGACCATGCACATCATATTGAGCTTCATTGGAATCGCTGCTTACGCGACGGCAGCAGCCGCGGGAACGATGTACCTGCTCGCCCGACGCGAGCTCAAGTCGGCGCACTTCGGCGCTATCTTTCGCTTCTTCCCGCCGCTCGACACACTCGATCGCGTGAATCACATGGCGTCGATAGCCGGCTTCCTCGGACTCACACTC
>JBHEME010000016.1:0-55363 GCA_046262755.1 Gemmatimonadaceae bacterium | reverse complement strand
GCGGGCACCCAGCCAGAGTCTCTTGCTACGCGAGGACGTCGGCTAGGAGGACACAACCACCGCCCTCCCAAGCTGGCCATACCGTCACCACCGTGCGCCCGTCCGTCTCGTCCCATTTTGCATCAGCAGCACCGGCGCGGCGCGACGTCGTTGGTCCATCTCGCCCAGACGTGAATCCGACGACCGGCGCGACGTTGGCGGCCTGCGGCGGCCGGGCGTTCTGCGATGTTCGAGGGGAAGGCTGGAGGGTGTCGGCGCAGGCGGCGTCCTCGCGTAGCAAGAGACTCGGCTGGGCGCCCGCGAGCGAGCGCAAGCCGCTCGTGGGCTGACGAGGCTCGCAGCGTGTAAGCGAGAGCGCCGCCGAAGACGACACCCTCCAGCCTGACCCGCGCAACGATCTCAAGCGACGTCGCGGAACTAGCTCAGTCGCAGTCCGGATTCAGCGTCGAAAATGTGCACGCCTTCGGGGCGCACCCGGATCGATACTACGTCGCCGGGCCTTATCGATATTTCGGGTTGAGCGACCGCAACGATCCGGTTCCCGCCGGAGAGCGTGATATAGACGATCTGTTCGTTTCCCATAGGCTCGACCACGCCCACCTCTCCTCTCGGTTTTCCGTCAGGGTCCCCGATCACCTCAACATGTTGAGGACGCACGCCAAGGAAAACCCGACCCTTGGGCTCGGTGTTGCACGGAACGTCGAGGGTGATATCGATGCCCTTGAACGTGCACGAAGCTCCGAACGCCGCCCCTTCCGGACGACGGATCACACCCTCAATGAAATTCATCGCCGGACTTCCTATGAATCCCGCGACAAATCGGTTCGCGGGCTTCTTGTAAAGCTCCATTGGACTTGCAACCTGCTGGAGCACTCCCTGCCTGAGGATCGCGATGCGATCTCCGAGCGTGAGCGCCTCCGACTGGTCGTGTGTCACGTACACCATTGTGGCACCCAGCGCCCGGTGCAGCCGCGAGAGCTCGACTCGTGTCTCTACGCGCAGCTGTGCATCAAGATTGGAAAGCGGTTCGTCGAAAAGAAACGCCTGCGGCTCGCGGACAATCGCGCGTCCCAGCGCGACGCGTTGACGTTGACCACCTGAAAGCTGCGCGGGTTTGCGGTCGAGCAGACTGTCGAGTCCAAGCGAGTCGGCGACCGTCCGCACGCGCTTATCGATAACCGATGCAGATTGTTTCCGAATCGTCAGCCCGAAGGCGAGGTTCTCCCACACAGTCATGTGCGGGTAGAGAGCGTAGTTCTGAAAAACCATCGCAATATCCCTTTGCTGCGGCGGCAACTCGGTGACGTCGCGATCGCCGATTCTGATCCGACCGCCCGTGACATTTTCCAGTCCCGCCATCAGTCGCAAAACTGTCGATTTGCCGCTTCCGGAAGGCCCGACGAGCACGAGCAGCTCGCCATCGTTTACCGCGAGGCTCAGATCGCGCGCGGCCACGTAGCCATTGGGATAAGTCTTGTCGACATGCTCGAGGGAGATGCCCGCCATGTGTCCTTTGGTTAACCCTTGACCGCACCGGCGGTGAGTCCCTGCACGATCCGCCGCTGGAATAGCAGCACCATCGCAGCAACGGGGGCCGTCGCCACCACCGCCGCGGCAAGGATCTCACCCCACGGTATCTGATACTGTCCGCGAAACAGGGCGATCGCCACGGGCACCGTCTGACGCTCGGGACCGAGCGTGAAAGAAAGCGCAAACAGGAATTCGTTCCAGCAGTAGATGAAGGTCAGAATTGCTGTCGTCGCCAGACTGGGTACTGCGAGTGGTAGCAATATCTTCATGAAGCTCTGGCGTCTCGACGCGCCATCAACGTGGGCCGCCTCTTCGAGGTCGCGTGGTATCTGTCGTATCGATCCGGTAAGGACCCAGACCGTCAGTGGCATCGCGAAGGTCATGTACGGCATGATCAGTCCCGGATACGTATCGATCAAGTGAAGAGATCTCAAAAGAAGATAGAGCGGGCTGACGATCGAGATCTGGGGAAACATCGTGACGGCCAGGATAAACGCCATAATCGCCGCCTTGCCCCGGAACTCCAACCGAGCCAGGGCATACGCCGCGAGAGTGCCGACGATTAGGCAGAACAACGTTGTCGTGCCCGCAACAACCAGTGAATTTCGAATCGGCGTGATGAAGTCACGATCGGAGAACAGCGCCCGGTAGTGCTCACCGACAATGTGGTGAGGCAACAGAGACGGGTCTCTGAAAAGGGCGGCTTCCGGCGTGAGCGATGCGACGATCGCCCAATAGAACGGGAAGAGAGTGAACAACATCAGCACCACAAGGGCGACGCCGAACCCCCACCGTTGCGGCCGCAGCTTCATCGTTCTTCCCCGCCAAGTCGGACGCCGAGGCCTTTCACATAGAGGAGGGCTAGTCCGAACGTGATCCCGAATATGACCACTGAAAGAGCGGATCCGTACCCGAAGCGCAAATTCTGAAGGAGAGCATTGAAAGTGTAGAGAGCAACCGGCTCGGTGGATGTTCCGGGACCGCCGCCCGTCAACACGTAGATCAGGTCGAAGACCCTGAATCCATCCAGCGTCCGGAAAATGAGGGTTACCAGGATCGCCGGCTTGAGGAGTGGCAGAGTGACATGACGCAGCTGCCACCAGGCGTTCGCTCCGTCAACCGCAGCAGCTTCATAAAGCGTGAGATCGATGTTCTGCAGCCCGGCGAGTAGCAGCAGTGCCACGAAGGGAGTGGTTTTCCATACGTCCGCGAGAATCACCGGAACCCACGCGGTTGCCGTTTCGATGAACCACACCATTGGTTGTTTCAGAATTCCGGCGTCGACGAGCAGCGCGTTCGCGATTCCGCCCTGGGACTCGAAAATGAATCGCCACAGCAGCGCAGCGACGACAGTGGGGATTGCCCACGGCACCAGCACCGCGGCCCGAACGAAGCCGCGCCCGCGGAAAACCCGGTTCATCGCAAGCGCGAGGAAGAGACCGATCAGAAGCTCGAGTGAGATCGAGACCGCGGTAAAAAAAGCGGTATGCCCCAACGCCGCCCAGAATCTGGGATCATGAAAGATCTCGGCGTAGTTGGCGAGTCCAACGAACGGCTGACCGAGCCAGGGCATCCGTAGCTCGTGCAGATGAAGCGACTCCCAGAACGTCCAGCCGAGCGGGAAGATGGCGATGAGACCGATAACCGCCAGCGCTGGAGCAACGAGTGTCCATCCAAGGCGAGAGTCGGTTCTCATCCGGAACCCTTCGCGGTGGCGGACGGCGGAGCCGAGGACATGAATTTGCGCATTCCGGTACGCGCGATGAGTGCATCGATGCGCCTCGCCGCCGAGTTCAGTGCCTCTTGCGGTTCCGCCTGCCGCACCAGCGCGCGGTGGAGCTCGATCTGGAGGATCTCTGACATCTCCGTGTAAATCGGAGTGACTGGTCGCGGCCTCGCACTCTCGATCGCCCGGCGAGCATCGTCAGGGGGAATCGCGATCGAGCCCCGCAGACGCGTATCGCTATAGAGTGCTGGTCGGGTTGGATACTGTCCCACTGCCTTGGCGCGCTCGAGCATTTGTTCGGGCGCGAGAAGATACTCGATGAGTTTGTATGCGGCCTCGGGCGACTCGCTGTACGCGTTGATAGCAAGCTGGGAGCCGCCCAGTGTTGCGGTAGATTTTCCCTCTGGCCCACCCGATCCGGGCATCGCTGACACAGCGAATTTGCCGGCCACGCGAGACTGACTGGTGTCGCTCATGATCGCGACCGCGTACGGCCAGTTTCTCATGAACACGGCGGTTCCATTCTGGAACGCGGATCGTGTCTCTTCCTCGTGCCAGGTCAGCACATCCAGCGGAGCGATCTTCGACGTGTAGAGCTCGTCGCGCATGAACTCAAGAGCGCGCACCGCTTCGGGTTGATTCACGACGGCCCGTCCCTGGTCATCGATTATTCGCCCACCAAAAGCACCGAGGTATTCTACGAATCCCGTGATCAGGCCCTCGTAGCGCGCGCCTTGCCAAACGATTCCGAATCGAGGACTGCCCGGTCGCGATGTCCCCGCCTTTGCTTCGCTCACCATTTCCGCCAACGTTCTAGGCTCGCGTGGAACTACGTCTGTTCGACGGTACAGCAATCCGACATCCGCGAACCAGGGAAGCGCGTAGAGCTCACCACCCCAGGTGTTCGCTTCGATCGTTGCCGGAAAGAAATCGGTGGTTACCGGAGCGAAGCGCTTGAGAGGAAGCACCCATCCCGCCGCGGCGAACTCCGGTGTCCACACGACGTCGAGCTGCAGAATGTCCGGGTTTCCGACGCGGGCATTGAGCCATTGCACGTAGAGCTGGTGGCGCTGTGATGCGTCGTCGGGAGTGCGCTGCAGCTCGACGCGGATGTCGGGGTGCAGTTCCATGAACCGTTTTAACTGCCTAGCGACAAGTGTCCCCTCCGTCCCGAGTGCCGAACCCGAGAACTTGAGCAGAGTCCCGTGCGATTTCGCCGATCCGTTACAGCTGACAAAAAAAAGCGGAAAGACCCACAACGCCGTCCGCAAGCGAGCGGATTTCAGCTGCGAGCGCTGTGACCGCGATCGGTAATTTTCTTCAACGGTAAAATCCGGAATCAGGCCTCCCAGGGTTTCCGCAAACCACCGCCGCGAGTATAATCTGCCCTGCGCGGACACCGCGTCGCGAGATCCGCCCGGTCCCGCCGACCTTACCGGAGATACCGTCTGATGACTCATCTCACCAAGATCGACTACCTCCTCATGCTCGTCTACTTCGCGGTTGTCCTCGTGGTGGGCTGGCTCCTACGTCGATCGACGCGTACCAGCACCGACTTTTTTCTCTCGGGTCGCTCAATACCCTCCTGGGTGGCCGGACTGGCGTTCATATCCGCGAATCTAGGCGCGCAGGAAGTGATCGGGATGGGCGCATCGGGCGCGAAATACGGAATCGCGACCAGCCACTTTTACTGGATCGGAGCCATTCCGGCGATGGTTTTCGTCGGATTGTTCATGATGCCGTTTTATTATGGCTCACGCGCGCGTTCGGTACCGGAGTACCTGAAGCTTCGCTTCGACGAGAAGACCCGCAGCCTCAACGCGATGTCGTTTGCGGTCATGACGATCATGTCTTCGGGGATCTCCATGTACGCGATGGGCAAGCTGTTCAACCTGCTTCTGGGTTGGAGCTTCGACGTAAGCATGCTGGTCGCTGCGCTGATCGTGCTCGCGTACATCTTCCTCGGTGGCCTGACCAGCGCGATCTACAACGAAGTGCTTCAATTTTTCCTCATCGTCTTCGGGTTCGCCCCTCTAGTTTTTCTCGGGCTGAGAGCCGCGGGCGGATGGACCGGGTTGCAGGCGAAGCTGGCCGACGTCGCGGTGCAGCGCGGGTTCCAGCCGGGTACCCTGACACACGCGTGGACCTACATGGGCGATCCATCGAAAAATCCCATCGGCGTCGAGTGGTTTGGCCTCGTCATGGGGCTGGGCTTCGTGCTCTCGTTCGGATACTGGTGCACCGACTTTCTGGTAGTGCAGCGCGCAATGGCGTCTGATTCAATGGCCGCTGCCCGACGGACTCCGCTGATTGCCGCGATTCCGAAGGTGTTCTTCCCTTTTCTGGTCATTCTGCCCGGCATGATTGCGCTTGCAGTTGACGCGCACGCACCCGGATCCGTCGCTCAGGCAAGCTCGCTTGTTGGCCAGGGAATAGTTCCGCCAAAGATCGATCCTGTCACGGGCGGCGCGCTGATGGACCAGGCGGGTCACGTTGTCCTCGACTACGATTTGTCGGTTCCGATGATGTTGATCCGCTTTTTCCCGGCCGGAATGCTTGGGCTCGGGCTCACCGCGCTACTTGCGTCGTTCATGTCAGGCATGGCGGGCAATGTCACGGCGTTCAACACCGTTTGGACGTACGACATTTACCAGAGCCACATCAAAAAGGGCGCGAGCGACGAACACTATTTGTGGATGGGTCGTGCTGCGACGGTGTTCGGAATCGCGCTGTCGATAGCCGCGGCCTACGTCGCGGCGTCGTTCAACAACATCATGGATCTGCTCCAGCTCGTTTTCGCCTTCGTGAACGCGCCGCTCTTTGCGACGTTCGCGTTGGGGATGTTTTGGAAGCGAACTACCGGGCACGGAGCCTTCATCGGACTTCTATCGGGAACGCTCGCGGCCGCAATCCACCACGGCATCTCGCTCGCAGCGGGTGCGGTGCCCGGAGTGAAGGGCGGATATTTCGGCGCACACATCATTTATCGCAGCGAGCTCGGACAGACTTTCTGGACGGCGACCATCGCCTGGGTCACTTGCTTCGTGGTGACGATTTTGGTCAGTCTCGCGACGCGACCGCGTCCTGACCAGGAGCTCGTCGGGCTGGTTTACAGCTTGACACCCAAGCCTGAAGAACGTGGCGAGCCGTGGTACCGAAGACCCGCCGTTCTCGCCGTGGTAGTGCTCACCGTGACGGTGCTGCTCAACATCGTCTTCTTCTGATCGGAGGTCAAAAATGAGCACTGCCAGCAGATTCGACATCAGGATTCCGATCGGTTCGCTGTTCCTGCTACTGGGCGCCATCCTCGCAGTTTATGGAGTGGTGACGCGGGGGGACACGCAGCTCTACGCCCGCTCCGAGTCGATCGTGATCAACTTGTGGTGGGGACTGTTCATGGTCGTGTTCGGAGCAGTGATGCTCTATTTCGGCACACGTGCCCGGTCGCGCCCTCTCCACAGCGCCGCGGGCAAGGCGACCGAGGTTCGCGAACACAGATTGGGGCTCGAAAAGGAGCCCTGAGCGCAAGCATGTGAACCGAGCTGCCTTCAGTCTCTACCTGGCAGCCCCTTCATCATTGAAAGAACGTACTGCACGGCGAGATCCGTCACGTTCCAGAGCTGCACGTCGGTGCTTGCTCCATACCGAATCGGTTGCAACACCCCGTTGTCGATCTCGTAACTCCACAACTCGTTGTGCTTGAGACCCGATGCTTCAACGGCCGCATTGATGCGCTGCAGCGCGGCGGACATCTCCGCGACGTAGGATGTCAGTTCCGGGTCTCGTGGCCGACCACCGGCGTCAGTCGTTCGCGATATCTGCCTGACGAGCCCGAGCATGATGAGATTGACTTCCCTCCCCCATACCACTCGCGGAGAATGATAGGTGTCCCTGCGAAAGTCTTCCCACACGCTCGGTGATGCGTAAGCGTCATTCGCCACAACCGGGCCAAGCCGGTCTATAAGGAGTCCGACCGGATAGGGGCGGACGAATGTTCTTACGTCGCGTAAAGCGCGGACGCGCGACTCCACGCTCGTCGAATCGCGAGCGCCCTCGAGCAGGAGCCACGTCGCCGGATCAGTGTTGGCGACAGGAATCGGATGCCCGTTCTCGTCCAGTGAGATCGCGGTGAATTCGAAAGACTGATCGCCCGCGGTGGTAGAGGACAGAACTCTCTGCCAATAGGCGCGCTCGGGCGGCGACAGCCAAAGAAGCTTTTGTTGAACCCTGCGACGCACATCTTCAGCCGAGAGGCTTACGATGAAATGACGTATCGCGCCGTCCCAGTTACGCAGCGCCTGCTGAAAGAACCCGGGGTCGTTGATAAGGCCGGCCAGCGCGCTTTCCCGTGCTCTCGGCGTGGCAAGTCCCAACTGGCCAGTTGTGAAACCCAGCTCCCTGAGCGAAGCGATGATGTCGGAAGTCGCTCTGAGCGCCAGCGGAACCCAGATCGCGTTGATGTCCATTGCGAACCGACCGTTGGCGTAGCCCGCGTTGCTGTCGCGCCAGCTTATTGATCGCCAGTGCGTAGAGTCGAGGCGCGGAGAACCAACGAGATTCTGCGGGAGTGGATTTCGCGCATAGGGCTCGGCAAGGCTTGCGACGAGCGCCAGCTCGCGCACGATCAAGCCGACGCGAGGCCCTCTTCCGTCCGACGTGTCCAGCAGGAAAGCTTTTTTTCTAGCGGCCGTCACATCGGGGTTTGCGAGGTATCGAGCGACAAGAATCGGTAGCTGAAACTCGTCGTCCCGCATGTTGTAGTTCTCGCGAACTTTCTGCAGATCGGTAAGCAGGGCCCGCGCGTTGGCCAGTGCCGTATCGGCAGCGATGCGATTCCCCCGTCCTCGCAGTCGGAAGTATTCGCGCGCATGCGCGTTGTACTCGGCGGCGTTCTCCCGAATGGCCTGGCCACCCAGTGCCTCCTCGTGACTCACATCGCCGTTGGGCCCCAGCTTTCGCAGCGCGCTCGCGATCACGTGCTCGGCCATCGTGTTCTGCCAGATGGGCTCCATCATGAGGGACGTCATCATCATGTCGCGGCCGAAATACGTCGCGTAGTTGGGGAGGCCAGCCATCAATTTCTCTTTGGAGCTGAGTAGCTCCGTGCCTCGCACATCGCGCTCGAGCTGCCGGTAGCGCGCGACTGAAGCGGGGGTCGCGGCCTTCTGTCCGGCCCGCGCCCGGGCGTCGGACAGAAAACGCAGGAACTCGTCGTTGAAGATTTGATCTCTGAGGAGCGGCGTGAGAGCGGGTGCGTCGGTCGTCACTCGAATTGAGAAACGCAGCGGCAGTGTTCCATTCGAGCGTAAGGTGATCGTCGGAACGATTACGGTCAGCGAGCCGTTCCGCGGGTCGATGTCAAAAGCGAGCTCGAGATTTGTCTTTCCGTCCAGCGAAGCCTGGGTGACATTGACGCCCGGCCGCTCGCGGACTCCCGTTGTAATCACGTCGGGCACCAGGCGCGCTCGAATGTCCGACGGATAAGCCGCGTTCAGCATTCCGAGCTCGCGCTGTCGTTCGTCCGGCTCGAGGCGGTCGAGATTGTTTATAAGCTCTTCCTGCTCGCGCAGACGGAAGGTCGGCCAATCATATGGCTCGAGGTTTCTCCCCGAATAGCCGAGGTCGCGCTCCACTCGCATCGAGCCAAGTTGCAGCCAGCCGATTACAATCCGGGGCACGTTTGTCATCAACTGGACCTCTATCGTGCGTCGCGAGCCTGATTCGGAAATTGTCGCGGTTTGCGAGCCCCAATCGAGGCGCACCGGCTTGCCGAGGGAATCGCGAACAGTGAAGCCCACACTTTCGTCGACCGCATCAGCGAGCAGCGTCACCACGCGTCCACTTCGGGCATCGAGATATACCTGGACGACATTTCCCCGCGTGTCCCGGAAGAAACGCGTCTGATACCCCTGATACGCGGCGGGATCATCGAGACCAGCCTCGGGAAACGCCAGAACAGGCTGAACTGATCGCGACTGCGCGACAGCGCTGCGTCCGCCAGCGGTGATACCCAACAGAACACAGGCGCGAAAAAGCGGACGATCCAGCATCTACCGGGTTCTCTCGATCATGCGTAGCGAATTGCCCTGCACAACCGCATCAAACCGTTTCCCCCTCGAGTACAGGTTGTGAACGGTCAGCCTCGTGATTCTGGTCGGCAAAACGGGCTTGAACTTAGGCACCAGTCCCTGGTCGGTGAGCCGTAGTCCGGTATAACCGTAGATGAATTGCTGTAGAAATCCGCCCGCTCCCGTCAGGAAGTTCACCGACTGATTCGTCGGAGTTTCGGACAAGACCATAAACGGCCCGTGTGGATACTGCTCGTACACTCTCCTCACCAGAAGTGAATCGATCAGGTTGCGTTGCCCGAGCTGGGCTGCGATGAGGGGATAGAGCGTGATGGTCATCATTCCTCCCGCTCCCTGCTGCGCAAGGAGTCGCAGAGCGTAGTCGAGGTCGCGGAATCTGACGGTATCGGTCATTGGCATGTCGAGAGGGAAAGTAAGGAGTGGGATGTTGCCTCCCTCGCTTCCCTGCTTGGCGCCCTCGTAAGTCGGATGGTACTGCAGCGAAGAGTCGAAAGGGATAAACAGTTTCGCGGCCACGCGGGCCCAATCCGGATCCGGTGGTATGCCCAACACCCGAGTCGCCGCATCGGCGATTTGAAGGTTGCGAAGAGCCGCGGAGTTGGTGTACGCATCATTCGTAATTCCAACCAGGCCTTCGTCCACGGAGACGACGTTGCCGATATCGTAGCGGTTGCGCGCGACGTTGTATGTTGCCCTGCTCGACCAGAAGCGCGCCGTTTCGCGGATGACCGGATACCCGACTCTGGCGAGCCAATCCCGATCACCGGTGGCCAGATAGTACTGCCACTGTGCCAGCGCCACGTCGCCGTTGACGTGAATCTCGAACTGGGCGTTCTGACCCGCGAACGTGGGGGTGGTCTCTTCCCCGCGCTCGTCCGATTCCCACGGGTACATGGCGCCGCGGAAACCGTACGACTTCGCCCTCTTCTGCGCCATGCGCAGCGTTCGCGCCCGGAAGTCGACGAGCGATTGCGCTATGTCGGGATGGGTTGCGAGCAGCGACGGGAACATCCACGTGTCCGAATCCCAGAAGATGTGGCCGTAGTATCCGGGCGAGAGTCCCATCGGGCCGACTCCCATCGATGTCCCCGCGCGCGCGTTCGCCAGTAGATAGAACTGCATCGAGCGCACGAGCTTTTGCAGCTCCGGGTCACCCTCCAGGTCGATCGAGGATTCCCAGAGTCTGCGCCAGGCACGTTCATTGTCAGCGAGAACCGATCGATAGCCGCGAGCGCGAGCCCTTGTCGCAACTCGCTGCGCGAGGGCGAGCGGAGCGTTACTCTCTCGCGACGAGACAATTCCGACGTACTTGTAGAACGTGTATGCGCGCTCCGCGACCACTTCGAAGGTTGTCTCGATAGCCAATGTATCGCCCGATGCCCGGCGAGTTGTCTGGACGCCCGACAAATTCGCGGGTGACACCGCAAGGACCGTCTGGGCGACAGTGTCCGGGCCGCCGTCGGCTTGGGACTTCATAGTAAGCGTTCCGCCACCGCGAGTGTCGCTCCGCACGCTTCGCTGCGTAACGCCCATGTGCCCCGGATACCACAGGTCGCGGACTATATTCCAGGCCTTGCTGTAGTCCTTGATTTCCCCCAGCGCGAGTCGTGGCGGCAGGCCCCAGGCGCGCAAGGGAAACGACACCGACGCGCGACCCGTGTAGTGCGGAGTTACCGTGAGCCGCACCACGCCGAGGTGCTCGTTCGCCTGGGATACGAATGCGACGACGTCGACGGACGTTCGGCGACCGGCTTCGACCCAGTCGTAACTTGTGCGCAGACTTCCAGTCTGCATGTCCAGAGTTTGTCGGTAGGATCGCAGTGTGGCGGCAGAGACCTCCGCGCTGTTCAACCACTCGCCACCACTGGAAAAGTCGATCGCGTTCCATGCTGGAAGCGACGCCAATCTCGGCACATCTCGTGGCGCGTGCTCGAAGATTCCCGCCATGTAGGAGTACGTTGGCGCCGATCCCAGCGATGACGTATTGAGACCCATCCTGCCATTACCTATCTGAGTCGGCCAGACGTTGTTGGGATCGGTGCTCACCATCAGCCAGGAAGTATTCTGCGCCCAAACCGCCGGAACACGCATCAATGCCCCGATTAACAGAGCGACCCTTAGCCTGCCTGTCGGTGTCATGTGGCCAGCTTTCCTCCCGATGCAGCGTCTCGAAGGTATTTAACGAGCAGGCCGCCGAACCATCGGCTCGGCGGCCTGTTACAACAGTTAAAGGTTCTTTTCTAGAAATCGTACCTCAGCGAGCCTTGAATGCGCCGCGGCAGAATCGGACGCGCCAGGAACAGGTTGCTGGTTCTTCCCCCCGGAAGCAGGGACAAGCGAGGATTTCCTTCCTCTAGTCCCTGCGACTGGAAAGCGTTGAGGATATCAAGCGCCAGCGTCATTCCGTTGGCGACCCCAACCCTGCCGCCAAAGTTGAAGTAGTTGTACGCCGGCAGGAAAGTCGCATTGCGCAGCGCCGGGTTGGGGTTGGCCGGATCTCCCTTCGACTGGAAGCGTTTGGCGACTGTATGCCAGTCGGCATTCAGACCAAGGGGACCGACGTTGAATCCCGCCGTAAAGTTGCCGACGTATTTCGGGACACCGAGGATGAGGCTTCCTATATCAGCACCAGCCCCGTTCCCGAGCGTGGACTTGAGGAACGTCCACGAAGTCATCAACAACAAAGGCTGGAAGGGGGTAAGCGCTCCTTCGATCTCCGCCCCCCAGGATCTGTTCTCGGGGCTTGGCTGGTTGACGAAGATGGTGTTGCCTGTCGCGGGATCGAGGACGACGCCTGAAGACACGATATTCTTCAACTTCGTGTAAAAGCCGTTGAGGGTAAGCCCGTACATTGGAGTCGCCCACTTGACGCCGCCCTCGATGGACTGCGTCTGTCGCGGATCGAAGAGAGGCACCTGAGCGGGCTGCGCCTGGAGAAACTCGTCGAGTGCCGGCATCTTGTAGCCCCTGCTCCCGGACGCATACAGGGATGTGTGGTCGGTGAGCAGGAAGTTGAAGCCCAACGATGCCGCCCAGTCCGAAAGACTCCGGGACAAGTGCCTGAAGGTTCCGTTACCGTACGTCTCGTTGTTGTAGCGGGTGTTCGGATTGTTGTCGAGATCGAACGTCGAGTTGTTCTCGGAGTTCTGGACGAAGTTGTTCCACTCTTCGCGGAAACCAAGATCCGTACGGAACCGGCGAGTCAGCTGGCTCGAAGCTCCGACGACGCCCGAGACGATGGTGGCGGTGCCCGTACCGTTCTGATAGAAAGAAAGGAAATTTCTGAAGCCGTTGCGCGTGACATCGGTGGTGACGCCGCCCGAGGTCGACCTGAGATCGAGCAGGTGCGGATTGTCCGCGACATCCATCAGCACATCGGTGAAATACCAGTGATTACCCTGGGTGTAGTTGGCGAAGTAGAGGCCGCCCGAGAGCTGAATTGGAGCGAAGCTGGCGAACGCCCTGCTCAGCGTGAGTTGATCCT
The DNA here is from genome assembly GCA_046262755.1 of Gemmatimonadaceae bacterium. Lineage (GTDB taxonomy): Bacteria > Gemmatimonadota > Gemmatimonadetes > Gemmatimonadales > Gemmatimonadaceae > UBA4720. The sequence goes on along the minus strand of JBHEME010000016.1, from coordinate 42,534 downwards.
GGAAATGCGTCAGCGGCTTCTCGACGTGCCAGAGACCTCCCGGAGACACTAGACCATTGGCGGTGGTGTAGGGCGCCTTCGCACCACTTGGCGTAAAGACGTTGGTGTAGAAGAGCTGATTGACGGACCCTGGCGCCAGGTAGCCGCCGGGATTCGGAAGCGTTTGCGTGGCGATCCAGTCGGAAGCGGTCATTACGTCGAATGGCAGGAGAGCATTCCACGATTGACGATTGGACATCGTTTGCGCGGCGTTCTCGAGTCTCCAGCCGCCGCCCACATCCAGCGCGACATCGAGCGTATACCACTGGGCTTTGGTTCCGAGGCCGTCATCCAGAGGCAGTTCCAGCTCCCTGCCTCCGGGCAGCGGCACGCGAAGGTGATTTGCTTCGTTGGTGTTCATCGATCCGTAGTCGGAGAAACCAGGAACTGGTGTCGGATCAGCAGGGTTCTGGAACGGCAGATCGAGAATGAACTGATTGTTGTCGTTGATCATCTTGGCTGACAGGCGGACGTAGCCGTTGCCGATCTGCCGGGTGAGACTGGCTTTCACCTGCCCCCCGCGAATACCGGGGAACCCCGGGTCTCGAACGCCATGATCGTAGCGGTAAAACCCGCCGAGATTGAACTTCAAACCTTCGCCCACGGGGCCGTTCACATTGAAGTCGTAGCGGGCGAGGCCCTTGCTGGCGCCAGTGGTCTTCATTGTTCCGCTCAAGACGTCGCCGCCGGTCTTGTTGATGAAGTTGACGATGGCACCCGGGGTATTGGAGCCAAACAAGGCGGAGCTTCCGCCACGCACCACTTCCATCCGCTCAATGTTCTCATCCGCGCGGAAGAGGTTGTCCGCGTTCATGAAGAAGGTGTGCATCGTGGGAAACACGGGGAGTCCGTCTTCCATGAACATCACGTACTCCACCCCGAGAATGCCGCGCATGGAGATGTTTTCGTTGACTTCGCCGCCGGAGCTCTCGATCCGTGTGAAGCCAGGCACGAGGCGTAGCATCTCGGTTGTGCTGCGCGGGTTGGCTGTCTCGATGATCTTCGGAGACAGAGTCGATATGGCCACGCTCGACTCCAGGTTCGGTCGCGGTGCGAGAGTACCTGTAACCACCACTCCACTCAGCTCGAGCGGATCGCGGGAGATGGTAAAGTTCTGGCCCGCGCTCGAGCCGGGAGAAAGTGATACGGTTGCTGCCTGAGCGCGATATCCTATGACCCGCGCGCGCACGATAAAAGTCCCACCGGGCAAGCCGCCGAGGACGTACTCGCCATTCGACCGGGTTTGCGTGCCCCGTCCGAGCTCGGTGATATAGACCTGCACGCCGGGAATCGGATTCCCCTGCTCGTCGACCACCCTTCCCGTTACACTACCGGTTCCCTGTTGCGCTGGAGAACTGCTCAAAGGCAGGGCAAGACAGAGCAGAACAAGGAGCGCTGCAGTTCTGGTTTTTTCTATCGCGTGTTTTAGTGTCGAGTAGAAACCACGATTCATAAGCGGATCCCCCTGAGAAAGTAAGTCGTCGAGACAGCGAACTGGTTACAATCTTCGCCCGTGCTGCGGGGTGGGGCGGGCTCAACAGGTCTGCGTTAGCCAGACCGGTGGAAAGGAACGTTGCCTATCATGAGACAGTGGAATTGGCCTCCCATGATCGCGACCAAACGAACAGTCGTTAACATCGTCGTACGCGAACGTACGTTTGGGCAGTCGAACCGTCAATAGATAATTGATGCAGCTTTCCCCAACGCAGAAACGCCAGAGCTCGCTGGATCTAGCGCTGATCGGCAATGGCACGGTGAGCGCATTGGTGAATTCCCGCGCCGACATCGTTTGGAGCTGTTTTCCCAATTTCGGCGGCGATCCGGTTTTCTGTTCCCTGCTCGCGCCCCGCGGTCCGGCAGAGCTCGGCGTTTTCTCGATCGAGCTCGTCGGGGGCCAGCGAGCCGAGCAGGCGTATCTGCAGGACACACCGATTCTTGTCACCAAGTGCACCGACGCCAAGGGCGGTGGCATCCGCATCACAGATTGGGCGCCGCGGTACGAAGATGGTCCGCGCGTTGTAGCACCCCCTGTTCTGGTGCGAAAAATCGAGCCGATGGGCGGCAAGGCGCGGGTTGTGGTCAGGTTGAGGCCCGCGCAGGACTATGGATGTGCCGGCATCCATCCTCTGGTAGCCGACGGGTCTATTCGATACGCGGGGGAGAAGACTGCGTTGCAATTGAGAACCAACGCCCTGATCGATGCCGTCCTGAGCGAGGCGGAAATCTCCATTGCGGAGCCAATCACGCTCACTTTCGGACTTGATGAAGCTCTGGGGATCCCAGAAGCGTCTCGGTGGGGGGACGTAAGGCGAACCCAGGATTACTGGCTTAAATGGGTGGCCTCGCTCGATGTGCCGCATGAGTGGCGAGACGCGGTCGTCCGCGCGGCGATCAGTTTGCGCCTCAACGTGTTCGAGAGAACCGGGGCGATTGTCGCGGCGATGACGACCTCGATCCCGGAAGCACCGGACACCCAACGCACATGGGATTACCGCTACTGCTGGCTGAGAGACGCCTATTTCGTCGCCGCAGCGCTTAACAGTCTCGGGGATGCAAAGATATCAGGACGCTTCCTCGATTTCGTCTTGAAAGCGTCCCGTGACTCCACCAAGCCACTCAAGCCGCTATACGGCATTGACCTAAAAGGAATCCCACCTGAGCATTTCGCCAAGTGTCTCGAAGGCTATCGCGGGATGGGGCCGATTCGTGTGGGAAACGAGGCGTCGGCCCAGATCCAGCACGACGCCTACGGGGAAGTGATACTGGCGGCACAGCCCTTATTCGACGAAGTCTTTCCTGAAGGGGCCACGGCCCACGATCTCTTCACGCGATTGGAAGGATTTGGCGAACAGGCAGCTCGCCTTTTCGCAGCTCCTGACGCCGGTCTGTGGGAGCTGCGTGGCATTAAGCGCGTTCACACTTTTTCCAGCGTCATGTGTTGGGCCGCCTGCGATCGTCTCGCGGATTACGCGGTAACATTGGGACTTGAAGAGCGCGCGCGCTTCTGGCGCGACCGTGCCGCAGCGATACACGCAGAAATCTGCCGGCGCTCATGGAGTGAACCCCGAGGAGCCTTCACCGCGACGATGGAAGGGGAATCGCTCGACGCGAGTCTCCTGCTGATGGCGAAGCTCGGTTTTCTGGCCGCGGACGACCCACGATACATCGCAACGGTCGAGGCGATTGAAAAAGATCTCCGCCACGGTGATTTCATCTATCGCTATGTGGAGAAAGACCACCTCGGTCGCCCCGAAAACGCATTTCTCGTCTGCACTTTCTGGTACATCGAGGCTCTCGCGGCTCTCGGACGAACGGATGAAGCACGATCATTGTTCGACAAAGTGCTGAGTTGCCGCAACCGACACGGTCTGCTCGCCGAAGATATCGATCCGGTTACTCTCGAGCAGTGGGGGAACTTCGTCCAGACATACAGCATGGCGGGAATCATCGACTGCGCTGTGGCCCTCGCCGGTGGGCAACCGTGACGAGAGTGTGACACATACGGCTCAAAGTTGGCCGTCACAACGTTGACATCATTCGTCGGTACTCGTTAGGTTGCGTATTAACGACGTCAAGCTGCTAATTCATTTATAACACCGGAAATGATCCTCATCGCCCACAGCCCGTTCATCGCGATCCTCGACAACTGCCTCAATGGTGGTTGCTCGATGCGCGGAGCGCGGAGGCGACGAGGTTAAGTGTACTTGCAACTGTAAACCTCGCCCTCGCGTCCCGACTGGATGCGGGGGCGTTTTCGTTTTGTAACCGGAGGCGGCGCGCCGACGATGGTCGGCCGCGCCAAACCCGCAATTGGAGGAACCATGAGGAAGCAGTACCTGCTGGTGAGCGACTTCGATCAGACACTGAGCTTCAACGACTCGGGTCTCGTGCTGAGCGAGATGCTCGGCATTGGAGACTTCCAGGACAAAGTCTCGGCCCTCGCGCGGCTGAATCTCGTTCAGGAAGGCGCGGAGCTCACTTACCTTCTGCGCCACGATTCAGAATTTCGCCGGGTGCGGAGGGAGGATCTCATAGAAGTAGGTCAGCGAATCCGCCTCAAGCGCAACATTGCACTCCTCGCGGAATTTCTGAAGGAGGGTATCGAAGGCTTTCGATTCGATTTCTACGTTGTTTCGGCGGCGCCGTGGCTGGTCGTGAATTCAGCTCTCGACGGAATCGTGCCACCAAATCACATCATCGGCGCTCACTTTGGGTTCAGCTCCGAGACAGGTGAAATTGATACGATCGAGCAAGTTCCCGCCGGCTACGGCAAAGTTGCAGCGGTCGACTATCTGCGTTTTCGGCTGGGTGTGCCGACTGATCGAGTCGTTTACGTCGGGGACGGCAGCTCGGATATCCACGTCATGCTGCACGTGAATCGGGGAGAGGGCCTCACTATCGCGGCGTCCGAAGCGCGACACATTTCGCAGATTGCCCGCCGTACGGTAATCAGCGACGACGCGCTCAGCGTGCTCATCCCCATCCTCGAGGAGATCTGCGGCTACGATGCGAGTCAGATCCGGCTGGTCTTCGAGGAGCAGGGTCTGCTCATTCAGGAGTGGGATCGCGTACGCACGGATTGGCTGACCATTCGCGACGGGACAGCATTGGTGAACGCGGTGGAGCCGGCGGCCTAGTGATGCGATATCTCGGCTACCTTGCGGGCTTTCTCACCGTCCTGTCGTTCCTGCCGCAGGTCATACGAACGTGGCGCACGAAACGCACCGGCGACCTATCCATGGGAATGTTCGCGATCATCATCACCGCGAGCGTCCTGTGGATCGTCTACGGCGCCATTGCGACCGACTGGCCCATAATTTTGACGAACACAGGCATGATAGCGCTGAATGGCGCGCTCGTTACAGCGAAGGTTCGGTATCGGTAACCGTAATCGCGCGGACAGATACGCGCATCGCCCGAAAGCGGATGCGTTTATCGAATGCGCGTCAGCCGCACGTGGTCGAGTAGGGCGGTGTTCTCTTTCCGATTCATGTTTTCGTCGAGTGCGGTGTACTTGATCGTGATCGTATGCTTGCCGCGCGCGAGTCGCACGTTGATCGGATTGGTGTAGCCCCAGTCGTTCCACACGTTGCTCCCTCGATGCGGCATCACCAGGACTCCCGCCGCTTTTCCATCAACGAGTACCGTACGAATGGCAGCCTTGTCACCCGTGTTGATCGGACCGTTTCCATTCGCGTAGCGGGCGTCGAGGGCGTACACGCCGGCGGTTGCAACACGTGTCGAGATTTCCAGAGCTGTGTTTTTTTCCAGCGATAGTGTCACGTATCCCCCGCCGGTGAATCCCTGTTGCTGGTGTTCGAGGAGCCGGGAGGGAGCATCAGTTAAAGTGACTCCGGTTTCGTTGATCACCCGTAAGGGCTCGCTCAGAAAAGACTCGGGCACAGTTCCGCTGCGCGCCCGGATCTGGTACTCCCCTAGCACGCCCGTTCTGCGCACAGTCGCCCATGTCTGAGTCGTAACCGCAACCGGCACCGCGTTGCGGTAAACGACGTAGGTCTCGGCGCCAGCCACAGGCGGCCAGTGGAGTGTGTCACCGCGGAGCTCAGGCAGCGGGACATCCAGCGAGGTCTTATCCTCCACCAAATTGATCGTCGCCCGAGGCCACACGCCGTTCATCTCGAGCTCCAACGTGTGAGTCCCGGACGTTAGAGGATGCGCGGGCACTTCGGGCCGAGCGAGGATTTTCCCATCGAAAACCGATCGCGCTACGCCATTGCCGAATCCGCGAATCCTCACGGTGAGCACTGCTTCACGATAGTGGAAATTCCGGAGAGTCCTCGTGCCAGCGTAGGACGGTGGAACCATCGGCTTGAACAGAAGTCCGTCGCGCCGCAGTCTCATTCCGAACAGCACTCGATACACCGTCGCCAGCGTCCCCGCGACACTCCAGAGCTGACGGTCGGAGTTCAGCACAGTACCTTCGAAGTGTCCCGTCGACGCGACCATGTTCTCCTTGTTGGTGAGGAACAAGGCAGCAGGGCGAAAGACCGAAGCCAGGCCGTGCTCGACTCCAGCAGTGTTCCCTGCTTCTGCTGACGCCCATGTCCAGTAGGCGTTCACGAAGGGCCAGATCGACGCATTGTGGTAGAGCGGAAGGTTCGGGATATATGGCCAAATGGTCGGCGCGCCGAACGCCACCTGCGGTGAGCTGCTGGCGAGTTGCGCCGGCTCTCTCGCCGCGCCGTAGATGATGGTCAACGCTTCACCGAGCGACTCGGCGCGGGGAGAGTGTGTCAGATTATTCCTGCCGTACCTGTATTGCGCGAACCAGCCTTCCCTCGACTGCCAGAGATTGTCGTTTATTCCGCGACGCACACTCATCGCGACGGCGCCCCACTTCTCCGCCGGCTCACCAAGCTCGGCGGCCATGTCGGCGAGCACGCGGTAAGTCGCGTAATGAATGACGTTCGTGCCGAGTGCTTCGGAGTGTTGAATGTCCTTCGGATCCATCCACCGTGGATAGCTTTGTTCCCGCCAATCCAGAAAAGAGGATTCACCACGGAAGAGACCCGTGGAGTCGTCGACGATAGCGTGTAAATCCGCCGCGGCTGAGCGTCGGATGATGTCGTAAGTGTTGCGAAGCCAGATGCGATCACCGGTGGCCGCGTAAACTTCCCACGCGGCGAGGGCCCAGCACATTCGGTCGGTCGACATTGGCCAGGACCCGCCAGTGCCGGTGTCCTGAATGATTCGCCCTTCCGCGTCCACCTTCGCCATCAGGCTACGTCGAAGCGCCTCGGGCGCCACCAGTGCAAGACCGAGTATCGCGCTGAGCGAGATGTCGCGCGTCCACACTCCCTCCCATTTCGCGCCAGCGGAGAAAGCTCCATCGGGACGTACGAGCTGCGTCATCTCCTCGAGCGACATTCGGTAGAGCGCGTCGACAATTCGCTGCGGCGATTTCATCTCGGGAAAAGCCGAGAGATCGGCGTGGCGTTCCCAAATTGCCCGACCGTCAGGAGCAAGCGGCCGCGTGTAGGAAGCGACGATCGGCAGTGTTACGGTATAGACGGTGTCGCCATCGGGATCGGTGAGCTCGAAACGGGAGCCGGGTTTGAAGCTGTGAAAATCCCAGCTGAGCGGCTCGGGATTCCCCATCACGAAGACTCCCCTGAAATCGCGCGCCCGAATCGTGTCTCCGGCAGGTGGCTTGTAGAATCCCCGTTCGCGGAACGACCGTAGCACCGGGCGCATGTCGACGCGGAAAGTCACCTGGGCCGTGCCTTCTTCGCTCGACTCAGACTCCTGAGGCGTGGGAAGGTGTGGCGGCGGCCTCAATCCGAATGTCTGAATCGGAGTGGAGATTTGTCCGCCCCGAGGCCGCAGAAAGAGCGTATGCTCGATTCCCGGCGGAAACTCATTCTCCTCGGAGTTGATGCTGAACTTGTAGTGAACCTCGGTGCCAGACCGCGGATAGCTCGAGAGAATCCTGTTCGGCGATTCGGCCACGGCCTCGTAGCGGCCTTGTCGCACCGAAGTATCCGTGACAATGAACGCACTGGATTGGTAGAGAACGGACTGCGCGGCAACGCCGTCCGGACCAAACGCGATAATCAGGAGAACGCCGAGGCGGATCAGTCCGTAGCGATTTTTCAGACGCTTTGAAAAAGGCGTCACCTGGAGCTTCTTACCCGGAGGCTATTGTACGGGTCTGATCCGTATCGCCTGACCGCCCCCTGGTGCTAATGCGATGTGCAGCCGCGTGTTTGCATTTACGTTGCGCTTCGAGATCGTCACGGGCAGCGGATTGGTCAGCCAGTTGGCGCCCGGCCCATCCGCATAAATCTCGGCGACGTATTGACGCCCCTTGGTCAGGAAGGAGAGAGGCACGTCGAAGCTGCGACCTTCCTCATCCGTGATCGCGCCAATGCACCAGGTGTCGCCGCCCCGCTCGCGTCGAGCAACTACGACGTAATCGCCGATTTTCCCCTCGAGGACGCGCGTTTCCTCCCAGTCGACCGGAACATCGCGGATGAACTGGAAGGCGGGCTTGCCCTCGTAATTCTCCGGGAGGTCGGCGGCCATCTGCACCGGCGAGTAGATCACGACATAAAGCGCAAGCTGCTTGGCCAGCGTTGTTCTCACTCGGGCTTCCTCAGCGGTGCGCGGACGACCCGTTGCTCTCTCGATCAGGATGTCGAAAATGCCGGGAGTGAAATCCATCGGGCCAGCCAGCATCCGGGTGAAGAACAGAATCGTCTCGTGCTCGGGCGGGTTCCCGCCGTCGCCGGACCACGCGTTGTATTCCTGACCCCGCGCGCCCTCCCTGCTCATCATGTTCGGATAGGTGCGGCGCTCACCGGTGTCCTTGATCGGCTCATGAACGTCGACCATGATCTCGTTGCGCGCTGCGGCTTCGATCACGCGACGGTGGTGCTGCACGACGTACTGACTGTAGTGGGAATTTCCCTCCGGCGTGTTGTCACCGACGTAGCCGGATTTGATCGCCCTGATTCCAAGCGCGTGGTACATGCTGAAGGCCGCCGCCATCTGGCGCTCGTAGTTCGGGATTCCCATCGACGTCTCGTTGTGCGCGATCAGTGTCACGCCTTTTGACTGAGCGTACGCAGCGAGACTCTTTATGTCGTAATCCGGATATGCCTGGGTGAAGTTGAAGATGTCGGCGTTCCCGTACCAATTCCCGTCCCAGCCGATATTCCATCCTTCCACCAGCACGCCTCCAAATCCGTTGGCGGCGGCGAAATCGATGTAGCGTCTGGTGTTGGCCGTCGTCGCGCCGTGGCGCGGGCCCGAGCTCCAGGTGTAGTAGCGCGAAGTAGGGGTCTCGGGGAGACTACCGATGTGCATTCCCCACCAGATCCCGACGTACTTCATTGGCTTGATCCAGCTCGTGTTGGGCAGAACGTTGGGTGGATTGAGATTGAGCCCAAGCACTGAGGGTGCGAGATCGACGGCGCGATCTGCTACCTGAATTGTTCGCCACGGTGTTACGAACGGCGTCGTTCCGCGCACTTTTACGTTGTCGGCATAGGGTGCGAGTGCGGCTTTGAGCCTGCCGTCTTCGAAACCCTTGAGTCCCATCGACGCATAATCCTTGAGATTCGCCTCGTGGATCACGACGTGTAGACCACCCTGCATCTCCATCGTCAGTGGAGTGAGCACCGAATCGAGCCTGCTCACCGGCATCGACGAATACAGCATCTCCTGTCGATCGGGACGCGGGCTGTTGGATGGAATCGACCACGCTTTGGCGTTATTGGCCATGAAGAACTCAGTGAGCTCGTCGGTAATCTCGAACGCACCGAGTCCGGCCTGCGCGGGAACTTCGTAACGAAATCCGATTCCGTCGTCAAACGCCCGGAACACTACATCGAATCGACGGGCCGCTGCGTTCGTCTCAGCGACGGAGACGCGCAGCTCGTTGTGGTGATCTCGAACACGCGCGACTTCACCCCAGGGCTGTGTCCAGGTTTCGTCAACAGATTTTCCCGGCGAGGCGCTGACGATGCGCAGGCTATCGCGCAATGGCGCGGCATTTCTGAACTCGAAACCCAGCCGCGATGGCTTGAGCACCGGCCTGTTGTCCCTCTGGAGCGAGTAGTAGAGTCCGCCGCCACGGATCTCGACGGTTACTTTGTTGCGGCCATCCGGAGACGAGACGCTGGCCGGGCCTTGCGCGTGTGCGGCGGAGCTGGTCAGGACGGCGCACGCGAATACGATCGCGGCGCGATGGCTCATTCTGTCGATACAGGGGTGCATTCGTTCTCCGTTGCTTGAGCTTTATCTAACTGAACGACGCGCGAGTGGTCAGTAGCGTAGAGACAGTCGGAGTTTTCAAGGAGTGGGAGGCTGGTTCGCTTCCTTCAATCCACGTTCCTGCAGCAGCGCGTCGACACTCGGATCGCGCCCCCGGAAGGCACGGTACATCTCCGCAGCGTCGCTCGTCCCGCCGCGCGACAGGATCATGTTGCGGAAACGCAGGCCATTTTCGCGAGTGAGGCCGCCGTGCTCCACGAACCACGCGTACGCGTCGTCGTCCAGGACTTCGCTCCACGTGTAGGCGTAGTAACCCGCGGAATAACCCCCGTCCCAGATGTGCGAGAAGTACGTACTGCGATAGCGCGGCGGGATTTCCGGGACGAGCACGTTGTAGCGTTGGAGCGCCTGCCTCTCAAAAGAATCGACATCAGGCGCGGTCGTTCCCGGTGGCAACGTGTGCCAGGCGAAGTCGAGTAGCGATGCGCCCATCAGCTCCGTCGTCGCAAAGCCCTGGTTGAACGTCCGCGCCGCCTTGAGCTTGTTCACCAATACAGCCGGCATTGGCGCGCCGGTCTCGTAGTGCTTGGCGAAGTTCGCGAATACGGTGGGCTCAGTCGCCCAGTGCTCGTTGAACTGCGACGGGAACTCCACGAAGTCGCGCGGCACGTTGGTGCCCGCAAATCTCGGGTACTGCACGTTGGAGAACATCCCATGCAGCGCGTGACCGAACTCGTGGAACATGGTGGTCACGTCGTCGAAGCTTAACAGCGCCGGCTGGCCCGCGACGGGCTTGGCAAAGTTGGCAACGTTGAATAGCACCGGTTTCCAACCCAGTAGCGCGGACTGATCGACAAAGGTGCTCATCCACGCGCCGCCTTGCTTGTTGTCCCGCTTGAAGTAGTCCGCGTAGAACAGTGCGAGCTGTTGTCCATTGGCGTCGAAGACGTCGAACACGCGAACGTCGGGATGCCACGTAGGGATGTCCGTCCGCTCCTTGAACGTCAGCCCGTACAGCTTGTTGGCGGCGAAGAACACTCCGTTCTGCAGCACGTTGTTAAGCTCGAAGTATGGTTTGATCTGCGACTCGTCCAGATCGTACTTCGCCTTTCGTACCTGCTCGGCGTAGTACTGGTAATCCCATGGCTGAAGCTTGAACCCGCCGCCTTGCGCATCGATCAGCTTCTGCATGTCGTCGATCTCCCGGCGTGCCCTTGCAGTAGCGGGTGCAACGACATCGGTGAGAAGCTTGATCGCGTTCTCCGGATTCTTTGCTCCCTGGTCGTCGAGGACGTATGCGGCCCAGTTCGGAAAGCCCAGTAATTGCGCCTTCAGCGCGCGAACCTCGGCCAATCGACGGATCGTGTTGCGAGTGTCGTTCGTGTCACCGCGCGATGTGCGCAGGGTAGACAGCTCGAACAGCCGCTGCCGCACGGCCCGGTTCTTCAGCTCCGCCTGCGCTGGCTGCTGCGTCGTGTTGCGAAGTGGGATCACCCATTTGTTGGTGAGACCGCGTTGCTTCGCGGCATCGGCAGCCGCCTGAATCTCGGCGGGGGTGAGACCATCGAGGTCACTCACGTTGTCGACGACGAGAGCGCCAGCCTTGGTGCCGGCAAGCAGCTTATTGGTAAATTCGGTAACGAGCTTCGACTGTTCCTGGTTGAGCGCGCGCACCTTGATCTTGTCGGCCTCGCTCAGTTGTGCACCCGCGCGTACGAAGTCGCGGTTGTATCTCTCGACTAGCGCCTTCTGCTCCAGGCTGAGATTGCTCGCCTCGCGACGGTCATAGACACTCTTCACTCGCTGATACAATTGATCGTTGAGCAGGATCGCATCGCCATGCGCAGCCAGCTTGGGTGCGATCACGTCGTTGACCCTCTGCAGCGTGTCGTTGGTGTTTGCCTGTTGGACCGCGAAAAAAGTGTTGGTCGCGCGGGTAAGCAGCCTGCCCGACCGCTCCATCGCGACGATCGTATTGTCGAATGTCGGCGGCGCCGTCTGCCTGGCAATCGCGTTCACCTCGGCGAGCTGCTGGCGCATTCCTTCCTCGATCGCCGGCTGGTAATGCTCGTTGCGAATCAGGTCGAAGCGCGGTGCATGGAGCGGGAGCGTGCTCTCGACGAGCAGCGGATTTCCCGACAGCGCTGGCGATGAGGCGGGAACTGAACCGGTAGTAGTTGTAACTGCAGGTGCGCAGGATAGTGCGGTGCATAACAGGAAGGCGAACGACGGCGTTCGACGGAGAAGTAAGGTGCGGTTACTCATGCTGTACCGAGGAAAGAAGTATGGGGCTGCACAGAGGTCTGAAACTACTACCCGGGATTTTGTCCGGCGAGCCTCAGTGGGAGCCCACAGGTTCCACAACCATGACCATGAATGATCCCGGCAAGACTGGCGGACGGCGGCGGGGATTGGTGGCGGTTGATTCAGCCGGGGCGGGTCCGAACTTCGCCGACACCACGAACAGCCGATGGCTGGCGACATCAAGTCCCATATTTCGGGCGCCCTGCGCGGTTTGAACGTTCTCGACGACGTGATATTCGTTCGCTCCGTCCTGATGGATAACGGTGAGCGTGCCGTCGACATTCGAAGCGTATGCATCGTGCAGCACCGGATCGTAGCCCGCGCCATCGACACCGCGGCCGATCGGAAGCGTCGTTATAATCCGCCCGTTTCGGTAGTCGGATATAACCATGACACCACTGCGACATCCGCTAAACAGCCTTTGCCGCCGGGTATCGATGGCGATGGCAACGGGGTTCTTGCAGGGTTCGGTCGACCACCGTCGTGTGACAGTGAGACTTCTGGCGTCGATCTCCACGACCTGGCTGCTGTCGGTGAGATTCACGTAGATCTTTCCATTGCGCGCCGAGACCCCATCTTCCGGCTTGCCACCAAGCGGGATGTTCGTGAGGAGCGTCCCTTTCCGCGGGTCGACGACGGTGGCCGAGTTCGCATCGCCATTGAAGCTGAAGACGCGCTTCGACGCCGGATCGTAGATGATTGCATCAGCATCTTCAGCCGCCGGAATTCTACCGAGCGTCTTGAGCGTCCGCGAATCGAACATGACGATGGAGCTGTCGTTACCTGAGGTCGCGAAGCCGTGGCCGGTTCCGGGCGCGAGCGCGACGCCATGCGCTCCTTTGATTCCCGTTATTTCTCCGATGAGGCGGCCGCTGTTCTCATCGACGACCATGAAACGGTTTTGTCTGGCGATAAATAGGCGGTGATGGGGCGGATCGGGAGTCACAAAATCCCAACCTCCCTCACCGCCAACGGGATAGGTGTGTGTGATGATGTAGGCCTGCGCCGAGGTGCCATGAATGGCACACAGGGAGATAAGTAGCGCCCAGCGAATCATTTAGTCCTCTCCTCGAGATGGTTCGAAACCAGAGCACGCTTGTTGCCTGTATGACCGCGAGCGCGCGGAATCAGAACTTACCGGCGCTCGCCCCTTCGCGTGCGGCGTTGTCAGTCTCGTGACAGCTTGGCGAAGTAGCCTTGTACGCCGCGCTTTGGGGTTGCGGCACGGTCTAACTCAACCGGTCTCCAGCTCATGCAGTCTAAACAACTACTAATACTATCGTCCCTTTTCCTCACTGCGGTATCGGCGTCGTCGGCTTGCTCCAAGGCGCAGTCGCCGCCACAGCGCGCTCAAACGCCGGCACAGCAGCCGGCCATCCAGCAGCCGGCCATCCAGCAGCCGGCCATTCAGCAGCCAGCCGTAAGTGCGGCTGCGGCTGCCCAGGAACGACAACTCTATCTGAATGCCGCGCGAACGTCCTGGAGCTTCGTGCAGAGCATCTACTATCCGTCGACAGGGCTGGCGAAGGCGCACCGCACTTACGATTACGTCACCCTGTGGGACATCGCTGGTGTGATCGCCGCGCATTACGTCGCCCACGAGCTCGGGTTCATCAACGATGCAACGTATGATGCCCGCATCCAGAAAGCGCTCGTGACGTTGTCAACTGTGGACCTGTTCGATCGCGCGGCCTTCAATCGTATCTACGATTCACGAACGGGACGGATGGTGGACAACGGGGGCAAGATCTCGGCGACGGGAGCGGGATGGTCCTCGACGGATATAGGCCGTCTGTTGATCTGGCTGCGCATTCTGGCGATGAAGCAGCCGAAGTACGCGCCACTCGCCAACCAGATTGTCCGCCGGCTCGACATGTCGAAAGTGCTGGACGACGGATACCTACGCGGTCTCGATGTCAATCCGAAAACGGGCGCCCGGGATGACTTCATCGAGACGGAGATGGGATACCAGCAATACGCGGCAGCCGGCTTCGCGATGTGGGGCGCGAAGATTAATCCGTCGGCTCTTGATGTAGATGACAATGCGTCCGTCATCAACGTGCTCGGCGTGCGACTCCGCGTGGACAGTCGCGGCAACGATCGTGTCATGAGCGAGCCTTATATCATGACGGGGCTCGAGCTGGGCTATCGCTCACCCGCGCTTCGCCAGCAGGCCCAACGCGTTCTCGATGCGCAAATGGCGCGGTACCAACGCACGGGCATCGTCACGTTGGTAACCGAGGACGCGATGCCCGATCCGCCCTATTACTTCTACTACTATAGTGTCTATCACCGCGGGAAGACCTTCACCATCGAGGGTCCGGGCGACAAGCTTTACGTCGAGACGCCGCGCTGGGTGAGCACGAAAGCCGCCTTCGGCTGGAACGCAGTGCTGCCCAACTCGTACACCCAGCTCGCGCTCCGTACGGTGCAGCCGGCAGGCTTTCCGACGGGTTGGGGGTCTGGGGTTTATGAAGGGACGTCCAAGCCCGCCGCCGTCGCGAGCCTCAACACCGCGGCACTCATCATGGAGTCCGCCCTCTACAAAATTCGGGGCCGGCCCATTTTTTCTCAGTAGCTCGACCTTCGAAGAGTCTCGAACTTAGCTGGCACCTTCTCAACTAAAGCGGGCGGCTTTGAGCGCTAAGCTCCGAGCCGTTCAGCTTTTTCTAGTCAGCTTGTCTGTTTGGAACGGCGCGGCTGCTTCGTTGAGTCCATGCCGGTACTGCTCCCCGTGGTCGTGATCTTAGCTCCGAAGCTCCCAGCTTAGCGCTCACAGCTGCCCACTTTAGTTGAATGGATGCTCGAGGAAACTCTAGAGTGGCGGATTCGGAGTACTCGGAGAAGAGTCTCTCTCCAGAAAGGCGTCCTTCTTCTGCCACGCGTGCATTCGCTTGCAGTGAGGACACTCGACCGGGTACGCCTCGATTGGCGCGACGTCGAACAGCGCCGGATCCATCGTGAAGCCCGTATAAACGTACTTGCCCGTCGTCGGGCACTTGATCAGGATGCGGTTCACCTTCCCCCGGTTGCTCTCAAGGACGAGCAGAGCCTGCAAGGAAGGTTCCGAAAATCAGCCTTTTGTTAGCGTGCCGCGGTGATCCGGCTGGGCCTGATGAGAAGATCCATGCTGATGTTGAAGCCACCATTGCGCCGCATGGTAAAGTAGATCCGCTGCACTCCGGGTCGCTGCGGGGTGAATTCGAAATCGGCCGTCTCTCCCGCGCCCATTTGGATGTAGGCAGCCCGCAACGTCGCCTGACTCGCCGGCAGGTCGAGACCATCCTTAGCAATCGGGCGCCAGCGCGCCAACGTCGTGTCGTTGGAGAAGAGCCTGACATCGACCACGGCCTGTGGATGAATCTGCACTACGCGGAGCCGGTAGGTGACGCCCGCTTCCAGATCGAGATGGGGATTCAATTCCCCGTTCACAACCGCCTGTGCTCTCGCTTCCGGCGTTCCACGCCCGGCACCTCCAATGAGAACAAGCTTGTCGATCTTCGGGTCGAAAGGATGCGCGGAGTCCGTCACTATCAGCGCGCCATACATTCCGCCGCTCGTCTGCATCATCTCGTTGACGTGCGAGTGGTAGATGAACGTCCCCGCGCGGTGGGGCGTGAACTCGGCGATAAAAGAATCCGCTGGTGCGATCGCCTGAAAAATCTTACCCGGTGACCCACTCCAGCCGGGCACGCCATCGGGAAAGCTCTCGATCTCCATGCCGTGCCAGTGCACGGCGGTCTCGACTTTCGTCTTGTTCACTACGGTGATGCGTACGGGCTGGTCTTTCTTCAGCAGCAGTACGGGAGCCGGTATGGTGACGGAATCATTGCGGGGCTCAGCACCGTCTTGCAGCACGAAGCCCATCGCGGAGTTCGCTCCGTACCGTCGCGGAGCGGACTGAATCAGCAGACGAATCTTCCTCCGGTCGCCGGTACTGGCGGTGGCTGGCGCACCGGGTCGAGGTAGCACGTGAATTCCAATTATCAAACCGGCCATCTCGTGAGACCGGTGCGACATCTTCGATGACTCGCTGGCCTCTTCTCCCGGCATCAGCGGGTGGAGCGCCATGTGAAGGTTCTGACCACCGTCCACGTGCAGCGCGAGATGACAATGAAACAGCCAATTACCCGGCATTGCGGCCACCCAGCGCATCGCCATCGTCGCGCCCGGAATCACCAGCTGGGTATTCGCGCGACGCCTGTCGTCGGGCGCGAAGATGTTGTCGCTTGCCTCCCGGCCCAGACTGGTCTCCTCGAAGTAGAAACCGTGCAGGTGCATCGGGTGAGGGGCTACGGTTGGGTTGATTACCCGCCACGAAAGTGTGTCGCCCTGCATTACCGTGAACTTCTCGGTGTATGGCCAGGATTTACCGTTGATCACCGTCATCTCGCGATGGAATCCCGTCATTCGCAAGGAGGTGTCGCGGTTGCTGGACCAGAGCCCGAGTACGAACACCCGGTCGTTGCCGCGCTTCGACGGATCGGCCGGATCGACGATGATCGCGCCATTCAGCTGCGAATCCCAACCATCGCGCTCGATGAACGGCTTGTGCTCGGTGCTTCCCCAGTAGAAGTAAGTTCCCGGCGCGCCGGCGAGGAACGTTATCTCGCGTGTCGCGCCCGCGGGGACTTTGAGCACATCGTCGTTAACCGCTGGCCGTGTATGAAAGCCGTGCACGACGACTTCCGAGTCGGGCAGTGTGTTGTGAACGGTGATATGGATTTCCGTTCCCTCGGGGACACGAACGAGGGGACCCGGGATCTCCGGCGCGCGCCCTACTTCGCCAAAGGCCTGCATCGGCACGCTCTCGCCGTTCTCCGCTTCCGGATACCAGCGCGCGTTCTTTACTTCGAGCGATAGGTCAAGCTTGCCGTCGTGAAATTTCCCGGCTGGGCGGCGGTTGTCGTTGCTGATGATACGCTCGACGGGGGCGGCCTCGGACCTTACGCTCGCGTCCGAGATTTCATGGCGCGGAAGTCCCGCGCCCACTGAGACCGCCAGGCAGACAAAGAGAATGGCAGAAGAAGTTTTCAGACGCCTCCCGTGTTGAGCGGCACCGGCTCAGCTACGGACCAAACTAGAACGCCATGGGCTCAGAGAGCAATAGAGAAATTTTTGCCAAAAGCCGCGACCGAATCGCGAGGAGTCGGCGGGAAGTCCAGCCTACTCGGTACGTGGCCGAGCATCCCTGGTGCACTTGACCTGCGCCTTGACCTGCACCGTTTTCCGCTCGGGGGACAACGCGTTGGAGACGACCAGGAAATAAGAGCCGGGATCCGCGAGCTGGTAGTTCAGCGCGACGTCCAGACCCCTGATCGGCTCCCACGCCGAGTGGGGGATCGCCGCGGGATTGGCCTGCCAGAGCATGTAGTCGTCGTCGCGCATCAGGAAAACTTCGACGGCTCCCGTGCTGCCCCGCAGCTGGCCAATGAGTTTGCAATTCTGGTCAGTTTCGGGAAGATCGAACTTGTAGGTGAGAGCGTCGCGCGGAGCGATGCTCGCTGCTTTCGCGTCGACTACCTTGACGCTCACCAGTGGCGCTTTGGCCGAGACTACTGGCGAGGAAGGAACTTCTGGGGCGACCAGTCGATCGACAGCGACGGTTCCCTGGGTTTCCGGGACTATCGCGCTTCGGGGCAGCGGGACGCTCGGAGCAGCTGCAGCGTTGTCGAGCAGAAACGACATTCCGCCGAAAGCCATCAACAGGCCGAGGCTGACACCGACCCAGGCCCGCTTATCTTCCGAGCTCGCGGATGGATGTCCTACTTTGCTCGAGTCCCAGCCGCACTGTTTGCATTCCTTGTCGCCGGCGTGCAATGGCTCGCCGCAAAACGTACAGTTCTTTTTCACGTGTCCCCCCCTCCCCAGCGCGTTCGCGGCCTCACGCCACAGCCCGGTGCATTTTTCGATTGGCAGTCTTCGGATTGAGGACGAGCCAGTTTTTGCGGGCGAAACAAGTACACGAAATTGTCATGTTGCTGCCGGCACGAGTATCGCACACGAAACGCCTCCGTGTCCGACAAACTTCCTACCCGTCAGCTCGGAAATTCCGATCTCCGCATAACCCGCGTTGGGTTCGGCGCCTGGGCAACGGGTGGTGGCGGCTGGTCCTTTGGGTGGGGGCCACAGGACGACAATGAATCGATCGCCGCGATCGATCACGCCATCGAGCTGGGCGTCAACTGGATCGACACCGCCGCGATCTATGGTCACGGCCACTCGGAAGAGGTCGTTGGGCGCGCGCTCAAAAAACGAGCGGTCAACGAGCGGCCGTTCGTATTTACCAAGTGCGGGATGGTGTGGGATCCAAAGGACCACTACAAGGATCCCATCCGGACGCTCCGACCCGACTCCATTCGACGGGAGTGCGAAGCTTCGCTGCGGCGGCTGGGCGTAGAGCGCATCGATCTCTACCAGTTCCATTGGCCGGACGACGCTGACGTTCCCGTCGAGGAGTCCTGGCGGATGATGATGCGACTCGTCGAGGAAGGAAAAGTGCGCGCGATCGGCGTCTCCAACTTCGACGTTTCGCTACTGAGGAAGATCGACGCGATCCACCACGTGGACTCGCTCCAGCCTCCATTCTCCCTGATCCGTCGCGATGCCGCGGCTGCCGAAATCCCGTGGTGCAACGCTCATCGGACTGGCGTGATTTGCTACAGCCCAATGCAGTCGGGCATTCTCACCGACAGTTTTTCGGTTGACCGAATCAGGCGGATGGCGCCCGACGACTGGAGAGCCAAATCGGCGCGGTTCCAGTCGCCGCACGTGGAGCGAAGCATCGCGCTGCGCGACGCTCTGCGGCCTATCGCCGAGCGGCACGATACCACGGTGTCCGCTATCGCCGTCGCGTGGACGCTGACGTGGCCGGGAGTGACTGGGGCGATCGTGGGCGCACGGTCGGCCGAGCAAGTCGATGGCTGGATCGGCGCGGCAAGATTGACATTGACCGGCTCGGATCTGGACGAGATCGCGCGAGCCATCGAACGGACCGGCGCCGGTCAGGGTCCGATGAGACCCGCGCGCCCGAGAGATTTTTTTGACGCACAGCACTCGTCGATGGAGGCGAGGTAGGCCGATCGACAGCTCGCAGGGGCTGGCAAGAATCTCGCAACAAAATTCTGCACCACACGCAAGACACGATTCGGTGACACCCAGATCATTCAAGGACCGCGCGGGAAAACTTTGGGATGTTTGGCAGGTGCATCCCTCGTCTACCGAGCGTCGCTTCGGCGAGCGACGCGTGAACAAGGAAAAACGCAGCGATGCACTGGAGCGGCGCACTGGCCTCGAGCGCCGCAAAAAGCACCGCACGCACGTCGCCCAGGAATTCGCCTACGGTTGGTTGTGCTTCGAGACGTTCGGTGAGAAGCGACGACTCGCCCCAGTGCCCGAAGGATGGGAGCGCGCCGACGACGATACTATCGAGCAGTGGTGCTGCGTCGCCAAGCCGGTGGTGCGCAGGAAACCGGGTTCCGAACGGGGCGACGGAGGGGCGCAGAAGGTTCCGTAGCTCTAAGCGCCTGGGCCGCACGAGGAAGTATCCACTTTTGTTCCGGTAGGACTCGCGGCGCGGCACCACAACCAGAGTCTGTCCGGCGACGCGCGCTCCCATCCCTCGGGAATCGGAACGAGTCTCCTCTTTTCACCAGCTTCGCTCTCGAAGCAGAGCCAACCGTGCTCCAGACCCGGGCCCACGACAGTACGTCCAGCTGCTGCCTCCGTCGGGAGAACGCGCCACACTTGCCATCTGCTGCCATCCGGAGCCTGGAACTTCTTGTAGGCCACTCGCGAACCTCCCTCGGATCCTCTGCTGTGAAGAAAAAAACCCGTGCAGAGTGGGTGCCAACAAGAAGTTCGGGTGAACAAACGAATTCCAGGGAGGACGAAATCTTGCAGACCGCCCGACGCCGAGATGTTATCGGACGTCGTAGACCGTGGTCGGTACTTTCTGCAGGTATTTGTCGAACCAGCCGACGATGTGACGCAACCGCTCGACGCGGTGCCACGGTTTGCCTGAGCGCGAGAGCTCGTGAGTCTCCTCCGGAAAACGCACCATCACCGTCGGCTTGTGCAGGTACTTGAGCGCGCGGAACATCATCTCTCCACCCATCGCCGGCGGAGTACGCATGTCGGACTCAGCCTCGATCAGCATCAGCGGAGTCGTCACGTTCGCGATATGAGTGATCGCAGAACGCTCGGCGAAATCCTTCGGATCTTCCCAGGGCGCGGCATGGAACCAGGTCGGATTGAATAGAGTGAAGTCCGCAGTGTACCAGAACCCGGACCAGTCCGCGATCGAGCGCTGAGACACGGCCGCGGCAAAGCGGTGTGTCTGAGTGATGGTCCAGTTGGTCAATACGCCGCCGCCGCTTCCACCAGTCACGCCGAGTCGCTCGGGGTCGACGTAGCCACGCTTGAGAACTTCGTCGACACCTGCCATCAGGTCCTTATAGTCGTCGCCAGGATAATGAAACTGGATGATGTTGGCGAAATCCTGGCCGTAGGACGTGCTTCCTCGCGGATTGGTGTAAACGACGACATAGCCTTTCGCTGCCATCCACTCGAATTCGTGAGTGAACGAGTTGCCGTAGGCCGTGTGCGGACCGCCGTGGATCTCGAGGATCATCGGATATTTTTTCGACGCGTCGAAATGCGGCGGCTTGAGAATCCACCCCTCGATGTTCTTTCCGTCGAAGCTGTTGTAGCGGAATTCCTCGGGATTACTCAATTCGAGGGTCGAGAAAAGCGCGTCGTTGATGTGCGTGATCTGTCGCCGTTTGGTTGGTACGGACGGATCGTAGATGAACAGGTCGCCGATGTTGGTCGGTGTGGAGATGAGCGCGACGAGCGCTGATCCGTTCTTGCTCGCGGTGTAGGAAATGGTTTCCTCGGCGCCGCCTTCGACGAGCGTGCTAACCGTGCCGTCGACAGTCACGCGCTTGAGGTGAGCGCTACCGAGCTCGGAGGCGACTACCCAGATGCTACGACCGTCGGTGCTCCAGATAAGCCTCGCACCTGCTCCAGCGCGCGGCGGATGCTGATCCGAGCCGATTCCGCCACCGATATCGAAGTCGTAGGTCGCGGTAAGATTGCGCGGCGTGGATCCCGGATTCGCATCGGTGACGAAGAGATCCGGTTCATCATAGGAACGGACGGGGTTTGCGTTCGCCGTGCCGATGAACGCAATCCGTTTTCCATCGGGCGAGAGCGCGTAGGTCCCGACGTCGCCGTCGATGCTCGCGACCTTGACCAAAGACCCACCGGCCGCGGGAACGTAGTAGAGCTCCGCGCCCGACGTCTCGTAATACGGTTCGAGACGGCGATTCGATGTGAAATAGATGCGAGCGCCATCGGGCGACCAGGCGATATCTCCCTCATCGAACGTTCCATTGGTGATCTGTCTTGGAGTCGGCAACGCTGCCGACGCTGAGAGCGTAGTGGGAACTGTCCAGATGTGATCGTAGCTGTCGGGCTCGTTGTAGCCGCCACCGTTCCATCGATACTGTGCGCGGGTGATGACACGGACATCGCTCTTGTGCTTCTTCTCCAGCGAATCGGAAGTCTTGCGAGCATTTGCCGGCGAAGCCGAGGAATCGGGATTGGGCGTCGATACGAACGCGATCGTACGTCCATCGGGCGACCACACCGGTGTCCCCGCTCCTTTCGGAACGTCGGTCAGTGCGCGCGCTTCTCCGCCATCCATGGAGATTAGATAGATCTGCGACGGCTTCGATTTCCCGTCGACGGGATCGGGGGTGCGTACGAACGCGATGTCTTTACCATTCGGCGACCAGCGCGGAGCGCGATCGTTTTTGCCGGAAGTGAGCGGACGAGGCGGAGCGCTGCCATCAGCCGGCACGACGTAAATCGTGGTCTCGTAGCGGTCCTTCTCCTCGTTGACGTTCACGCGGACAAAGAGAACCTGCGTGCCGTTGGGAGAAATCTGCGGATCCGCGGCCCAGACGAACTTGAAAAGGTCCGTTTCGGTGATCGGGCGCCGCTGCTGCGCGGTGATCGTCGGGGCAGGGGCGACGATGAGGGCGATGGGCAACGCGAGCACGAGCGATTTGAGGCGATTCATAGACTTTTTCCTGAGTGCTTCGGCGTGTTGAATAGGATCAAAATGCAACTGAACGGGCGGGAGTAGTCAGTGAAAAAAGATTACAGAGACCAGTTCAGTACGTCGGGACGTTTCGTGTGGGGATTTCTGCAGAGTCAATGCCTGTGCCATCACTCCACTAGATACGTCCCGACGTCGTGCCCTGGGAACTCTAGTCTTCAGACTGACAACTCTCGCCCGTTCAGTTGTAGTTCAATCCTCCAACTTCCCTTACCTCTGCCCCCCACCCCTCTCATTGGCGGTCGGGAACGCCGGCGCCGGGTACGGCCCAATCATCTCCACAGTGTACCCGCTCGCCCAGAAATCCGGCGGCCCCTCGCTGTCTTGCACTCGGTGACTCACCGGTTTGACTCCCTGTTTCAGGTACGCGGCGATCGCCCACAAGTCCTGGTCCGGCATATGACGCCATGACGGCCATGGCATCGGCGGTGCCAGGTAGTGCGGGTGCAGCGGGAAATTTCCCTGACCGGGCACGGTCGAAGTAATCTCGACGTCCGGTGTTTCTTCGGGCCGCAGTCCGTAACGCAGCGCGTTGAATATCTGCCGCTCGGTGAAACGGCCCGTCCCAGTGGTGTTGTCGGGAGTCAGATTCTTGGCGCGAGTGACGAATGGCCCAATGCGAAATTGCTGAGTGATGGTGTCGCGCATTCCATCGAGCCAGCCCGCGGCAGCGGGATTATCGCCCCCACCATGGCATTCTCCACACGCGTGACTCACCATGAGGAATCTCCCGTGAAGGATCTGCTCCTGCCGAGCCTGGCCGGTCTGCATCGCGCTCGTACCAGCCATAGACGAGGAAGAGACCGAAGGAGCTGGTGCCGCGCACGCAGCGACGAAGAAGATGAGCGGAAGGAACGACCAGAAATACTGCGGGCACTTCGGCGACCGTCGCGTCACTTTTGGCTCCTTGGTGAAGTTTTCTAACGCGTGACTTCCAGAACTCCCATCATGCCGTGGTCTTCATGATCGAGGATGTGGCAGTGGAACATCCACTTCCCCGGATAGTCGTCGTAGCGCACGATGATGCGCGCGGTACTGTGCTTGGGAATGTTCAACATGTCCTTCCAGGCGCGATACGGCTCGGGCACACCGTTCCGATCGAGCACCTGGAACTGAAAACCATGCAGGTGAAAAGGGTGATCCATGCCGACGATGTTCTCGATCTCCCAGATCTCCGTCGCTCCGACGTGCGTGCTGACGTCGACGCGTGACATGTCCATCGTTTTGCCGTTGATCATCCCCTGCCCCAGCACGACGGTGCGCACCGCCGTCACCTTCATCGTATCGAGCGCGGCAATTTTGCGCAGGGTCGCGGGAATCGTGACGGGAGCAACCGGCGTTTCCTCGGTGGTCTGGAGAGTCAACAGGTCGCGAGTCGTCTGCCAATCGGCTGGTCTGGTCTGGGGGGCGTAGCGGTCGTAGGGGAGATTCTGCAGCACAGCCTTCGTGCCTGGCGCATCCGTGCCGCGAACGAGGACCTCGACGCGCTCCCCAGTGGTGAGAAGGATTTCTTTTTCTTCCACCGGCTTCTCGAACAATCCACCATCACTGCCAACGCGAAGCAATGTGTGGCCAGTGAGCGCGATCCTGTAGATGCGTCCTGCCGAAGTATTCACGATTCGCCAGCGCTGAACCTCTCCACTTCGAATCGTGATGGTGGGCATAACGTGGCCGTTGACGAATAGCACCGGCCCTTCTCGTCCATTCTCCTCGTCGATGCCGCCGTGGTGCGAGCTCGGCTCGGGAAAATCGATCGCCCCATCCTTCAAAAAACGGTTGTCGGAGAGCAACAGCAGCTTCTCGGGCATGACAGGCAGTGGATCGTCCGCGGCGCGCACGATGATTCCCCCGAACAGGCCTTTGCCGATCGCGTATCCGGTGCGTGCGTCCGGATGCGGGTGATACCAGTACGTGCCCGCGGTGCCCGGACGAACCGTAAACGCATAGTCGTGCTTCTGGCCGGGCGCGATTGGATGGAACGGACTGCCGTCGGATTCGAACGGCAGGTGAATGCCATGCCAATGAACCGTGGTTGGTTCCGGCAAATCATTCTTGAAATGAACTATTACGCGGTCGCCTTCTCGTACGTCGAGCGTCGGGCCGGGCACGTGCCCGTTGTAGGCGAAGACTTCCGAGCTGATGCCTGGTTGGAGCTCGAGATGCGCGACCGCGGCGGTGAGATTCACTTCCACCGTCTTCGGCACCTTGGAGATGTTAGGGAGAACAGGAGGATTCGACTCGTTCGTCTTCGCTAGCGCGGGCGAACGGGGGTACTCGCGCGGAGCCGCCGACGCGACGAAGGAGCCCGACAGAATCAACAGCGAGAGCAGCTTGCCTCGGTTAGCCATGACTCCGTCTAGGAATTACCGAGCGCCAATATTGGCTGGCCTGGCTAACTCGGCAAGACGGAGTTTCGGACTAGGCAGATGCGTGATTCGACAACTATCTCACTACTACTCTCAACCGAAGAGTATGAACTGCAACTGAACGGGCGAGAGGCGTCAGTGAGGAAAGACCCGAGGAACCAGTTCAGAACGTCGGGACGTCACTAGCGGCATTCGCGGCACAGACAAAAGCGTGCTATCGCGCCACCAGTGACGTCCCGACGTCGTGAACTGAGAACTCCAGTCTTCAGACTGACAACTCTCGCCCGTTCTGTTGCAGTTCGAAAAACCGTCCTACTTTACTAATTCGGCTGTTGCCACCGCCCCGTTCATCTGCGGCAAAAGATTGGTGACCTTCACCACCCGACGATCCGACTTGTTCACCCACAGCGTCGTCGTCTCACCAGTGCCTTCGGCCGGTGTGACCTGCACCTTCCACGCATCGAAAGTCCCCGCGGGCACCGTCACTTTCTCGCTGCCCAGAACCGTCAGCACGCGCGGCTTTACCCGTTGCTGCATCACATCGAAGTTCCGGAACGTCGTGGTGTAACCCTCGGCCAGTGGCAGCGCCGCGATTGCATCGTTGGTTCCCGATCCATCGGCGAACAAGTCACCGCCAAGATCGGCGGCGATCGGCCGGTCCTGGCCGTTCATCGACATCTTGCCGGTTGCCTTGTTGTTGGCGAACGAGACTTCCACAGTCGCCGGACCCTGCTTGATGACTCGTTTCTGCAGCAGGAGCGTCCCCTTGGAGATCGTCGACTCGTCCGACATCGTGCCCATCGGCATCACCGCCGTCTCTGTTACGACCCACGCGCCGTTCTCTTCCTTCACAGTGTGCGTGACCTGCATCGGAATCGTCTGGCCACCAGCCTCGATCTTGGCATTGTAGCTCGACGTACCTGCGGTGAGGTCGACGGCAGGCTTGGGCGCGCCGCTCGCCACTTCGATTTTTCTCGACAGCTTCACAGTCTTCGGATCGACGGTGAGCTCCGCCATCCGCGACGTGATCGCCGGCGTCATGCTCTCCTCGTACCGACCGCCCAGGTGCTTCGCCAGGAATTTCTCGGCGGTAGTGAACAGCACCAGGTTGTTGATTGGACGGGCAAAGCCGTGCCCCTCGTCCGGCGCGAGGATGTACTCCACCGGGAATCCACGATCGCGCAACGCGATGACGAGCTGCTCGCTCTCGGCGCGGTTCACTCGCGGATCGTTGGCGCCCTGTACCACCAGTAGCGGCGCTCTGATCTTGTCCGCCGAATTGAGCGGAGACTGCCGCACCAGCTGCGCGCGACCCTCAGCGGTGGTCGGGTCTCCCATGCGCTGGTGGAACATGATTCTCCCCGCTTCCCAGTACGGAGGAATCGACTGGAGCAGCGTGATGAGATTTGACGGACCGACAATCGACACGCCTGCCGCGTAGACGTCTGGAGTGAAAGCAAGACCGGCGAGCGTGGCGTAGCCGCCGTACGATCCTCCCATGATGCCGACGCGCTTCGGATCGACAATGCCCTGCGACACCAGATACTTCACGCCTGATGTGAGGTCCTCCTGCATCTTCTGTCCCCACTCGAGATTGCCGGCGTTGAGAAACTTCTTGCCGTAACCGGTGGAGCTTCTGAAGTTCGGCTGCAAGACGGCGTAGCCGCGATTAGCCAGGAACTGCGCGATGGGGTCATAGCCCCAGCTGTCGCGCGCCCACGGCCCACCATGCGGATACACGACGAGCGGAAGATTCTTTGCCGAGACGCCAACGGGAAGCGTCAGGTACGCGGGAATCGTCAGTCCATCTGCCGACGTGTAGGAGATCGGCTTGCTCGGCGCCAGCGCTTCGCGCGGGAGCTTGTCGAACACGCGATAAAGGAAGGTGAGCTTTTTCGTGTTGCGGTCGAACAGATAACGCTCACCCGGCTCTCTGTCGCTGTTGGCGACTAGCATCCAGATGCGCTCGTCGGCCGTCGTCGAGGTGGGCGTGATCTCTTTGCCAGGCAGCTTGCTCTGAATGAGCTTGTAGTCGGCTTCGGCTTCCTTGTCCTTCCAGTAAATGCGCGTGCGCTCGTCCTGGTAGGAGGTCGCGATCAGCTCGTCGTTGACGTCAGAGAAAGTGGCGTTGCCGAAATCGACCCGATTCATCGGATCTGATTCAACGAGCTGTTCCGATTTCGTGCTGGGGTCGAAGAGGACGAGCCGGGTCAGATCCGGATCGCCCTTGTTCGTCTCCATGTAGACCTTGCTGTTGTCCTTGTTGAAGCGGATAGGGCCGCAGGTCTCGAAAACGCTGCAGGAATAAACCTGGGTAAAGCCCGAGGGATCGACGCGCAGAATCTCGGTGTCACCCTTGTCTGTCGTGCGAAGGGCGAGACGAAGAGTGCCAGCGTTGTCGAACACCCATTGCGCGATGCGCTCGGTGTTCTGGCGCAGCAGTGTCTTCTCACCGGTCGAGATGCGAACGCGATAGAGATCATGCCACGCCTTGTCGCGGTCGTTGATGCCGACGTACATGACGTCGGGATCGTTCTTGGGCACCGAGTAGATGAGCGCGCGCACGCCCTTCGCCGCGGTGAGATTGCGAGCAGTGGGCACTTCCTGACCGGCCGGGACCGGCCCGGCCGGATCTACGGCGTAGACGTTGAAGTTCTCGTCACCGAGCTGGTCCTGGGCGTACAGGATGTACTTCCCGTCGCGGCTCCAGAAATACTGGGTGACAGGACGTTTGGTGTCGTTGGTAATGAGTTTGGCCGCGGTCCATGGATCGTTGACGCGCTTGACCCAGACGTTGCGTGTCTCCTTGTAGGGTTTGAGGAAGGAGATGAAGCGGCCGTCGGGCGAAA
Source organism: Gemmatimonadaceae bacterium (assembly GCA_046262755.1). Classification (GTDB taxonomy): domain Bacteria; phylum Gemmatimonadota; class Gemmatimonadetes; order Gemmatimonadales; family Gemmatimonadaceae; genus UBA4720. Next base: position 15,112 of record JBHEME010000016.1, on the reverse strand, counting down.
TCTGCGCGCCCGAGATCTCCGGCGTGCCGAAGAAGAGCTCGCGGTCGATGAGCGGCGGAAGCTTGCCAGACTGCGCGGGCAGACCAAGCGGCGAAGTGAGAGCGATCGTGAGCGCGAGCGCCCAACGACGGCGTATGAAAGTTGTTCTCATGATTTTGTTGGGGTTGGTAGGAGGGGCTGCTGACGGTCAAAGATAGGGCAAATGCGCAAGAATCTCAGAAAATTTTTACGGGACGACCTGGGAAACCCACTGCTGAGGTCTTATGGCAACTGCTTGTCTCAGAGGTACCCCTGGCCTTTCGAGGTCGAGAACGGAGCGCCAGGTCTTCGGTCAGCTGACACGCGCCGTTCAGTTGCGCTGGCGGTCCCGCCTGCCGGTGCCGTGGCTCTAAATCCCGGAACTAGTGTATCAGCACCCATAACCCGAACCGCGAACCGAACTGTCCGACGAGCGAGCAACATGGAAATTCAACGAACTCCGAATCTGAAAACCATTCGACGCGACATTGAAGCGCGCCTGCGCCCGACGTGCGCCGACATGCCCGAAGAAGAGTTCGATCGAATGGTATCGCGGATGGCGTTGATCGAGTGGAAGCACCTGAACGACGCGACGCCGACTAGCCAGATGCACTCTCATTAGTCGAGGTGCTGCTAAAGGTCTGAACTGCAACTGAACCGTTCCGAGTGGCCAGAAGCATAGATCGAAGCTGCCAGTTCACGACGTCTTGACTTCACCAAGCGCCATTCGAAGCACAAGCAGTGGGCTTTTAGGGCGCGGTGGTAAGTTTGGACGTAGTGAACTGAGAACTACCAACTACGCCACTGACAGCTCGGATCGGTTCAGTTGCTTTTAGTCACCAACCAATCCTTGGGCTTTCGATCGAGCGCCTCCCGATCCCACCCCCCAAGATCCGCCGCCGCGTCGTACGCGCTCTGCAAAAACGCTAACAGCTCACCCCTCGGATCACTGGCGGTCCTCACCGCTTCGTAAGGCAAAAACCACTCGTGCATCTGGTCGTGGTAGTACGCCGCGGCCGGTTGCAGTTTGGCGCGGCCGAATCCTTCCGGCTCGGCGTACGCGTACGCGTAGTACGCCGGCTCGGCCACCGGTCCGCCGACGCTTCCCGGCCACCAGCCCGCGCTGAAGCATTCGTGCGAGTAACCCTCGCGGGTCACCCGATCGGGGAGATTGGGAATTCCGCCTGGATGAAGCGGCGCGCGCCGTCCGGAGAAGCGGGTGCAGGCTAGATCGAATCCGCCCCACCAGAAATGCACCGGCGCGCATTTGCCGATGAAGCGGCCGCGGAATTCCTTGAAGACGCGATCCGATTGCTCGAGGATTTGCCAGCAGCGGTGCGCGGCATCGGGATCGTAGTCAGCGTGGATCCGGTCCTCGTTGAACCGGAGCACGTCCGCCATCTCCGAAGGAACGGGCCAGATCCCGGGCGCGATCCCCATCGACTGCATCATCGACAAGTATTCGCCATAAAAATCCGCAACTGACTGCGCGACGAGTGGCATCGATCGGGCGTGACCGTCGCTGGTCCGCGCGAGCAGCCGGTGATCGAAGAAATCGAACTCGATCTCGAAGCTGCGATCCCGATACGGAATCGGCGACGTGGTGAGGCCGCGATCGGTGACGTAGAGCGCGACCTGCCACCAGTGATTGACCATCGGCGCGTGCGCGAGCCGCGTCTTGCCGACGATCTGCATCCAGCGGTGCAGAGTCTTGTAGGTTGGCGCCCACTCATCGAGCGGGAGGGCCGCCCACGCTCCGCTGGCCTGCGCATTCATTGCTTCGATCGCGGTCGTCATCCTGGCTCCCACATCCAACGCCATACTATATGATACGCGGCGCACCCACCCGCGCCATTGATGATACGCGGCGCACCCAGCCGCGCCATTGGATTTCGTATATTCCGGAATGGCTTTCCTCTCCGACGTCGGCGCGTGCGCTGGATGACAACGCCGCCACTTCCCGGCGCACCGCAGGCGAGTCCGCGCCGGATCCTTGGCCCGGGGATGATCCTCGTTGCCATCGCCCTCCTCATCCTCCTCGGCTTCGGATATTGCGCAACGCGGCTGGTGCCCGGCGCCATTTTCGGGCGCAACGCGACCAACATTACCCACGACGTAGTGGTCCAGCAGATTCGCGCCGTGGCCAAGCTCGTCTCGAGCGAAGCGACGGTTCGCGACGTCATTGTTTACGAGAATACATGGTACGGATCGACTAAACGCTCGCTCGTCGTGGTGACAGGGAGGTTGCTGGCAGGAATAGATCTGCGCGACAATCCCGATGTCTCGATCGATCACGCCAAACGACTGATCAGGATCCGCATTCCACCTGCTAAGCTGATCGCGGTGGAGATCCGCGACATGCAGACGTACGATGAGCGCGGAGGACTGTGGAATCCCTTCACGCGCGAGGACCGCGACGCGATCCAGCGCCAGGCCCGACTTCAGCTCACCGCCGCCGGTGGTCAGCTGGAGTTGATCCGCCACGCCAACGAGAGTGCGGTCGAGTTGCTGAGGATGTTGTTGGCGAAGGACGGGTACGCTGTCGATGTGGCTTTGCGGGGTACGTAGGACCGGAAACTGCAACTGAACGGGCGAGAGTTGTCAGTGACTAAAGATTGACGTTCTCAGCTCACTACGCCCGGACGCCCCTCGGCCCTGTTCGCCAACTGCTTGTGCCGCAACGCCACCAATTGGCGTCCCGACGTCGTGAACTAGAAACTCCAGTCTTCTGTTTACTGACAACTCTCGCCCGTTCAGTTGCACTTTTCCACCCGTGCCATCGCGAGGATCAATATGAACGACCGTCTCCCCGCCTTGATCGCCGCAGCTTCGTCGATCGCCATCCTCGCCCTCGCATGCGTGACACCGCCGGCCCCAATCACCACGACTCCGCCTCCCGTGCAACAGCAGCCTGTTGCAACTGGTCAAATGCCCGGTGGTCCCGCCGGTGGCCCGCGCGTTCCGCTCACCGATTCCGCCCGTAGAGTGCGGGACAGTGTCATCGCGGTGAGACGCGACAGCGCGGCCGCTATGATTCTTCGCTCCATCGCCGGGCGCGAGAATCAACCAGCGGAGAGCGTGTTCAAGAACATCAAGATTCTCAAGGGCATTCCGGCGGCGCGACTCGTCAACATCATGAACATGGGCTTCGGCCGCTCACTTGGCGTTAGCTGCGGATTCTGTCATGTGCCCGGGAAGTGGGATCTCGATGACAAGGAAGAGAAGAACACCGCACGCCTCATGTTCGCGATGGTGCAGACGATCAATCGCGATTACTTGTCGAAGGTGCCGAACGACCGCGGCGCGCCGCCCGTAGCAAATTGCTTCACGTGTCACCGCGGAAGTCCGAGGCCCGTGGGCCAGGAAGGACCGCCTCCAGGGATGAGGCCAGCACCAGGATCCGAGTAGGCGAGCTGCGACTGCGGCTAGCCGCTGAGTGCCTGACCTAGCCGCCTGAGCCCTTCATCGAGTATCGCCCGGTCCATCCCGAATCCAATTCTAAAATAGTCCGGCGCTCCAAAGAATCGGCCCGGAACGACGAGCGTGTCGGCTTTAGCCAACAATTTCTCTACGAACTGATCGACGTTTCCTCCCTCGAGTCGAACGAATCCTACCGTTCCCGCTTGCGGAGGAACCCACGATAGTCTTTCGCTCGACGCGACAAACTCGGTAACAAGTTTGCGATTGCGCGCGACACGCTCGCGCTGCACGGGTAATAGTTCCGCCGCCTTGTCGAGCGCTCTTGCTGCGAGACGCTCCGCTGGATGCGACATCGAATTCGTGAACAGCCCATTCAACCGCCGCATCCGCGCCGCCAACTCTGGCTCGGCGAGAATCCAACCCGCGCGCAGGGCGGCGAGGCCGTAAACCTTGGTGAGGCTGCGGGTCGTGATGAATCTTGGCGACAGCTCTATCGCGGAAAGTGGGTCTCGCGATTCGCCGTATAGCCATTCGAGGTAAACCTCGTCGACCAACACGTTGAAATCGTGCGCGTCGGCCAGCGCCGCGAGTCTCCGGAGCTCAGCACCATTTGCCAACGCTCCGCTTGGATTGTGAAGGTTGGAAACGATCACCAGCCGGACGCGCGGGGTCAGCGCCGATTCGATCGCCGCGATATCGAGACAATATCCCTCGTCAGCGCGCCTCTGGAATTCGCGCACCACGCACTGGAGGTACTCGGGCACGACGCGCAGCGGATCGTAGCCGGGGGTCTCGAGCAGGACTTCGTCGCCCGGTTCCAGCAGCGCAGCACAGGCGAGATGATTTGCCATGGATGTGCCTTGGGCGAGAACGACCGATTCCTCTACGACTCCGTATCGCTCGGCGATGCGCTCCAGAAGCGGCTGCCAACCGTACTCGTTGTCGGCGACCATGGTGAAGTCTTCCAGCGAAGGCGAGAGCAGCGAGACATCGCACGGTGTCACCCCACTGATCGCCAGATTGTACCGGACGCTGCCGTGCGCCTTGGACCATTCGATGTAGTTGCTCTCGAGTGGGCGAGTGCGCTGAGACCTTTCGACGCTTGTCATTCGCTGCCAACCACTTTTCGGAGGTTTTGCCGGCGCCAGGAAAGAAAAGCGGGCACGCCCAGCCCGATGAGGATAGCGCCGAGCATCGCGTTGCGCGGATTGGACGAGATAGCGCTGGCGACGACGAACGCGGCGGTGATGACGAACAACGCCGGTAGCAAGGGATAACCCGGAGCGAGGTACGTCGTCGGCGTCGCGGAGACGAGCCGGTCGCGCCAGCGATAGTTGAAGACAGTCGCGACGATGAGCCCGAAGAAGATCCAATCTCCGAAAACGACGTAGTCGAGCAGCTGACCGTACGTCCCCGATAGTACCAGCGCGATCGCCCACACCGCCTGAATCAGAATTCCTCCCGTCGGCGTGCGGTAGCGCGGATGCAGTCGCGCCGCGAATCCAAAGAACAGTCCGTCGGCGGCCATCGCCTGCAGCATTCGCGGTGCTGACAGGATTCCGCTGTTTACGAAGCCAATAGTCGAAACCACGATTCCCGCTGACATCAGCGTCGCCCCGACCGGGCCGATCGCGATTCGCATCGTGTCGGCGGCCGGGGCAAGACTCGCCGCAAGTCCTCCGGGACCGAGCGCTTTCACGTAGGCGACGTTGGCGAGGACATAGACGGCGACAACGACGAACATGCCGATCGTCATCGCCCGGGGAATCGTCCGCTCCGGATCGACGATCTCGCTGGCGATGTTGTTGGAATACTGCCAGCCGCCATACGCGAAAAGAACCGGAATCAGTGCGTATCCCAGTGCGCGAACAACTCCGGCACCCTGAATCGCATCGGGTTCGGCGGCGGCGCTGGCACCAGTACCGACGAGAAAAACTCCGACGCCGATCAGCGCCGCCAGAGCCAGCAGCTTGAGAACCGTGAAGATGTTCTGGGTCACGCTGCCGGAGCGTACACCAAAAAAGTTGACCACCGACAGTCCGATCAACAATCCAACGGCGAGTGGCTTGATGTACCCTGTCGACAATGAGAAGAGATCGACGCTGTAACGCGCGAACGTGACGGCGACCGCCGCGATTCCGCCGCTGTTGATGATGAAAAGAAACGTCCAACCGTAGAGGAACGCGGGCAGCGGGCCGAACGCTTCCGTGAGGTAGACGTAGCCGCCACCCGCCTGCGGCCGCCGCGCTCCAAGCTCCGCGAAACAAAGCGCTCCGATCAGAGCGACTACACCGCCGATGATCCATGTCGTAAGGATGAAGGCAGCGGTGTGCACCCGCTGCGCGACGATCGCGGGGTTGAGAAAAATCCCGGCGCCGATGATGCCCCCGATGACCACCATCGTCGTATCGAAAACTCCGAGACGGCGGGCGTAGCCCGAAGGGCTGGTCAGGTCTTGGGAGGCGTTCACGCGGAGAACATCCAGTGCGGCAGGGGCAACGGCAAGAACAGCTGCTTGAAAGACGCTGCTACGCGCTGCCCGCCGTTAGCTCGACGCCGGCCGCGAAAGCAGTGGGACAGTTCGTAGTCGGACTACGGCAAAAACAAACTGTCCCGTCTGTCTGCGGGCCCTCCCGGCGCCAAGCGAACCGCTTTCTCACCCGCCTTTCGGGCCGGGGTGAACCGCGCCGTTCTCGTGACCGTATCGCGCGCGGCGTCCGTGATCCGCGTGAACTGTCTGCCCGCGATCCAGTCGGGCTGCGCCATCCAGTTTCCCCCACACGCGACCACGTTCTTGAGCGGGAGATAGTTCTCGAAGTTGGCGGTTGTCAATCCACCGCTGGGATTGAACTCGACGCCGACGAACGGCCCCGCCAGCAGATCGAGATACTCGACCCCGCCCAGTGTCGCGATCGGCCACAGTTTCATCAGCGTCAGACCCGACTCGAGTGCCGCTTCGATCTCGCTCGCCGTTGCCACGCCCGGGTAAACTGGAACGTCGTGCTCCAGACAGTAGTCGACAACGGCCCGGTTCAACCCGGGTGAGATCACGAAGTGCGCCCCCGCTTTGCGCGCCTGCTCGGCCTGGCGGACGTTCAGTACAGTCCCGACTCCCGCGAACATCTCGGGTTGCTCGTGGACAATGCGGCGCAGCGATTCCAGCGCCTTCGGAGTGCGGAGAGTGATTTCGGCGATGGGAAGACCACCAGCCAGCAGCGCGCTCGCGAGCGGCACCGCGTTGAGAGGATCTTCCAGGACAATCACCGGAATTATGCGCCAGCGCCGGAGCGCCTCAGTCATCATTGATTGTTGTACGTTCATTTCTTCCTCCACTATGCCTCGGATAAAAGTGCACATTTCGCTGGCGCGTAAGAAGTCCGCGCGGCGAGGCTTCTGGACTGGTCTCACACACCTCGACTTGCTGAGCGATCTGTTTCGTCCCAGTTTCGCTCAATGCGGTTCTTCCCCCACCCGACTAGGAGGTTTCTTATGACAGGCCTGCACCGAATGCGCGGCATCGCGCTGGCAGCGTTCGCGCTTGGCGCGTGCGCTCCGGCAATGGTGAACAGGACAAGCGAGGAGCAAGCGATACGAGACGTGGGCGCCGACTGGCAGCGAGCAATTGCGGCGCGGGACGTGGACAGGATCGTGGCGATCCACGCGCCGGACGCCGTGGTGATGCCGTCCAACATGGCTGCGGCCTCCGGAGCATCGGCAATCCGCGCCGCCTACACCGGATTGGTCGGAATGCCGGGCCTGTCCCTCTCCTGGGTTCCAACAACGATCGACGTTGCGAGTCCGACCGTAGCGACGGAGGTTGGAACCTACACCATGTCATTCAACGGTCCGCAGGGCCCAGTGACGGACCGGGGCAACTACACGACGGTTTGGCACAAGATCAACGGGCAGTGGCGAGTAGCGAGCGACGCGACGGTTAGCGCTACGCCATTCCCCACTGCAGGCGCCGACGCTGCACCCATGGATATGTCTGACACCAAGATCATTTCCGCTAGCAGTCTGGCCTGGAGCGATTTCCGGCCCGCGGTTTTTGACCCCGGGATGAAGCTCGCAGTGCTCGCGGGAGACCCTGCCGCGAAGGGCGTTTACACGCTACGGCTGCTTTTCCCAGCTGGCTACCGGTTTCCGGTTCACTGGCATCCGGGTGCGGAGCAGCTGACAGTCGTCTCGGGCAGTTTCGTGTTGGGAATGGGGAACACGGCCGACTGGGGCGCGCTCAAGACGTACTCCCCCGGCGATTTCCTCTACATTCCCGCACGTCACGCTCACTTCGGTGGAGGGAATGGAACCACGGTGATTCAGCTGCACGGTATGGGGCCATTCCAGTTGGTCCTCGGCGCACCGCAATAAGCGGCGCGACCGCGAGGAGAACGTAGCTATTGTGTAAGGCGCGCAGCCTGCGACGTAGCAGGTAGCCCGATACATCTGCCACTTGGTCGAGTAGCAGCTTTGCGCCTTACACCCTCGTTCTTCTCGCAGGTTTTTCCTGCAGTTGTTATCGGTATTAGACTCGCCATTCAGATTACGGCTTAAAGCGAAATGAGGGGAGTCAGCTCCTCCTTGACGGCCCGACCGGTTGGGAATATGCTCGCTCACGTACAATCACACCTTGGGGGGGTAGCCCATGTCAGTGTACATGGTGGAGCGCGAGCTCCCGGGCATCTCGATGAACCAGCTGGCCGACGCGCAGAAAGCCGCGATCGACACCAGCAAGCAATTCACGAAGGAAGGCAAACCGGTAGAGTACATCCGCAGTATGTACGTTCCCGGCGAAGACAGGTGCATGTGCCTGTTCGAGGCGCAGAGCGCGGATGTGGTGAAGCAGGTGAATGACACCGCGAAGATTCCTTACAGCCGTGTTGTGGAGGCGATGGACCTGACTCCATAGCGGGATCGAGCTGGCAGGTGCTTCGCATGTAGTTGCGGATTGGTCAAGCTTTCAGTCCCTTGTGCATGTCCGACGCATCCGCCAGCACCGAACACAGCATTGGCACCATCACGGTTGACGATAAGAAATACGCCGTATCGGTACGTATCGGGTACGATGGGATCGAGTACATCGGCCGTCTCGTTTTCACCGACACCTCAAAACCAGAGTCGTCGTACCAGGATCACGGCGCCATTCCGGGCGTGAGCCTGCAGGACGCGCTTCTCAAGGCGGGAGGACTCTCCGCCGCGGATCTCGAGCACCGTTGCTACCGCGCGCTCTCCGAGAGACGCCGGTTCAGCAAGCTGCGCCAGGCCACCGACGAGATGATCGACAAGATCAAGTATCTCAATCGCGTCGTAGTCGGGCTGGAAAGGGGCTCGCTCGAGCGCGACGCCGGCAATCAGGAGATCGAGGAGATCCAGAACCAGCTGTTGGCGATCGTCGCCCAGTTTCGGCAGCATGCTGGGGTTGAGGACGAGTAGCGGTCTGGCATCCGTGGGAGCTATGGGATCGCGTTAACTGCAACTGAACGGACGAGAGCTGTCAGTAGCCTAGAAGCCAGATAAGAGTTCACTACGTCGGGACTCTTCCAACACCCTTCTGATCACAGACAACTGCTTGTGCTTCAACGACATTACGGGCGTCCCGAAGTCTTGAACTGAGAACTCGGGTCTTTCTTCACTAATCCCTCTCGCCCGTTCAGCTGCAGTTCATCCCTTTGGCTGCAACTCAGCGTCATGGTGCTGAAACTTCCAACCAATTCTTCCGATAAGGTATCAAAGGGGTATCGAGCTGCTTTTCCCCCCGAACCACCCTCCGCACGGTTGGCATATGATCCTTGTCGCATTTTCACTCCTCGGACTCTCCTTGAGTGCCCAGGCTGTCCAGCAGATTCCCCCTCCCGCCGATCCACAGGCGGGCTCGATCACCGTACCTGCGCCTACCGATACCAGCGCCTACGCTGTTCGGGCCGCGACAGCCCCGTCGATCGACGGACGGGATGACGACCAGGTGTGGTCGGTCGCTCCGCCGATCACCGCGTTCAGGGAATGGCGCCCCAGCGAAGACAAGGAGCCGCGGTTCAAAACGGAAGCGAAGATCGCCTACGATGCTTCCAACCTGTACGTGTTCGTCCGCGCCTTTGATCCCCATCCCGACAGCATCATCAAGCTCCTCGAGCGTCGCGACACCTTCACGTCGTCGGACATGATCTGGTTGTTCATCGACTCCTACCACGACCGCCGGACCGGCTACGAGTTCGGAGTAAATGCTGCTGGCGTGAAAATCGACCAGGCGGTCTATGATGATGGCAATGAGGACCAGGCCTGGGACGCCGTCTGGGATGTCGCAACCCGCATCGACTCCCTTGGCTGGACCGCGGAGTTCAGAGTGCCGCTGTCGCAGATGCGCTACGGCCGTGATCGAAGTCACACCTTCGGCATCTTTGTCGGTCGCGACATCTACCGGTACTCCGAGCGCGAGATCTGGCCGCTACTCCGACAGTCGAAACCGGGTTTCGTGTCGCAGATGGGATCACTGCACGGTCTGGACGATCTGGAATCGCCTCGCCGACTCGAGGCGATGCCGTATGTGGTTACGAAGAATGCGTCGCACATTGTCAACAATGCGTTCGGCCAGAAATCCACCGTCACCGCGGGAGGGGACTTCAAGTACCGGGTCGCGTCGAATCTCACACTCGACGCAACCATCAATCCGGATTTCGGCCAGGTCGAGTCTGACCCCTCAGTGCTGAACCTCTCGGCCTACGAATCTTTCTTTGACGAGCGCCGCCCGTTCTTCGTGGCTGGCCGGGGACTGTTTCGGTTCGACGTCAATTGTAGTGCGGTCAACTGCAATGGCGAAACGCTGTACTACAGTCGTCGCATTGGACGCACACCCGAGCTGGCCGGGATTTACGGGGATACCGTTCCGCTGGAGCCGATAACGATCATCGGAGCAGGCAAGTTGATCGGCCGCTACTCGCACGGATTGACGTTCGGAGTCCTCGACGCGGTGACGCAGCGCGAGGCGAGCCCCGGCGATACGACCTTCGATCCGATGACGAACTTTGCCGTCGTGAGAGCGACTCAGGATTTCCGGCAGGGCAACAGCGCCATCGGCACAATGTTGACCGCAGTGAATCGCCGACTCGACCAGTGGTCTTCACCCTACCTCGCCTCCAACGCGGTGGTCGGCGCGATCGATTTCCGGCACAAATTCTTCAAGAACATGTACGAGATCTCCGGAACCTTCGACCAGAGTCGCGTCCAGGGCAGTCCCAATGTGATCCTGGGCTTCCAGAGAAATGGCGTGCACCAGTACCAGCGACCCGATGCATCGCTGCCGCTCGATCCCAATCGCACGGTACTGGGTGGCGACGCCGAAGAATTCAAGTTCGGAAAGACCGCCGGACAACACCTCATGTTCGAGTCGGCGTACCAGCGCCGGTCACCAGGATTCGAGACCAACGACCTCGGCTTTCTCCGCCGCGCCGACCAGGTCTCGTGGAGCACGTGGGTTGGATATTTCGACCGCCAGAAGCGCGCGTTCTACAACCGCTTTCAGTTGAACAACAACTGGTGGCAGTACTGGACTACGGATGGTCTTCCACTCGAGGCGGCGTACAACACCAATGTGCACATCACCTTCAACAACAACTGGGGATGGCATCAGGGGTTCACGCTCGGACAGCTCGGGAAGACGTTCGACGATCGCGCCGCTCGCGGGGGACCGGCGATTCGCCAGGATCCCTATTTCTCTCCCTGGCTCTCCATAAACGGTGACGACAGGCGATCGATCGTTCCCTACTTCAATGCCAACTATTTCAAGGGCGACGCCGGCCACAACTCCTCGGTGAACATCAGCCCCGAAGTCGACTTCAAGGTTTTCGGTCGATTCAGCTCGGCGTTGACTTTCAGCTGGACCAAGAACATCGCCAATAACCAGTGGTACGGAAACTTCAACGATGCCACCGGGACTCACTACACTTTTGCGCACCTCGATCAACGCACCACTTCGGTGACCGGGCGGTTGAATTACACGTTCAGCCCGGACCTGTCGCTGCAGACGTACCTGTCGCCGTTCGTGTCGAAAGGCACCTACAGCAACGTGCGCCAGCTGTCGGCCACGCCGAGGGCGGACGCGTACGACGCTCGCTACGCACCGTACATCAATCCGGCCGTGACAACGGATCCGGGCGGATTCAATTTCAAGGCGCTGCAATCGAATGTCGTACTACGCTGGGAGTACTCACCGGGCTCGACGTTGTTCGTGGTGTGGAACGAGGGCCGGCAGGGATTCGAGCCGGTACAGGGTGATGCGAGTTTTCAGGGGGATGTTCGCGATCTGTTCCGGTTGCATCCGGCGAATACGTTCTTGATCAAGATGTCGTACTGGTTGAATAGGTAAGATGGCGTTCAGGCAGACTACAACTGAACCGATCCGAGTGTCCAGAAGCATAGAGCGAAGCTGCCAGTTCACGACGTCAGGACTTCACTAGAAGGCATCGGTAGCACAAGCAGTGGGCACTTACGCCACTACGGAAAGTCCGGGCGTAGTGAACTGAAAGCTATCCGCTACGCTTCTGGGCACTCGCATCGGTTCAGTTGCAGTTCCACTTACGCTGGCCAGGTCGTGGTCTTTCGCGCAACTTTAGGCGTGCTGCACGCGTAGTGAAAATTGAGGTCGGCACAATGACGACAGAGTCGGTTGTCCGAAGATCCATCGTAGGTCTGGCGACAGGAGCCATACTCCTGTTGCCGAGCGCTAATGGCGCTCTCACCGCACAGTCGTTCCCCGCCACTCCCCGCCCGATCGTCTACGCGTACGACGACATCCCGCGGGACGACTCCCGCCCGGTCAAGCCCGGTACCAGTTTGGCACTGCGGGCGAGACAGATCGACGCGACTCAGCCGCCTACTGTAATACGCGCGAAGGACGCCGTCGCAGCCCTCGTCCCTCGGCAGATGCCCGCGCTGACCCAGCCATTCGTGATTGGTTTGCTCGGCGCCAGCCTGATGCTGCTCGCGTTTTCGACGGGCGGCGTCGGTCCGAAGCGTGTCGCCTTACGAATGGCTCCGCTGTTGTTGTTCGGATTGACTTCATTCCACCCTTTGAAAGCGTCAGGCGCTCCGCCGCCGTCGAAAGCCAGCCACCGGTCAGCACGCGCTACGAGGACACCGCTCGCAGTACGTGTGGTTCAGGCTCCCGATCCGGTGGTCGTACCAGACCCGGTAATGATCCCGGATTATCGCGTGATGACCGACGACGATCAGATGCGGATGGCGAGGAAGATGCGCGACTGGAGCCAGCGCCAGGAAAGACTGATGGCGCGCCGACTCTATCGCTCGCGCATCTGGCAGGAGGCGCGAGACCAGCGATTGCGCGAGCAGATCTGCGCGATAATGCGGGAGCAGACCGAATCAGATATCTGCTGAACCGCTCCGCTGGGCCCGCGTTGCCGAGGAGTCAGCGCCCGCCCGCTGACATCCGCAATCCTGCTGTCACATCGCCTGCGCGATCGCTTTGAAACGTTCGGTGTCGCGGATAGGATCGAGATCGCTGTCGCGCTCGATCCATTGCTTGTCGCCAAATCCTTTCTCTACCGCGCGCTCCAGTGTAACTAGCGCTTCCTCGGTCTCGCCTACTATGGAGAACGTGCAGGCTGCGTTGTAGAGCAGCATTGGGTCCTCGGGGTCGATTGCGACCGAGCGCCGCATGAGATCGATCGACCTCTCCTTCTCGCCAAGGTTGGCGAGAATGGTCGCGCCCAGGTTCAGGGCACGGGAATCGTCCGGATTAAGCTCCAACCGCTGATCAACGAGTTTAACCGCGCGGCGGCGGGCAGCATTCGCCTCGGCTGGCATTCCCAGCCTGGCATAGGCATCGCCCGCGAACGACGGTGACTGGAAGTCCTCAGGTCGGAGCAACGAAGCGCGCTCAAAGAGTTTCAAAGCTTCCTCGTGCTGCCCCTGCGATCGCTTGGCCCGTGCATAGAAGTAGGGCGCCTCGAATAGCTTGGGATCGAGCCTCATCGCAGTCTCGTACTCTCGTTCCGCCTCCTCGTACCTGAGCCCCAGCGCGGCGGCGAGGCCACGCGCGACGTGCGCTTCGGCCAGCTCCGGCTCCAGCTCCAGCGCTTTCTTACTCGCCGCATCGGCTTGGCGAACGTTGAATTCCCGCGCGTCGAAGTAGGTGTACAGGAGCGAGTAGCAATCGGCCACTCCGGCGTACGCACGCGCGTAATTCGGATCGATCTCGATCGCCTTGTTGAACATCTGCTTCGCGTACTCGAGCGTCTTCCGACTGAGCTGGTGAAAGAACTGCCGACCGCGGAGATAGAAATCGTACGCCTGCACGTTGACGGTGCGCGCCCCTCCCTTCTCAATAGCGCGCTGTTCGTCTTCGCTCAGGATCACGCGCAAAGATTTCACGATCGCCTGCGAGATGTCGTCCTGGATGGCAAAGACGTCCTCGAGCTCCCTGTCGTAGCGCTCCGACCAGAGGTGGTAGCCGTCGGCGACGTTAACCAGCTGCGCGGTGATGCGGAGCTTGTTGCCCATCTTGCGTACGCTTCCTTCTAGCACGGTAGACACTTTGAGCTTCCGCCCAATGTCGCCGATGTCCTCATTTCTGCCCTTGAACGCGAACGACGAAGTGCGTGACGCCACTCGCAGCGACTGGATTTTGGTGAGGGCATTGATGATCTCCTCTGCCATCCCGTCGGTGAAGTACTCGTTGTTGGCTTCGGCGCTCATGTCGGCGAATGGAAGCACCGCCACCGATTTTGCGGCCGACACGGTGGGCTGCGGGACCGTGATGACATCAGCCGGGGCAGAATCCAGTGCTCGCGCGAAGAGGGCGGTACTGGTGAAGCGCGCCGCTGGATCGGTTGCCATGGCTTTGGTCAAGGCATGTTCAACGCGCGACGGAACACTCCCACGCAGCTCGCTTATCGGACGCGGCACTTCATTGAATCGTTTGGCGAGGACAGCCTGCGCGGTCGCACCCGTAAAAGGCCGCTCACCGGCGAGCATCTCGTAGAGGACGCAGGCGAGACTATACTGATCGCTCCGCCCGTCGATCCTTGTTTCGCCGGACGCCTGCTCCGGACTGACGTACGCCGGCGTGCCGACGACCATTCCCGTTTGCGTCAGGGTCTCGGGTCCCACCGTGCTCACGGCCTTGGCGATGCCGAAGTCCATTACCATTGGCTCGCCCTCGTACAGCATGATATTCTCTGGCTTCACGTCCCGGTGCACCACATTCTGCCGGTGCGCGAAATCAAGTGCTGAAGCGATGGCGCGCGAAAGGTGGAGTGACTCGTCGATCGGGAGTTGGTGCTGGCGGTCGAGTCGCTCGCGTAGAGTCTCACCCTCGACGTACGGCATCACATAGTAGAGTGTCCCTTGGGCTTCCCCTGAGTCGAACAGAGGCAGGATGTGCGGGTGATTCAGCCGCGCAGCGACCTTGATCTCACGAAGGAAACGCTCCGAGCCAAGGGATGCGGCGAGCTCCGGATGGAGAACCTTGAGTGCGACGACACGCTCGTGCTTTGCGTCCTGCGCGAGATAGACGGTTGCCATGCCGCCGCGGCCCAGCTCACGGTCGATTGTGTAGGTGGGAGCAAGGAGCTCACGAACGCGGTCAATTGGAAGCAGCGAGGGCAAGAGGTCCGCTTGGTGGGACGAGAGTGCAACTTGAAGATTCCCCCGGGTGGGGTCAAGG
>JBHEME010000015.1:0-58541 GCA_046262755.1 Gemmatimonadaceae bacterium | reverse complement strand
GGGGGGGGCGGGGGGGGGCGGGGGCGCTAGCGGCTGGCGTGATTTTCTTGTCGGTATTGGTGGTGCTTGTCGATAGCAGTGGATTTTGGTGGAGCTGCCTCGCATTCGATCCGACGTGAGTTCGGCCTCATTGTCTTCATCTTCGTCGATGATTCCCTTTTTTCCGCGGATCTCGGTGTCGATTCCGTGTGCTCGGTCATGCGGCAGTGAAATGCACTAAGTGTGCTATGTACGGAAGCCGTCACAGTTCGCTCGCGGACACTTACGACACCTTTCGTTGAGAAGTATCCTGAGCGCAATGCCACTTCGTCAAAACGACTCCGAGCGGCTCGATATTTTCGCGCAAGCCGCGCCTGGTCTGGAGCCCATTGTCGCGCGAGAGCTCAAGGCGCTGGGAATGAAACCGCACAAGGAAATCGGTGGGGCCGGTTTCCGTGCCGAAATGCGTGGTGTCTACGCCGCAAATCTGTGGCTCCGTTCCGCGAGTCGCGTCATCGTGCGGCTGGGGGATTTTCATGCCTCGAGCTTCCACGAGCTCGAGCGTCACGCCAAAAGGCTTCCCTGGTCGCGGTTCCTTCCGCTCACTGGAGCGGTACGCGTGAGAGTCACTTGCCGAAAATCGCAGCTTTATCATTCTGACGCAGTGGCGGAACGCATACTGTCCGCGATATCCCGTGTCGCACCCCAGGGCCTCGAGCTGCATCACGACGCTGGCGCCGAAGAGGCTGTCGAAACAGAATCGGTGGGTGAGACCAGGCAGCGCGACACGCAGCTTTTTATCGTGCGCATAAGCAACGATCGCTGCGAGATCAGCGCCGACAGCTCCGGCGATCTTCTCCATCGCCGTGGCTACAAGAAGGAAGTCGGGAAAGCTCCGCTGAGGGAGACACTGGCCGCGGCGATGGTGCTCGCCAGCGCGTGGAAAAGCGACGAACCTTTGCTCGATCCCATGTGCGGGTCGGGAACTATACCGATTGAAGCAGCGCTCATCGGGCGCGGTATCGCGCCCGGTCTTCAACGCAGATTCCAATTCATGAACTGGCCGGGCTTCGAGGTCGAACGCTGGAATTCGCTTTTGGAATCCGCCCGCGGATCGGCGAAATCATTCACAGGTCTCATTCGCGGCGCCGACCGCGATAACGGGGTCGTGGCGGCTGCGCAAAGGAACGCGAGCAGGGCAGGAGTGGGAGACTGTATCGAGTTTGTTGCCGCACCGCTTTCTGCCTCACTGGCCTCGCGAAATGGCGAGCCAGGCGGCTGGGTAATTACGAATCCACCGTATGGCGTGCGCGTAGGGGAGGCCGGAGCGCTTAGAGATCTGTATGCAGCCCTCGGCGCCGGCGTGGCAACAAAAGGCGGTTGGCGGATGGGTGTGCTGGTCGCAGACCAGGCGCTCGAGCGTCAGGGCCGGTTGCCGCTCCGCACCAGGTTCACGACGAAGAATGGGGGTATTCCGGTTCGTTATCTTATAAGCGAACCGTCTCACGCAGAGCCAGGAAAATTGACGCCAGTACCGGCCAAGGTGCCGTGAGCGATTCCTTGGCGCAGCCGGTAGATAACAATCAAACCGGGCGGCTGGCGTCAATCAATACATCCCTCGGTGGAGTCCCGAAGATGCGCGTTACTGCCGCTCAAGTGTCGCGATTCGGTCTCCAAAACGATAGTCAAAATAACAAAAAGCTCCATGGAGGCCCCGAAAGAGCTGTCTGTGTTTACTCGTTGGAAAGGATCCGGGCGCTCCAGTCGGAAGGCCACCCAATCGGGATCGGCACCGCCGGCGAGAACCTGACTCTCGAAGGAATCGACTGGGGCCTCGTTGTGCCCGGCACAAAGGCCCGAATCGGCCAGGCTGTATTGCTCGAAATCGCGTCGTTCACCTCTCCATGCAAGACAATCAAAAATTCCTTCCGCGAGGGCAAATTCGCCCGGATCTCGGAGAAGCTTCACCCTGGCTGGAGCCGGGTATACGCGCGGGTAATCAAAGAAGGCGAAATACGCGTCGGCGACACCGTCGAAATAGCGAACCCCTGGGCCTGAACTCCGAGTTCCTACGGTTTAGCTAACGGTCCCACTTTTGAACAGTAGGAATAACCCCTCCACGGGTCCAAAACCGACGTGGATGCGGGACTCTGAACCCGCCAGTCGCGGGGCTAAGTAGACACCAAAGGAGCAGAAGTCGTGGAAATCGGCGACAATATCGAACTCGATGAGACGGAGGCGGAGCTAGGCTCGCCCCGATCTCGAAGTGCCACAGGCCAGCGCCGCAAGAACGGAAAGAATGGCGCTGGCGCACGAGGACGAAATGGCAAACGCAACGGTAGCGAAGACGGCAACGGGGGCGCGGTAGCGGACCGGGGTGTCAGTTCGCTGGACGCCGGAGCTCGTATACGCGAGATCGATCTCCGTCGGCTACTGGGCGCACTGCGTGACATGAAAGACGGAGATTTCGCGGTGCGGATGCCATTATCGGAGAATCCGCTGCTGGCAGAGATCGCCGATGCATTCAACGGTATTGCCAAACTGAATGAATCGCTCGCCGACGAAATGATCCGCGTCAGCACCACGATCGGGCGCGAAGGCCAGATGACCGAGCGCGCGTCGCTCGGTCCGGTTGCCGGTGGCTGGCGTACGACTGTCAACTCGATCAACTCGCTCATCACCGACCTCGTCTCACCAACCTCAGAAGTCGCGCGCGTGCTGACCGCCGTGGCCGAAGGCGACCTGAATCAAAAGATGGTGCTCGAGATCGACGGCAAATCCGTGCAAGGCGAATTCCTCCGCATTGGAACCACGGTCAACACGATGGTGGACCAGTTGGGCGCGTTTGCCGACGAAGTGACGCGAGTTGCTCGCGAAGTAGGTACGGAAGGAAAACTTGGCGGTCAGGCCGAAGTCCCCGGAGTAGGAGGTACCTGGAGGGTGCTGACGGATAACGTGAATACTCTCGCCGGAAACCTGACCAGCCAGGTGAGAAATATTGCGGCGGTTACGACCGCCGTTGCAAAAGGAGACCTGTCACAGAAGATCACCGTGGAAGCAAGGGGTGAAACGCTGGAGCTGAAGAACACCATCAACACAATGGTCGACCAGCTCGGATCGTTTGCCTCCGAAGTAACCCGGGTTGCCAGAGAAGTAGGTACCGAAGGAAAGCTGGGCGGGCAGGCGCAGGTTCCAGGGGTGGCGGGGACGTGGAAGGATCTCACCGACAACGTCAACGCGATGGCCAATAACCTTACGGGACAGATCAGGAATATCGCCGACGTCACCACTGCGGTCGCCAAAGGCGATCTCTCCCGCAAAATCACAGTCGACGTAAAAGGCGAGATCCTCGAGCTGAAAAACACCATCAACACGATGGTCGATCAGCTTAGCGCGTTCGCATCGGAAGTCACGCGTGTGGCAAAGGAAGTGGGTACCGAAGGAAAATTGGGTGGGCAGGCCGAGGTGCCGGGCGTGGGCGGAACTTGGAAGGACCTCACCGACAACGTGAACTTCATGGCGTCCAACCTGACCGGCCAGGTGAGAAACATTGCCGACGTCACCACCGCAGTTGCGCGTGGAGACCTGAACAGAAAAATCACGGCGGAAGCAAAGGGCGAGATCCTGGAGTTGAAGCAGACCATCAACATCATGGTGGATCAGCTGAGTGCCTTTGCCGCGGAAGTGACTCGTGTCGCGAAAGAAGTGGGGACCGAAGGAAAACTGGGCGGACAGGCTGAAGTCCCCGGTGTAGGCGGCACATGGAAGGACCTGACCGACAACGTGAACACGCTGGCAGGAAACCTTACCGGCCAGGTGAGAAACATTGCGGCAGTCACGACCGCTGTCGCGAGGGGCGATCTGTCGCAGAAGATCACCGTCGAAGCCAAGGGCGAGACCGCGGAGCTCAAAAACACGATCAACACCATGGTCGATCAATTGAGCACGTTCGCTTCCGAAGTAACGCGTGTCGCCAAGGAAGTAGGAACCGAAGGAAAGCTGGGCGGACAAGCGGCCGTTCCTGGCGTCGGTGGAACGTGGAAGGATCTCACCGATAACGTGAACGCAATGGCCTCGAGCCTCACCGGGCAGATCCGCAACATCGCCGACGTGACGACGGCAGTGGCGAAAGGAGACCTCTCCAGAAAGATCACGGTTGACGTGAAGGGCGAAATCCTCGAGCTAAAGCAGACGATCAACACGATGGTCGACCAGCTGAGCGCGTTTGCGTCCGAGGTAACGCGTGTCGCGAAAGAAGTGGGTACCGAAGGAAAACTGGGGGGCCAGGCAGAAGTGCCGGGCGTCGGCGGTACATGGAAGGACCTCACCGACAACGTGAACTTCATGGCGTCGAACCTCACGGGTCAGGTTCGTAACATCGCCGATGTAACGACC
Source organism: Gemmatimonadaceae bacterium (assembly GCA_046262755.1). GTDB lineage: Bacteria > Gemmatimonadota > Gemmatimonadetes > Gemmatimonadales > Gemmatimonadaceae > UBA4720. Next base: position 54,167 of record JBHEME010000015.1, on the reverse strand, counting down.
GCGGTCGCGCGCGGAGATCTGAACCGAAAGATCACCGCCGAGGCAAAGGGAGAAATTCTCGAGCTGAAGAACACCATCAACATCATGGTCGATCAGCTCAGTGCTTTCGCGGCGGAAGTAACCCGCGTCGCGCGCGAAGTGGGAACCGAAGGAAAGCTCGGTGGCCAGGCCAACGTGCCCGGCGTCGGCGGGACGTGGAAGGACCTGACCGACAACGTGAATACTCTGGCCGGAAATCTTACGGGTCAGGTTCGTAACATCGCCGCGGTGACGACTGCCGTCGCGCGTGGCGATCTGTCGCAGAAAATCACCGTGGAAGCGCGTGGTGAGACCGCGGAGCTGAAGGACACGATCAACACCATGGTCGACCAGCTCAGCTCCTTCGCCGATGAAGTAACGCGCGTGGCGAAGGAAGTAGGAACGGAAGGCAAGCTCGGGGGACAGGCGAGCGTGTCGGGTGTCGCGGGAACATGGAAGGATCTCACCGACAACGTCAATGCGATGGCCGGCAACCTTACCGCCCAGATCAGAAACATCGCCGACGTTACCACCGCGGTGGCCAAGGGAGATCTGTCGAGAAAGATCACCGTCGACGTAAAGGGTGAGATTCTCGAGCTCAAGAACACTATCAACACCATGGTGGACAGCTTGAGCGTGTTCGCGGGCGAAGTGACCCGCGTTGCGCGCGAGGTGGGAACGGAAGGACGCCTCGGCGGTCAGGCGAACGTGCCTGGAGTAGCGGGTACGTGGAAGGACCTGACTGACAACGTGAACTTCATGGCCTCGAACCTGACCGGTCAGGTGAGAAACATCGCCGACGTGACAACCGCGGTGGCGCGAGGCGACCTCACGCGCAAGATGACGGTTGATGTGAAGGGAGAGATCCTCGCTCTCAAGAATACGATCAATACGATGGTCGATCAGCTGAGCGCGTTCTCATCGGAAGTAACCCGCGTCGCACGCGATGTGGGTACGGAAGGAAAGCTGGGAGGTCAGGCCAACGTTCCAGGCGTCGCGGGAACGTGGAAGGATCTCACCGACAACGTCAATACTCTCGCGGGTAACCTCACCAGCCAGATCCGAAATATCGCGCTGGTCACGACGGCGGTGGCGAAGGGAGACCTGTCGCAGAAGATCACCGTGGAAGTGCGCGGCGAAATTCTCGAGCTGAAGAACACAGTCAACGCGATGGTCGATTCGCTCCGGGTCTTCGCTGACGAAGTAACCCGCGTCGCCAAGGAAGTGGGAACCGAAGGAAAACTCGGCGGTCAGGCTGAAGTGCCGGGCGCCGCCGGTACGTGGAGAGCTCTCACCGACAACGTGAACGCCATGGCCAACAGCCTGACGCTCCAGGTGCGCGCAATCGCGGACGTTGCAACCGCGGTGACACGAGGTGATCTGAGCAGGCAGATCGCAGTCGAGGCGCAGGGCGAGCTCGACGAGCTCAAGAACAACCTGAACCAGATGATCGCGAACCTGAAGTCGACGACCGAGAAGAACACCGAGCAGGACTGGTTGAAGACGAACCTGGCGAAGTTCTCGCGCATGATGCAGGGCCAGAAGGATCTGGAGGCGGTGTCCAAGCTCATTATGTCGGAGCTCACCCCGCTGGTCTCGGCGCATCACGGCGCGTTCTACATCATGGAGGACGAAAACAACACCCCCGTACTGAAGCTGATTGCGAGCTACGCCTACAAGGAGCGCAAGCACATTGGCAACCGGTTCTACGTCGGCGAAGGTCTCGTGGGTCAGGCGGCGCTGGAGAAGAAGCCGATTCTGCTGACCAACGTTCCCGACGACTACATCAGAATCACGTCGGGCCTCGGTGAAGCGCCGCCGCGGAACATTCTGGTACTGCCGGTTCTGTTCGAGGGTGAGGTCAAGGCGGTGATCGAGCTCGCGTCGTTCCTGCCGTTCAGTCAAATCCACCAGCTGTTCCTCGATCAGCTGGCCGAAACCGTCGGCGTCGTGATCAACATGATCTCGGCCAACATGAGAACCGCGGAGCTGCTCGAGCAGTCGCAGAGTCTGACACTCGAACTACAGAGTCAATCAGAGGAGCTCCGCAAGCAGCAGGAAGAGCTCAAGAGATCCAACGCCGAGCTCGAGGCGCAGGCAACGACGCTGCGTACCTCGGAGGAGCTGCTCAAGGACCAGCAGGAAGAGCTGCAACAGGTCAACGAGGAGCTCGAAGAGAAAGCGTCACTCCTCGCCGAGCAGAATCGAAAGGTCGAACAGAAGAACGAAGAAGTGGAAGCGGCGCGACTCGCGCTCGAGGAAAAGGCCGAGCAGCTGCAAATGAGCTCGAAGTACAAGTCGGAGTTCCTCGCGAACATGTCACACGAGCTGAGAACTCCGCTCAACAGCCTGCTCATCCTGGCGCGGCTGCTCTCGGAGAACAAGGACGGCAATCTCACACCGAAGCAGGTGGAGTTCGCGCAGACGATTCTCTCTTCGGGCAGCGACCTGCTTTCCCTCATCAACGACGTGCTCGATTTGTCCAAGGTCGAAGCCGGCAAGATGGATGTGAACTCGACGGAAGTGCGGTTGCGAGACGTGAAAGAGTACGTCGAGCGCTCGTTCGGCCAGGTAGCGGAGCAGAAAGGTCTGAACTTCGATGTCGACCTGAATGCCGATCTACCACCGGCGATAGTCACCGACGGCGGGCGACTGCAGCAGGTATTGAAGAACCTGTTATCCAATGCTTTCAAATTCACGGAGCAGGGCGGTGTAACGCTCACCGTCCGCCGCGCGGAGAAGGGAAGGCGATTCCAGAATCCCGCGTTGGAAGCAGCGCCGGAGGTACTGGCCTTCGCGGTCGCCGACACGGGAATTGGAATCGCAAAAGACAAGCAGCGTCTCATTTTCGAGGCGTTCCAGCAGGCCGATGGTACCACCAGCCGCAAGTACGGCGGCACCGGGCTGGGACTTTCCATCAGCCGAGAAATCGCACGTCTGCTTGGTGGCGAGATACGCGTCGAGAGCGCGGAAAACCAGGGCAGCACGTTTACTCTGTTTTTGCCGGCGCGTTATGTCCCGAAGCCGGATTCTTCGAACGCAGACACTTCGGACACAAGAGACTACATCTCGTATCACCGCCAGCAGTCGGGGTCCGGTTCGAGCTCCGCGGGGTCGGCAACTGTTACCCGTCCGATGACCGGTCCTCCAGGCCGGCGTCAGCCGCGGCGTGACCAGCGTCGCAAGCCCGCCGGAGACGCGCTACAGTACCGACCCGAGCGTCGGGCCGTCCCGCAGACGGCGATTCCTGACGACCGTGATTCGATCGAGGAGGGTGACCGGACGGTGCTGGTTATCGAAAACGACCAGAACTTTGCCAAGGTCCTTCTCGACATGGCTCACGACAAGGGCTACAAGGCCGTGGTCGAGCTGGATGGCGAGGCAGGTCTCGCAGCGGCGCGCGAAGTCAGGCCCGATGCGATTACTCTCGACGTGGACATGCCCGGAATGGACGGTCTCGAGGTTCTCGACCGTCTCAAGCGCGATCCCGAGACGCGCCATATTCCAGTTCACATCATCTCCGGCGTGGAATCCAAGCGCGAGGGGCTTCAGGCCGGCGCGATTGCGTATCTCACGAAGCCAGTAAGCAAGGAAGCCCTGGATTCCGCCTTCGCGCGCATCTCGTCGTTCATCGACACCGTGCCGAAGAGTCTGCTCGTGGTGGAAGACAACGAAACGCAGCGCAACAGCATCGTCGAGCTCATTGCGCACGACGACATCGACATCACGGCAGTCGGCCGTGCCGACGAAGCGCTGTCCAAGCTGCACGAGAAGCATTTCGACTGCATGGTGCTCGACCTCGGATTGAGCACCGGCGACATGAGCGGCTTCGACCTGCTCGAAAAGGTGAAGTCCGATCCGGACAACCACGACCTTCCCATCATCATCTACACGGGGAAGGACCTGAGTCAGGAGGACGAGACCAAAATCAAGAAATACGCGGAGACGATCATCGTGAAGGACGTGAAGTCTCCGGAGCGTTTGCTGGACGAAACGGCGCTATTTCTCCACCGCATCGAGGCCAAGCTCCCCGAGCAGAAGCGCAAGATGCTCGAGCACCTGCACGACGCGGACTCAGTCGTCGCGGGAAAGAACATTCTCGTTGTCGACGACGACGTACGGAACATTTTCTCTCTCACGAGCATGCTGGAAGACCACGGCATGGTCGTGCGCTTTGCCGAAAACGGCAAGCAGGCGATCGATCAGCTGAAAAAGGATCCGAACGTGGACGCGATACTGATGGACGTCATGATGCCGGAGATGGATGGCTACGAGACCACCAAGGCGATTCGCGAAATGGATCAATTCAAGACGCTGCCCATCATCGCCCTCACGGCCAAGGCGATGAAGGGTGATCGCGAGAAGTGCATTGCTGCAGGCGCCTCGGACTACATCACCAAGCCCGTCGACACCGAACAGCTGCTTTCACTGCTACGGGTGTGGTTGTACAGGTAGCAGCGCCGCCCACGACCGTCGAGCCGGAACGGCAGTCGTTCAAGCCCGATCTCGAGAGAATCGAGATCGAGCTGCTGCTGGAGGGGATATTCCGGCACTACGGGTTCGATTTCAGAGCCTACGCCTACGCCTCGATCAGAAGGCGTCTCTGGAAGCGCATAGAAGAAGAAGGACTCTCCAGCGTGAGCGCGCTGCAGGAGCGCGTGCTGCACGAGCCCGAGATGATGGAGAAGCTGCTTCTCGATCTCTCCATCAACGTCACGGCGATGTTTCGCGACCCGAACTTCTACCTCACTTTTCGCGAGCACGTGGTGCCGCTACTGCGCACCTACCCATTCATTCGGATCTGGCACGCCGGCTGTTCCACTGGAGAAGAGGTCTACTCCATGGCCATGGTGTTGCGCGAGGAAGGACTCTACGATCGCTCGCGCATCTATGCGACCGACATCAACGAAGTGGTGTTGCAGCGCGCCAAGGCGGGAATATTTCCCCTGGAGAGGATGCAGGAGTACACCGACAATTACATCCGCGCCGGCGGGAAGAAGTCGTTCTCAGAGTACTACACGGCCAAGTACGGCGGCGCGCTCTTCGACCAGACGCTCACCAAGAATGTCGTCTTCTCGCAGCATAACCTCGTCACCGATGGCTCATTCAGTGAGTTCAACGTCATACTCTGCCGCAATGTGCTGATCTACTTCGACAAGACGCTCCAGTCGAAGGTGCACGGATTGTTCTACGACAGTCTGGCGATGTTCGGAGTGCTGGTGCTGGGGAGCAAGGAAACGCTGCGCTTCATGACGCACGAGGAGTGCTACCAGCAGATCGCTCCCCCGGAAAAAATCTTCCGCAAGGTGAGATAGATGCCCTACTCCATCATCACCGTCGGCACGTCATGGGGAGGACTGGCGGCACTCACGCACCTGCTGGGTGACCTTCCCGAGGATTTCAGCATTCCCATCGTCGTAGTGCAACATCGAAGCAAGGATTCTGAGCGACTCCTCTCGCAGCTGCTGCAGGACTCGACGAGTCTCAACGTTTGCGAGATAGAAGACAAAGATCCGCTGCGCGCCGGAACTGTGCATCTCGCTCCCTCGAATTACCATGTGCTAGTGGAGTCGGGGTATCTGTCTCTGACTATCGAAGAGCCAATCCGGTTCAGCCGTCCGTCGATCGATGTATTGTTCGCGTCGGCCGCCGATACCTACCGCTCCGAAGCAATCGGCGTTGTACTTACGGGCGCCAATGAGGACGGGGCTCGCGGTCTGGCCCACATCGTCAAGCGCGGTGGGCGCGCTCTGGTGCAGGACCCGAAGACGGCTGAGATTCCAATCATGCCCGAAGCGGCGGTGCGAGCTGTGCCGAACGCTGAAGTTCTGCCTCTGGAGGGCTTGGCCCTACGATTGATAAGTCTGAGCAAGGAAGGCGCGCGGAAACAGCGCCCGACGACAGTATGACAGACGAGCGCGTCAACATACTTCTCGTCGACGATCGACAGGAAAATCTCCTCGCGCTCGAGGCGATCCTGGAGCCGCTCGGCCAGAATCTGGTGCGCGCGAACTCAGGACCCGAAGCTCTAAAGAAAGTACTCGGCGGCGAGTTCTCGGTGATTCTCCTCGACGTGCAAATGCCCGGCATGAACGGGTTCGAGGTTGCGGAGATCATCAAGTCGCGGGAGAGATCGCGCACGATCCCGATCATTTTCCTGAGCGCGATCAACAAGGAAGACGCGTACGTCTTCAAGGGCTATTCCATGGGAGCGGTGGATTACGTCTTCAAGCCGTTCAATCCCGATGTGCTGAGATCCAAGGTCGCCGTGTTCGTCGACCTTTTCATGAAGCAGCGTGAGATCCAGCGCCAGAGCGACTTGCTGCGCGACAGTCAGAAGCGCGAGCTCGAGCTGGAGCACCGAACTTCGCTGCTCGAGGCAGAAGCACGGTCGGCCGCCAAGCTATCGCAGATGAACGAGGAGCTGCATCGGCGTCAGGTAGCCCTGGAGCAGGCGATGGGCGCACGAAACAGGTTCTACGCTTCGATGAGCCACGAGCTACGCACCCCGATCAACGCCGTTATCGGCTACAGCACGTTGATGCTGGACAACATCTACGGACCGCTCAATTCCAAGCAGAAAGAAGGCTTGCAGCGGACGCTCAAAGCCGCGCGCCATCTTCTCGAGCTCGTGAATGATGTGCTGGACCTCTCCAAGATCGAGGCAGGAAAGATCGAGCTCTCGCTACAGCCGGTGATGTGGCCGGCGCTTATCGAAGATCTATTCGTAACGGTGCGACCGCTCGCCGACGAGTTTGGCTCGACGCTCAGTCTGGAGATGGACGGCGAGCCTTTCAACATCGTGAGCGACCCGAGGCGAGTCCGCCAGATCCTCCTCAACCTGCTGTCAAATGCCATCAAGTTTGGCGAGGGCAAACCGATCCGGGTGGCGTGCCGCCAGACTCACAACAAGGGAGTCGAGATCGAAGTCATAGATAAGGGAGTGGGCATCGCGCATGAAGACATCGCGCGCATCTTCGAGGAGTTCGTCCAGGTGTCCGAGTCAAAGCAACCCGGTACCGGTCTGGGCCTGCCGATCTCCAGAAGACTGGCTCAACTGCTCGACGGTTCTCTGACCGTGCATTCGGTGCCCGGCCAGGGCAGCGCTTTTCGTCTCACTCTGCCGGCCTCTTTAGAGGACGATATCGCCTCGGTGGGCGTATTAGCCGAGGCTAGCGTGGCCTAAGTAAACCTTTGATTTGGCACACCATCTGCCCCTGGTGGGAGTACCGTCGCGTTGAGCGGGGGTCATTACTGGAGGCTTTAAAATGTTCAAAAAGTTACTAATTATTCCCGCCGCGGTTTTCGCGTTCGCGTGCTCGAACGACAAGAAGGTCGATGACGCCCTCAATTCCGACCTTTCGACCGCCGCGCAGGCGACGCCATATACGCCGCTCGACAGCATCAATGCGGCGGAACGAGCTGGCGTAGCCACGACAGCACAGCCGACGGCGCTGAGAAGCTCGGCGACGACGACCCGTGCACCGGTTCGTCGCACGACCACCACGCGTCGCAGCTCGACTCGCTCGTCCGGCGGGACGTATTCGTCCCAGCCGGTCTACAGCGCCCCGGCTCCCCAGCCGGTGATCGTGAAGCACACCAAGCGCGATGCGGCAATCGGCGCCGGTGCGGGTGCAGTGATTGGCGCGGTCACCAGCAGGAACAAGGTGAAGGGCGCGATCATCGGTGGCGCAGCTGGAGCGATCCTCGGCGGCGTAATCGGCAACAACGTCGACAAGACGAAGAAGTAAGAGCCTGCCCGCTCTGCTTCGAGGCGCTCTGCACGATTTAGTGCAGGGCGCTTTTTTTTGTCTGCATGAGCCGCGTCGTGCCTTGCGCTCGGACTTCTTACGGCTTACGATGCGCGGGCATGGGTGAAACGAGTACAGCGGCCTCCACCGATTCTGGTGCTGCCGCACCACTGCGCGCGGTCTGTATCGCGCGCCATTGCTACCTGAGCGAGCACATCGCGCGGTATTTCGCCCAAATGGGCGTCGCTACTACAAATGCCGTGGGACTCGATTCAGCCGCCTACGTTGCCGGTGATGGCTCACCCGATGTGGTGATCTGCGACTACGACCTGCTCGCATCGATTCCGATCGAGATCTGGGAGCGCAGCGAGCTGCTCTCGAAAATCCCGGTAATAGCGGTGAGTCTTACACGGCACGCCGAGGAGCTCCACCTGTTCGAGGTCAACGGCATCGCGGGGTTTCTGTACCTCCCCACCCTGGAGGAGGGACCAGCGCTGAAGATTTTGAAAGCGGCAGCCGCGCGGCCCAAGTTCGCATTGCGCTCTCCGTCGACTGCGCCGAGGACAGTGGAGCGCGGTTAAATTTAGGAGCATGAGCGCCGACCCTATCACGGGCGTATTCAACGACGGCTACATAGAGGAAGCTTACGAAGCCTACCGACGTGATCCGGCATCGGTGGACGAGTCGTGGCGCCAGTTTTTCCGCTTCGCTGAGGGCCTGAGCGGCGCACCTGGAGCTCCAGCCACGGCCGCCGCTGTCGGAGCTCCGACAGACGAACGTTTTCTGCGGCAGGTTGCATCCGCCGCGAAACTGGTGGACGCGATTCGAAATTTCGGACATCTGGCTGTGCAGCTGGATCCTCTTGGCGAGGCGCCGCCGGGCGCTCCCGAGCTGACTCCCGATTTTTACGCGTTAAGCGAGCAGGATCTCGCCAGCATTCCCGCTGTTGCTTTGGAAGCGCGGGAAACGCCAGGGGAAGGGGGAGGGGGAGGGGGAGGAGGTAGTGCCGCCGATGTGGTGGGACGTCTGCGCGAGATCTACACCTCGCGCATTGGATTCGAGACGTCGCACTTGGGCGAAGCAGCGGAACGGGAATGGCTGCGCGAGGCAATCGAAAGCGGTAAGGTCAACGCAGCGCTGGCCGACGAAGAAAAGAAAACGATCTTGCGCAGACTCACTGAGGTGGATGGCCTCGAACGGTTTCTCGGTCGAGCGTACCAGGGCTACAAGCGCTTTTCGATTGAAGGTGGAGACATCCTCGTGCCGATGCTCGATGTCGCGATCGAAGCCGCAGCGTCACATGGAGCGCGGGAGATCGATCTAGCCATGGCACACCGAGGTCGGATCAATGTGCTGGTGCACACGCTCGGCAAACCATACGCGACGATCTTCGAGGAGTTCGAGGGCAAGCACGCTGCTACGAACGCCGTGAGCGAGACGGGCGACGTCAAGTATCACCTCGGCGCCCACGGAAAGCGTCGGGTGTCGAGCGGCAAGGAAATCGAAATCGTTTTGATTCCAAACCCCAGTCACCTCGAGGTTGTGAATCCGGTGCTCGAAGGCGTTGCGCGAGCGCGTCAGGTGCTGGCCGGTGGAAACGGAGACAGAGACGAGGCGGCGGTCGTTCCGATCTGCATCCATGGTGACGCGGCGTTCCCTGGTGAGGGAGTCGTTCCGGAGACATTCAACCTGTCCGGTCTGTCGGGATTTCGCACGGGTGGAACGTTGCACATAATCGTGAACAACCAGGTCGGCTTTACGACCGATCCCGTCGATGCGCGCTCGACACACTACGCCAGCGACCTGGCGAAAGGGTTCGACGTGCCGATCGTGCACGTGAACGCGGACGACGCCACTTCCTGCGTACAGGTAGTGCGTCTCGCGATCGAATACAGGGCGAGGTTCGGCAAGGATTTCCTGATCGATCTCGTCGGGTACCGCCGTCACGGACACAATGAGACCGACGAGCCCGCGTTCACCCAGCCACTTCTCTACAAGAAAATCAGAGCGCATCCCTCACCGCGTGAAGTGTGGGGCAGTGCCCTGGTCGCCGAGGGACTCGTAACCGCAGAGGAGGTGAAACAGCTGGACGCGGAGATCGCCGCGAACTTCGATCGCATTCAGACCGCGATGAAGGCTGGCGAGATCCATCCTCCCGAGCATCTTCCGGCGAACGAATCAGAGGTCGATCAGTCCGGGGCCGGAGGGGGCGACACCGGGGTGGATGCGGATCAATTGCGGGATCTCAACACGCGACTGCTGCAGTGGCCCTCAACACTCAAGGCGAATCCGCGCATTGCCAAGACGCTGGCCCGGCGCGCAGATGCGCTGGGCGAGAACGGAGGAATCGACTGGGGGCATGCCGAGGCGCTGGCCTTCGGATCGCTGCTGCGGGAAGGCAAATCGGTGCGCATGACGGGGCAGGATGTAGAGCGAGGGACTTTCTCTCATCGCCAGGCGGTGCTGCACGACTCAGAGTCAGGCGTAGTCTACGTCCCGCTCCAGCACATCGATGCAGAGGGAAAGTTCGAGATCTACAACAGTCCGCTGTCAGAGACCGCCGTACTCGGCTTCGAGTACGGTTACAGCACTGCCGCCGAGGACACGCTAGTGCTGTGGGAAGCGCAGTACGGTGATTTCGTGAATGTCGCGCAACCAATCATCGATCAGTTCATTGCCGCTGATCGCGCCAAGTGGGGTCAGGATTCCTCAGTAGTGCTGCTCCTTCCTCACGGTTACGAGGGGCAGGGCCCGGAACATTCGAGTGCGCGGCTGGAGAGGTTTCTGCAGCTCTGCGCCGAGGGGAATCAGCGCGTGGCGTATCCATCCACGCCGGCGCAGTACTTCCACATCCTGCGTCGACAGGCGCACCTGTACGAGCATCGTCCCCTGATTCTCATGCAGCCGAAGAGCCTGCTGCGCCTTCCTGAAGCCGCGTCCAAGATCAGCGATCTTGCGGGCGGTAATTTTCGTCCAGTGATCGACGACCCGGCAGCATCGCAGCAGCGCGAAGCTGTAACACGCCTGGTGTTCTGCACCGGCAAGATTTACTACGATCTTGCTGTAAAGCGCGCGTCGCACGTCGCGATCGTGCGCGTGGAAGAGCTCTATCCGTGGCCGGGCAAGGAGATCGCGCAGATCGTCGATCTGTATCCTGCGATCGAGGAAGTTGTATGGGCACAGGAAGAACCGAAAAACAATGGTGCCTGGTCCTATGCAGCTCCGCGGCTACGCGTGTCGACCGGGAACGCTCTGCTCACACGCTACGTTGGGCGGCCAGATCGCGCGAGTCCAGCGGAAGGCTATGCCGAAGCTCACAAGGTCGAGCAGGAGCGCATCGTCACAGAAGTGAATGCACCGATGCAGCAGCCGGCGGGAGCGAAGCGCCGCGGCATGGCACTCAAGTCCTAACAATTCTTTTTCAGTCGAAATGAAAAGAGTGGGTTTACTGGCCGCGTTAATCGCGAGCCTGCTGGTGCGAAGCAGCGCCAGCGGTCAATTCATTCAGCCGTCAGCGACGACCGTGCATGCTGCGGCTGCGCCGGAACGGATGCGAGTGCTCTGGATCGGGGCGCATCCGGATGACGAAGACACGAACCTCATTGCGTGGCTCGCTCGAGGACGTCGAGTCGAGACCGCCTATCTATCGCTCACACGCGGCGATGGCGGGCAGAACCTGATCGGGAACGAGCTCGGAGAGGCGCTCGGTGTAATTCGAACCGAGGAGCTGCTCGCGGCGAGGAGAATCGATGGCGCGCACCAGTACTTCGCGCGTGGCTACGATTTCGGGTTCTCCAAGACCGCCGATGAGACGCGAACGCACTGGCCGCAGGATTCTCTGCTCAACGATGTGATGACCGTGATGCGTGCGTACCGGCCTCACATCGTGATCACGACATTTTCGGGGACGCCGCGCGATGGCCACGGTCAGCACCAGATCTCGGCGATTGTCGCGCGTCAGGCGTACAATCTGTCGGCGGACACAGTGCGATTTCCGGTGAGACAATTCGGCGCTCCCTGGAGCCCGCTCAAATTCTACAGATTGGCGCGATTTTCCCCCCAGGATCGAACCATCGCCATCGACGTCGGGGAGTACGATCCCAATCTGGGGCTATCGTACCAGGAAATTGCCGCCGACAGTCGGTCGCAGCACAAATCGCAGGGCGAAGGAACGCTGCGGCGGAAGGGAGTAGTGTGGGACTATCTCACGCGGGAAGATTCGCGGGTTCCAGCACCGCCCGCAAAAGAGGAGAGGTCGATATTTGCCGGGATCGACACGACGAAAATTCTGGTGCAGGACGGACGCACGGCGCCTCCCGAGCTTCCGCCCGCTATTGCGCTGGAAGCAGTCGCTGACAGGCAGGCCCTGGCGTTGGGCGACACGGCAAAAGTGACTGTGACTCTGTACAATCGCGGTCGGGCGACGATCGTAGCGAAGGCCGAGGGCCATGTGCTGGCAACCATTCCTGCCGATTCGAGCTATCGCTGGACGCAGCAATTCGTCGGACGCGAGATAACCCAGCCGTGGTGGCTGGCACTACCACGGAACGGCGATTTGTTCACTCCGCGCATCAACGGCGTCTCCGAGGACGAGCGCGCACAGCAGGGCTGGGCGCACGTTGATGTCGACATCCGCGGTGGTGCGTCCGACATCGATGTTGCTTCGCCGATCGTGTTCCACTACGTGGACCGTGTTCGCGGCGATGTCCAGCGCCCACTGATAGTCGCTCCAGGCATCTCGATCGCGCTCGAAGAAGCCTCGACGATGGCCAGAGCGAACGGTCCATTCAGCCGCGTCCTCAAGGCGACATTGCGTTCAGCGCTCCACGATTCGGCAGCCACGACCGTCGCGCTCAGTCTGCCGCGCGGACTCACCGCTGATTCGTCCTCTCGAACTGTGACGATGGCTCCGGGCGCGACGCGTACCGTGACGTTCAAGGTGCGTGGCACTCTGCCACGCGGGACCCACCAGCTCGCTGCTACCGCGACTGCGCGTGGTGTCGCGTACACGACCGGGTATATCCCGATCGAGTATCCGCACATAAATCCGCAACGAATTTATCGACCGTCGACGCTCACCATAAATGCAGTGGATGTAGTGTTGCCCTCGCGCCTGAACGTCGGATATGTCCCCGGAGTTGGTGACAACGTCGCGCCGGTGCTGCAGCAGCTGGGTGTGCCACTGACGATCATCGACGCCGAGGAAATTCCGCAAACAGACCTGAGCCGGTTTACGACGATCGTCGTCGGACCGCGCGCGTATCAGTCGAGTCAAACTCTCCAGGACAATAACGATTATTTGCTGTCGTACGTTCGAAACGGCGGCAGGCTCGTCGTTCAATATGGCCAGGCTGAAATGATGCGGCCGGGTGTCATGCCCTACCCCATCCAGCTGAAGCAGCCAGCCGAGCGGGTGACTGATGAAAACGCGCCGGTTGCGATCACCGACGCCGCCTCCCCCCTGCTCAATACACCAAACAAAATCACCCAGGACGATTTCGTTGGCTGGGCTCAGGAACGAGCTTCCTATATGCCATCGGTTTTCGATAGCCACTATCGGACGATGCTGGCGATGAACGATCCGGGCGAAGCTCCAAACAAAGCCGCGATTCTCGCCGCGCCTTACGGGCGGGGCACCTACATCTATGTGCCGCTCGCCTTGTTTCGGCAGCTTCCGGCGGGAGTGGCCGGAGGCGCGCGGATCTTCGCCAATTTACTCGGCGGAAACACCATCAGATGAAGCGGCGCCGTCTGACAACGATCGCCTCACCATTTCGGTTTGCAGTGATGACGACGGTGGTGGCGGCGCTCACGTTTCTAGTTGCGTGCAGCTCCGACCGGCGCACCGTGCTGATCGTTTACTCGCCCCATGGCAAAGAGCTGCTCGACTACCTGGAGCAGGGCTTCGAGAAAGCACATCCCGACATCGACGTACAATGGGTCGACATGGGGTCTCAGGAAGTTCTCGAGCGGGTTCGCGCCGAGAAGCCGAATCCGCAGGCTGATGTCTGGTTCGGTGCGCCAGCGGAAGCTTTCGATCGCGCGACGAAAGAAAACCTGTTACAGCCGTACAAGCCCACATGGGCAGGGGCCATCGACCCAGAGGGAAAAGACGCGAACGACTACTGGTACGGGACGTACCTGACGCCGGAAGTCATTGGCTATAACAGTCAGGCTGTCACGGAAACGATGGCGCCCAAGGATTGGGACGATCTCCTGGCTCCGCAGTGGAAAGGCAAGATCCTCATTCGGGATCCTATCCAGTCGGGCACGATGCGGGCGATCTTCGGCGCCATCATGGCGCGATCAATGACGCGGACGGGGAAGCCGGATGCGGGCTACGAGTGGCTGCGAAAGCTGGACGTCAACACGCGCGAGTACGTGCTCAACCCGACCATTCTCTACCAGAAGCTCGGTCGGCAGGAAGGCGTAGTGACGATGTGGGACATGCCGGACATCGCGACTCTCGAGCAGCGCACCAAGATTCCAGTGCGGTACGTCATTCCAACAAGCGGGACTCCGCTGCTGGTGGATGGAATCGCGATCGTGCGTGGTAGCAAGCACGCCAAGGAAGCGGCACTTTACTACGAGTACGTCACGACGCCAGAGGCCCTGCTTGCCGCAGCCGATCAGTTCCTGCGCATTCCAGCCCGAAAGGACATTCCCGCTGCGAAACTTCCGGCGTGGATTCGCGACGCACAGTCGAAGATCAAGCCAATGTCTGTTGACCGCCAGGTGATGGCCGCGCATCTCGACGAGTGGATGAAATACTGGGACGCGAACATCAGGAACCGCGGTACGAATCAGTGACCTCCGCGCCCAGAAGTGGGGCGCGAGATGGAGGTTCGGCTGATTCCGGCATATTGGCGCTCAATGGCGTAACTCGACGTTTCGGTGATTTCACCGCTGTCGACAGCGTCTCGGTCGAAGTGGGTCGCGGAGAACTGTTGGCGCTTGTCGGCGCATCGGGCTCGGGGAAAACCACGACGCTCCGAATAGCTGCCGGGTACGAAGTCCCCGATGCAGGTACGGTGACATTGGGCGGAGCTGATATCACCAGCGTCCCGCCCGAGCGTCGCGGCTTTGGAATGGTGTTTCAGCATTACGCGCTTTTTCCGCATATGCCCGTCGAAGAGAACGTGGCGTTCGGTCTCGAGGCGCGCGGGGTCTCGAAAGGCGACCGACTCCAAAAGGCGCGCGCGGCTCTGGCGAGCGTCGGTTTGGCGGGAGCAGGGTCGCGTGCGATTCAATCTCTATCTGGCGGAGAGCAGCAGCGAGTAGCGCTGGCCCGGGCATTGGTGATCGAGCCCAAGGCGTTGTTGCTGGACGAGCCACTCTCCAACCTCGATCCGACCTTGCGTCAGACAATGCGCGACGATCTTCGAGCGATGTTACGGCGGGTAGGAGTGCCGGCGTTGTTCGTGACGCACGATCAAGAGGATGCTTTTGCCATCGCCGATCGAATTGCACTCCTGAAGATGGGGAGGCTCCTCCAATGCGGAACGCCCGAGGAGCTCTATCACGCTCCCGTCTCGCGCGAAGTGGCGTCTTTCATCGGCCGTGGAGGGATCGTCCCAGCGGTGGACAGTGGCGCGACGGCCGCGGTTACAATCGGTGGACGAACCCGTGATCTTCCTGTGACGCGGCCTGAGGGCGCGCCTGCTCGCTTCGAAAGAGCGTTCGTTGTCGTACGGCCGGACGCAATGCAGCTCACGAGCTCCAGCGATGATTCCGCCTGGATCGGTCGCGTCATCAATCGGCGTTTCGCTGGTGGGCTGGAGGTGTATCGGGTTCAGCTGGCGGACGACGTCACGGTGGAGGTCGAGTCATCAACGAGCGACGCCAGAGAAGAGGAACTGATTGGCGTGACACCACTCGAGCGCCCATTTCCGATCGTCGCTGGATGAAGACATCACTGCGGCAGCACAGTCTGCTGATGGCACTACCCGTAATCGCTCTGCTTCTCTGGACCGTCGTCTATCCCAACGCCGCAGTGATCGCTGGCAGTTTCGAAAACGGTCTTGGCCACTGGCGGGAATTTGCGGCGAGCCCGGCTGATCGCGAAGCGTTGCGCACCAGCCTCGTCATTTCGGTGGCGTCCGTTTTTGCATCGCTGGCGATCGGAGTGCCGCTTGCGTTTCTGCTCGGACGTTTCGAGTTTCCGGGTCGCCGTTTGTTGAGAGCTGTTGCAACGCTGCCGGCCGCGCTCCCGCCGCTGGTGGGGGTCATCGCGTTCCTGTTTCTGTACGGTGAGAGCGGGCTCGTCACGCGAATCGTGCAACGGCTGCTGGGAATGGAGAGCGCTCCGTGGCGGCTCAAAGGCGTTGGGGCGATCGTCTTCGTCCACGCGTACACGATGTACGTCTACGTCTTTCTGTTCGTCTCGGCGGGCCTGGAGCGCTTCGATGCCAGTCTCGACGAAGCTGCGTCAGGTCTCGGCGCGAGCACGTGGTGGAGGCTGCGACGCGTCACGCTGCCACTGTTGATGCCGGCTGTTGCCGGCTCGATGCTGCTCGTATTTATGAACGCGCTGGGTTCTTTCTCGGCGCCTTATGTGTTCGGCGGCGGATTGAGGGTCTTGTCCACGCAGATACTGGCGTCGAAGACCAACGGCGCCCTTGGTCTGGCCTACGTCGAGACGACTGTCCTGGCGTTGAGCGCCGTGGCGGGTCTGTCTTTGTTTCGATGGCTGGAGCGGAAGCGGAAGTACACGCTGGCCAGCAAAGGAGGACGGACTCGCAGGCAGATCGGGTCGCGACGTGCGCAAATCCTCACCTCGATTGGTGCCGCCGTGGTGGTGGTCGCGCTGGTGCTCCCACACCTGATGGTGGTGCTCGTTTCATTTGCGCGCGACGGTGCGTGGACTACCCAGGTTCTGCCCCCGGAATACACCTTCGAGAATTATCGTCGCCTTTTTTCGGAACGGGAGCTGTGGCGTCCGATTACTAACAGTGTCTCGATGGCTCTGATCGCGACGGCCGCAAACATCGTGGTGTGTTTTGTGGCGGGATATCTAATCGTATTCCGCAGATTCGCTGGACGGCGTGTGCTCGAGTTTCTCGTCGCTTTACCGTGGGCGATTCCCGCAACCGCGATCGCTCTCGGACTGGCGGCGACGTTCAATCAAAACAGTCCTGCTACTGGCCGAATTCTGCTGGTTGGGACTTTCTGGATCCTGCCGCTGGCGTATTTCATTCGCGATACACCGCTGGTTGCGTCAGCGGTGGAAGGCTCGCTGCGACAGATGGACGCGTCTCTAGAGGACGCGGCTCGCGGGCTCGGCGCGTCCTGGCTGCTGACGATGCGACGTGTCATTCTGCCGGCCGCCCGGCCGGGCCTGGTCGCGGGCGCTCTGCTCGCAGCGGTGACGGCGGTCGGCGAATTCGTCGCGAGCGTCGTGCTGTACACTCACGCGAACAGGCCAATCTCAATGGAGATCCTCGCGCAGCTGCGCGCTCTCGCTTTCGGCACCGCGGCGGCGTACAGCGTCCTCTTGATCGCCCTGGTGTTGTTGATGACCCTCGCCGCGAGGTCGTTCGAGGAACGACTTGCCTGACATTGCTCGCCGGCCGCGGGTCGTCATAATCGGCGGCGGATTCGGTGGTCTCGCCGCCGCCCGCGCGCTGAAACGTGCAGAGGTCGATGTGACCGTGATCGACCGCACCAATCACTTTACGTTTCAGCCGCTCTTGTATCAGGTTGCGACGGCGGCTTTGGCTCCGAGCGACATCACCGCGCCGATACGATGGGTTTTGCGGCGACAAAAGAATACTGAAGTGTTAATGGCGGAAGCCCGAGAGATCGATCCCGTGCGGCGAGTAGTGAGGGTCGACGAGGAATTACGTGAAGTTCCGTACGATTACCTCATAGTCGCTTCCGGATCACGTCATTCGTATTTCGGGCACGACGATTGGGAACCCTATGCTCCGGGACTAAAAGCAGTTGAAGACGCGTCGGAGATCAGACGTCGGTTTCTGCTCGCGTTCGAGAACGCGGAAAAATCCGTCGACGCTGTGGAGCAGCAGGAATACATGACATTTGTTGTTGTTGGCGGCGGCCCGACCGGCGTCGAGCTCGCGGGTGCGCTGCCATTTATTGCCAGGAAAGCATTGGCTCCTGACTTCAGAAGAATCGATACGCGGAAGACGCGAGTAATCCTGATCGAGGCGGGGCCCCGGGTCCTGCCGACATTTCCCGAAGACCTCGCCGCACACGCCGCGCAGGACCTCAAGGATCTTGGCGTCGAAGTGCGCGTGAATGCTTTTGTCACCGGAGTGGACCGCGAAGGAGTCTGGATTGGAAAAGAGAGGATGCGCGCGCGCACTTCGTTCTGGGCCGCGGGCAACGTTGCATCTCCGCTGGGAAAATTCCTCGGCGGCCCGATAGATCGCGTGGGAAGGATTCAGGTAAAGCCCGATCTTTCCGCGCCGGCGCATCCCGAGATCTTCGTCGTCGGCGATCTCGCGTCACTCATGCAGGACGGTCGACTGATCCCTGGTGTAGGTCCGGCCGCGATTCAGGAGGGAGGGTTCGCGGCGAAGAACGTTCTGCGTGAGATCCGCCACCAAGCGCGAAAAGATTTTCGCTACTGGAACAAGGGCGATCTTGCCACGATCGGCAGATCTCGCGCAATCGCTGATTTTGGCCGGGTCAGATTCACGGGCCGGCTGGCATGGTTTCTCTGGTTGTTCGTCCACATTATGTATCTGGTGGGATTTCGCAACCGGTTGAGCGTGCTGCTGCAGTGGGCCTACGCCTATTTCACCTATGACCGCGGCGTGCGTCTGATAACCGATGTCGAGCGGTACAAACCTCCGTCATTGCGCGGGGAAGCGCCGCTTCCCGAGGCGGCCGTGAGTCGTCCCACAAGCGGAACGGCCCTTTGATCGCTAATGTTGTCGTCGCAACCACGTTTTTTTTCTGCGAGGATGAGTCAATGCCAAGCGACCCTGGCGCAGTGAAGGAAACCGAGCCCGCACCGACAGGGGCAAGCTTGTGGGAAGATTTCGTCGACATTTTCTACGCTCCCTCGAGTGTATTTGCGCGCCGCAGCGACGGAAAGTGGGGTAAGCCGTTGCTCTTCCTCGTGCTCGCGGGCACGGTACTGTTTTTCCTGACGAAAAACGCGATGCAGCCGATTATGGACGCGGAGTTTGCGCGCCGCAGTGCGGACATGATGCGAAAGAATCCGAATCTTACCGCGGAGCAGCTGTCGACCGGGCGTGGCTTTTTCGAAACGTTCGGTGCAGTGTTTTTTGCCATCGGACTTACTGCCAGTATCATTTTTACGGGAATCGCCCTGTGGATCGTCGGCAAACTGTTTGACGCCAAGGAGTCTGTAGCGGCGGCATTGATGGTTGCGACCTACTCGGAAGTGCCTCGTGTTGTGCAAATTCTTACCAACGCGGCGCAGGGCCTTTTCATGAGTCCTGAGAGTATGACTTCAGTCAACTCGGTGAGCTTCAGTCTGGCGAGATTCATGAATCCCGACACGAGCTCCGCGGTCCTGATAGCGTTGGCGAGCCGGGTCGACGTGTTCACGATCTGGGTAACGGTGCTACTGGCAATTGGACTTCGCGTTGTCGGTCGCATACCCAAGCAACAAGCGGCGATCGCAGCGGCGATCGTGTGGCTACTCGGCGCCGTGCCGGCGATCATTGGAGCGTTGCGCGGGTGAACGAGGTCTTGGCGTCGAGCAAGGATTCTCCTGGCGTGCTCGTCTTTCCGCCGTTGCTGTTTGGCGGCACGCTGGTTCTCGGCCTGGTGTTGCACGCGCTGGTGCCGCTCGGATTGCGACTACCTGTTCTGCCCGCTCGGGCGGCCGGCGTGGTGCTCGTGATCGGTGGAGCCCTGCTTGCCCGGTGGGCCGAGACAACGATGCACGAGGCCGGAACGAACGTGAATCCAGGTAAACCAACTACAGCAATCGTTATCGCGGGGCCGTTTCGCTACACGAGGAATCCGTTGTATCTGGCTGTGACGGCGGTGTATGGTGGGATATCACTCCTTGTACCAGCAGTCTGGCCGCTACTCCTTTTGGTGCTCGTTCTGATCGTTCTTCAATGGGGCGTCATCATGCGGGAAGAGCGGTACCTGGAGCGGAAGTTCGGTGAGCCCTACCGGGAGTATCGCAAACAAGTGCGTCGTTGGCTGTAAGCCTCGCCGAACAATCAGGGTGAGGCGACAGGAACAGCCGCACTTCTCCCATCATCGACGCCGAGCCCGATTACGATCGTCCCCAGCACCAACGCGGCGGATGTAAAGAGCGGCACCGTCCGGCCGAAGTGGTCGTAGGAGAAACCCGCCCAGAGCGGGATCAGTACGCGCGATAGCCCGCCGAAGGTCTGCTGCACTCCCATGTACAATCCCCGCTCACGACTTGAAATGACGCGGGAGAGCATCGACGTCACACACGGGAACGTGAAAGCAGTTCCCAGTGGAATCAGCGCAACCGCGAGCGCGAGAGAGGCATAGCCGCGCGCCAGAGGCAGCGTCAGTAGACCCGTCGCCAATAACGCCAGCCCGATTCGCGAGAGACGAGCTTCGCCGTAGCGATCCACCATTCGACCGAGGATCCCTGCGCGGGTGACAACCGAGATCGCGCCAACGTATGTGTAGAACACCCAAATCCTGTCCTTCCCAACGCCGAATCGATCCGCGAGAAAGAGCGCGAGGATCGCCATCAGTCCCGAGAAAGCACCCATCGCTACAGCGTAGATCCAGATCAGACGCGGCGCCGCCTCGCCCGGATGCGTGAGAACGTGCGTGATCGCCGTTCGCGACGTCCGCGGCTTTTCGTGGTGCGCTTCGGTCATGTCGCGTGATTCCTTGAGGAACCGCCAGGCGAAGAAGATGTTGATCAGACAGAGTGAAGCCGCGGCAACGCCTGGTCCCGGTCTACCGAACTTCAGCGCGATCCCGCCAAGCGCGGGTCCGATGGCGACGCCAACGTTCGTCGCCGCAGATAGCCAGCCCAGCGCTTTGGCGCGGTTGTCCGGCTCGACGGAATCAGCGACGTAAGCCTGAATGACTCCCACAGTTCCACCGCCAGCGCCCTGCACGACACGCGACAGCAACAACAGCCATATCGACGTCGCGTAGGCGAAGACGATGTAGGCGATCCCCGCCGCCGTCAGTCCGACGAGTAGCGCGGGCCGCCTACCGTATTTATCCGAGAATCTTCCCCAGAGCGGAGCGCTCAACAGCTGCGCCGCGGTGAACGCGCCCATGAGAATCGCGACGATGAGCGAGCCTCCGCCCAGCTCGCGCGCATAAAAAGGCATCAGCGGGATGATCATCAACAATCCCACCATGTCCACAAAGTTCGTGATGATGAGCACGAACAACTTCCCGCTTGCAGCTCTCGACATCCGACCGCTCACGGCGGATGCTCTCTCGCGGAGCGGCGATGCCACCTAGTCCTCGATCTTTCCGAGTGCGGCCGGGGGCACCGCTCTGCCCACTACACCCGCCAGCGCGACGATCGTCAGCACATACGGAATCATTTCGATGAATTGCGAAGCAATCGCGTGACTGCCCTGCAGCTGGATCTGAAGAGTTTCGGCGGCGGCGAAAAGCAGGCATGCGAGCGCGGCACGAACGGGATCCCACCGGCCGAAGATCACCGCCGAGATGGCGATGAACCCGCGGCCGGCAGTCATCTGATCGGTGAACTGATGTTGATCCAGTGCCAGATAGACACCACCCAGACCAGCGAGAATTCCCGAGATCGCGACGGCAACGTATCGCACTCGTTTCACACTGACACCGACGCTTTCGGCCGCATCCGGATGCTCACCGGCAGCGCGCACGCGTAGCCCGAATGGTGTTCGATAGATCGCGAATGCAACCACTGGAGCGACGAGAAGTCCCAGCCAAAGCAGTGGATTGTCGAATCCACCGGCCTTGATGTTCCCGCCAAAACCAGCGACGCGGGGAGAGTTGGAGGAGCTGGCGAAGAATAGCTTGAGAAAAAATCTCGTCACGCCGATTGCCAGCAGATTGATGGCAACTCCGACAACGACCTGGTCGGCCCTGTACCGGATTGTCGCGATGGCATGAATGAGCGAGAAGACAAAACCACCGATGATGCCCGTCAGCACGCCTACCCAGGCGCTGCCGGAGTAGTGGGTGCCCAATACCGCGGCGAATGCACCGCTCAGCATGAACCCTTCGAGCGTGAGACTCACGATGCCCGCCCGCTCCGCCACCACGCCACCGCTCGCCGCGAACAAGTATGGGATCGCTATCCGAATCATCTGGGTGAGGAAAGACAGCGGATTCAAGCGTCGCTCCTTCTGCGAGCGCTGCGGAGAACGTGACGCACTTCCGGTACCGACATCGCAACTGCCAGGATCACTACTCCCTGGAGGACGTCCATCATCTGCTTGGGTACGAACGCGTGTATGGCCAGTCCACCCTGGGAGAGAGTGGCGAAGAAGAAGGCAGCGAGCAGAACGCCAACTGGATGGTTTCGACCTACGAGTGCGACGGCAATACCGAGGAAGCCAGCGCCACTGGCGAAACCATCCTCATAGTAGTGCTTGTAGCCGAGGACGTAGTTGATCCCACCTATGCCGGCGATGACGCCCGAAAAGGTCAGCGCCCGAAGCCACACTCCGCCGACGCTGATGCCCCCGTACTCCGCGGCGTCTGGCTGGAGACCGACGGCGCGGAGCTCATAACCACCACGCGTCTTGAATAGGTAAAACCAGACTGCGGCTGCGACGAGAATTGCGACGACGAGCGCGAGGTTCGCCGCTGAACCGTGGAACGTCGGAGATATATCCGCGAGCCTCGGCAAAGCGCCCGCGTGAATCTCCGGCGTGTGGAGCGTCTCCGGCACGTGCAGATGGCCGGCGATGAACCAGTTGAGCAGCGCAAGGACGACGAAGTTGAGCATGATCGTCACAATCACCTCGTGGGCGCCGAATCTCGTTTTCAAGTACGCCGGCACGGAGCCAACGATTCCACCAGCGACACCAGCCGCGATCATGCAGATGATGAGCGCGATGATGAGCGGAGTCCCGACGGGGAGTGCCAGGCCCGTCAGGGCGGCAGCGAATCCGCCGGCGGCGAGCTGGCTCTCGCCCCCGATGTTGAATAGTCCGGCCCGTAGGCCGAACGAAACCGCCAATCCCGTGAAGGCAAGCGTGGTTGCCTTGTAGAGAACCTGGCCGAACCCATAAGCATTTCCCCACGTGCCTTCGAGCAGCAGGCGGTACACTGCGGCAGGAGATTGTCCGTAACTCAGGATAAGCAGGTCGCCGCAAATGAGTGCGACCAGCAGTGCAACGAGTGGTGGGATCAGAGCTTCTTCCGCTCCCCGCCACGGTGCTGCCGCGAAGGTCGGCTGTGTTCCACCCGCGAGCGACGATGCAGTCAAGCGGCGCTGCCTTTCTTGGTGCCGATCATGTACTCACCCAGGGTTTCTTCGCTCGCTTCGGCAGAAGGCAGGACAACGGCGAACTGCCCGCGGTACATGACGGCGATCCTGTCGGACAGAGCGAGCACTTCATTCAGCTCCGCGCTCACAAGCAAAATCGCTTTTCCTTCCGACCGGGCTGCGAGCAGCTGCTGGTGGATGAACTCGATCGCTCCGACATCCACGCCGCGAGTTGGCTGCGCGGCGAGGAGCACCGAGAAATCGCGACTCATCTCGCGTGCGATCACGATCTTTTGCTGGTTGCCGCCGGACAGGGCGCGCGCGGCCAACGCAGGATTGGGCGGGCGAATGTCGAAAGACGAAATCTCGTCGACGGCGTTTCGCACCACGCGATCACCATCCAGGATGCCGCGGCGCGCAAAGTCCCTTTGCGCTCCAAGAATAAGGTTGTCTGCGACGGTGTACTCGAGCACCAGGCCGCGCCGATGTCTGTCCTCGGGAATGTGTGACAGTCCGCTCTGGTGCCTGGCGGCGACAGACCTTCGGGTGACGTCGACGCCGTCGATCAGTATGTCTCCGGCGAAAACAGTCCTCAAGCCGGCGAGGGCCTCGATGAGCTCGGTCTGGCCGTTTCCCTCGACTCCGGCGATGCCGAGTATCTCGCCCGGCTTGACGCTGAAGCTGATTCCATCGACCACTCGAATGCCGCGCGATCCCACGATGGAAAGATTCCGGACCTCCAGCCCTTGATCCGGGCGAGGCCCTTGCGGTTTCGACAGCGGCTCGACGCGCTTTCCAGCGCTGAGCGACACATCGCGACCAACCATCGCCCGCGCGATCTGCGCCGGAGTGGTCTGCGAAGTCCTGATACGCTCCACTGTCTGGCCGGCGCGCATGACGGTGATCGTGTCGGAGAGATCCACTACTTCGTCCAGGCGATGTGTAATCAGGACGATCGTGTCACCGTTGTCTCGGAGGCGGCGAAGGACAGTCCAGAGCTCGCGCACCTCGGGCGGCGAAAGCACCGCGGTGGGCTCGTCGAGCACGAGGATCTTGGCGCCACGGAAAAGGATTTTGAGGATCTCGACGCGTTGAGCCTCGCCGACGGAGAGATCGGAAACGAGTCGATCCGGGGTGATCACCAAACCCGTTTCGTTGGACAGATTGCGTACATTGTCGTCCGCGCGTGCGTAGTTGAGGACCATGCCGCGCGTGACCGGCTCGCAGCCGAGCACAAGATTCTCGGCGACGGTGAGCGTGGGGACCAGCATGAAGTGCTGGTGAACTACACCAATGCCCGCCGCGATCGCGTCGTTGGTAGACCAGCCCGTGACATCGCGACCGTTCACCTCCACCCGACCCGCATCCGGCTTCATGAGCCCACCGAGGATGCGCATCAGCGTGGATTTCCCGGCGCCGTTCTCACCGACGAGCGCGTGGATTTCGCCGGGCATTACCTCGAGCGACGCGCCCCGATTGGCTCTCACGGCGCCGAACGATTTATCGATTCCCTCCATCCGGATCGCGGGCACGCCGCCAGCACTATTCGGCGCTGATCCTCTGGATGGGACGGCGCTCATCTGGTGCTGGGCACCTTGATACGTCCGTCGATGATCTCCTGTCTCAGCTCCTCCACACGCGCGCGAACGCTGTCGGG
This sequence comes from Gemmatimonadaceae bacterium, assembly GCA_046262755.1. Lineage (GTDB taxonomy): Bacteria > Gemmatimonadota > Gemmatimonadetes > Gemmatimonadales > Gemmatimonadaceae > UBA4720. The sequence continues at coordinate 29,356 of JBHEME010000015.1, read as the reverse complement.
AATGAGAGCGCGATTGCGCTGGTCGTAGATATATCCGACTCCGCCCTCCTTCAATCCGAAGGAGTAAATCCCTCCCTTGAAGGTGTGGTTTTGAACGCGTCGTATTGCGTCGAATGTGGCGGCGCTCACGCCCTTTACCATCGATGTGAGGACGTGGCCAGGAGCTTCGTCGTTCTGATCGGAGTCCACTCCGATGGCGAGCTTGTTCGTCGCGCGCGCGGCTTCAAACACCCCCTGTCCGGTTGATCCCGAGGCATGGAAGATGACTTCAACTCCCTGGTTGTACTGGCTGAGCGCCAGCTCTTTCCCCTTGCCTGGATTCTTGAACGCATCCGGCGTGACACCGGCGTACTGGGCAATCACCTGGCAGTCAGGACAAACTTTCTTCACACCAGCGCGATAGCCGGCCTCGAACTTGTGAATGAGCGGGATATCCATCCCGCCGACAAACCCGACTTTCTTCGTATGGCTGACGAGCGCGGCCAGTGCGCCCACGAGGTAGGAACCTTCCTCCTCGCGAAATTTGAGCGCGGCAACGTTGGGGGGTGGGGGAATGACATTGCCGTTCTTGTCGGTGGCCAATGCGTAGTCGATCCCGGCGAAAGCTGTGTTCGGATATTCTTTCGCCAGATTCGCCAGATCATCGGTGAAAATGAATCCCACGCCGATGACGAGATTCATTCCCTCTGCAGCGAGGAGCCGGAGTCCGGCTTCACGATCCGCGCCTTCGCCCGGCTCGATGAAACGAATGTTGGAGCCAAGGACTTTGGTCGCGCTGTCCGCGCCGGCATAGGCTCCGTCGTTGAACGACTTGTCGCCGCGGCCGCCAACATCGAGCACGATGCCAATGCGCGTCTCGGAGCTCTTCGCCCCCATTCCCTCCGCGCCGGCCTGGGGCCCACGACGGGTGAACAGGAGAGCGATGTGGACGGCGAGCAGGAGGGAAACTACGACGATCAGCTTTCGCATCTGTAGAGAAGAATCGTACAGAATACAGCCTGTTGCAAGCCGAATAGGCCCCTTTCAAATGCATCACTGCGCGGATTGATTTCACCGCATGGCGGACCGAATACGGACGCGCTTTCTCGTGGTGGGGAGCGGGGTCGCTGGTCTTCACACTGCATGGCGCGCTTCCGCTGAAGGCGACGTCATGGTGTTAACCAAGCGATCATTGTTCGACAGCGCGACAGCCTACGCGCAGGGCGGAATCGCGGCTGCATTGGGTGCGGGAGATTCCCCCGAGCTTCATCGACAGGACACGCTGGCTGCCGGAGCCGCTCTTTGTGACGCCAAGGCGGTGGAAGTGCTCGTCGAGGAGGGGCCCGCCCGCGTGCGAGAGCTGGCAACCGCTGGGGCACGTTTCGATCTTGAGCCAGGCGGGAACTTCCAGCTTGGTCGCGAAGCTGCCCACTCGCGTCGCCGCATCGTACACGCGCACGGTGACCAGACGGGGGCCGAAGTAGCACGGACCCTGATCCAACGTGTGAGGCAGAGTGAGCGGATCCAGGTCCTGGAAAAAACGCGGATACTGGAGCTTATCGCCGAGGATGGCGTGTGCTTCGGAGTGAGGGCGGCAGTGGCGGGTAAAGCCATGGATATCATCGCCGACGCAACCGTTCTCGCTACGGGCGGCTGTGGTCAGTTGTACAGGTACACGACGAATCCGCAGGTGGCGACTGGCGACGGATACGCCATCGCACATCGTGCCGGAGCCACGCTAGCCGACATGGAGTTCGTTCAATTCCACCCCACCGCGCTCGACACGCCCGAGAATCCTCTGCAGCTGATTTCCGAAGCGGTGCGTGGGGAAGGCGCGGTACTTCTGAACGAAGAAAAGGAACGCTTCATGTTGAAGCGGCATCGGCAGGCAGAGCTGGCCCCGCGCGACATCGTGGCCCGCGAGATATTTCGTGAGAAGGCGGGAGGCCGCCGGGTCTGGCTGGATGCGCGCAAGTTAGGTCGGAAGTTCGAGAAGAGCTTTCCGGGAATATTCGCCATCTGTCGCGCGCGCGGAGTCGACCCGAGGAAAGACCTCATCCCCGTGACACCGGCAGCACATTACATGATGGGTGGTATCGTCACCGATCTGCGGGGCAGGGCAAGCCTCACCGGGATGTATGCCTGCGGCGAGGTCTCGCGTACCGGTGTGCATGGCGCCAACAGACTTGCCTCGAATTCACTCCTTGAAGGTCTCGTATTCGCCGAGCGCGTCGCGCGCGATATGATAGAATCAAAGAAATCGGGGATTGCTCCGCGGAAAAAGAATTGGGATGTACCCGTGCTGCGCGATCGTGGGGCGGCACAGGTTGCCGCCGATGACATCAGACAGGTGATGTGGGAACACTGTGGAATCGACCGCAGCGCCAAAGGTCTGCGTCTCGGACTCGACAAGCTGGCGGAGATCGAGTTCCGGCTGCCGGAAGGCGCCACCGAGGAAGCGAACATGGTGGAGACGTCGATCCTCATCACCGAAGCAGCTCTGTTGAGAAAGGAATCCCGCGGTGGACATTATAGAAGCGATTTTCCCCGCGCAAAACGAAAGTGGACCGGCAGGCACATAGAATGGTAGATACGACGGCGAAGCTTTACGCCGAACTGCAAACCGAGATCAAGGAGCTCGCGCGCGAGCGCAACGCCGTAATCCTCGCCCACAACTATGAGCGCGCGGAGGTACAGGACATCGCCGATTTCGTCGGTGATTCACTGGGACTGAGTCGCGAGGCGGCCAAGACCACCGCTGATGTCATCGTCTTCTGTGGGGTTCACTTCATGGCGGAGACAGCTGCGATTCTCTCGCCGCAAAAAATCGTGCTGCTTCCCGACCTGGCGGCTGGCTGTTCGCTCGCCGCTACTATCGACGCTGAGCAGCTCCGCGAATGGAAGGCCGAGCACCCCGGCGCGGTCGTGGTGTCGTACGTGAATACAACCGCCGAAGTAAAGGCAGAGAGCGACTACTGCTGCACGTCTGGAAACGCCGTCGAGATCGTCAACTCGGTGCCGGCTGAAAAGGAAATCCTTTTCCTTCCCGATATGTTTCTCGGTGCTCACGTGCGTCGCATCACCGGGCGCAAGAACATGCATGTCTGGATGGGCGAGTGCCACGTTCATGCCGGAATTGATCCGGAAGACATCCGACTGCAGCGCGCCGAGCATCCAGGCGCGGAATTTCTTATACATCCTGAGTGTGGCTGCGCGACGAGTGTCGTCGAAGCGGTTTCGGCGGGCGATATCGATCCGGTTGGAGTGCAGATTTTGTCGACCGAGGGAATGATCAGGCGCCCGACGATCTCGACCAACGATGAATTCATTGTGGCTACCGAAGTGGGGATACTGCATCGGCTGCGGCGCGAAAACCCGACGAAAACTTTCCACGCGGCCAACAGGGCTGCTGTTTGCGCGTTTATGAAAGTCACGACGCTGCCGAAGGTGTTGAGCTCGCTGCAACGCACGGAGCACCGGATCACGGTCGCGCCCGAGATCGCTGTCCGGGCCAGACTCGCGATCGAGCGGATGGTGGCGATTGGCGGACAGACTCCACTCTCTCCTGTTCCCGAAGCTTCGGACGACCCCGGCGAGTGAAGCGAACCGAGAGTGAGCTGGCGTCGCATGGGTTCATCTGGGAGGAGGGTTTGCACTTTCCCCTCACCCGCAAGGAAACCGCGGCCGTAGTCGCGGCGGCGCTGGAGGAAGACGACACGAAGCACGACATCACGACGGCCGCCACGGTGTTGTCGAATCGAAGGGCACGCTGTCGACTGGTGGCTCGTGAGCGTGGCGTAGTCGCCGGTCTCCCACTGGCGTGTGAGGCGTTCGAGCAGCTCGACAAAGCCGTCACGATCAGGCTCGGACACGATGACGGAACCCATGTCACGCCATCGACGCCGGTGATGTTTCTGTCCGGACACGCGCGCGGACTCCTATCGGCGGAAAGGGTTGCTTTGAACTTCGTGCAGCGGCTGTCCGGTATCGCGACGCTCACCGCGCGCTATGTAGAGGCCGTCGCCGGAACCGGCGCGCGTATCCTCGACACGCGAAAGACCACTCCCGGACTCCGTCGCCTCGAGAAGTACGCTGTCCGCGCTGGGGGCGGAATGAATCACCGCATGGATCTGGCTTCGGCGGTGTTGATCAAGGACAATCATCTCGCTGCCGTCGAGGGGGACATTGGCATCGCGGTCAAGCGCGCTCGTGCAGTCGGTCCAGAAGGGATCAAGGTTGAAGTGGAGTGTGACACACTCGAGCAGGTGCGGGCTGCAATAGACGCGGGTGCGGACGTCATCATGCTCGACAACATGCCCGTCCCGGAAATGCGGGAGGCGGTAAAACTCGTCGACAGCAAAGTTGTTACTGAGGCCTCAGGTGGAATCACTCTGGAAACGGTTCGCGGGATCGCCGAGGCCGGCGTGGACTGGATTTCGGTCGGAGCGCTGACGCATTCAGCGCCCGCCCTCGACCTCGCTCTGGACTTCGACTGATGGGAGACGAATCCTGCGTTGTGTGCGGGTCATCGAATCTCAGAGAGATCAAGTGCAAATTGATCTGTCAAAACTGTGGGACGATCCTGAGGAGCTGTGCGGATCTGGCGCGCATTGAACGGCAACCTGTGCCCGGAGGAATTGAGAATGGACCGTAGGAATTTTGTGCGCGTGGGAGCGGTCGCGGGCGCGCTGACTTTGCGAGGCAAGCCGCTATCGAGCGAGGCGATCGAGCGCAGCTCCAAAGGCGGCACGCGGGTGGGGGTGACGGACACAAAGGAAAGTTTTTCGATTGCCCCTTTCGCTCTCGAGGAGGCGACGTTCGCGGACCTTCAGTCCGGAATGGTCTCGGGGAAATTCACTTCTCGCTCGATCACCGAGATGTACATCGCCCGCATCGAGGAGCTGGATCGAAAAGGACCAACGCTTCGCCATGTTCTCGAGATAAATCCCGATGCGGTCTCGATCGCAGCTGCACTGGACGCCGAGCGCAGGTCGGGGCGAGTGCGTGGTCCGCTGCATGGAATTCCAATTCTGCTCAAGGACAACATCGACACCGCGGACCGGACGACCACTACCGCCGGTTCCTATGCGCTCGAAGGATCGGTTCCGCTGCAGGACGCATTCATCGCCGCCAAGCTTCGCGCGGCAGGCGCGGTGCTCCTTGGCAAAACAAACCTGAGTGAGTGGGCCAATTTCCGTTCCTCTCACTCATCCAGCGGCTGGAGCGGGCGTGGCGGGCAGGCAAAGAATCCGTACGTGCTCGATCGGAACCCGTGTGGATCCAGCTCCGGCTCCGGTGGCGCGGTGTCGGCGAACCTCTCTGCCGGCGCAATCGGATCGGAGACCGATGGCTCGATCGTATGCCCCTCGAGCGCCAACGGCATCGTCGGGATCAAGCCGACGATCGGCCTGGTGAGCAGGGCCGGCATCATTCCCATCGCGCACAGTCAGGACACTGCCGGCCCTATGGCGCGGACGGTACGCGATGCTGCAATCCTCCTCAACGCGCTGGCTGGACTCGACCCCCGGGATGCTGCGACATCGCAAAGCCGGTCGCGTGGTCAAATCGACTACACCCGCTCGCTCGATGCGAATGGATTGCGCGGGGCAAGAATTGGTGTCGCGCGCAACAAATTCTTCGGCTACAGCGACGTCACTGACGCGTTGGTGAACGATGCCATTGAGGTGATGAAGCAGCAGGGAGCGGTGATCGTCGATCCCGCCGACATCCCCACGGCGGGGAAGTTCGACGACAGCGAGTTCGACGTGCTGCTCTACGAGTTCAAGACAGATCTCAACGCCTACCTGGCGTCGCTGGGTGCGAAGGCTCCCGCTCGAACCCTGCAGGACATCATCGACTACAATGATCGCCATAAGGATCAGGAGATGCCCTACTTCGGTCAGGACATCATGATCAAGGCGCAGAAGAAGGGGCCACTGACCGAGAAGAAATACCGGGACGCGCTGGCCAAGAATCATCTCATGTCGCGCACGCAGGGCATCGACGCGACGATGACCAAGTACAAGCTCGACGCGATCGTGGCGCCGACCGGAAGTCCTCCCTGGACGACAGACCTGACCAACGGGGATCACTTCACCGGCGCGAGCTCGACCCCCGCGGCAGTGGCCGGGTATCCGAATATCAATGTGCCGGCGGGCTATTCGCATAATCTGCCGGTGGGCGTCTCGTTTTTTGGGAGGGCGTTCTCCGAGACGACGCTGATACGGCTCGCTTATGCATATGAACAGGCGACCAAGCATCGGCGCGCGCCGCAGTTTATCCCTTCACTCGGCGAAGGGGGCTAACTAGCGAAGGCTAGAACCCCGGCATGTTCTCGTCGGCGGTCGGACCGTAGATAGACGGAATGGGTACATCGACGAGCCGCAGGTACACCGTCAGCTGACCGCGGTGGTGGATCAGGTGATTGATGTGTTGCCGCACGATTTTGGCTCGCGGTTGCGTCATCACGACCCGTTCGCCGAACTTGAGTGACCAGTTCACTTTGTAGTCAGCGTCCTTACTAGACGTGAGCGCGTCCCGTGCGTCCTGGACATTCTTGTCGAACATTTTGAGCAGGTCGTCGGTCTTCTCGTACGAATAGCCGGCTTGTCCGGCAAGATTCAGCTCGGTCTCGCGGATGGTCTGCGCGATCCATCCGGGCATCCACGCCACCAGCTGCGCGAGATGACCGAGGGAGAATGACTTCTGGTGGGGTTTCCACTGACCCTTGTCGGTCGGAACCCGCTCGAGCAGACGGCGTGTAATCACCATCTCCTCCTCGAACTCGGGGAGGAGTGTCTCCGCGATGGTCATCGCCGTTGTGCTATCGCGTAGCCGCCTGAACTATGCGAGATGCAATGAGCTTGCCCGCCTTGCTCAGTGTGTACTCGACGATGGCATTGGTCGCGGCGTCTCTCGCCCGCTTGACGATATTGCCGCCAGCGTCCGTCGCCTGGCTCAACACCGGTAGCTGGGTGATGTTACCGACGACTTTTTCCACCGCGTTCTGTCCGGCCGCCGTCACCGCTTTCTCGAGAATCGAGCCGGTGCCGGTGTCGATCAGTCGCTGCACGGTCTGTCCCAGCGCATTGGTGACCGTTCCGAGCAGCAGCCGGTTCACCAGACCGCCCACGGCGCCGACAGTGTTCTGCAGCGTGCTCCCCAGTTGCTGCACTATCTCCGGATGGTTGTCGACGAACGTGAGCGTCTGGTCAACGATGTAGACGACATCGTCGAGATCTACGAGCAGCAACACCTGGGCGCGGACTCCCTGAATGGTCAGGTCGACATTGCCAATGAGGACGTCCGCTCCGGCGTCAATACGAACGAGATTTGCTACGCGGGCGTTGAGATTGAGCTTGGCGGTGACGCTGTCGACTTTGAGAAATATCCGCTGCACGCAGAGGTTCGGAATGTCGAGCACCACGTCGTACTCTGGAAACTCGTGAGACCGCTGCGTTCCGCCGGTGACAGAAGCCCCAGGTACCTGTCCCCCACTCGCACGACTGCGCGCCAGGCTGTCCGCTCTCAACGCTCTGTTCATCACGCGAAGCGAATCACTCGGGTTACACTGCCACGGCTGCCCGGCGCCGGCCCCGCGAGTTGTCGTTCTCGCTTGCGCGGATACCTCAGCCGGCATGATCGCGCTGAGAACGATACCAGACACCAGAACACGCTGCAGCGTCGTGTTGCGCATACACAGTTTCCTCGGAGATGGAGCGACGACGGGTTTCGCCACATGCCACGGCAAACCGCCCGGTGACACCGGGTCAGCGAATGCGGATTGCAAAAAGCTCGCCTCTCATTCAGAGAGTCGCGAGCTGCGTGCGCTCGCCATGCAGGGCATAGATGTTGAACACCGTTCGGGCGTCCATTCGAGGCATTCATGAGCGTTCGGTCAAAAGCGTACGCCGGGCTTGGGTGCGCGGTCTTTTGCGTTGTCGCCCATCCGCAACTGCTCTCGGCGCAGCTCGCCAGCGCCGCGAGTGAGTCGCCATCAGCCTGCGCCGCGCTTCTGGCCGATAATCCGCAAACGGGGATGAGGCTCGAGCGCCGCACCGTGAACGCCAACACCGATACGTCAGTGTCCGCAACTCGCGCTGACAGCGCCTCATTCGGAGTTGGCGGGGCCCGGAGCGGCCCGCCCGACATCATCCTGCAAGTGGGAGTGCACGCCGACCAGGTACGGTTTGCCAAGCAGCCGCAGGTACGTGTCCGTCTTTGCTGGGGCGGTGATACGGTGAGGGTTGTCCAGCGGGATAACCTGCCATCGCCTGTCGTGGCCGGCACGACCTACCGGAACGTGTACGTCGCCGTGGAGTTGCTTGGCCGCCTCAACGCGGAGTGTCTGGCTGACAGACTTGGGGTTCGCGGCTCCGGGCAGCCCGGGCAACCGCCGCGGACAAATGTGCCTTCCACGCCCGTCAGCAATTGCGGATTCCTCGGCGGAACAGCTGGGGTCGGCGCACAAACCCCACGACCTCCGGGCCCATGATCAATCCTCGATGGATTGTGGCTCTCATCGTGTCCACCGCGGGCGCGACTTCACTCAATTGCCAGGTACCCACAGCTTCTCGGACCCTGGCAGCTGGCACTGATTCCCTCGGACGGCGAAGCGTCGGCGGGTGTCCGGGTGGCAACGGGATTCGTATCTCGCTCATGTCCGGTGATGGCTCCGCGGGAGTCGACAGGTTGATCGATGACAAGCAGTCGCTCGATACGACGATTGTCTTCAACGTTTCTCAGAAAAGCTGGACGCGCACCAATCTTGCGGCTGCGATCACCGTTGGCCTGGCGGATCAATCACGTGGCAGCTACTCGATTTGCGCCGGTGTCACGGCGATGATGCCGAGTGCTACGCTGACGATCCGTAATGCCCGAGGTCGCATTCGGTTCATCGCTTCATTGAAAAGTTTGACTGAAGCACTGCGGTTAGGTCCCGGGGCTACCACCCCTCCACCCAGGAGATTGTAACGATGCGTGCAGGAATCTTTGTCGCTGGTTTCGCGCTGTGCTTCGCTGCGGCCGCAACCGCATTCGCGCAACAGCCTACGGCCACGCAACGGACATACACGGGAACGACCTCTCTCACTCCGAACCGCGACGTCATCCTGGAGATTCCTGAGCTGTCGGTCGATTCGATCGGGCTCACGGTGTCCGACGTCCGCGCGCACGTGGCACTCGACGCAAACGCGATGAACCTCGTCCAGCTCACCGCGGGTGTGGATGTTGGAATCAAGAAAGTGCAGCTCGGGATCGTCGGCGTGCTGGCGGAGGCCTATCTCTATGTCGACCTCGACAATGTGGCCAAGATCGTGAACCGCGTGGTGCAAACTCTGGACAGAAATCCGCAGATTTTGATTCAGGTCCTGAAGACCGTCGATACCGCGGTGACCTCGATTACCGGCCAACCACCGCAGACCAGGCAATAGTCGCGGCGCCCGTCCGAAAGCCTGGGATCGAGTTCATCAAAGCCGCGTCGAAAAACGCGGCTTTGAATTACTCCTCCATGATCGCGTCAGTAACGAAATAGCCGGCCCCCGACCGTACCGAGCGAGCGACACCGCGTCGGATATCATCGACTTCTTCCTCGCGCCCATCGAGCATGTTCCTGTTCGCGCGGAATCGCCGGCCGGCCTCGACGCAGAACAAGCCGCATAGCTCGATCTCACGCTCGCATTTTTCCACGCCCCGCTCGTCGATCAGGCTCTGCGTCCTGGCGATGACGCAAGCCGTCGCAAAGAGATCGATCGCCATGTTCGCGAGTCTCTCGAGCACCAGCTGACTATCGATGATCTTCTCGCGCTGACGTATGATCGCCCGGTCTGTCGCTGCACCGAGATCTGCGACGTGCTTCTCGAAATATTCCTTGTGGGTCACCAGCCGGTCGTCCACCGCGATGTCGAGTGTGGATGTCTGCCCGAGGCGCAGCTTCACGCGTGAAGTCGCGTAACCGCCGAGAAGACCGAGGTTCTTGAGCGGGCGTCGTAGCGCCGAGCCGATTTCCTTGAGCGCTTCTGCCGGGGCCTGGACGCCATTGAGCGCAATGAAGAGTCGCAGCACCTCATTCGCTCCCTCGAAGATGCGATTGATGCGCGAATCACGCAGCATGCGCTCGTACGGATACGGTTTGACGAATCCGCGTCCGCCCGCGAGCTGCACGAGGTCGTCGCACGAACGCCAGACCATCTCACTGGCAAAGACTTTCGCGCACGCCGCCTCAAGCGAGAAATCGTTGTCGCCCCGATCGACGAGATACGCCAGAATGCCCAACATCGCGTCCGACGCGTAGATCTCGCTCGCCATGCGCGAAAGCTTGCGCTGCGTTATCTCGAAATCCGCGAGTGGATGCCCGAATTGGACGCGCTTCTCGGCGTAGGACGTCATTTCCTTGAGAGCGCGTTTGGTCCCGCCCGTACACCCCGCGGCGAGCGTAAGACGCCCGGCGTTCAGAACGTGCACCGCGACGTTGAAGCCCCTCCCAATTGTGCCGAGCACATGGTCGACGGGCACTCTCAGATTCTCGTAAGAGAGCTCCGCCTGGGTCGACCCGCGAATCCCAAGCTTGCGCACGGTACCCAGGATCTTGAATCCCGGCATGTCTGGCTGGACGAGGAACGCGGTGGGTCGATGAACCTTCTCGCCATGTCGAACGACGGTAGTCTGGGCGAAGGTTGCGATTACTCCGGCGCGGTGCCCGTTGCCGATCCAGATCTTACGCCCGTTGAGAACCCAATGGTTGCCGTCGGAGCTGAGCTCGGCGGTCGTCTTGATGTTCTGCGCGTCCGAACCTACCTCGGGCTCAGTGAGGGCGTAGGCGGCCAGATAATCCCCGCGTGCAAGCGGCGGCAGATATTGCTCCTTTTGCTGGTCGCTGCCGTGAAGAACAATCGCCTTCGAGCCGAGACCACAATGAACGCCAATGAGAACGGCGAGAGAGCCATCGATGGAGGAGAGCGTTTCGAACACACGGGCGTAGGCTGACGAAGAAAGCTCCAGGCCGCCGTACCTCTTCGGAATCGTCAGGCCCAGCATACCGATCTCGGCGAATGCGCGAATGACGTTGTCGGGGATTGTTTCTTCTTCGTCGAACTTTGCCGAATCGATGATATCGCCCTGGAGCGCGCGCAGGTCCTTCATCAGCCGCCGTATTATCCTTGCTTCGTCCGGACTCCGCTCGTCGAGACGGCGCGGATACGGAAAAAGAAGTGAATCCAGCACGACCCCCGCGAAGATTCCGCGAGTGAAGGACAGCTTGTGCTCGGCCGGGTCGCGCGTTGGCTCGGGACGAACAGCCGGACTAGCTGTCACGCCGTGCCGGGCGTGGAGGTAAGTCGGCGCAGCCACCGCCAGTGGATTGCGAAGAGGACGCCAGCCAGTACGATGAACAGGAATCCGCTCACCAGTGTCCGCATCGCGCGGAACTTCACGCTCCCGATCTGTGATTCACGCTCGGCGTCGTAGAGCTTGCGGAGCTCGGCGTCACTCAGGGTGGAATCGCCGCGGGTACCAGGCGGAGCAACCGCCGCCACCGACATCTGTTGCGGATATCGTGATGGACCCTCTCGCCGCGCCTGGAGCTTGTATAGCTCGAACGACGTAAGCGGTCCGAGCCGGCCATACCCGCCCTCAGCGCGTATCGGATCACTGAGGTCGAAAGCCGCGTCGATTACGCCCTTGATCGACACGAGCATCACGATCACCGTGATCAGACACACCGCGTATCCGTAGACCTCGGCTACAAGTCGATTGATTCGATCCATCGTTTCTCCTACGCAGGTGCAGTGATTTTCGACGCGCTCAATAACTGATCTCGTAACTCGTCGGGTTGCGTCACCGGTCGGTCGCAGACGTAACCGTGGCAAACGTGCGCGGAGGCATTGCCGTCAATCAACGACCTGCCATCGAGCAATTTGACGGTGGCACTCCCTCCGGAGATCCCGGCCGCGAGCACCAGCGAAGGAACGTACTCTTCCGCGAGGACGGCCTCCAGTGGAATGAATCCGGGTATCGACCGATTGCCGATGAGGGCAACCTCGACCGCGCCGAACAGCTCCATCTCAGCGCAGCCGAGAAGGTGGCCAAAAGCAGTTGGGAATTTCGCCATCGGCTCGGCGAGCGTCTCGAGAATCGAGTTTGCGCGACGGCGAAATTCTGCCTCCTGCTGTAGCTCCGAGAGATGCAGCAGAAGGTCGACCGCCAGCGACGTCCCCGACGGGATTGCGTTGTCGGTGATGTCGCGTGGTCTGGTTATCAGTTGTTCCGCATCGCGCGCGGTATCGAAAAACGCCCCGGCGTTATCATCCCAGAACCACTCGATCATCGCATCGGCGATCTCGCGGGCGCGCACGACCCAGGCATCGTCGAATGTCAGCTCGTACAGAGCGAGAAAACCGAGTGCGACCGCGGCGTGGTCTTCCAGAAAACCAGCGATGCGCGTGCGACCTTCCTTGTGCGTGCGCATGACGCGCCCGTCGCGCACCATCTCGCGGCCAAGAAATTCGCCGTTGCGAATCGCCAACGCGGAGAATTCCTCGTCACGAAAGATCCGTGCGGCGGTGGCGACTCCGCGAAGCATGAGCCCGTTCCAGGACGCCAGAATCTTCTCGTCTCGGCCCGGCCAGACCCGCCGCGCACGCACGTCATAGAGCTCTCGCTTGGCTCTCTCCAACGTCTCGAGGATGGCGGACTCGCTGGTGGCGGCGCGCATCGCAGCGACGCGCGGATCGTTGGGAACGAAAAGAATATTCTTGCCCTCAAAATTTCCGCCGCGGCTTACACCGTAGTAGCTCTTGAACAGGTTGGCGTTGGCGCCGAGCACCGAATCAATCTCCTCTTCGCTCCAGACGTAGAACTTTCCCTCGTGCCCTTCGCTGTCCGCGTCGAGCGAGGAATAAAATCCGCCTTCGGGTGACGTCATTTCGCGAGCGACCCATCGCACCGTCTCGGTACTGACGCGACGGATCTCGTCGTCGCGTGTAGCCTGCCAAAGGTGGGCGCCCAATCTCGAGAGCAGAGCGTTGTCGTAGAGCATTTTCTCGAAGTGCGGAACCAGCCACGTCGCATCAACGGAGTAACGAGCGAATCCGCCGCCGATCTGATCATAGATGCCTCCACGCGCCATTCTCACGAAGGACGTCGCAACCATCTCCAGTGCGTAGTCGGTCGATGTGCGCTTCCAGTATCGAAGGAGGAAGTCGAGCACCATTGTGGCAGGGAACTTGGGCGCCGGGCCGAAACCCCCGTTCCTGACGTCGTAGCTTTTCGCGAGCCCGCGGTAGGCGTCGTGCAGGAGCTGCGACGAAAGAACGCCGGGGCTGCGCGCTCTCTCGATGTTCGCCTCGTAGATCCGCTTTAGCTGTTCGGCGCTCTTGGCGACTCCTTCGCGTCGTTTTTCATAAGCGTCGGCGACGGAGTTCAGAACGGTACGAAACGATGGAAGCCCGTGACGGTCGTCGGGGGGAAAGTAGGTGCCGCCGTAGAACGGGCTGCCATCGGGCAAGAGAAACATCGTCATAGGCCAGCCGCCGTGTCCCGTCATTGCCTGGACTGCCTGCATGTAGATGCCGTCGATGTCCGGTCGCTCTTCGCGGTCTACTTTGATGTTGACGAACTTCTCGTTCATGAGGCGCGCCGTCTCTTCGTCCTCGAACGATTCGTGCGCCATGACGTGGCACCAGTGGCAGGCGGCGTAGCCGATGCTGAGGAGAATGGGCTTGTCCTCGCGCTTCGCCCGCTCGAGTGCGTCCGGTCCCCAGGGATACCAGTCGACGGGATTGTGGGCGTGCTGGAGGAGGTAGGGGCTTGTTTCGGTGGCGAGCAGGTTCGTCATGACTGCTCGTCACGCAACCAGCGAGCCGCGTGCGAACCCGATGCGGACCGTCCGCGTGTGCAAGCGAAAGAATGTGGAGTCAAGACGTGGAAAGTTCGTGCACGAGGGTTGCGAGTTCCCGATCGAGCTCCTTCAACTCCGCGAGCTGCTGACGAACAGCACCGTCGCCCGCAGCCCGCGTTTCGCGGACGCGCGTCAAAGTCGATCGCGCAACCTTGCCAGCGTCGACCAGAACAGCTCGGATCGCGACTTCAAGCTCTTTTCGGGCAATCGCCAGCCGCCGCTCGAGATCGTTCTTTATCCGACTGGTATTGGTATCGATGACGTGCTCCAGAAATTCCTCGGCATCCCTCCAGATAGGAGAGGTGATTCCGACGGCGACCATCAATAGATCGGCCCCGTTCTGCAGCGGCGATGCAGGTTGAGCGATGTGTAGCAACTGGTGGAACTGAAAGGTCGAATGCGCGGTCAGCTGACCACAGGTTTCTATGGCCTCTGCAACGTGCTGTAGCTGCGGGATGTCTGCTCGAGCAAGCTCTGAGAGCAGCTTGTTCGCGAGGTCGGTGAAGCGCTGGGTAACCTGTGAGTACTCTCGCTCAACGGTCTGTTCCTCTTCCCTGAGCCATGGAGTCACGGCGTTTTCCGCGATCGACAGAGCGGCCTGATTTGCATAACGACGGAGGCGCGGCCCCTGAAGTCGAACGGAGTTCGCTCTGCTCCGCGCCAATTCGGCCCGCGCAATGGGGGCGATTCGGGCAACGAACTCGCCGCGCCTGCGCTCCAAGCGGTCGGAAAGCTGTTGTTGCTCGGCGAGTAGCAGCGACCCGAGATCGCGGATCGCCTGCTCGGAGTGAGCGATGAATTCGCTCAGCTCGCGCAGCCTTGCGTCGGACTGTTCCAGCGGCTCGGTGAGGGCCCTGACTTCATCCTGCATAGTGTTCCCGAGCCAACTGGCAAGACGTCTGATGCCGCGCTCGAGCGCAAGTCTGACCAAACGTCTGCCCGAACTCTCAGCCATCGTCTGGAGCGCGACGGTCAACTTGGCCCAGTCGCGACCATCGCGATTGCCGTCGAGTTTATCCTTGGCGCTGATCTCGAAAATCGTTACGGGTCTGCCAAGTCTGCTAGCCAGAACGGACCGCGCGAATTGTTTCGCCGCTGCGGTTTCGGTTGGGGATACCCGGTCGGCCTTGTTGAGCACGAACACCATGTCCTGAGCATGCCGGGCGATTGATGTTGCCAGCTCCAGCTCCTCACTGCTGATGGGCGGATCCGCTCCCAGGACTACAAGGGCTGCATCTATATGAGGAACGAAGTTGTACGTCGCAGTACTGCTGGTCTCGAACACTGAACCAACGCCAGGAGTGTCGACGAGGCACATTCCTCTTGCCAGCAATTCGGATGGATGGAACACCTCCACAGCGGCGACTTCCTTTTCATTGAGCGGGTTCTCTTCTTCCGACACATACGACGCAAGAGTGTCAATGTCGATCTGCCGCCATTCGCCCCCGCGAATCAGGATTCGCGCCGACCTCTCGGGCCCGTGCCGCACGACAGTAGGAACCGCGGTGACGGGAAGGACGCCAATCGGCAATATCGGATCGCCAAGGAGTGCGTCGAGGAGGGTCGACTTACCACGCTTGAATTGCCCAACGCACGCGAGGTAAAAGCGTCCTTCGGCTATCCTCGTATCGAGGGTTCGTGCTTCCTCGGCGATGTGTTCTATTCCCGCGCGAGATGCCAGCGTGGCCAACCGCTGCAACAGAGATTCAGTCGTCACCTCAGGCACCGTCCGCTAACTCCGCTGGTGAGATCTGTCCGTTCTCGGGAACACCCATCGACTCGATGTCCTCTTCGGTCATCTCAGTGGCCGGTGATTCCGGGTGGAAGAATCGCTGTGCGACAATCGTAGGCAGAATTGCGCTGCCGATCACGGTGGTAACGAGGATGGTGTACTGCCGCTGGTCGATGATCTTGTTTGTCAGCCCGTACAAAGCGGAGATGGTTCCGAACGTCAGACCGGTCGACATCAGCAGAGTGGTGTAGGCTCCCTCGCGGTTTTCAAACCTGAAAAAGCGCGTCAGCGGCCACACCCCGATGAATTTGGCGCTCACCTTTACCGCGAGAAATGCCATCACCAGCGCGGCGCCGGTTACGAGCGCCGGTAGGGACACGTACAACCCGGCTTTTATGAAATAGAACGGTGTAAGAAGAGAGAAGGCGATCGACCTCATGCGGTCCATCAGTATTCGATCGCGAACGAAAACGCCCGCGATTACCAATCCGACCAGGTACGCGGGCAGCACTGCTTCGCTCTGCGCAACTTTTGCGAGTCCGCCGAGCAGAAAGAGAACCAGAAAAACGAACTTGACCTCCGGCTCGCTGACTCGATGACCGACGCTGCGGATAACGAATCGGGTAAGCCGCGGCAGATACCACAGCACCACAGCGGTCACACCGACGAACAACGCCAGCCAACCGTTGAAGTTCGCGAAAATAATACCGAGCGCGAGCACCGTCCCGAAATCCGTGACGAAACAAGCCGCAAGGATCAGTTTGCCGAGTTCGGTACGATTGAGCTTCGTCTCGATCATCACCGCATAGACGACTGCGACAGAAGTCGTCGACAGGGCTATGCCCGCGATATATGACGCGTGGCGATCCCAGTGAGCGACCCAGTAAGCAAAGCCACCAGCGGCGAGGAACGGGATCAGGAAACTGATTGTGCCGATCGCCAGAGCCGGCTTGAGGTGGCGCTTCAGAGCGCCGGGATCGATCTCCGCTCCGGCGAGGAAAGTGAGCAGGCCCGAGCCGAACGTCGCCAGAAAGTCTATCCAGGGCGCGCTGTGGATCCCAAAAAAGTTTCCTGCCAGGATCCCCACCAGAATCTCGATCAGCGCGACGGAGATGCCGACCTTGATCGAGATGATGCTCGCCAGCAGTGCGAGCGACATCCATATCGCAGCTATGAGCCAGACGTTGGAGTCCATTTCTTCCCCGACGAGTGTTGCAGGCCCAATCCGGGAAAGGATGGAAACAAAAAACTCCCGCGCCGGCTGCGAGCCTGTGCAGGAGTCATTAACCGCTCGGTCAGCGGTAGTTAAGGGCGAACTCCATCGCCGCTGTGTTGAATCGAATGGTAGGCGTAACGCCAGGACCAGTCAAGGCGCGAGCGCCGCTCAGCGTGGACCTTTGAAGACCTCCCACGAACCAGTGACGTCGGTCGTCCAATCATCCGGTCCTTCTTCTTCCGGCTTGTGTGGCCGGTACATGATCACCTTGGCGCGCTCGAGCGTGATCATTCCCCCCGCGATCATTTTGTCGAGCTCCGGAAGAATCGCCCGGATTCTTTCTTCGGTCTCCACGCACTCGATGATGATCGGAAGGTCGAGCGATAACCCGAAGATGTGCTCTCGATGTACCCTCGAGGTGGCACCGAATCCCATGATCCCCCGAAACACCGTTGCTCCGGCGTATTTGCGTTTGCGGAGAAGCTCTACGATTTCCTCATAAAGAGCCTTGCCGTTGTGCTTGTCGCGCTCACCGATGTGAACACGCATCAACACTCGCTCGCCTTTGAATCCGTGCATTGCCAGACCTCTGCTAGTAACTCAACTACGTAAGGACAGCACCTGGCGGGCACTGACGAACCCGCCAAACACCCCCAACAACGCTATTGCCACGCTGAGGAAGATGTACATCGACGCTCGCTCGTACCGGCCGTCCTCAATCAAAGTGGCGGTTTCAAAACTGTAGGTGGAGAAAGTGGTGTATCCTCCGCAAAACCCGGTGGTCAGCATCGCGCGTATCTCCGGGGAAATCTCGGGGGTGCCCAAGGCGTAGCGAATCAGAAAACCAAGAAGAAACGATCCGGTGATGTTGATGACCATGGTGCCAACTGGAAACGAGGCACCAACCTTTTGTTGGATGAAATTGCCCAGTAGGAGCCGAGCAACGCCTCCGATCGCGCTGCCCACGGCAACGTACCAAACCAGTCTACCCATGCGATTTCATGACTGAAGGTTTTTCTCATTCAGCGGCGGATCCAACGAAAATAGAAGAGCAGTGACTCCGCTCCTGATCTTGTCGAGTATGGGGTCGATCGCCGCCTTCGCTCGCGCGTCGACGGCGCCGTATCCGCGCAGCTTGTCGGCGTAGCTATCGTCGATGCGTACGAGCTCGGCGGTGAGCAGAGCCTTGGTAGTGCGCGCTGGCGACTGATGTCGCGTCTCGATCTTTAGTAGTTGGGCAAGAACGCTCATTTCACGCCGGATCGAGCGCAAGACTGGCTCGCTGGATTCGTTGAACCCGGCAGGGAGGTCAGCGTCGTGAACCAACACGACATTGTCTCCCGTGCGATGGGGGGCGGTGTTGGACAGACGTTGAATTTCGATAAGCGCTTCCTCAAGCATCGTCAGAAATACCTCGAAATGTCGGTGCTGGGGCTCGTTGAGTAGCGGTTTATCTGTGCGCTCGGTTCTCGATCCTTCAACGGTCACGACCGATCGCCCGCATTTTCGCCCGAAGCTCCGGAGCGATACATAACGACGTTTGCTCTTTCGAGAGTGATCAGGCCGCCGCCAATCATACGATCCAGATCGGGCAGAACTTTCCGAATGTTGTCTTCGGTCTCGACGCATTCCACCACGACCGGAAGATCCAGCGCCATAAGCTCCATTCGGTCGGTGTGAAGCTTCGCGTTCGGACCAAAGGACATCGCGCCACGAAATAGAGTCGCTCCGGCGAAACGGCGTTCCCTCAGTAGCGTGATTATGCGTGATGAAAGAGAATCCCCGTCGAACTTGTCGTTCTCGCTGATGTGGATGCGCATCAGAATTCTTTCCCCTTCCAGCTGCATGGCTCCTCACGGGCGAGAACTCGACTCACTGCCGAACGCGATAACGGTATAGTCCGGGAGGCCTGGATACCAGCCTCGTCCACTACGATGATAGATTGAAACTTGACTCATAACGTCATTGAGAGAGCAAGCCATGGCCGGTGATCCGCCCTGCTGGTCGCATCTATTCGAGGATGACAACGATGAAGGGATCGAACCGATGAGCAAATCAGGACCTCCAACCTCGAACGGCAGCACGGCTCCCGACCTGGAGAAATTTCTTGCCGACAACGACTCGCGTATCCGCGACGAGCTGTTCGACTTTCTGCGAATCCCCAGCGTCAGCGCGAAATCGGATCACAACGACGATACGAAGAAAGCGGCCGAGTGGGTCAAGACCTCGCTGGAAAAGATCGGTTTCAAGTCGAAGACCTATCCCACCGCGGGGCATCCGGTGGTGATCGGCGAATGGAGAAATGCTCCCGGCGCGCCGACGGTTCTCATTTACGGCCACTACGATGTGCAGCCACCTGAACCGCTGGACCTTTGGACTTCGCCTGCTTTTGAGCCAACGGTGCGCGACGGAAAGATCTTCGCTCGTGGATCAGTGGACGACAAAGGTCAGCTCTTCCTGCACATCAAGGCCCTGGAGGCGCATCTCGCAGCACGCAAGAAGCTCCCGGTAAACGTCGTCGTCATAGCGGAAGGCGAGGAAGAGATCGGGAGTGAGCACCTTGCCGCGTTCGTAGAGGAGCAGAAAGCGTTGCTGAAAGCCGACGCGGTCGTAATCTCCGACTCGTCGATGTTCTCGCCGGGCCAGCCGTCGATTCTCTCCTCGCTGAGAGGACTCGCCTACTTCGAGATCAACGTCGTCGGACCGGCGAGCGACCTGCACTCGGGCAGCTACGGCGGCGCGATTGTAAATCCGGCGATGGCTCTGGCGCGCATACTCGCTACGTTCCACGACGAGAACGGGCGTATCGCGATCAAGGGATTCTACGACAAGGTGCGCGACTGGAACCCCAAGGTTCGCGAGCAAATGCTTTCACTTCCTTACGACGACAAGACTCTTATGAAAGAGACCAAGGTCGAGGCTCTTGGCGGAGAAAAAGGATACACCACTCTCGAGAAACTTTGGACCAGACCCACCTGCGAGGTCAATGGATTGCTGAGCGGCTACACCGGCGAAGGAGCGAAGACTGTGCTGCCGTCAA
Source organism: Gemmatimonadaceae bacterium (assembly GCA_046262755.1). Lineage (GTDB taxonomy): Bacteria > Gemmatimonadota > Gemmatimonadetes > Gemmatimonadales > Gemmatimonadaceae > UBA4720. The sequence goes on along the minus strand of JBHEME010000015.1, from coordinate 9,495 downwards.
AGGCGATGGCGAAAGTCAGCTGCCGACTCGTGCCCGATCAGGATCCCGCGGACATCGAGAGAGTGATGAAGGCGCACGTCGAGAAGGTCGCGCCAAGGGGAGTGAGGGTGAAAGTGCGGCACTTGCACGGCGGACGACCATGGAGGGCAGAGCTGGACGGACCGCTGTTCGATGCTGCTCGCAAGGCGTTACTCTCCGCGTTTGGAAAGGAGCCAGTAATCACCGGTGAAGGGGGCTCCATTCCGGTCGTTGGCGATTTCGAGCGGATACTCGGCGCTCCCGTTCTGCTCGTTGGATTCGGATTGCCCGGTGAGAACGCGCACGCGCCCGACGAGTGGCTGAGCGTGGAGAACCTCAGGCTCGGCATGAGAGCGATTGCCACGCTCTGGGATGAGTACGGAAAGATGTAGACTGCTTTCCGCTCCCACTACTCGTGAATCTCTAGAACAACTCTGTCTGCGCAGCCGGTGCCTGCTCGGGATCGGGCTCAAGACAATCTTCGGCGTCGTACCTCGGATTGTTGACTCGGGTCGAGATCGGAAAAAATTCCATCGCTTCCGCCTTCTGGTACGGCGTGCTCGTCAGCAAATCGAGCTGGCCCTTCTTGCGGGTCGGGTCGAGCCAACCGTCGTAAGCGTCAGGAGCTACGAGGACGGCCATCCGGTCGTGAAACCGGCTGTACCAGGCGTCGGCGTCAGAAACGATGACCGTGCACGACCAAAGTTCGTCGTCGCTCGTGCCGTTGCGCCAACGACTCCAAAGCCCGGCCATGGCGAACGGCGTATGCTGCTTCTCTCGAATCAGGTGCGGGACTTTGCGACCGCGGTTGCCAATCCACTCGATAATGCCATCGACCACGACGAGACAGCGATGACTGCGCCATGAGTCGCGAAAAGTCGGCGCGGACGCAACGCTTTCGATCCTGGCGTTGAACGTCGAGTAGTGCGAGTCGAATTCTTCGACTCGATCCCGGCTCTCCAGATGCGCCGGAATGAGATTCCAGTGCATCGTCCGCAGCACCCGCTGGCGCAAAAATGGATCGTAGTACACCGCCGGAATCTGGTCGCGCGGATTCAGATTGTAACGCGGCTTCCAGTCGCTCGGGACAAACTTCCGAGTGAAGCCGTAGACTTTTTCCGTTATGCCATCGGGGTTAATGACAGTAGCGCGGCCGCACATAGTGCAACTCTACGTCCGGGATTTCGCCGCGGCTAGGGTAAAAGCCGGCATTTAATCGGTCTGAGCTCCACCCCGGAGCGAGTTACTAGAAGCGCCACTCCCTGATGAGAAACGCCCCGAACGCGCTCGTCGCGGCGATGTTCTGGTCCCGTGCCAGACTCGGTTCCAGCAGCAGATATCGTGTATCGAGACCCGTCTCCAGACGATACCCGCGCGTACCGCCGAATCGATGCACCAGCTGCACCCCGGGACGCTTCAGCGCAGCCGGATCGAGCGGTGACTTCACCGCCACGAACGTGTGCGACTTGATGTATTTCCCGAATTCGAATTGCGTGCCGCGGAAGAAATTGCCCACGTCGGTCTGCACATCCGCAGGCGTGATGGTGAAGACGTCAGCACCGAGCGAGCGGGCGGCTTCGCCGGCGATCTGGTCCGCGGCGACACCGATCGCCACGCCCGCAAGCTGTTTGCTCGCCAGGGCCGCGCCGGCGCCGACCACGTTGGTCCCACCAGTGCCATTGGTGAGGCCGGATCCCTCGAGCTGGATCAGCGAGTTCGACGAGCGACCGAACGCGAGGTAGCTCAGTAGATCGGTCTGCGGGATCGGCGGCTGGGCGTCGCTGGTGAGTGAAATGTTCGGTGTCTTGAGCGTGCCGCCCACCACGATCTGAATGTTGATCGCTTCGCGATTCGGCTGCTTGACTTCGTATTCGCCGGTAACCTGCAGTGTGGGATTGATCTCGGTCTGGTTGATGAAGGTCGCCGAGCCGCGCTTGATTGTGAAACGACGTGTCATGAATGTGTATTCGCCCCGCTCGCTCAGCAGCACTCCATCGAGCACGAGCGTCTGCTTGGCGCGATTTACGTGCACTCCAAGAGGCTGATCGCTGTAAACCTCGACGTTGGCCTCGCGCGAGCGCACGAACACATCGCGATCGACAGTCAGGTTCACGTCCATGCGCAGCGTAGCGAAGAGCGGGAGCTGCGCGGGGAAGAGCTCGCGATTCGACATTACGGCTGTATCGAGGACGCTGAAGAGCGCGGGGTCGCCCGGACCAATCAGGTTCTTGTTGTCCGATGGTGGAATGTAGACGACTCCCTGTCTCACACGAACATCGCCCGTGACGTGCGCATCCTTGTAAGGCCCGAGCATGGCAAGGTTCGAGGTGACGAAGAGCCGTCCGCGGTGATTGTTCAGAACCAGCGCATTCTGCGCGTTGAGCTTCACATCGAAAGTCGGGTTAGTGAGCGACGCGACGCCGATGCGGCCGCTGAGGAGAATTCGCCCCTTGCTGTTGGCGGCAATGGAATCAATCACCACCGTATCTCCGATCATGCGTACTGCCGCCTCGATCGCATTCAGGTTCACGCCGACCGGAACTACCCGCGCCTGTCCGTTGTGCAGGGAGAACTGTCCCTGCAGGCCGGGATGATTGAGCGTGCCGCCAAGCCGGAACGACCCGCTCGCCTGGCCCCGGACGTTCGTCACGTAGTTGTTGAACTGCGGAATCAGATCGAGCGGCAGGCTATCCGCCATTATGTTGAGAGCGATCTGGCGATTGGCCGGGAAGCGGGAACCACTGACGCCCGTGATGGCCAGGTTTATGGGCACCGTTCCCTCCGCGATCACGAACGGCTGCTTGCCCTCGCGCATCGCCTCGGCACGGCCGGTCAGGGTCTGATTGGCGTAGTCGATGTTGCCGTGCACTTCGGGCACAGTCGTGCCGTTGTAAAGCAGATTCGTCGCGCCGAACGCACCCTTGAATTGCGGATTGTCCAGCGTACCGGTCGCGTGCACGTTGAGTGAGACGAGACCCTTGGCGTTGATATCGCTCTGCAGCAACGCGATGACGTCACCGACGTCCAGGTTGTCGACGGCGATGTCGAGATTGGCACTGCCCTGTTTCGGAAGCAGCCCATTCACATAGATGCGTCCGTTCGCCCCATTGCGGAGCTCGAGATTATCTATGTCGACGCCCGCCTGGCCCCAGTGGAGCGCTGCCACGCGGGTGCTCGCCCAGACGCTGGTGTCGAACTGGAGCTTGAGGTTGTTCAGCTTCAGCGTGTTACGAATCTTGTCGAGCGTGAACTGCGCGTCGGCGGAGTAGGTCCGCGCATTGTCCTGGTTGATCACGATCTGCGCGGTGCCATTGGGCTTGGCGTAGGTGAGCTTTGCGCCGACGCTATCCAGGTCGAACCCCATTGCCCGGACAGACCTGGCCTCCGCATTTACCCTGACCTGCGACTGCGGAGTGCGAGCGTTGATCCAGTCGTAATCGGCGACGAACGACCCAACGGTGTTGCCCCGGACGACGATGTTCGACCCGGATGCAGTTCCCTTGAGGCTGAAGTTTTTTATGTTGCCGGTGGCGACGCCGTCGGCGCGCGCAGAACCCGAGAGCTGATTCATCCGGACTGCCTGTGGGGTATCGACAACCGTCGGAGGCAGAGGTCGTCCCGTAACGGCGCGCTCCACTTCGGTCGCGCGTGCGATCCGGATCGAATCCGCTTTTGCTTTCGCTACTCTACTGGAGAGAATTCCCGGACGCGGTAGCACCACCGACGTGTCCTTCGAGATCAGAGAGGCTATCCGCTGCAGGGAGTCGATCGCCACATGGTAGGACAAAGTTCCCGTCTTGCCCGGTGCAAGACCGAACGTACCCTTGGCTTCGATGATTCCCTGCGGAACTTCCACCGCGAGTGTATCGATACGGGCGACGCCGTTGGCGATTGTCGTTCGTACGTTCGCCCGATCTACCGAGAGAGTGTCGACTGACGATGGGCCGACGTTCGCGACTATTTGCGCCTGCATCGTGGACGGATTGAACCCTCTTCCGCGTGCAGATCCGACGACGTTGATCAGAGTCGTAGGTGCCTTGGCTACGATTGCGTTCGCGTTGAAGTCTCGCGCGTTGAACTCGATGTTGTAGCCCTTCTCGCGGCTGGCGAGATCCATGGTTCCCCGCAGATCGAGGAAACCGCCGTCGGCAAAAGTGAGCTGCGAGTTGATCGCCAGGTCATTGATCGATCCCTTGAGTCTCACCGGACCAGTCGCGACTCCGCGCAAGCCCACCCCAGGCATGAACCGGCCAACAGTAGCGAGGGCGATCGGGTGCATACGAGCGTCCACGTCGAACCATGGCAGGCCCCGCATCCGCATCGCCGCGCGGCCCGTTGCGCGCGAAAGCGCGCCACGCTCGACGTGTGTAACGTCGCCCTGAGCCGTCATGATCGACGCCGTCGACCCATTGAGTGTTGCCGTCCCCGAAAGTGTGCCGCCCAACGGGATTGATGGAGCAATCGCTTTTGCGAGCCCCATCTGAAGCGGCACCATTCGAACGCGCAGATTGCTCGCGGTGAATACACCGTTGGCGAGCCCCATTACGCCGTTGCCGACGAGGCGGCTCCGCCCTGATCGAGCATCATCGACTGTTACGTCGCCGTTGATGCGGAGCGAGTGCTGGCCGCCGTCGAAGACGGTGCGTCCCGCCAGAGTGAGTGGCCGCGGAAACTTGATAGCGGGGAAAATCTGGGTGAGCAGACGCGTTTCGAGCGACGAGAATCGAAGATCCGCGTTGCGAAATGCGAGCGTATCAGTAACCGTCGTTTCGATCTGGCCGGCGAGGTGGGAGCTCTCCAACGTGAGGTTCATGTTCTGCATGAGGTACACGCTCTTTTTCCCGGTCCAATCGAGACCCAAATCCAGCTTCCCCGATCCCTGCTGCGGAAGTCGAATCATCGCCCAGCGGACGTCGGCGGGATCGAACGGATCTACATGCACCCGGAGATGCAAATCGCCGTTGGTGAGATAGTAGCGACCATCGCCCGTCATCCGGGTGGCAGGGAAAGATGTACGCGCTCCCTTCCACCACAGTGAATCTCCGGTGAACTCGAAGGTGCCCGTGAGTCCGCGCACATCGGCTACCGGTGGCCGGAACGGCTCCGCGATGGTTTTGAGCGCGGCGACGTCGATCAGTCTCGTTTTGTAGGCGGGATCTTCCAGTCGTACGAGTGGGAATAGTCCGTTGATGCGATGGAACGCGGATATTTTCTGGTAGCCGTTGGCGACGCGAACGAGAGCGAGCCTGCCTTCGGGACCGAATGCGCGTCGGACTGCGTCATTGGCTTCGGCGGCGCTCAGATGTGGATCAGGCGCCCAGGGAGTGCGCACGGTAAGATCGCCATCGAGCATCGTCACATTGCTGAAGCGGATCCACGTTCCCCAACCGGTGCGTTTCACCCCCGCGTGGGTGACCGTATCGCGGGGGAAGATCCGATCGTAATTCCATTTTCCTCCGGGCTGCTTGTCGATCACGATGATCGGTCGCACCAGGCGAACCTCGTAGAACTCGATCTTCTTGCCGCGAAGGGTGCTTAGACTGTAGCGGGCCCAGATCTCGTCCGCCTTAACGAACGGCGCGCGGGCGCTGTCGGTGATCACGACATCGTGCAGCGTGAATCCGCGCAGCAGATTGCCGGTAACACTCCCAATGTGGATGATGCCGTGGCTGTTTTTCTGGAGCAGCCCCACGACGTATCGCCGCACGCGTTCGCGGCCCCAGCTGCTGTTGCTCAGGATGTACACCGCAGCGAGCAGCAGCAGCGCCACCACCGCCAGACCAGCGAGGAGGCGCACCCACCACCTACGCATTAGAACGCTTCGCCGATGGACAGGTGAAGGACCATCCGATTGAGGATGCTACCGCCTCTAGCCGGGGAGTAGTTGCGGCGCTGTTGTAGTGTGACGAGCGTCTTCTGGCCATTCACGATATTCTCGGTTACCACCGGCAGGGATTCCGTCCTGCCGGGATTAAACCCTATATCGGCACGAATGGGGCCTACGGGTGAGCGGTAGCGGCCGCCGAAACCGGGTGTTATGGCTGCCCTGCGGCGCGGAAGGCTTGGATTGGTCCGCTGGCTGACCATGCCGCCGTCGACGAAAACCGCCCCAATGAGATCGCGCCACACCGGAAAGCGTGCCTCGAGGCTGCCCTCCACCACGAAATTTCCACCCAGTGGGCGCGGCTCGAAATCGCGGTCCTTGAGGTTAAAGGCATTGGGATCGCAGCTCGTTACGTCGACGCCGCTGGTGCACGCGACGTTCAAGCTATCGTGCGTCTGTAATACGCCGATAGGAACAGTCAGCACGCGCGGTCCCAGCTGGTTTTCGCCAAAGCCGCGCACGGAATGCGAGCCGCCGGCGTAAAAACGCTTTCTGGGGTGAAGAATTCCATTACCAACCGAGGCGTTGATTCCTACTGCCTGCGCCGTGCTGCCCAGCGATCGCACCCATCCAATTCGTGCGTGCGCCCCCACCGCTCCGCGAGTGCGCACCTGATAAAAAGCAGCACCATCAGCAAGGGCGCGATTGTACCGAAAATCCGAACCTGTGAAAGTCGACGCGTGCTCGAGCGCGCCATTCGCGCGGAACCCTCTGTTCGGAGAAAACGGGTCGTTGGTGCGATCGATGTTCGCCGTCAGCGCGAGCGGTGAGAGCTTCTGATTTCCTCGCAGCGCTTCGAGAGTCGGCTGATCACACACTCCGAAGTTGATGCAGAAGTAGACATCCCCCGCATCGACTTTGCTGATCTCGAAGCGGTAGTTCAAGCTGGCCGGAGCACGCTCGGTGAGGTCACGCGTGAAAGTTATGCTCGTGCCGTAACCGCGATCGACGTAGATCCCGGGCGCGCTGCGACGGTGCGTGAAGAGGCTCAGCGCCAGCTCGTTGTGCGGCGAGCCGAACCATGGCTGTCTCAAGTCGATGCTGGCGTTGTACGTAGGAACGAAATAGCGGGCGAGACTGCTCGTCTGCGGCACCGACGCGTTGCGGAAGATTCCTCGTCCGTTGAGAGACGATGCCAGAAGATTGCCCACCGCCGCCTGAACGTCCAGCCGCCGCGCACCGCCTGTAAAGTTGTAGTGGGTGAAGCGTCCCTCGACCTGAAAGAAGTCGATGGTGTTGAACCCCGCGCTCAACCTTGCCTCGCGCGGCGGGGCCTCCTGCACGGTGACGACGATCACCTTCGCCGAGTCGGGAGTGGAAATATCAATGGGTGGCCGCGGCTCGATAGCGGCACGTCGAAAAAGATTCGATTCGTAGAGAGCGCGCTGGCTGCGCAGCATCTCTGAGCGCCTGAAGATGTCACCAACGTGAAGCGTCAGCGATTTCCTGATCGTCCGGTCGTTGACGTCGTCGTTACCAGTAATGACGATGTCCTCGATAGTGGTCTTGTACTTTGGGACCAGAGTGAGCTGCACGTCGGCAGTGCGGGCGGTCTCGTCGACAACAACGGTCGTGTCGACCTCCGCATCAGCGTAGCCTTTGTCCCACAGGCTCTGCGTCAGCAGCACTCGTGACGTGTCGAGTCGGATGAGATTGAGTGGCCCACCTTTGCCGAGTGCAAGACGGCGGTTGATCTCTCGCTGGGAGAGAAGGGTCGGTGTCGGTTGGTTGACCGTAACGTTGGAAACGAGAATGGGCGGACCTTCGTTTATCAGGAAGGTGACGCCCACCTTGTTATGTCCCCGTGGCACCACCGCGGTGTCGACAGATGTCTCCCTGTATCCGCGCTTCCAGTAGAAAACTCTCACGCGCAGTACGTCGCGCTGGAGCTCCTTGTGATCCAGATAATTCTTGGTGAAGAAGTATTTCGCCTTGCTGATCCAGCAGAACGGAATGAGGATGAAGCCGTTGCAGTGCGACGAAGTCGTGCTGATGCTCTGGAGCAGCTCTGACTGTTTGACGACGTGCACCCCTTTCAGCGTGAGGTTCACTACCTCGGGATGAGTCTCAGCTTGGGGCGGTGCGTCCTGCGACTGGAGTGCGCCCGGCGAGAATAGCAGCGCGCCAGCGAGGACGACGATGAAACGCGTCACCGGTGCGCTAGTCCCTTATAGCCCTTCCAGCAGCGCGTCGTTGCTGGGTGTCGCCGCGATGCGCTTGATAAGCCATTCCATCGCCGAGCTCGATGGCATTTGTTGGAGCCCGCGTCTCAGAGTGTAGACGTGCTCCAGCTGGTCGGGGCGGAACAGCTTGTCCTCGCGACGCGTTCCGCTGGTAGAAACGTCGATAGCCGGGAAAATGCGCTTCTCCGACAGCGAGCGATCGAGCTTGATCTCGCAGTTGCCTGTACCCTTGAACTCCTCGAAGATCACGTCGTCCATGCGCGAACCCGTCTCCACCAGCGCCGTAGCGATTATAGTCAGCGAGCCTCCTCCGTGTTCCGGCGCCACGGAGCGCGCCGACCCGAAGAATGCTTTTGGCTTGGCCATCGCCGACGAATCGAGACCGCCCGAGAGAGTACGTCCGGTACCGCGCTCGACCGTATTATAGGCGCGGGCCATCCGCGTGATGGAGTCGAGCACGATCACAACATCTTTCCCCAGCTCCACCAATCGACGCGCTCTCTCGAGCACCATCTCCGTCACATCGGTGTGGCGGACCGCCGGCATATCGAAGCTGGAAGCAACAACCTCGCCATAGCCCCAGGTTATCATCTCGCTGACTTCTTCGGGTCGTTCATCCACGAGGAGAACGAGCAGAACGGCCTGTGGATGGTTGATCGCGACGCCTTCTACTATTGCCTGGAGGAGCATCGTTTTTCCGGCGCGTGCCGGCGCGACGATTAGTGCCCGCTGTCCGTACCCGATGGGAGCGATGAGATCGATTGCCCGTCTCGTGAGCTCCGGTCCACCCTTGGCCGGACGTCCGGTCTCCAGCTTCAGCTTGCGTTCCGGGTATGACGCGATGAGCGAGCCGAAGTCAGGTCGTCGCGCGGCAGCGGCGGGATCGCCGCCATTTATCTGCTGTACATCGACAACCACGACGCGATTGCGATGGTCGTGTCCGGTCGTTGCCAGAACCTGATCACCACGGCGCAGCATGTACTGACGCATGATCTGTGTCGGCACGTACGCGTCGCCGGGCTCGGCGAGATAGCTGTTGGCGGCGCGTCGTACGAACCCGCCTTCCCGCTGCGGATCGAACCACCCCGTCGTCTCGCCGTCTGGTACCACCGGCGCGATTGGGGCGCGTGGGCCCTGATCGCCCCGTGGTCCTCCCCCGCCGCCTCCACCCTGCTGCTGGCGCTGCCTGCCGCGTCCGCGCTGATTGCGTCCGCGACGGCCGTTGTGTCGGTGGTCTCGTTCGCTCGGATGTCGCTGCTGATTGGGATCACGCTGCTGTCCGCCGCCACCGGCACCCCCGGCGGCCCCGCCGCTCACGGCGCCCCCGCTGCCAACGACTGTGGCGCCCGTCTGCGGATTGTACTGCGACTGTTGTTGCGGATTGCCCGAATCGCCGCCTGGTCCGGTGGA